>CAKQEP010000005.1 GCA_934230325.1 uncultured Clostridia bacterium | reverse complement strand
AAAAACAAAGTCTTTGTAGGCGTTACGATATTTCTTGTAGCGGCAATCGCTATCGCTATGTTTATTCCGAATATTATATCGGCTTTTAAGTCTGGGACAAAACCGTCAAAGGATCTTCCCGTAATGCTTGTGTACGCCCAAGACGAAACCCTTTCTAAAACCGTAAAAGAATATTTTGCGCAAGCCTTTACGGGGTATAACGTAAAAGTTGCCGACGGACCGCTTGACGATATAAAATCGCAGATTACAAGCGGCGTCGTCGAGTGCGCTTTTGTTTTGAACAGTCCGTCGTCTTACACTTATTACGTAAACAATCTCAATATGAGGGATTCTAATCAAGCTGTTGCAAACACGGTATTGCAAGAGGTTTACAGAGTGAACGCTATGATACAAAACGGACTATCCCCCGAACAGGCGAAAGATATTATGTCGGTGGTTATCGAAAGCGATACGATGACGCTCGGTGTTGACCAGATAAAAAATTATTTCTACACCTACATAATGATATTCGCATTATATACGGTTATTATGCTTTACGGGCAGCTTGTTGCGACAAACGTAGCAAGCGAAAAGAGTTCACGGGCTATGGAAGTTTTAATTACGAGCGCAAAGCCTACAAGTATGATGTTCGGAAAGGTTTTTGCGTCCTGTATCGTAGGCTTTACTCAACTTGCGCTTGTGTTCGGCTCGGCATTGCTGTTTTATAATATCAATAAAGCGCAGTTAACGAATCCGGTAATCGCTTCGATATTCGGTATGCCCGTAAACCTGTTTATTTATATGCTCGTGTTCTTTGTTCTCGGCTTTTTGATTTACGCTTTCCTTTACGGCGCAATCGGCTCAACCGCGTCAAAACTTGAAGATATAAGCACAATGGTGCTGCCTGTCACATTCTTTTTCATTATTGCCTTTATGGTCGTTCTGTTCTCGATGATCGGTGGCAACGTAAACTCCGTGTTGATGAAGATATGCTCGTATATTCCGTTCACTTCGCCTATGGCAATGTTTACGAGAATTTGTATGAGTACGGTTGCTTGGTATGAGATTTTCATTTCTATTATAATTTTAATCGGTTCTACCGTCGGTATCGGCGTTTTGTCGGCAAAAATTTACCGTGTAGGCGTTCTTCTTTACGGCACGCCGCCGAAGTTTACAAAAATTATGAAAGAGGTCTTTAAGAAACAGTAAGGTTTGCCCCGCCGAAAGCGGGGGCTGTTTTACTTTCACGAAAAAACTTTTGTAAAAAACTTTCAATGCCAAATATTTGGAATTGAAAATTTGAAATAGATAATCTTTTGTGTAAAAAACCGCCTTCGATTTAGTCTGAGGCGGTTTTGTTTGCGTATTGCGATATTATGTTTGCGTTATATTTTTCTTTTTGTAAAATTTCGTTGCAAACGCAAAGGAGCAAATTAAGCGTCTACGGGCAGATAGCAATTGAGTTTTGTCAACGCTTTGTAGTACTGCTCGTGATTGCAGATTATTCTGTCGTCGATAAGCAACCACTCGGCTTTTTGTCCGTTTACTGACGGTTGCGCCAACAACAAAGCGGTGTACAGCATAAGTCTTGCGGTATTTTCCATTTGCGACAGCTGAACGAGGTTGTTGTCGCTATCGCCTATTATCATATCGTCTTCCGCATACGCCAACGTATATTTTCCGTCGGTCATATCGGACAGATACCCGCCTGCTTGTCTTATTATGCTGCTTATCTTGTCAGTAAGCACTATGCGAGAAATTTTGCTTTGCTCGACAAAGGGTTTTATCGAGTTGATGTTGTCGTACTCGTCGGTTGCCTGCGCAAGATTGATTTTGGCGGAGGAAGTATTGATAAACACCGTCATCGCAAAATCGAGTTTGTCTTGCAGGTCCAAAACTTCCAGATTGAGTTTATCGACTTCTGCCTGCGTTTTGGCTATCGTTTCCTGCGGAATTTGTTTTTTGAGCGGCGGCAGAACCGACAAAACTTGCTCGTACATTGCGATTTTGTGCGCCAACTGCGATTTTTGCGTCTCAAACTCGTTGATTGCCGTCTTAAACTCTGCTGCGTCGGTTTCTTCCATACCTTCCGCCAAAGACAAAGCGTCTTTGGTTTGGTTGTTTTTTGCAAGGCTGTCTTTAATAATTTCGAGTTGGCTATTTATGTCGGCGTTTTTTTCTTTAATCTGCCAGTCCAACTGCATAATGCGAACCTTCCCGTCAAACACTTTCTGCTCCAACTCGGCTTTATAAGCGGCGAGCGTGTTGCGTTCTCCCGTGATTTCTTCCAGTTCGCTTTCCGTTTCTACTGATTTTTCCGTAAGATCGCCGCCTGCAATATCCACCGTTTTTTGTTTGATAGCGGCGATTTCTCTCTCGTTTGCTTTGATTTTTTGCATTGTTTCCAACAGCAACTCGCGCATACGAAAATCGGTATAATTGAGTTGGTCGAGTTGGTCGGACGCCGTTTTATGTTCTGCGTAGCAGATGCTCAATCTGTCCCCGATATCGCTCAACTCGTTTTTGATTTGGTCGTTTGTAGAAGTCAAAAACTCGAGATTATCTGCGGTGGCGGAGGAGGAATTTTCCTTAAGGTACTTTAATCTTCCCAACATCTCGTTGAGCCGACCTTGCAATTTTTCCACGTCGCGTTTGTATGTGCGCAGTTCCGTGTCGTTTTTGACCACTTGCTCCTGAATATCCATCAAATACTTTGTGCTGTTGTTTGTTTCCAGCGATTTGAGGTAAGGTTGAGTGCCTTCGTTGCGGTTTTGCGACACCAACTCGAGATATTTGCGATTGATATTTGCTTTTTCCTTACGCAAACTTTCGATTTCCGCATTGTTTATCGCCATATGCCGCTCGATTTCTTCCAATGCGCCTTTGAGCCGCGCAGAACTCTCGATAATGTCGTATTTGTTAAGGGTTCTGTCGGCAATATCGGTTTTGAGTTTTTCGATTTCCGGATCGGTGAGTTGCGCAGGCAACGCTTCTACCATACTGTCGTTGCGGGCTTGCGCCAACATTACCTGACGTTTAAATTCCTGCTCCTTTTCAAACTCTTTGCGGTTGAGCATTGTGTTAAGCGTTTCTGCGCTTTGCTCCGTTTTGAGTTGTCGGAAAGCAAAATCTTCCAACGCGCGAACGTAGTTTGTCTTTTTTTGTTTAAGACTATCGTTTATGAGCAGAAGTTTGTCAACTTTGCTGTCGATTGTTTTTATTATGCTGTCCTTCGCTTTGAGCGGCGCGACGGTGCTGTCAAGGCTCAAAAGGGAATTTAGGCGGCGAGTTTGACCGCTTATCGTCATTTCCTTGTCGCTGATGTCGCTTTCTTTGGAAGCGATTTCCGTCTGAAGTCTGTCCACTTCGTTGGATATTTCTGCGATTTTGGCGTCGGTACGAACGTTTTCTACTATATCGCCTATGGTAAAGTCGGGTACTTTAAACTCTTTGATATTGTCGCGAATATCGTTTATCGATTGCTCGATATTTTCCAACCGATTTTTTAAATCCACCTTTTTTGTGGTGAGTTTGTCGGCTTGCTCGGACAGTTGGTTAAGGCTTGCGTTTAGTTCCTTGTTGGATTTTTCCAAATTTTGCGCGCGGGATTGTTCTTCCGCCGCCACCTGCAACCGACTTTTTAGCGCGATAAGTTTGTCGCTCTGCTCCTGCTTTTGCGCAAGTTGTTGCGAAATTGACTCAAACTCTTTTTGTTGCCACTCGTACAACTCTTGCGCTTGCGAGCGTTCTTCGGTTGCCTGCTTTATCTCTTGCGAAAGTTGTTTGACGAGTTTTGCTTGCGGAAGCACGTCGCGAGTGTCCTCGTACGCTTTTAGTTTTTGTTTTAAAAGTTCTATATCGTTTTGACGTTTAATAAGCGCGGCGTATTGCTCGTCGCAAAGTTTTTTGTCCTCCAAAACTTTTGCCGTCACCGCATTGTTTGCGTTTGTGCGCTTGTCCTCGTCTAAAGCCGCGCTCAAAGCGGCTAAATCTTTGCGTTTTTCCTTAATTACGTCGTTTAAGTCGCTTATCGTATCTTTTGTGACGGAAGGTAACTTTTCTTCCGCAAGCCGACGAATTTTTTGAGATGCGTCGGCAGCCATCTCTTCGCTTTTTTGGCGCAAAGCGTCGCTTTCTTTAATAAGGTCGCGAAGGCTTTTTACGTCGTCAAACACGTCGACGCTGCCCGTCTTTACAAATTTTTTAAAACCGTCCGCGCCGACAAACCCGCCGCTAATTACGGAATAGGGGTTGCAGTCCAAAAGGTCGTTGAGATAAGCGTACACGGATTTTTCTCTCGCCACCGTTTCGGTAGAGTCGTCGGTAACTTTTTTTAGATTTTTGCGCGCCGTACCTTTATCGTTGTGAGTGACGGTAATTTTGTAGTCCTGTCCGTCAATGCGAAAGGAAACGACGCCGTTTACGTCGCAGTCCGTTTCGTTGCCGAAAGCAAACCGCAAGAGTTTGTACGCGTCGTTTGCGTTTAGACAAGACACGAGGCTCGGCGCAATATCTTTGCCGTACTTAAACTCGAGTTGCGGTTTTGTCTCGTCTTGTCTGTTTGTCAGTGTGACGGAATAGAGTTTCATAATGTCCTCCGTATAAAAAAATAGTTTTGTCGCGTAAAAAAAGATATAAAAACGGTTGTAAGTAGCGACAAAATGTGCTAAACTTATTGTATAAGAAATTGCGGCAAATTACTTTTTTTCAATTGTATTATACCAATAATATCAAAAAAAAACAACAAAATTGCAAACAATAAGGAGGATTTTTGAGTAATGGCGTTTTGTATACTCGGTCAGGACGCTGTCGGCAGCGGTTTTACCCCCGTCGACAACGCTTTTTTGAGAGAATATATGCCGCACGCGCCGGAAGTCGCGCTCAAAATATACCTTTACGGATTGTGCATAGCGACGCGGCAGGACGACGTAAACAACGTCGCAAACATGCAGCGGGCGTTAAGCGTCAATCATGACGATATAGTAGACGCGTTCACTTACTGGGAGGAATACGGTCTTGTCAACGTAATATCCAAAAATCCGTTGTCGGTGCAGTACGTTGACGCAAGCAGTCGCAATTTGCAAAAAAAAGTTGCCGTCGGCAAGTACAAAACTTTCAACAAAAAGATGCAGCAGGCATTATGCGGCAGAATGATAAACGTGAGCGAGTACAACGAGTACTACACTTTTTTAGAAAATTCATTTTTTGAGCCTGACGCGCTTGTAGAAATCGCAAAGTATTGCGCAGAAGTCAAAGGAAACGACATCGGTTACGCTTACATACTAAAAATCGCGCGGGACTGGGACGCCGCAGGGTACAAAACGTTAGAAAAAGTTCGCGAAAAAATGTCCACGCAAAACCATTACAACGAGGAATTGACGGAAGTTTTTAAAGCGTTGGGCATAAAGCGCGGGATAGATATCGACGACAGAAGAACGTACCAAAAGTGGACGGAAGAAATGGGTTTTGACTCGTCCGTCGTTAAGGAAATCGCAAAGCGCAACAAACGTCAAAGTATGACGCGGTTGGACTCGTTGCTTACCGAGTACTACAAGCAACGCCTTATGTCTGTCAACGAAATCGATGTTTTTGAGGCTACTAAAGAGCAAAACAAACAACTCGCACTGGAAGTCAACAGAGCAATGGGGCTGTACTATGCCGATTTGCGCGCAGAAATCGATGAGTACGTGACGTCGTGGCTATCCAAAGGATTTTTGCCCGACACCATACTGTTGGTTGCAAAATTTTGTTTCAAGTGTCGTATTCAAACGTTGGAAGGGCTTAATCAAAAGCTCGACAGCCTTGCAGAAAAAGGACTTGTCAGCAAGGAAGCGATAATAGAATACACAGAAGACGTTCTCAAAACCGACAACCGCATAGCCAAAGTTCTCGACGCGCTCGGTATAGTGCGCAGCGTATGCGCCGCAGACAGAAAAAACTACAAAAACTGGCAATCGGCGGATATACCTTTTGACGTACTTCTTGCCGTTGCAAAAAAGTGCGGCGAGTGTTTCAATCCGATGGCGATGTTAAACAAAACCGTAGCGGCGGCAAAGCAAAGCGGCGCAAAAGACGAGCAAAGCATACTAAAACTCGTATGCGCGCCGACAGAAGAAACAAAAAAAGACGACAAAAACAAATTTTTAATGCCGGAAGACAGGACGTACTCGGCAGAGCAACTCAACGCCATGTTTGAGCAGTTGAGCGACCAAAGGCAAATTTAAAAACCGTTCTTTTGCGTTTTTGTCGCTTGTTTAAAGCACCGTAATTAAAAATCAACGACAAAAAACAACGTTAACAAACAAACGCCAAAAATATGGATACCGTATTACTCAAACAAAAAGTATTTGCAGAAATCAAAAAACGCCGCCAAGCGGCAGAGATGGTCGCAAGTTTAAAACTTGACGACCTATATAATCGCGCGGATTTTGACAAAGCGTACACGAGAGAACGCACGGCGGAATTAGATTTTGCAAAACTCGACGCTAAAGGGGCGGATACTACTTTGCAAAAAAAAGAAGTTTACGCCGCTCGCGCCGCCACCGACGCAGTATTGTGCAAATACGGAATGACGAGAGAGTCGTTAAACCCGCAATATACCTGCAAGTTATGCAATGACAGGGGGATAAAAGACGGCAAGTACTGCATATGCGCCAAAAAACTGATTGCTAAATACGCAGATTGCGGTACGGAAGTCAACCCGTCAAATACGTTTTGCAGCGATAGCGAAGACAACGAGCAAAACAAACGCGCGATAAACAAAGCAAGAGAGTGGTGCGAAAGTTACCCCGCAGTAGACAAAAACAACATCGTCGTTTACGGGCACACGGGCGTAGGCAAAACTTTTTTGTGCGATTGTATCGCAAACGAACTTCTTACAAAAGACGTAAACGTCGTCAGTATAACCGCATACAGACTAAACGACCTTTTTGTAAAGGATATGACTTCCTTTGGCAAAGACGACGTAATATCCTCGCTGCTCAACGCCGACGTGCTTGTCGTAGACGACTTGGGCAAAGAGCCCGTTTATCGCACTGTGACGTTAGAAAACCTATACGTATTGTTAAACGAGCGACAAATACGCGGATTAAGCACCATAGTAAACACAAATTTATCCTTTAAAGACGTGTTGAGCAGGTACGGAGAAAGCATTTTTGCAAGGCTGTTTAACAAACGCAACACAAACGTTATTCGTCTTATCGGAGAAGACAAAAGGCTAAAATAGGAGAGGAGCAAACTACATTGAGCGAATTAGATTTTTGCAACAACGGCATAAGAGTAAAATTAGCGGAAACGGACGAAGAATTAAAGCAAGCCCGCAAACTGCGTTACGAGTCAATAGTTCTTTTTCACCGCAAAAAGGACGACGTAAGTTTTGAGCAGTCCTACAACGACGTGGATCTTAATTGCGACCACCTTATTGCTGTGGACGTTCAAAACGATAGGTTGGTAGGCACGTACAGACTTGTCACAAAAAAGCATTTGCCCAAATTAGGCAAATTTACAAACGAAGCAAGTTTCAACGTGGACGACCTCAAAAATTACGACGGAAACGTTTTGGAGTTGGGGCGTTTGGCTGTTCATCCCGACTATCGCGACGGATTTGTCATCAAAATGCTTTTTAGGGGATTGTTTGAGTACGTAAAACTCAACGACATAAAACTGCTTTTCGGTTTTATCGGATTGCCCAACATGCCGCAAGACGATTTAAACAACTTTTTGGGATATCTTTACTACAACTATCGCAGCAAAGACCCGTCGTTGCAGCCTTTCGCGTTGCCGCCGCAAGTCAAAATGAACGTTTTGGCAGAAAACGAGATAGACGTCGTTCGCGCAAAAAAATGTATGCCGCCTATTCTCAAAGCCTATACTTCTATGGGGTGTATGGTTGCGTCGACGGCGGCTTCTTGCGACGAACTTCTCAAAAGCATAGATATTTTTATTATGATGGAAACCGACAAAATCAACGGCAGGTATTTGCAATTTATCACAAAATAGCGCATCGCCGCTAAACAAAAAAGAGGAACAAAAATGTCAAAGTATTCCTGCTACGGACCTACAAAAATGCCAAACAAGCACACCTATATGACGCTAAAACGTATCGTGTGGAGCGTGTTGAAACGCAAAGTAAAACTCAACGTTACCGACGAGGCGGGGCGGCTTCCGGAGCAATTTATCGTGGTGTGCAATCACCCGTCCGCATACGATATGTTTTACTGGATAGTGGCGAGCAACTGCGTGACTTGTTTCACTTCAAACCGATACTACTTTTTCAACAAAACGGTAGGCACGTGGATGCGCAAAGTAGGTTGCATACCCAAAAACCTTTTTACCGTAGATATGGAGTCGGTCAAAAACACGCTCGCGCTCAAAAGAGAAGGCGCGATACTCGGATTTATGCCGGAAGTCAGGCTCAGTATGTACGGCGAGTTTGAAGGACTGCCCGAGAGTACGGCAAAGTTTTTCAAAAAACTCGATTTACCCGTGTACCTATGCCATTTTGACGGAAGTTATCTTCTCAAGCCAAAGTGGTCCAAAAAACGCCGCAAAGGCATTGTAGACGTCAAAATAAAGTTGCTGTTCAATCGTCAGCAACTCAAAGACTTGTCTGCCGACGACATGCACGCCGAAATGGAAAAGGCTCTGTATTACAACGACTTTAAATGGTTGGAAAATCATCCCGACTACCGCTACAAATGCAAAAAGCAAGCGGAAGGGTTGGAGCATATACTTTACGAATGTCCGCACTGCCACGAGCGATTTTCTATCGCCACAAAAAAGAACGAAGTTTTTTGCAAAAAATGCGGTTACAGAGTCAAAGTGGACGACAGATACGCTTTTGTCGACGTAAACGGATTCCCGCATTATTACGACAATTTTCAGCAGTGGTTTTTGAGTCTTAAAGGCAAGCTCGTAGATGAAATCGCTCAAAACCCCGACTTTAAACTCGAGGAAGAAGTCACGCTGTTTTTACCTTCTTCAAACGGCAAAGGTTACGTCAAAAAAAGCGGCGACGGCGTCGTCACGTTTGACAAAGACGGACTGCGTTATGGCGGAACGAGCGAGGGGCGGCGCGTAGAAATTTTTATTCCGATGCACGACACTTTCTTTTTGAGTTATGCTATGGGCAAAGGGTTTCAGGCGTTTTACGGCAAGGAATATTACCTTTTCTCCCCGCAAAACCCCGACGTAAGCATACTTTGGTATCTTGCCAGCGAACAACTTTCGCTTGCCTTTTCTCGTCGCAAACGCAAGGAAAAAACAAACCTACAAAATTAAAAAAAGTTTTAAATAAAACAAGGAGAATACGCAAATGAAAAACTTTTTTAAAGATTTTAAAGCATTCATCTCTCGCGGAAACGTAATGGACCTTGCCGTAGGTATGATTATCGGTTCTGCATTCACCGCTATCGTCACCGCGCTGTCCAACAACGTGCTTAAACCTCTTATCAACTGGGTTATCGCGCTGTGTTGCGGCGGCGACGCAAACGCATTAGAAAGCGCTCTCACCTTTTTGAAGCGCGCGGAAACTCCCGACGGAGCAGTGGACCTTGCAAACTCCATATATATCGACTGGGGCGCATTGATAAGCGCGATAATCAACTTTTTCCTTATTGCTTTGGTTTTGTTTTTGATAGTCAAGGCGATGTTGGCGGCAAAGGGCGTGCTCACGCCAAAGTATTACGGTTACGACAAAAAAGAATACTTTAAATTGCGTAAGGAAGGCAAAACGGAGCAAGAAATCGCGCAGATGGCGAAGGAACGCGACGAGTTGGCGGAAGCCGCCAAAAAGGCGGAGGAAGAAGAAGCCGCAAAGCACACCACTCAAGCCCTTTTGGAAGACATAAAGAATATTCTTAAAGAACAAGCCGCCAACAAGGAATAACTTTTTTTGCTGCAACAAGACAATTGTCGTCAAAAAAAGATTTAAACGCAAAAAACGGTTAAGAAACGGAGTTGCCTCCGTCCGAGCGTCGCAACGGCAGAGGCAACTTTAAAAATCGATTTTTTTAGCGGTCGCGCCGTTTGTCGCAAAAAAGAAAACGCAAAACGACGCCTTTTTTGCCCAAAAAGGGTATCGAAAACGGCAACGACGTTGGCTGAATCGACGAGTTGCAACCACGCGCCAAAAATTTTAAATTTTTATTAAAAAATATAGGTAAAACACTTTGACCTTTAAAAAGTTTTGTGCTATAATACCAAAGCAATGACGATGACCGCCGTTTTTAAAGCATAAATCCGACGGAACGATTGCTTAAAACGCCGACGATTTTAACGTCAAAATCATCTGTTTGTTGAGCGAGCCGATTTTTTATGGAGAAGTACCCAAGCGGCTCAAGGGGCTCCCCTGCTAAGGGAGTAGTACGTATATAAACGCGTAGCATGGGTTCAAATCCCATCTTCTCCGCCAACGTCGGCTGCGCTATGCGGTCGCGATAAAAAAAGGTTTGTCTAAAAACAAACCTTTTTTTATTTGGGGATAATTTTTTTATGAGTATATGGGAATTATTGTTGCTTGCCGTCGGTTTGTCGATGGACGCTTTTGCCATTTCTATAAGCAAAGGTTTGTCTGTTAAGGAAGTCAAACTGCGGCACTACTTTATAATAGGCAGTTGGTTTGGCGGATTTCAGGCGCTTATGCCGCTAATCGGATATTTTTTGGCGTCGCTATTTGCAAAATACATTGCCGCTTTTGACCACTGGGTGGCGTTTGCTTTGCTCGTATTGCTTGGCGCAAATATGATAAGGGAAGCGTTTAGCAAAAGCGAAGAAGATATAGGCGATTCTTTCGGGTTTAAAAGCATGTTGTTGCTGTCGCTTGCCGGAAGTATCGACGCGCTTGCGACCGGCGTTGCGTTGTGTTTGGACGGCGTAAATATTTGGCTTGCAATATCGGTAATAGGTGCGACAACCTTTATATTTTCTGCCGTAGGATTAAAAGTGGGGCAGGTATTCGGTAAAAAATTCAAAACAAAAGCGGAAGTTGTCGGCGGAATAATATTGATACTAATCGGCGTAAAAATTCTTTTGCAGCATTTGGGCGTAATAAACTTTTGACCTTCCTCGCCAAAACGCAACGATTGTCAAAACATTAGAATTTTATATGTTGAAGAATATGTCTGTCAGAACGTTATATGCTAAAGCGTAACCAACGGTAGAATCGGCAGCGGTAGACGCAATGTGAATCCACTGTTTTATGCGGTCTGATTTAATTATTTTTGTATTCCAATAATCCTTTAGAATGTCTTCTTCTGATGTTTTTATTGATTCGATTATATTGCTGCGATATTTTTTGATTTTACCGAAAGCGGCAGGCATTTTTATTGTAACGCCGCTAGTTAGTGTTATAAAAACTTGTCCGCCTGCAGAATAACTATCTCGGATATTTGTATTTACAATACCTTGTTGCGTAGCAAGCCAAAGAGCGTACCTGTTATATTTTGCGTTACTGTTGCTTAATATCTCGGGAAAAAGAGCATAACCTTGTATAACGAAATACTCTTTTGATTTATGCGATAATGAAGTCCATAGTTTAACGGTAGGGGGAGCGGCTGTTTCTATGTCGTCATTAGTCCACCAAAGACTTTCTCCTTGTTTTAGTTTGCTTTTATAATATTTAGATACGGGAATGACGGGATTGTCCATTAAACGCAAATCGTCGTAAGTAACGCCTATTTTATCAAAAATCGTTTCGCCGGAATTCAATTTCATATCTATTTGATAGCGGGGATAATGAGTAACCGCTATGCCGGATAAGCATTCTTCGTAAGGACGAGAAATAAACTGTACGGGTTTTCCTAATTTTCCAAACGTCAAATAAATTTTTTCTATACTTTGTTTTCTTGTTGACTCTAATATACTGCTACCTATAGTAGTCCAATGGTTTTTTTCTGTGCTTTTTACTTCTATGCCAAAATAATTGTTTGCTATAATATCGGGAAAACTTGTCCCCGACACGAGTTGGATAGTATCTTGAAATTCAGTACCTTTTGCGCATTTTTTAATTGCGTAAAAGACGTCTTGTTCTAACAATTTACCCCCGCGTTTGGTATAATAATCTTCGTTGGCGACAGCTTCTTCGTTCAACAATTTATCCATACGGGAAATTAACGATTTAAATCGAATTGTTGTTGATTTATTATTTTCAGACACAATCATGATTTTTTCTCCGAAAAGTATAAATGCCACTTGTTTTCAATATTTTTTGCTATGTTATACGCTAATACGCAAGGAACGGCATTGCCGATTATTTGATAAGCCTTACTTGCAGATACAGAAACGTAATTATCTTTTGCAGGTAAAATGAATTGATAATCGTCAGGAAACGTTTGTATTCTTGCGCATTCTCTCACCGTTAAGCGACGCTCTTTTAACCCTTGTTGCAATTCGTCGATATGAGTTCCGCCATGTTCTATCGATAATCTTCTAAATTCGATATTTCCGTGATGTTCCGAGCGTATGGTGGGACTGACGGAATTAAGTTTAATCTCAGTTTGTCCTTGACAATGATTACCCATAAATTTAGCCATAGAATACTTTTGTTGGGATATATCTATTGATTTATCGGGTTCTTCGAGTCCGACGAAAGCGTCGGCGCAGTTGACTATAGGAGAAAGATTGTTTCCGTGCGTCGGCGCGGGATACGGATTATACTTTTCTGAAATAATAGCGTTTGATAATTCTTTTAATGCTTTTCTTTTTAATAAATTTTTTCTAAAACCGAAAAATATAACTCTTTCTCTTGATTGAGGTACGCCAAAATAAGGTGCAAATAGAGTTTTTGCAGGCACTACCAAATATCCGCCGTTGCAAGCGGTAGAAAAATCGTTTTCGATTATTTCTTTTGCGTCGTTTAGATTTGTAAGACCTTTTACGTTTTCGGCAACAAATAAAGAAGGTTTGGTAAGTGTGATTACGTCGCGCATCCACATATATAATCGCCCGCGATTTTCGAGAGAAGGCTCATCATAAGTCAAAAGTGAGCCTAAATGATTTTTTATGGAGTTAAAACCGAGCCTTTTGCCCGAAACTGAAAAATCTTGGCAGGGAAAACCTCCGGTAACTATATCTATATTTTCAGGAAAAACTTTTTCACCTTTTTGCGCTCTTTTTACCAAATCTATAATGCTTTCATTATGATAAATTTCGCTTGCTTTAAGTTTCTTTTTTTCAAAATATGATACCCATGCCGTTTTTGCATCTTTACGAATATCGTTAGCAAAAACCGTTTCAAATTTTGTTTTTTTGAGTTTTACCCATTCTTTGTATTCACTTTCTATCCAATCGTAGTGCAATGCGAAATTAATTGATTTTTTCAAACAAAAAAAATCGCCCTCAAATCCGATGTCCATTCCTCCGCAGCCTGAAAATAATGATAATAATCTCATAGCACACCTTAGTTTACTAAGTACAAAAAGACTTAATATTTTAATTATAATAAGTACATTAAGACTTGTCAAGTACAAAAATACTCAAATTAGATAATATTTAAGCATGTTTAAAAATTTGATAGTTGATTTAAGAAAAACAAGGGGATTGAGTCAATACGAACTTGCCGTAAAATTAAACGTCAGCCAATCGGCTGTTGCAAAGTGGGAATTAGGCAAAACCGAACCTACTGCGTCGGCTATTGTTTCTTTGGCAAAATTTTTCAATGTTACAGCGGACTATTTGCTCGGATTAGAAGACGATTTGGGCAACAAAAAGTATTAAGTTTTGTTTTTGCAACGATAAAAAACTAAATTTTTAATTACAAAAAACCGCTACGGGGAGCAAACTCGCAGCGGTTTTTAAATGCGTAAATATTTTAAATCAATAGCCGTATTTTTTGCGGTTGGTAAAGATAAATATCACGGCGATAACGATTGCAAAGAGTTCGGCAAAGACGATAGCCAACCATATTCCGTTGATAGGGGGCGCGCCTAATTGTTGGCAGATTAGCGGCAGCAAGAAAATAAACGGTATCTGAAATACCACCGTCCGCGAAAAAGAAATTACTGCCGACACGATGCCGTTGGACAGCGCGGTAAACATAGCGGACGAAAAAATGATAAACCCGCACATAGCGAAAGAAATCGAGTACAGTCTAAACCCGTTTACGGTCATATCGTACAAATCCGTACCTTTACGTGCAAACAAGGAAGTAAGCGCGCCTGCGCACGATTCTGACAGGGCCAACATAGCCGCTGACAAAACTGCGACGATAATGAAAGTTTTTTTGCAGACGTTTTTCAATTCGTCCTTATTTTTTGCGCCGTAGTGGTACCCGATTATCGGAGCGACGCCCATAGTAAGTCCGATATGGATAGCGATAAACAAAAAGTTGACGTACATAACGATAGTCATAGCGGCGACGCCGTCTTCTCCTGCGTACTTCATAAACTGCAAGTTGTACAGCAGCTGAATGACGGACGCCGACACGTTAGAAATAAATTCCGACGAGCCGTTTCCGCAGCATTCTCTTAGCGCTTTGCCGTCGAAGCACGGTTTACCGAATTTAATGATACATTTACCTTTCAAAAAGTAGAACACGGGCAAAAGTCCGCCGACGGCGTAACCTATATCGGTAGCGATAGCCGCGCCGGCGATACCCATATTCAACACGCCGACAAAGAGCCAGTCGAGGACGATATTAGTCAATCCCGACGCCAGCGTAAACACAAACCCGACGTGCGGTTTTTCCGCCGTGATAAAAAACGCCTGAAACATTGTTTGCAGCATAAAGAGCGTCACGCCGCCGATAAGGATTCTGCCGTAAACCACGCAATCGTCAATGAGGAGGTCGCTTGCGCCCATAAGGTAAGAGAGTTGCCGCATAAAGATTATGCAGACGGCGGACAAAAGGACGCCCACGCCGACGGTTACGAGAATAAACAGCGTAAAGTATTTGTTTGCCTGTTCTTTTTTGCCTTCTCCGAGCGATTTGGAAATAATTGCGTTGCCGCCGCTACCTATCATAAAACCTATCGCGCCGATAATCATATTGATAGGCATAACGATACTGATAGAAGCCATAGCGTTGCTACCCACTTTATTTGCGACAAAAAGACCGTCCACAACCGAATAGATAGAAGTGAACACCATCATAAATATAGTAGGCATAACAAAGCGGAACAATTTTTTATAAGTAAAATGGTCCGATAATTGTATTGCTTGTTTCATAAAAAAGACCTCATTTGCCGCTTGATATTTTTTTTCTGCCGCCGCGTCGTCTATCGGTTTAAACCATCAAAAAACCCGATTATCCGACAAATAACCGAGCGCACCCGACGTCTTATCAACAAAAGAATCTTTGCAGGACTCTTGCGCGTTGCGACGCGCTTGTTCTCCGACGACCAAAAATATTAAAAAGCGGAAATATAATATTAAAGCGATAATATAATACAATAAACCGACGGTAAAGTCAACAAAAAAAGCGACAAAGCGAAATCGTTTTGCATACAATGTAACGTTGCATAATCTCATCGCAAGTTGCCAAGCATATCCCAAAAACCTTTACAAACGCTCAAAAACACTCAAAAACAGTCAAAAACGACAAAAAAGCCCAAAAAAAATCTCAAAAAGGGCAAAAAAGTCGATTTTTTTTGTTAAAAACAGTTGACAGGCGGCTTTTTTGATGTTATAATTCGGCTATAAATCAATAGTTTAATTATTTGGCAAAGCAGAAGAAATTCTGTGTCGCAAAGCTATAGGGTCTTCAATTTTAAGACTGCCAGCTGCAGATTTTTTGTATTATACAAAAGTTGCAGGCTGGTTTTTTTTTATTCCTAAAGTTGCAAAGATACAAAACGCTGCAACGACAAAAGTCAAAAAAAAGGGGGGCTAAATCCGATGTCGGAGCAATGCGACCAAAAACTTAATCAATTAGTTGCTTTGACAATCGAGTCGGGTGTACCGCCGTTGCAACTTACTTTTACGCAGGTCAACGGGTGTTATACCAAACGTCCCGTCGCATACCGCACGCAGACGCGCGTCAACAGCATAGCGCTCGGCGTGATAAATTATCGAGAATACGGTTATGCAACGGAACACGACGACGTAGGAAACGACCTTGCAAAATGGAGCATTACTGCGGCGCTCAAAGCGGCAAAGCGTTTTGCGAGAGCGGGGCGCAACATAGACTGGATATCGGTACGCTGTCCGTCAAGTCTTGCCACCGACGTCGACCTGTACGATTTTATTATCGATACAGCGGCAAAGCAAAAGAGCGGATTTATAGACAAACTATGTCTTGAATTTCCAAAATCGTTGTTGTTGCGCGATCCTGCCGCCGTTTTCAAAACGTTGTCGGATATGGCGGTGCTAAAAGTCAAAACCATGATATGCGGTTGCGGCGCAAAAGATATGCCGCTCACAAAACTTGCGGATTACCCGTTGTACGGAGCAATACTCGACAAATCCGTAGCAGAAACGTTAAGCGACCGAAACAAGCACGACGCCGTACCTGCGCTACTCGGATATCTCAAAACGTTGGGGCTTAGCCTTTACGCTGACGGCGTAACCGACGACGACCAAATCGACGCATTTTATCGATTAGACTGTATGGGGTACGTATGCGGCGAAGATTACAAGGGAAACCACCCGTTTGACGGTTTTGACAACTCAATAGAGTTTTCTATCGACCAAAAGGAGGAGGACTATGGCTAATACTCCCAAAGAAAAACGAGTGATATCCAAAATTGCCTCCGACGTAAGCAAAATAAGGACGGCGCAGCGACTCACTCCCAAGATAATAATATGTTTGGTAGTACTTCTTGCTCTCGTATTTATAGCGGCGGCGTTGTACAAAAACGGCGGAAGTTTTACCGTTGCAATCACAAACCCCGACAAATCATACGGCTTGTCCTTGTGCGAATCGGACGATTTTTTCAGTCCGACCAGCGTTCTCAAAGCCGACATAGCAGAAAAAATAACCAACATAGACGGAGAAACCGACCTGCCCGCCGATCTCGACAACATAAACGGCAAGCACAACGGACTCAACTACGTAGCGTACACCTTTTACTGCAAAAACACGGGCAGCAAACCCTGCACCTTGCAGTACGAACTATATTTTGAAAGCACCACAAAGGGCATAGAAAAGGCAATACGCATACGTCTTTACGAAGACGGCGCCCCCACAACCTTTGCCCGCACCCGTAGCGACGGCACGGGACCGGAAAAAGGCACAAAAGAGTTTTTGACCGAAATCATAGTAACCAAGCAACAGCGAGAAAATTTTGAAGTCAACAACATCAAAAAATTCACCGTAGTGATATGGATAGAAGGTTGGGACGAAGATTGCACCGACGACATTATCGGCGGCGTACTCAAACTCAATATGAAGTTGTCCGCAATCCCGATTGACTGATTTTGTCAATACGTATTGCAAAAATCGCAACAAAATTTACCGTATTAACCTAATTGCACCGAGGGACGTTTGCAAAAACAGCCAACCGACAAGCCTTTAGGCGGTGTTGCGACGATGCGGCGGGACAAGCGGAAGCGTGCTTTCTAATGTCATTGCAAACAAAAAATTACAACTATAATAAAGTAAATTTTTTGTGTGGCAATCTCGCGGAAGCGGTCCTAAAAACAACAATTTAAAAATAATAAAAAAATATAAATAAAGGAGATTTTATTATGAAAAAACTTATCGTATCTTTATGTATGTTGCTTGTAGCAGTCGCTCTGCTCGGCACGTCAACCTACGCTTGGTTCTCTATGAATACAAGAGTACAAGCGCAAGGAATGCAGGTTCAAGCGATCACATCCAAAGACCTTGTTATTTCCACTACTGGCGGTACTCCTAATACCGCTAACGAAGGATTTAACAAGCCAACAAAATGGACAACTCTTGCGACGTTAACGCCGGCTTCCACGTCTTCTCTTGCAAACAACAAACAAGAGTTTTTCAAAACGAAAGACGGTACGGGTGTTCAAAAAGACGGCAAACCGGGTGAAGGGACGGAATTTATTGTTGCTTCTACCGTAGATACCGGCACAACTGGAGATGTTGCAGTACATACTTTTTATATCAGAGCGGTTGGTCCTAGTGGTTTTACTAAGCTGTTTGTTGATGACATTAAATTTATAGTTGATCCGCAAAATGCTGATTCTACTCCTAATGAAAACATTTCTAAAGCATTGAGAATAGGCGTTGTATGCGAAAATAACGGATATATTTATGCGCCTCTCGGTGGCAATACTACCTATAGAGGTCTTAAATCGATAGGAACTTTAGGTGCCGCTACTACGTTAATCTCTATAACCGATGATGTAACGGCTCTTGATACTTATACAAATGCAAGCACTCTCGGTGCTGTATCCAATACTGTATATTCCGAAGTAAAGATATATATTTGGTATGAAGGGCAAGATACTAATTGCACGACTGACAATGCGGTACATGTTGAACAATTAAAGATTACAGTAAGATTTGCTGCTGAAGGTTAAAATAATCGAAAAATAAACATTTTAACAATGTAATTATGTATTTTTTAAGGTATAGTGGCGAACAAAAGTCGCTACTATGCCTTAAATTATACTTATACGGTAGACAAACGGAAAAAAATATGGTAAAATATACCAAATATGGTTTACACTTTTGCGTGTAACCGCAACAACCTAAAAACAACCAAAACTTACCAAAGCGGTTTTTGTATTTAAGCACAACTATTTGGTACGTCATTGCGAGGAGCGATAGCGACGTGGCAATCTCGCGGAAGCGAACCTTGTAAAAAATCCATTAAAATGCTTTATTATAAAGAGTTAACGATTTTCTTTTGTAGGTTTAAGGTTGTAAACGACAAAAAAGAAAAACCATATTAAAAGCCATTATTTTTCAGGAGAAACTACCTATGGAAAAACAAACTACAAAAAAAGTCATAAAGATTGTTGTCAACGTCCTTTTGTGGATATTTCTTGTATTTGCTTGCTTTGTGACGATTCTTGCTATTGCCGCTCAAAGTGACAGCACCGGTATCCCGTCTGTAGGCGGAAAATATTGGCTTACCGTGCAGAGTGATTCTATGTCGCCCACCTTTAAAAAAGGCGATTTAATCATAGGGGAAAAACTCACGGGCAACAAGGCGTATTTTTTAAAAGAAGGCGACGTCATTTCCTTTTGGACAAAAATTGACGGAAAAGACGCTATCAACACTCACCGTATAGTAAAAATCAATCCCGACGCAGACGGAGACGCCGCGAGTTACGTCACCAAAGGCGACAACAACGTCGGAGAAGACGCAGCGATATTGCCGACAAGCGTTATATGCAAGTGGACGGGCAAAAAGGTTGTCGGAGCGGGCGGATTGATAAGTTTTTTGCAAAATCCGACGGGATTTTTGCTTTGCATAGTGTTGCCTATGGCGTTGTTTTTCGCTTATGAAATTTACGTTGTCGTACGCACCGTTTTGCAAATGAAAAACAAGGGCAAACGCCAAATTACCGCCGCAGAAGAAGAACTTATCAAGCAAAAAGCCATAGAACAATACCTTGCGGAGCAAAAAGAAAAGCAAACCGCAGAGGAACAAACGGAGAGCAAACAAGACGACTCTCAACGGTAAAGGTTCCGTATTGTTTTTAGGCTAAAAAACCATCTAAACGACAAAAACAAAAAACGGAAAAATTATGAACGGATTTTTAAACTGGTTTTTTGCCTTTATGTCCGCCATGTTCGGCGGGTTGTGGCAAGTGATAAAAAACTTTTTTAAAGGGTTTGTCACTATCTTTGACATACCCGCATATATCAAACTCGTTGCGCAGTACAAAGCCGATTTTGGCTGGTTTGACTGGATTTTGACTATACTCACGCTGATAATTACTTTGGCTATTTGGGCGGGCATTATCTTTCTCATTGTGTTGGGTATTCGCAAGTTGGTACGTTTGCGCAAGAGTTTGGCGAGCAGGGACGATTTGCTGGAAGAAATCGCTGATTTACACCGCGACGTAATTCGTCTTACTTCAGAAAAAGAAAAAATTATGGCGTTAAAAATCAGCCAAAGCGGTATGACGATGGACGAACTTCGCGAGTTGTTTGAAGAGCAACAAGCAGAAAACGGAGAAGTTGCCGCCGCCGACCAAGAAGAAAACGACGCAGGCAACGGCGCAAAACGTTTTGCTCGTTTGACGGCAGTGGACGAAAAGTATCAATTTTATCTTCCGCCGCCTTACCAAAACGATATGTCGCTAAAACAACTTTGCGACGATTTGAGAAATTACGCTTGCAACAAATCGCGCTTGTATTACGAAATCAAGACGATAAGGTTGATGTTTGCGGGGCTTGCGTCGACAAAACTCATTATATTGCAAGGTATATCGGGTACGGGAAAAACTTCTTTGCCGTACGTTATGGGCAAGTACTTTAAAAACGACGCCACTATTGCGTCGGTACAACCTTCTTGGCGCGACCGCAGCGAATTGTTTGGCTTTTTCAACGAGTTCACGATGAAGTTTAACGAAACGGAAGTGTTAAAAAGGATTTACGAAGCGTCTTACAACGACGATATAAACATCGTTTTGCTCGACGAAATGAACATCGCCCGCGTCGAGTACTACTTTGCGGAAATGCTGTCTATTTTGGAAATGCCCGATCCCAACGAGTGGAAGGTAGAAATTGTTCCGTCGAGTTGGAAAACCGACCCCGCCCATTTGGTGGACGGCAAACTCACTATTCCGCAAAACGTATGGTACGTCGGCACGGCAAACAACGACGACAGCACGTTTTCTATATCCGACAAAGTGTACGACCGCGCTTTGGTCATCAATCTTGACAGCAAGGGTATGCCCTTTGACGCGCCGGAAACGGAGTCAAAATACGTCAGTTATAGTTACGTCGAGAGCCTTTACCAAAAGGCGGTGGCAGACAACCCCGTGAGCGAAGAATTGCTCGACGCCATAAGCAGACTCGATTTGTACGTTATAGAAAAATTCCGCGTTGCGTTCGGCAACCGTATAATGAAACAACTCAAAACCTTTGTGCCGGTATACGTCGCGTGCGGCGGAGAAGTGCTTGACGGACTCGATTATCTCTTGGCTACAAAAGTTTTCCGCAAGTTTGAGAGTTTAAACCTTTCTCTTATCCGTGACGAAATCAAAGGGCTTATCGCTTTTCTTGACAAGACCTTTGGCAAGGGCGTCATGAAAGAGTGCATAGAGTACTTGCTCAGACTTCAAAAAATGTATTAAAAAAATCGGAGGTGTCTTTAAATGTCTTTTGAATCTGACAAAGACGACGTTGTATATTCCGACGGCAAAGATAACCCTCCCTTTGACGCGCGGATTTTGCATCACGAGGAGCAATCCGCGCTTTTTTCCGATACTCAAAATTTTGACGCGCAAAACCTTGACGCGCGTTTTGTAGAGCAGTACGTCGATACCGACAAAAAAATCGACAAAATCGTTGACGACAACGATTTTTATGCCGATATTCTTAATGCCGTCAACGCGGGAACTACTCAATTGAGCCTTACAAAACGGTTTATGCTTCGCTCTATCGACAAAATTTGGGTAGACGCAGTAGAAGACGCTTTGCCCGCTTTGGATATAGTTATTCGGTCGCCGTCGAGATTTATCGAGGAAACGGAAGAAATTATGCCTATCGAACTGTCCAAAAACATTTCGGAAAGGTCGCTTAAACATTTGGCGCAACACACGGACTATATCTCCAAAGTGGACGAGGACGGGCGCATAACCCCGACAAAAATTCTCAACGTTTTTCGCGACGAAACCGTAGGCACGTACGAAAATAAGTTTATCAATACGCTCGTGCATAGGCTGTATTCTTTTGTCAACCTTCGCTACAACGTCGCGCTCAAACAAGGCGTAGACACAAAGTTGGCGGATCTCGATATGGTTCAAAATTTTGAGCATAACGGCGCAAAAGGCACTATATCGCTCAATATCAGACTGGAAGAACGCACCGCCGATGAGGAAGTTTCTAAAAATTACGCCACGACGGGCGACCTTTGGCGCAGAGTCGTAAAACTCAATTCCGTATGCCGCTCATATCTCGATAGCGAGTTGTGCCGCGCGTTGGGCAAAACTTTTATTCGTCCGCCCGTTATGCGTACAAACGCCATACTAAAAAACAAAAATTTGCGGCAATGCCTTGCTTTGTGGCAGTTTATCGAAGGCTACAGCGATGCGGGGTACGGTATTCTCGTTAAGGAAAACGTAGAAGATTTAAACGACAATTACGTCAAAAACCTTTACAAATTGTCCGCCGTGCAGTATCTTGTTTTTAGGCGCAGTATCCTTAAAGATTTCGACGCAGAAGACGACGCCGCAATCAAAGAGTTTTATCCCCGCATAAACGAGCAGAACAAACCGCTCGACGAGGAGGAATTTGACGTTCATATCGATAATCCGCTACCGGAATACGTCAAAAACCCCGACCTTACCGCACAGGAAAAGGAAATTTTGCAGGCTATACGCGTTGCGTTGCTTGCCGACAAACAAATAGAAGAAGAAAGACAAGCCGCCGCCGCAAATATTCCGGAATCGATGTTGCGCCGCTCGTTTACGGCAAAACTCATACAGTCGGAAGAAAAAACGCAGGACTTTTACAGCCAACTCAAAAACCACATATTGTCCTACAAAAAGGTCAAATCACGGGTGAGTTGGGATTACGATTCCTTTAATCGCGGACGGCTCAAACTTGCAAAAATAGGGTACAGGGGCAAAACTTTGACCTTGTACTTGGCGCTTGATTGCGAACAATTTGACCGCAACAAGTACCACTTTGCGCCAGCAACGACGGCAAAGTTTAAAGACGTGCCTATGATGCTAAAAGTACGCAGTCCCCGCGCGTTGAAGTACGCCAAAGAACTAATCGATATTCTTATGGCGCAACACGGCATAAAACAATTAGAAATTCCGACGATAGATTACCGCTTGCCCTACGAATCTACGCAACAATTAGTAGATAAGGGACTTATTAAAGTTATAGGCGACGCCGTTATCCCCGACGACGAAAGAGAAACCGAAGAAGAAGTTGTCGAAGAAACGAAAGAAGTTGCAGAAAGCGTTGACCAAGACGGCAAAAACATTGTTATTAGTTTTCGCCGCTCGTTTACGGCAAAACTCATACAGTCGGAAGAAAAAACGCAGGACTTTTACAGCCAACTCAAAAACCATATATTGTCTTACAAAAAAGTCAAATCACGGGTGAGTTGGGATTACGATTCCTTTAATCGCGGACGACTCAAACTTGCAAAAATAGGGTACAGGGGCAAAACTTTGACCTTGTATTTGGCGCTTGATTGCGAACAATTTGACCGCAACAAGTACCACTTTGCGCCAGCAACGACGGCAAAGTTTAAAGACGTGCCTATGATGCTAAAAGTACGCAGTCCCCGCGCGTTGAAGTACGCCAAAGAACTAATCGATATTCTTATGGCGCAACACGGCATAAAACAATTAGAAATTCCGACGATAGATTACCGCTTGCCCTACGAATCTACGCAACAATTAGTAGATAAGGGACTTATTAAAGTTATAGGCGACGCCGTTATCCCCGACGACGAAAGAGAAACCGAAGAAGAAGTTGTCGAAGAAACGGAAGAAGTAGCGGCAGACGAAACCACCGCAACGGCGGAAGAAACGCCTACAACGGACGAGCAACAACCGCAAACTATCGACAAAACGGAGCAGCCGCAAACGCAAGGCGAGCAAAACGAATTGCAAGACGAGCTTGGTAACAAAAACGACGATACGTTAGCGGATATTTGCGACAAAAACGAGTCTGTCAACGAGCCTTTGCAGGACAAAAGCGGCGAGTCTGACGATTTAAGCGAGCCGCAAAACGACCAAAAAGAAGTCTTGCGACAGGAAATTCCGCAAAAACGCCGTCGCTCGTTTATGGAATGGTTAAGGGATTTGTTTAAACCCAAAAAGCGGTAAAACGGCATGAAAACAAAGACAAAAAAACTGATTTTAAACGTAATTTGCATAGTTATCGTCGTGTTGGTAGCGATTTTTGCCGCCGTTCTCATTGCGGGAAGGGCAAGCAACAAGATAGTTTTTGTATTTAAACGTACTTCTATGTGGATACTCACGCCGAGCATGGAGCCGGCGATACCCGCCAAAAGTTTTGTTTTGGTGCAAAAAATCGACGCAAAGGACGTTAAGGTGGGGGACGTAATAGTTTTTTACTCTGACGACCCCGCATTAAAAGGCAATCTCAACACGCACAGAGTCACGGAAATAATAGGCGACAACCAAGAATTTAAGACAAAGGGCGACAACAACTACGCAGAAGACGCTTATACGGCAAAAGCGCAAAACGTCGTCGGCGTTTACAAAAAAAATCTGCCTTTTCTTACCGTAATAGGCAGGATATTTATGACGCCCGTCGGCGCAGCGGTAGGGATTTTCGTGCTTGCGGCGCTTGCGTTTGCAACGTATCTTCCCGACGTTATTGCCGCTGCCCGCAAAAAAAGCGGCAAAGACGACGACAAAAAGCGTATTGACGAGTTGATAGCGCAAGAAGTAAAGCGTTTAAAGGAGCAAAACGCCGCCGTCACCGACCAAACCGAGCAAAAAACCGTCGATTCCGACCAAAAAGTCGACGAATAGACGAAATAATTTAATTAAAAAAGGACGATAAAAAAATGTTTAAAGCTTTAAAGTTGAAACGCCGCATAAAAATGTGCAAGCAACGCATAGAAGAGTTGGAAGCAAAAAGGTTAAGGTCGCAAGGCGCGTTGGTAGACGCGATTTTGGCGCACAAAGTTCCCGATGACGAGGACGTTGATTACTTTAACAAATTCACTTTGCAAATAAAAGCAGAGCGCGAAATGTTGCACATTTTGACGGAAGAATACAACAGACTTCGCAATCGCTAAAACAATTTTCGGAGACACGCACAATGAAGTTTTTTCGCAAACATTATACGGAGATAATTTATACCGTCGTCATCGTTATGGCGGTGATTATTCTTGCCACGATGTTTGTTATGACGGATATTTTGTCGTCCGACATAGACGATATGGTAGACGCAAAGGTGTACGCGTACACTCGCGACCTTGACGGAGAATTATCAAAAAAACTTAACGAATTAAGTTTTTATTCTCGGTTGTTTGCTACGGAGTTGACGCCTCTTGCCACAAAAGCGCAGGTGATAGAATATCTTACCGCCGTGACCGGTGACGCACAATACGGTTCGCCGTTGTTTTTGCGGTATTTTGACGTAAACGAATTCGATTCCGACGGGCAAGGCTACGCGTACGAAAACGAGGAAGTTTTGTCTTTGCGCAACTCGGACAAGCACGGTCACACTTCTTTGTTGACGGACAACCTATACGGCAAAGAGGGGATAGGTTTTTATTGTCCGATACAAAACAATCCCGCAATACAGGGCGTTTACGCATTTTACTCGGCAGAAACGATACTCGACAGTCTGACTGCCGACCAAAACGCGCAAAAATCGATAGCGACGGTAATTGCAAACCGCAACGGCGACGTACTAAAAACGTTAAACAAAAAGGATTCCTTTGCCGACGGCAACGTTTTTAACTCGATAAAGGATTACGTAGGCAAAAACGCCGACGTCGCGCCCTTTTTAAACGCGATAAAAGACAAATTTGACGAGATAAAACAAGACGACAAACAAAGCAAATCCCTTTACAAATCCGTCGTTACAAAAACGTTCACCGACAGATTTTGCGGCGCGGTTTGTTCCTACGACGCTTCTTTCGGGATATACACGGTTGCGTTGTACTCGTCGCTCGACATAGAAATGACGGCATATTCCGTCGTAGACACGCTCAATGCGTTGGTAGTGGGCGTACTTATCGTTTTTGTCATATTCGCGGCGTACAGCGTCATAGCGCGTCAAAGCGTCAGCAGAAAAATAGTAGAAAGCAACCTTATCGACCCCGTACTCGGTTGTTCTCGACTGATAAAATTTGAAGCGGACAGCGACGAAATTATCAAAAACAACAAAGGCACTAATTTTGCCGTCGTACTTGCCAAAATAAACTATTTTAGTTACATAACCGAAATTTATGACCGCAAAATGTCAGACAAGATAATTAGCGGAATAAGCAACGTATACAAAAGCGCGCTACAGGAAGGGGAAACTTACGGTTATCTTGCCGACGGTTCTTTTGTATTTTTGTTGCATTACGGCGAGAAGGAAACGCTGTTGTTCCGACTTAAAGCGATAGACGAAATAGTACGCAAGCACACCAAAGCGTTTATCAACAACATAAACATAAAGGTTAATTTTTCTATTTACGAAGTCAATCCGGAAAAAGAAGAAACGACTCGTCACATGATAGACAAAGTTATGGTTGCAAAAAACAGCGTAGCGGGGGAAAGAAACGGCAGTCAATTCAATTTTTACGCCGGATTATTTGAGGAAAACTATTCCGTAGACGCCGACGCGGCGTTAAAAATGGAGCACGGTCTGGAAAACAACGAGTTTGAAGTATTTTACCAACCTAAATACAACCTTGAGAAAAACAAGCAGGAAGGTTGCGAAGCGTTGATAAGGTGGTACAACTCGGAAACGGGAGAGTACCGTACGCCCCGCTCGTTTTTGTCTTTGTTTGAGGAAAACGGATTGATAGTCAAACTCGACAAAAAAGTATTTTGCACCGTATGTGAGTTTATTGCGGACTGTATCGCAAAAAAACTGCCGCTGTACCAAGTATCGGTAAACGTATCCCGTTACACCGCAACGCAGAGAGATTTTATCGACTACTACATTTCCACAAAAAAGCGTTACAAGATACCCGACAAAGTATTGATAATAGAGTTTACGGAGAGTTTTGCGTTTGACGATTACGGCGTTATCAGCGGGATACTTCGCCGTCTGCACGAAAACGGCATATTATGTTCGATAGACGATTTTGGCAGCGGATATTCTTCTTACAACATACTCAAAGACTTGTTGTTTGACGAACTCAAACTCGACAGATTTTTTATCGAAAGGGGCGTGAGTGAGGAAAGGGATTATCTCATACACGAGAGCGTCGTCACGATGGGCAAAAATCTCGGTCTTAAAGTCGTTCAGGAAGGGGTAGAAACGGCGGAAGACGTAAAAAAATTGCGCAAACTCGGTTGCGACGTTATTCAGGGGCATTACTATTCCCTGCCGTTAAAACTTGACGAATACAAAAAGTTTATTACCGAGTCGCACGTTTTGGCAAACGATTGACGACAAAAGGGATGTAAAAAACAAAGGGTGTAAACTTTAGAGTTTAAACATAAATTTAATTAAATTTTTTAGGAGGGTCAGATATGTATTACTGTAAACAATGCGGCATTTTGTATCCGGTATGCGTCTGCGACAAGTGTGGGGTGTACGGTTTACCGCGAGCGAAAAACGACGATTTTTGCTTTTTTGTCACGTTGGACGACATCGAAGCGGAGATGTTTGGAGGCGCGTTAAAAAATCGCAACATTCCGTTTGTAGCGCTGCCGATTTACGGCAGAGTCATGCAAATGAGCGCGGGAATGAAGGAAAAATACAAAATTTACGTTGAATTCAGAAACATAGAGCAAGCGGAAGAAATTTACCAAAATATGTTCTGCAACGAAGAAGAAGAACAACAACAAGCCTAAAACCAAACGGATTTAGCGACAATTTAAAGGGGTTGTCTTGCGACAGCCTCTTTGAGTTGTCTAAAAACCGCTAACTTTAACGATTTATACACCGATTTAAAGTTGATTTGTTCTTATTTTTAGTATATAATACCCTATATGCAAGGAATTCTGTCAAAAGCCACCACAAATATGACTACGGGGAAGGAATGGAAAGTTATCGTTAATTTTGCGATACCTATTTTTTTATCCAACCTTTTTCAGCAGATGTACAACTCCGTAGACTCGATAATAGTAGGCAAATATATCGGCACAAACGCTTTGGGCGCAGTGTCGTCGTCGGGCAACCTGATTTTTTTGTTTACGAGTTTTTTTATCGGCGCGACAAACGGCGCGGGCGTTGTTATTGCAAAGTATTTCGGAGAAAAACGATATGACGATATGAGAAAGGCGATACATACCGATATTGCCTTCGGTCTTATCGCAGGAGTATTGTTGACGATAGCGGGGGTGCTTTTATCTCCCGTTCTTTTGCGTCTTATGCGTACCGACGCCGACGTGTTGCCAGAGTCCATAGACTACTTCAGATTTTATTTTGCTGGCGCACTGGGCGTGGTTATGTACAACATATTCGCAGGAATAATCAACGCAATGGGAAACTCTCGCCGTACTTTCGTATATCTTATTATTTCTTCGGGACTCAACGTGTTGTTGGATTTACTGTTTATCGCAGTGTTTAAGTGGGGCGTATGGGCGGCGGCGGTTGCCACGTCTATATCTCAAGTAACGAGCGCAATACTGTGTTTTGCCTTTCTTTTAAAAAAAGGAGCGATATACCAAGTCAAAATCAAAGAAATAAAAATTGACGGCTTTATGTTTAAGCAGATAATACGATACGGTTTGCCGTCGGGCGTACAAAACAGCGTGATAGGTCTTGCAAACACGCTTGTGCAGTCCAACATAAATACCTTTGGCAACATTGCGATGGCAGGTTGCGGTACTTACTCAAAAACGGAAGGTTTTGCGTTTTTGCCGATAAACTCTTTTACGTTGGCACTCAGTACGTTTATCAGTCAAAATCTCGGAGCAAAGGAATACAAACGAGCCAAAAACGGCGCAAGATTTGCGATATTGACAGGCGTAATTATGACGCAGATAATAGGCTTGATAATGTTCTTTTTTATGAAATATATCGCGCGATTATTTACCGACGACGTCGGCGCAATAGAAATTAGCGCGTTGCAAGCGCGCACAATTTGCCTGTTTTACTTTTTGCTGGCGTTTTCCCATATGATTGCGTCGGTTTGTCGCGGGGCAGGCAAAGCGATAGTGCCTATGTGCGTTATGTTGGGGGTGTGGTGCGTTTTCCGTATCTTGTACGTAGAAGTCGCTATGCGCATCAATCACGACATAAAACTGCTGTTTTTGGCATATCCTATCACGTGGTCGATAAGTTCCGTGATATTTTTGCTGTATTACAAATTCAGCGACTGGCAACATGGGTTTGAAAAAACTTCAAATCGCAAACTCGCGTACGAAACCGACGGCGACCTCAAAGACGATACGCTTGACAAAGAAGTATTTAGTTTGGATAATGATTTTAAAGACGATTCCGCCGATTTAGCGAGCGATGACCGTTTAGCAACAAAAACGGCTGCGGCAACCGATACCGCCGACGTTCAAACCGACGATGTGTCAAACTCAAAAATTCCCGACGATTTACCGTGACAAACAAAATATTTTATATTGACAGCGCACAACACAATTGTAAAATCACATAAGCCAACGAAAACAAAATGCAACCGTTATTACGGTTGCATTTTGCGTAACAAGACAAATAGAATGATTTTTTATATTTTTGATATGGTCATAGCGATTTTTATTGATTTTTTGTTGACGATTTAACAAAAGACCTGTTAAAGTGGTGAGTTTTGGTACTTTCTATATGGTATAATTATAATATAACGTCGAGTACGTAAAAAAGAGGTATAGGAGGAAACAACGATGGACAAAACAAAAATGCCGGACGAACTTTTAAAATTTATTCAAGATCCTAATTTGCAAAGGGCACTTCGCAGAGATGATATGAACGAAATAAATTTTAAACGTCATATGAGGGTGTTTGCGTGGTTCAGCCCGCATACCATGCCTTTTATTGATTTTGAAGATGACGAAGACACAATCAAAGAGTATGGTACAAAAGCCGAAATGCTTACTTTTTCGCTAATATTCGGCAATGCGGAAAATCAAGGGCTTAAAAGGGACGTTAAACGCGCGATAAAAATTAGTAGAGATGCAATAAAAGTATACGAAACAAAACGTCCAAGTAAGGGAAAGAACGTAATCGAGATAAGTCAAACGCCTGAGTGGGACAATTTTGTCGAATGGATAAAGAAGTACGCAGAGTGGCAGATATTGCTCGGCACGGCATATGCTTATGACGGAGATTATGTAAAAGCGTCCTACCATCTCATGAAGGGGTTGAATACCGACGCATTAAACTTATCGTTGGCGTACTGTGATTTTGCAAGGTACATATTTAAAAAGTTGAAAGAATTACCTAAAACCGAAGCAAAATATGAAGGCGTTGGATTTAACGCAGAAACGCCTATGGGTTCGGTCGGCAAAAGAGTATATTTAGATGCTTCCGCAGCGATACAGACAATTCCCGAAATGGAGGGCAATGAGGGCGAAATATTGATAGCAAGAAAACCCGAAGGTCTTGACGTTGTTTACGGCAGTTTGGAGCGGAAAGGTTCTGTTTGCAATTCGCAAAAAATGATGATAGACATATACGAAACGTTACTTATCGACAAAGATTACAATCTCAAAACGGTAAGGTTTTATTTTAACGGATATTTTGGCGAAGAAAACAATATGATAAGAATCGCAGACAATTTCACTTTGCGTGATGCCTTCCTTTTAAAACTACAGCAATAAATAGCATACGCAAAATAAAAAATCAACTAAAAAACAAAAAAAAGACTTGCCAACGAGCAAGTCTTTTTTGTGTGCCGACTACAAAGCGTTAAAAACGGGAACCCAAAAAGTTGTAAAACTTTTTGGGAAAAGGAGCGGCAAGCGCAAAAGCAAAAAGACCGTCCAAAGGACAGTCTTTTGCATAAATCGCTTTACCGCGACGCTGGTGCCGAAGGCGGGACTTGAACCCGCACGTTGTTGCCAACAACGGATTTTGAGTCCGTCGCGTCTGCCATTCCACCACTTCGGCAACTTAATGTTTAATGCTTGATTATATTAGCACAAATGTTAAATTTTATCAAGCGTTTAAATAATATTTTTTATATTTTTTTTATGCCGACGTATCTAAGAAAGTATAAATCATAATTATCGCTGTATTACACACAAAAAAACAGTAATAATAAAATTTGCCGTGTCACAAAACTTAAGTAATCTTGTTGGAACTTAACTTAAGAAATAACACTCACTATAATTATTCAAAAAAACATCAGGTTGACTGTGTTGACAGCCTGATGTTATTTTGGGGTATGTACTATGTTTAATATTCTAAGTACTTAACAAAGTAAGGTTTAAAAGGAATGCCAGAGCGATGGTCAGTAAAACTATAATCATTGTATTTGATATAAATGATGAGTTTACCATTGTCAGGTCTTTTTTTGAATTGTTCTTTGCGTAGCGAATTTGGCGGTACTTTCAACACATAATATCTGCGATGCTTGGTGTCGTTTAAAACAATATACCAGTCTTTGGTTAAATGATTCGGTGATACGTTTGCGGGATAGTCAACGCTAGTTTGACCTAATGTAGCATATGTAGTATTGAAGCTTTCCATATCCCTAAAGCCGTTTTTTCTACAAAAATCTATTGCGGTATATTTAAACGTCGGATCAGGCGAAGGAAACGGCGTCGGATTAGGTGGAGGAAACGGCGTCGGATTAGGTGGAGATAGCTTGATTATCGCTATGTTGTAGTTTGCCAACGTATTATCTACAATATTTTGAGGATAAGTAGCGTAAAAGTGTTGTTTAAGCAAATCAAAAATCAATTCTCTACTTAAACTTTGTTTTATCTTTTGAATGTCGTTTTGCAATGCAATCTTTTCTCTAATAAAAGCAACTACACTTTCTTTAGAAAAAGTTGTTTTTAAAAACATTTCAACAAACTTATTACCGTCCTCGTTATCTTTATAGAAATCAATAACCGCTTTTTTTTGTTGGTCATCGGCTGTATGGTAATCAAAATCGTAGATATAAATTTTGTCGCAAATCAAAACGCCTGTAGTTATTCTCGTTTGCTTTAGGTAACTAAAAAGTTGTTGTTGCATATTGATAGAAAAAGTAAAGTTATGCTTTTTTAATTCAACAACAAATAAGTCTTGCTCTTTATTTTTTAATATTATGTCAGGAATGGCTCTTTCGTAGGAACCTATTTGAATTGTTCTGTGGCTATCAATTTCGTTGTTTAGTCTACTGTACCCGAAATACTCCGCAAAAATGTCGCACCAAAGAAATTGAAGCGCACTTTCTTCGGCATTTTTATGTGTGTTGTATAAGTCAACTATATTGTTCCAAATCTCTTGCGTAGTTATCGAGCCTATCATTACACTTTCTCCTTTAGTATTTGATAAAAAACAAATATTAAAACAAAACTCAGTCAACACAAAGGCGTAACTGAGTTTTTGTTGGTGCCGATGATCGGACTTGAACCGATACGAAGTTTCCCCCGAGGGATTTTAAGTCCCTTGCGTCTGCCGATTCCGCCACATCGGCAAGTTTTAATGGAGGCGCCACCCAGAATCGAACTGGGGATATAGGTTTTGCAGACCTTTGCCTTACCGCTTGGCCATGGCGCCGTGTTACATTAAAACTTTTTCGACAAAGTGGAGCGGGAGACGGGATTCGAACCCGCGATATCTGCCTTGGCAAGGCAGCGCTCTACCACTGAGCCACTCCCGCAGATAGTTTTGTCAAAAATTTTAACGTTGATACGGGACAAAATAGGAGTTGTTCGCATCAAGCCTATAGATAATAACAAATAAACCAAAAAAAATCAAGGAATTTTATGCAAATAATTGAAAAAATTTATTTATTGTGTTAATATCAAATAAACGGCACAGCCGTACAAGGAGAAATATGAACGACTTTTTTTTATCAACAGACAGCACAGCGGACTTGTTTGCCGATGAAATCGAGCGATTAAATTGCGGTTTTTTACCTCTGACGATAACGATAGAAAAGGACGGCAAGACATCGTTTTTAAAAGACAACTTTAAAACGGAGCAAGAGTATCTTGATTTTTACGAGTTGCTCAAAGACAGAAACGCCAAAGTGTACACGTCCAAAAACAACACGGAGATTCACAAGGAGTACTTTGAGAGTCTGATAAAAGCGGGGCACAAAAACGTTTTGCATTTTACCATTAGTTACGGACTTGCCAACACTATGGACAACGCGTACGAAGCGGCAGAAATGCTCAAAAAGACCTATCCCGACTTCAATCTCAAAGTAGTGGAGAGCCACACGACGACGGTAGGTCAGGGCATTTTGGTAAGAATGGCAGCCAAACTTCGCGATGAGGGAGCGACGATGGAAAAAGCGTTTAGTGTTGTAGAAGACGTAAAGCATCGCATACAGCACTTTGTCGTAGTGAGCGATCTCGACCACTTAAAGCGGGGCGGGAGAGTTAGCGGTGCGGCGGCGGCTATCGGTACTATGCTCAATTTGAGAATAGTCATATCTTTTGACAGGGAAGGCAGGCTCAAAGTCGTAAAAAAGGTAATAGGCAAGATAAAGTGTTTAAAGTCGATAATAAACGACGCGGCGGAGTTTACCCTTGACAAGCCCGACGCATACCCGATAGTGGTGCATACGGGCAACGAAAGATTTGCAGAAGAAATCGCTCGCAAATTTGAAGAAAAGTTCGGTTTAAAGCCGGAAATACGTTTGATGGGACCGACAATCGCCTGTCACGTCGGACCTTGCGCGGCAGCTTTTGTATTTGTCAGCAAGGAGCAACGCCCGCAATAACTTAAAAAACGCAACGTCGTTTTTGCCGTTGACAAATACTATCCGCAAATACGGATAGCGGCGGCATAAACGACCTTACTCAAAAGATATCGGCATTGACGGGTTTTTAATATGCTCGCTTTGCCGTTTATCTATGTTTATTTTTTCCGTATTACGTATATATTCGTTAAATTTGCCAAACGGATAATTTAATAGGAGTCAATAAATGAAACGCATCAGATTTTTTGCAATATTAACGCTTTTGGCGTATGCGCTTGTCGGTTGTTGCGGCATAGGCTCGTCTTTTTCCGACGCAACAAAACCTATTAGCCCAAACGACGGAGTTTCCGTTTATGACGCGAGCGGTAGCGGCAAAGCGTACTTTTATCTTCAGGAAAAGAGTTTGGCGGAAATTTATGCGGAAAGCGGAAGCGCGGCGGGTTTTGCGCAATGGCTCGATACCGACGAAGGCGCAAAAGCAGAGTCGGAAACAAGCAAAAAGTTGGAGCAACTCAAGGGCAAACTTTCCGTTTTGGGATTGAGCGTAACCGACGAGTTTAAAACGCTCGGCGTAGGGGTGAGCGTAGTTATGGACTATGCCGCCGTTCCGTCCGTTGCGATGTTTACAGGTACTCGGTCGTGTCTTGACGTTCAGTTTACGACGCACGAGGACGAGTCGGCGGAGAGTTTGGCGGCGGAAACGGAAATTGCGTTAAAAGACGTCGAATACGCGCAAAACAACAAAGGAGTTTACAAAAACGTTACCGATTATCAAGGAGAAAATATGTTGGTGGCGGTGCTTGACACGGGACTTGCGATTTCGCACGCGGCTTTTAAAACCGAACCCGAAAAAGCGACTCAAAAATTGTCGGACGAAATGGTTCTTTCTATGACAAAACACTTGCACGCAAGGGGAAAATTGTACAAAACGGGCAAGATTCCTTTTGCGTTTGACTATGCGGAAAACGACGACGACGTTTCTCCGACGTCGGATCACGGCACGCACGTGACGGGCATAATAGCCGCAAATTTCGACAAAATGGTGGGCGTTGCGCCAAACTGCCAGATTGCCGTTATGAAAGTTTTTAGCCAAACAAGCAGCGGAGGTTGGAACACGTTGCAGTACGCGCTGGAAGATTGCCTTGTTTTGGGCGTCGACGTCGTTAATATGAGTCTTGGAATTCCTTGCGGTTTGAGCGCGATTTACGGCGATATATTCGACGTAATCTCAAAAACCTTTACCGCGCTTTTTAATGCGGGCGTGGTAGTTTGCTGTTCTGCGGGCAATCAGTTTGACAGTTGGTACAAAACGGATTTAAACGCAGTCGCTTCAAGGTATCCCGACAACGGCGTAGTATCCGCTTATAGCACTTTTGCGCAGTGTTTTTCCATTGCAAGCATAAACGCAAACACTTCCGATTATCTCGTCATCGACGGCAAAACTTTTAAATACAGGTCTTTGGCTTACAGCAAAAGCAGCATAACCAAATTATCCACGCAATACGGCGGCGATACTTTTGATTACGTGCTGATAAACAAGGGCGCACAGGAAGATTACGAAGGAATAGACGTCACGGGCAAAATCGCGGTAGTCAAAAAAACCGACGAAATATCTTACAAAGACGTAAACCTTACGGCGGCAAGTAAAGGCGCAATAGGCGTTATCGTTGCCGCTTCAACCTACAAAGGGGACACAGAAACAATCAACGCAAATTCTTGGAGCGCGCCGATGTTTATACTTCCCGAGCCGATGTCGCAAACCGTCGCAACAAGCGGAAAAGTAAAGATAAGCAAAGATTTTGTTTACAACGACGCGTCAAACTTTTCTTCTTGGGGTTCTGGTACGGATTTATCCATCAAGCCGGAAATATCCGCGTACGGCGGCAACGTTTACAGCGCGGTTTATTCCGACAAATACGGATACAAATCCGGCACGAGTATGGCTGCGCCCAACGCCGCAGGTATTGCGACGATACTCAAACAATATTTAAAAACCGACGGAAAATGCGGCGAATTGAGCGATTTTCAACTTTGCGACGTAATAAAAAACAAAATGATGAGCAGTAGCGACGTAGTTTACGGAGCAAACGGCAACATCGTATCGGTACGCAAGCAAGGCGCGGGCATTGCCAACGTCACCGACACGATAAATGCGGGCGGTTACCTTGTTTCCTTTGAGGGCGGGCAATCCAAATTAGAGTTGGGCGACGACAAACTCAAAAGAGGCAAGTATACTTTGGACGCGGTTTTAAAGGATAACGGCGCAAAAAAGTATACCGTAAGCGTGATAGTTTCCGCGCCGCAAATATCGGCGGACGGTTTAGTTATGACGCAATACATGAAAAATCTCGATTGTAACGTCATTTACACCGTTGACGGAAAAAGCGGCAACACCGTAATATCGGACGGCAACAAAGACACCGCAAACAGAGTCAAGGCGGTTGTAGAGTTGACCGACAGCGCAAAGGAATATCTCGATTTGTACCAAAACGGCATATACGTAGAAGGATTTCTCGTACTTACTGCCGATGACGAAACGTTGAGCATACCGTTTTTGTCCTTTTATGGCGACTGGACAAAAGTGCCGTGTTTCGAAACGGAGTTTTTAAACGGCGGCAAAAACGTCAACTCAAAGTTTGGTCTTGTAGCAAAATCCGGCAACGTCGAATACGAAGTGGGCAAAAACGCTTACGACGAGGAAGCGGCGGCGGATTACGCAAAATGCGCTTTGAGCGTAAACGGTAACGGTATGTACGTTTTGACAAGCGTTACCTTGCCTTTGTTGCGCACCGTTCCGTCGTTGGGCGTATACTTGCTGACCGAGCAAGACGAAGTAGTGTGCAAATACGTTTACGACTCTGCCGCAAGCGGAACAATCGGCGTTTCAAAAATTTACTACTTGGATGAAACAGGTCGCAAGGAGTTGACGTTAAACTTTAGTTTTGATATGCGCAACTGTTTCTACAAGGACAAAAACAACTTTAGACAAAAGGTAAAAGCGGGGCAAACGTTAAAATTTGTCGTTTCTGCCGCTTTGGAGTACGGAGAAGTCGAACCGTCAAATTGCATATCCTTTGATATTTATATAGACGGCAGCGCGCCGGAAGTAAAGGAAGAATCGCTTAAACTGTCCTATATAGACGGAAAGCGTATTCTTAAAACGGGCGTCAAAGACGACCACTGTCTTGCGGCGGTAAAAATTTACGAGGCTATCGGCACGCACCCCGACAATCTCAGAGTAGGTTCGCTGTTAAAAACTATTGCTGTGACCGATTTTGCAAAAGGTCAATACAATGATTTAAGTTTTGACGTTACCGACGCGCTCAAAGATTACGCAAACGATTACGTCGTGTTGTATCTCGAAGATTACGCGCTCAACCGTACGGTATGCGTGGTAAAAGCGGAGGGCTGACATGAAAAAGATATTAAAATTTTGTATTTTGATTGCGGTTTGTATCGTCGCGTCTATTACTTTTGCGTCGTGCAACGCCACCGTTGAGGAAACATTGACGGTGGACGCGTCCGCAGCGGAAACGACGGTGTACAAAGGGTACGATTTTGACTTTTCAAAACTTTCTATCGTTTACCGCAGAGGCAAAGAAGAAAAAACTTTAAAGCATACCGACGTCGTTTTTAGCGGTTTTGACCAGAACAAAGCGGGCGAGCAGGTAGTCACTTGTACTTACGGCGCAGTATCCGATACTTTTACCGTCAAAGTAATAGACGCAAACACCGTTACTTTTTATGACGGCGATTTTAAAGAAGTTCAAATCGTACTTGCGGGGCAAAAAGCAAAGTTTGTGCAGAGAGCAGATTCAAACATCAAACTTTTTGACGGTTGGTACGACGGCGACGTCAAATTTGATTTTGATACCGTCGTCACCCGCAAAACGGATTTGACGGCAAAATACATTACCGTCGCGCAGTATCGCGAAACGCAAAAAGAGTCGTTTTTGATGATTTACGAAGAAATGTATCAAAACGACAAGACAAAAAACTATCTCAAAGCCGACTGGGAAAAAGTGGAAAAAGTTTACGCCGACACGCTTGCAGAACTGGAAAAATGTTCTACGATACCCGCTATCGACAACAAAAAGGCTGAATTTATCGAAAAAATGAACGGTTTTACCGTTCTTGCCAAACTTCTCGAACTTAAGGAAAAAGTAAAAACCGACGGTTTGAGCGACGAAGTAAAGGCAAACGTACAAGATAGGTTTGACGCGGCAGAAGAGCAAATTCGCTCGTTTGACGGCGGCGCGCCTAGTCCCGAGTACGTTTTGTACAATCTCAAAAAAGCGTTGAGGGCTTATGGGATAAAAATCCTCGATTAAGTTTTTTGCTTTTGTTGCGATTGTCAAACGATTTCGATTTTTGATTATACTTATTTTTGTAACGCGGAGTTTTTGCTCCGTGTTATTTTTTGTCCAAAAGCATATATTTTTAATGAGGTCGTTTTTGACGTAAAAACTACTTTTTTGCGTTACGACGTGCGGCGCAAAAAAACAATCTTAAGGAAACTATGTTTAAAAATTTGACGGACGAAAAAGATTTAAATTTAAACAGCCTTGACGCTTTTCGTTGTTTTTTGTACGGTAAAAGGGCGATTGCGATAGAAGGCAAAATCAGGCTCACGGACTTTGGCTGCGGCAAAATCGTTTTAGAATCCAAACGCGCAAAGGTAGAAATCACCGGCAAGGAATTGACGATAAAGCAGATGACGGGGAATTACGCTTTGGTATGCGGAGATATTTTGGGGGTAAACTATGTCGGTAAAGATTAAAACAAAACTTTTTGTAGAAGGTCTTAATCTCAACGACGTGGCAAAATGTCTGTCAACAAGCGGTTTTTGCGTGTCTGATATGCATTTTGAAGGCAAAAACAGACTTTGTTTTTGCGTATATGACAAAGATTGCAAAAAGGTACTTGCTTATCTCAAAAAAAAGTGCTATAATGTTAAAGTTATAGGGCGAGTGGGCTTTGGTAGTCTTTCGGACTTTTTTAAAAAGCATATCGCGGCATTCGTTCTGATGGTTGCTTGTTTGTTCTTTTGCATACTTTCGAGCAACTTTTGCGGCAAAGTAAGCGTGACCGCCGACGACGATATTCGCGACGCAGTGGTTGCCGCCGCAGACGAGTACGGCGCAAAAAAAGGCGTAAAGATGTCAAATATTTCTCTCGACGGGCTGGAAAACTATATTTGCAGTCACGTGGAGGGTATAAAGTACGCTTTGGCAAAAAAGCGGGGCAACGTTCTTTATTTGAGCGTCGTTAAGAGAGATATAGCCGCTTCTCCCGTCGATTTATCAAAGCCGAAAGACTTGATAGCCGCTTTTGACGGCGTAGTCACGAGCGTACTTACGCTAAACGGAACGCCTTTAGTATCCGTTGGCGACAACGTGAAAAAAGGGCAGATACTCATCAAGGGCGTTACGACTTTTTTGGACGGAACCACCGAGCCGATAACGGCGCAAGGCAGCGTTTACGCAACGGCGCAAGTCATCGGCAGCGCATTGTTTTGTCCTTTGCGGACAGATTTTGAGTATACGGGCAGCGTTGCTAAAAGGCGTTACGTCAAGATAGGCAAATACGTTTCCGACTATTCAAAAAAAATCGATTACGAGTTTTTTGACAAGGAAACGACGACCAAATATTTGTATCCGCTCGGGATTTGCGTCGTATTTGAAAAACTAAGGCAACTTTCTCCCGTGACTCGGGAAGTTACGTTGGAGGAGCAGACGCCCGTTTTGCAAATAGCGGCGTACGAAGACGCGTTAAAAAAGAGCGGCGCGGACAAAACCGCAGTTATCGACGTGAAGTACGGGATAAAGAAGGCGGCGGACAAAATTTTTGTGCAAGCAACGTTGTATTACGATACAAAAATAAGCGTTTACGGAGGATAGATGGCGCAAACAACGGAAAAAATAATAACTCCGACTTTGGATATTCTTATCAAACTTTTCGGCTCGTATGACGAAAATATTAACGTCATCAAAAAAATGTTGGACGTCGACGTCGTAAACATAGGCGGAAACCTACACTTTTCGGGCGAGTCGGACAGAGTTACGCTTGCCGTCAAAGTGACGCAAAAACTCATCAACTTTATTCAAAAGGACGAGCAGATAGACGTAGGCAGGGTGACGTATCTTTGCGAGTGCGCGTTGGAAGACAAACTCGAAGAAACCGATCAATTGCTCAACGACGTAGTAGCCGTCACGCACAGGGGCAAGTTGATAAAGTCCAAGACGGTAGGTCAAAAAAAGTACGTTGACGCCATACAAAAAAACGTTGTGACTTTGGCGGTAGGGCCTGCAGGCACGGGCAAGACGTATCTTGCCGTAGCGATTGCGGCGAGTCAATACAAATCCAAAGCGGTCGACAAAATTATTTTGACGCGTCCGGCGGTAGAAGCGGGGGAAAAATTAGGTTTTTTACCCGGTGACTTGCAGGAAAAAGTCAATCCGTATTTAAGACCGCTTTACGACGGTTTGCAGGAAATGTTTGGCGTAGAAACCTACCAAAAACTGATAGAAAAGGGCGCGATAGAAGTCGCTCCGTTGGCGTACATGCGCGGTCGCACGTTATCCAATGCGTTTATCATACTTGACGAGGCTCAAAACACTACGCGCGAGCAGATGAAAATGTTTTTGACTCGTTTAGGAGAAAACAGCAAGATGGTTGTTACGGGCGACCTTACGCAGACCGATTTGCCGGAAGGTAAAAAAAGCGGGCTTAAAGAGGCTGTTACCATTCTCAAAAATATAGAAGGCATTGCCGTCCGTTTTTTGACGGAAAAGGACGTCGTGCGCCACCCGTTGGTTCAAGCCATAGTTAAGGCGTACGAAAAAAACGAAAAGAATTAAAAGGAGACTCATGAGAAAAAGACTGACAAACAACCAGATAGTATTTACCGTACTGCTTACGTTGTTGGCGTATGCGGTGGTGGCGTTTGTGCTGTGGCTCACCGTGATAAGAAAAAACTTTGCGGCAAACTCCATATCTACCACCATAGTGTATTTTATTTTGCTGGCGTCGTTTTTTGTCGTGTACGATTTGTTTGCGTATTATGCGGACAAGCAGGTATTGCGACAACCGAGAAAACTCGCTGCGGTATACCTCGTTTTGATTATTTGCAGCGTAGTAACTTATTTTACAGGGTTGCTTAACGTCAACTTTGTGCCGTATGCCATGTGCACGTTGGTATTGACGTTGTTGGTAGGGACAAAGAGCGCGGTATTTGTCAACATTTTGTCGCTTATCGTCACTTTGTCGGCGGGCATAGTTTACGGAACGATGAATATGTACAAAATGTTGGTGTGCATATTCGTAGGGTTGGTGACCGTCATTATCTGCGCTTTTTCCTCAAAAACGCACAATAAACGTATCAACTATATATTTACGGGTTTGTTTTTGGGCATCGTTGCGGTAATTACTACGACGATAATATACTTTTTGTGTTACGACGTATTCAATTACAAACAATATCTGGTAAATATCGGGTACGCGTTTGGCGGAAGTATAATAGACGTCACGTGCGTATTTTTGCTTGTGCCGCTACTCGAAAGAATGTTTAACATAACGACGGACTTTAGGTTGGCAGAACTCACCAACGTCAATCAGCCGTTGCTCAAGCGTTTGTTTAACGAAGCGCCGGGCACTTTCAACCACAGCATGACGGTAGCAAACTACATAGAAGCGTGCGCTATGGCGATAGGGGAAGACACTTACCTTGCCCGCGCGGTGGGGTATTATCACGATATAGGCAAACTTCGCAATCCCGTATATTTTAGCGAAAACCAGCGCGACGGGTACAACCCGCACAACGAGATTGCTCCGGAAGTCAGCGTTACTTTCCTCAAAAACCATATATTGTACGGGGTAAGCCTTGCGAGAATATACCGTTTGCCGATGGAAATAGAACGCGCCATTATGGAGCATCACGGTACTTTTGCGATGAAATACTTTTACCAAAAGGCTAAAAAGTACACCGACGGAGAGTTGTCGGTACGCGACTATTGTTATGACGGACCTACTCCGACCACAAAAATCGACGGTATGCTTATGATAGTAGACGCGTGCGAAGCGACGTTAAGGTCGTTGTCCGTTGCCGACAAAGCGAAAGCGGAGCAAGTGGTAGAAAATCTCGTCAAGGAGCGTATGGACTTTGGTCAGTTTGACAACTGCGACTTGACGATGAAAGATTTAGAAACGATAAAACAAACCATAATAACTACTTATATGGGTAGCAGGCACGAGAGGGTAAAATATCCGGAAATCAAACTTGCCAGCACCATTACGGCGTCGGAAGACAGCCGCCTGTCAAATTTAAATTAAGGTACTTATGAAAATAACTTTTAACAATATCGGGCTAAAATATCGGTGTCTGATTAAAAAAGTTTTTAGTTACGCTTTAAAATCGCTCGGTCAGCCCAAAAACGTAGAATTAAATATGGCTTTTGTGTCGCCTCGACAAATTAAATACGTCAACGCCACCCAACGCGGTACGGACAGCGTGACCGACGTACTCAGTTTTCCTATGCTTGACGTTAAAGCGCCGCAAATCATCGACGAAACGTACGCCGCCGACAAAAACCCGTTGACGGGCAACTACATTTTGGGCGACGTGATAGTTTGCAAAAACGTTGCGGAGCAACAAGCGGATGAGTACGACCACTCCCTAAAAAGAGAAGTCGCGTTTTTGTGCCTTCACGGATTGTTGCATCTTTTGGGTTATGACCACGAAAACCCCAAAGACGAGGCAATAATGATGGGCGCGGCAGACGATATTCTGCAAAAATTTAGAATTACGAGGTAATCGATGAGTTTCAAATCGGGATACATAGCCATAGTAGGCAGAGCAAACGCGGGCAAATCCACTTTGCTCAACTGCCTCATAAAGCAAAAAGTCAGCATAGTCAGTCCAAAACCGCAGACGACGCGAGAAAACGTTTTGGGCATTTGGACGGACGAAGACAGCCAAATGATTTTTGTGGACACGCCCGGCGCGCTCACTCCGAGAAATCAATTAGGCAACTATATGGTAAAAAACATCGAGCAAGCGACGGTGGACGCAGATTGCATTTTGTTTGTCGTTGACGCTCACGACGGGATAAAGGACGCCGACTTTGCGTTGTTAAAAAAGTACGGCGAAAAAAATATTCCGCTTGTAGTAGCCGTCACAAAGACGGATATTTCTCAACCGGAAAAACTTATGGCAGAACTCGCAAAACTCAACGAGTATCCTTTTGTCAAGGAAGTTTACGCCCTTTCCGCGCGCAAAAACAAAGGCGTCGAGCAACTTAAACAGCACCTAAAAACTTATCTTACCGACGACAAAATGTATTTTGACGCCGACGAAGTCACCGACAAATCGCAACGCTTTATCGCGTGCGAAACGATAAGGGAAAAGGCTTTGTTGCTGTTAAACGAGGAAGTTCCGCACGGGATAGGCGTTCAACTCAACAAAATGACCTACGACGCGCAAAAAAACAAATGGGACATCGACGCTAATATTATTACGGAAAAAGCGTCGCACAAAGCCATCATTTTGGGCAAACAAGGTCAGATGATAAAAAACATAGGCATATACGCAAGAGAAGCGTTGCAAAAAAGTCTTGACGGCAGAGTAAACCTGCAATTGTGGGTAAAAATAAAGGAAGACTGGCGCAACAGCGAGTATATGTTAAACGAAATCGGTTACGGCAAAAACAATTTTGATTGATTTGCCAAAATTCCGATAATTAAACCGCCGCAAAAAATATTTTTTGCGGTATTTTAAAAAAGGGTATAAATCCGCTTTTACGGCAAAAAATAATAGTATACGGAGCGTTTTTCGTATCTCAAAAACGCCTTGTTTTTAAAGGCAAGCGGCGTTTTTAAGCAAATCAAAACGCTACTGCGGCGACTATTTAGGGACAAACGGGAGGCGGATAATATGAAGGAAAAAAACGTAGCGTGGCAAATGTTTGTCAAGACGGGCAACCCGTCGTTTTATTCCTTGTACAAAAGACTTTCGGAGGAAGATGGAGACACAAATCAACAAGGCGATATGTTTGAGGAGCGCCGATTACGGTGACAACGACAAAATTTTGCAGTTGTTTTCCGTTGAATCGGGACGCATTTCCGTAGTTGCTCGCGGCGTAAAAAAATCCGACGCAAAACTCAAATTTTGTGCGCAACCATTTTGTTTCGGGGAGTACGAAACGGTAAAAAAGGGCGACAGATACCTTGTGACGGGTTGCAAAGAGATAGAAAGTTTTTTTAATATCGGCAAAAATCCCGACGGATACTATTGTGCGGCGTGCGCGGCGGAATTTGTTTCTTGCTCGACGCAGGAAGGGGACGCAAACCCCGCGTTGTTTGTACTTTTGGCAAGGTGCTTAAACTTTCTTAACCAAAACCCCGCAAACCCAAAAACTTACCTGACAAAATTTTTGCTCGACGCGCTTAAGGAAGTCGGTTATGGCTTGGATTTTTCCGCTTGCAACCAGTGCGGCAGAAAAACCGACAGAATGTACGTTGATATGTCGGGCGGCGGCGTCGTGTGCAACGCTTGCAAAAACGAATTTTGCCAACTGTTGTCGCCGTCGGTGCTAAACACGTTTAGACAAATATCCGATATGGATTCCGACAGGCTTTTTGTACTCAAAACGGAAAAGTACGACGGTAGCATACTTGCCGTTTTGGCTTTATACGTAAAAAATATGATAAAAAAACTAAACAGCATACAATTTTTGTATTAAAGGCGCTATTTTTTTTATATAGTGCCTTTATTTTGTTGTCATATTTCACTTTTTTTGGTAAAATATCTGCGGTTTAAAAATTGATTTAGAATTCAGGAGGAAATCTAAGGTGACAAAATACGTTTATTTATTCAATGAAGGAAACGGCAAAATGCGCGAGTTGCTCGGCGGCAAAGGCGCAAACCTTGCGGAAATGACAAATCTCGGTTTGCCCGTACCGCACGGTTTTACTATTTCTACGGAGGCTTGCACAAAGTATTACGAAGACGGCAAAAGAATCAACGACGATATCCAAGCGGAGATAATGAAAAACATTGACGCTTTGGAAAAAATAACGGGCAAAAAGTTTGGCGACAAACAAAACCCGCTGCTTGTATCGGTACGTTCCGGCGCGAGAGCGTCGATGCCGGGAATGATGGACACGATACTCAATCTCGGTTTAAACGAGGAAGTTGTAGAAGTTCTTGCTCAAAAATCGGGCAATCCCAGATGGGCATACGACTGCTACAGAAGATTTATTCAAATGTTCTCCGACGTCGTTATGGAAGTCGGCAAAAAGTATTTTGAAAAACTTATCGACGATATGAAAGAGAAAAAGGGCGTCACTTTGGACGTAGAGTTGAGCGCAGACGACCTTAAAACTCTTGCAAATCAATTTAAGGCGGAGTACAAAAAGCAATTAGGCAAGGATTTCCCCTCCGATCCCAAAGAACAACTTTTTGAGGCTATCAAAGCCGTTTTCCGCAGTTGGGACAACCCCCGCGCAAACATTTACCGTATGGACCACGATATTCCCTACAGTTGGGGTACTGCGGTCAACGTACAGATGATGGCGTTTGGCAACATGGGCGACAACTGCGGCACGGGCGTTGCGTTTACCCGCAATCCCGCAACGGGCGAAAAAGGACTTATGGGTGAATTTTTGACCAACGCGCAGGGAGAAGACGTCGTAGCGGGCGTACGCACTCCGATGCCCATTGCCAAAATGGCAGAAGTATTCCCCGACGTATACAAACAATTTCAAGAAGTTTGCGATATTCTCGAAAATCACTACAGAGATATGCAAGATATGGAGTTTACGGTAGAAAACGGCAAACTGTTTATGTTGCAAACGAGAAACGGCAAACGCACCGCCGCCGCCGCAATAAGGATTGCTTGCGACCTTATCGACGAAGGCATGATAAACGAGAAGGAAGCGTTGCTTCAAATCGACGCCAAATCTTTGGATATGCTTTTGCACCCCACGTTTGACGCCGCCGCTCTCAAAGCCGCCGACAAAAACAACGTCGTAGGCAAAGGTATAGCCGCGTCACCGGGCGCAGCCGAAGGCACAATCGTCTTTACTCCGGAAGAAGCGGTAAAGCAAGGCAAAAAAGGCAAAAAAGTTATTCTTGTCAGGTTGGAAACTTCTCCGGAAGACATCGAGGGTATGAAATACGCTCAAGGCATTTTGACGGTGAGAGGCGGACAGACTTCTCACGCGGCGGTAGTTGCGAGAGGCATGGGTACTTGCTGTGTTTCCGGTTGCGGCGACATCAAAATGCACGAGGAAGAAAAATATTTTGAACTTTCCGGCAAAATTTTCCGCGAAGGCGACAATCTTTCTTTGGACGGCTCTACGGGCAAGATTTATGACGTTATTATCAAAACCGTGCCTGCAGACCCCGGCAGCGGCTACTTTGGCAGAATAATGAAACTTGCCGACAAGTACAAGACGCTCAAAGTTCGCACAAACGCCGACACTCCCGAAGACGCTCAACGCGCGGTGGAGTTGGGCGCGCAAGGTATCGGTTTGTGCCGTACCGAGCATATGTTCTTTGGCGCGGGCAGAATAGACAAATTCCGCGAAATGATTTGTTCCGAAACGGTAGAGGAAAGAAAAAAGGCTCTCGACAAAATCGAGCCGATGCAACAAGCGGACTTTGAAGGCATCATAGAATCTTTGCAAGGCTATCCCGTCACCATTCGTTTCCTTGATCCGCCGCTTCACGAGTTTGTTCCTACGGAAGAAAAAGATATAGAAGAACTCGCAAAGGCGCAAGGCAAATCCGTAGAAGCAATCAAAATCATTTGCAATTCCCTGCACGAATTCAACCCGATGATGGGGCATCGCGGCTGCCGTTTGGCTGTTACGTATCCGGAAATTGCCGTTATGCAGACGAGAGCGATAATAAAAGCCGCCATCGCAGTACAAAAAAGACATCCCGAGTGGAATATCGTACCGGAACTTATGGTTCCGCTCGTAGGTGAAGTCAAAGAGTTGGCGTTCTGCAGAAAAACCATCGTAGAAACGGCAGACGCCGTGATAAAGGAAGCCGGCGTCAACCTTAAATACGAAGTCGGCACGATGATAGAAATTCCGCGCGCCGCTTTGACTGCGGACGAAATCGCAACGCAAGCAGAATTTTTCTGTTTTGGCACAAACGACCTTACTCAAATGACCTTCGGATTCTCTCGTGATGACGCAAGCAAGTTTTTGCCGTCGTATTACGAAGCAAAGATTTACGAGTTTGACCCGTTTGCAAAACTCGACACGGTCGGCGTAGGCAGACTTATGGAGTTGGCAACCTCGCTCGGTCGCAAACAACGCAAAGATATTCATATCGGTATCTGCGGAGAACACGGCGGCGACCCCGCGTCGATTGAGTTCTGCAACCAAATCGGTCTTGACTACGTTTCTTGCTCGCCTTACCGCGTTCCCATTGCTCGCCTTGCCGCCGCGCAATCCGCGATAAAAAAGAACAAATAAGAAATTTTTAAAAGCGTTTTAAAAGATTTTATCAAGTTTATTGAGTAAATTTTATTAAGGTTTATTACGCAAGCCGCCGTCGGCATAGACGGCGGCTTGTCCTGATTATTTGAGCAAGGTTGTTTAGCAAAAAGTTTTTTGTCAAACAATTTTGTATAGTTTTGTCGGCAAAATAAACATCGCCACGCCAAAAAACAAGGTTTTTTTAGAAAAAATAGTGGTAAAATGCGGGGATTGTACGATGTTTTGTTGCGACAAGTCTTGACACTGTATCAATAAAGTGATATACTGAATAAAATAAAAATAGAATTTTTACGAGGTGATTGTTTTGAATTTTATCGATAAAACGGTAAGCAAACTTAAAAACATACTGATAATTACAATGTCGGCGTTGGCGGGACTGCAGTTTTTAGAGTATTTGTTTAAATTGATAAATATAGCCGTGAGCAACGCTAACGCAATGAACGTCATCGTTTTGCTTTTGAAGGCAATAGTTCACTTGGCGATACTGGTATTCGGACTCGTCGCGCTTATCAAAAAGGAAGAAAACAAGTTTAAAACTTTCTTTGTGGTGTACTTCGGCTATTTGTTTATCTGGATTTTGCTCGGATTGTTTGACTATTTTGCATTTTTAAGTTACAACGACGCGTTTTTTGTGATATTCGGCATATTCGGCTTTATTATGGACGGTTCGTTGTGCGTTATCGGATTGCTCTTTTTGTCGGAGCATATCAAAGGCGGCAACAAGTACGACAAAGCGATTAAAGTTTTATACGTTGTATTTTTGTGCGCGGCGTTTGTTATGCTTGTATTCGATACCGTGGGAGCGGCGATAAGTAGACTCGAGTGGTACAGTTTTGTAGCTGTTCTTATGGAAGTAGCCGCCGCGTCGCTTTTTGTGGGTTGTTATTGCGCAAAAAACGCCGGTAACGGTTCGGAATCGCTTATGGATAGCGACGGTACGCCTTCCGAAGAAGAAGAAATCAAAGTGTTAAAGCGCGATTAAAAAACAAAACAAACAATACAATACAAAACAAAACGATACCCGCCGTCAACCAAAAGTAAACGGCGGGTAATTTTTATTGTTTTTGCTGATTTTTAATAATTTTATGTAGGGTTTACAGGTTGCAAAGGTCGTTTTTGCTCTCGTCGATTGATTTTTGCGACTGATACTTTTTTTCCAAATCGTCCCACAAATTGTATCTGTCGGGGTTTGATATTGCGGCGGCAATTCTTTCCGGCGCAAAGGGTATATCTTCCTGTATTTTTTTGATTAAATTTTTCATATACTGACGTTGGGTGTGTTTGTCGGCAGGACACGGGTTGTGCGCAACGGGCAATTCTGCGTCGCGCGCGTATGCGGCAATATCGTTTTCCGTCGTAAAAACGAGAGGACGTATGAGCGTAATCTTACTACGAGTCATAAAACTTTTTGGAGCAAAGGTATTTAGCCGCCCTTCAAAAAGAAGACTCAAAAAAAACGTTTCCGTCACGTCGTCGCGGTGATGACCGAGCGCGAGTTTGTTGCAACCTTGCGCCGTAATAACGCCGTTCAACGCTCCGCGCCGCATTTTTGAGCATAGGCTGCAAGGGTTTGTTTCCTGTCTGACGTCAAAAATAATTTCCGCAATATCGGTTTTTTCCAAAATATACGGAATATTGTTGTCGGCGCACCATTTTGCTATGGCGGAGTAATCGCTGCCGTCAAACCCCATATCTATCGTTACGGCAATCAAATCGAATTTTTGCGGGCTAAACCGTTTGTAAGCGTTTAGCAATGCCAACAGCGTAAGGCTGTCCTTGCCGCCGCTCACTCCGACGGCAATTTTGTCGCCGTCTTGTATCAAATCGTATTGAGTTATCGCGCGCCTAAAAGGCGAAAGCATTTGTTGAGTTTTCATACCGATTATTTTATCAAACAACGGCGCAAATTTACAAGGATTTTGCGATGATTTTTACCTTTTTTTTTCCTACTATTGCAAAAAGAGGGTTATTGTTATATAATCTAAACATGGGACTATTTAGCAAACTGTTTAAATTTAAATTCAAAAAACAAAGAGCAGACCAAACGCAAAAAAAACTCGGACTTGCGTTGTCGGGCGGCGGCGCAAAAGGTTTTGCGCACATAGGCGTTCTTGCCGCGTTTGAAGAAGAAGGCATACGTTTTGATTACGTGTCGGGTACTTCGGCGGGGAGTTTGGTGGGCGCGCTTTATTGCGCGGGGTACGATTGCGAAAGCATGTTGAGTTTTGCTCGAACGATAAAAATGAGTGAAATTCGCAACAGCAAGATGCTTTTAACCCCGTCAAAATCGACAAATCTCACCGACGTTGTACGCCGTTCCGTAGGCGATTTAGAAATAGAAGATTTAAAAACGCCTTTTTGTTGCGTTGCGACGGACTTTTTGACGGGTAACGAAGTCGTTTTGGACAAAGGCAATCTTGCGTTGTGCGTAGCGGCGAGTTGTTCTGCCCCCGTATTTTTTGACGGGATAGACTTGGACGGCAAACATCTCGTTGACGGCGGACTCACAAACAATCTGCCCGCAGACGCCGCCAAAAAAATGGGCGCGGACGTCGTTGTCGGCGTAACGTTAAGCAACGTTGGCGACGTAGGCACGGCGGGGAGAAACGTTTTTTCTGCGTTAAAGGCGTCGTTTAACATAGCGATGAAATCGACTTCTTACAAAGGTTTGTCAAATTCCGATTTTGTAATTGCGCCCGACATGCGCGGGCATAGGGCGAGTATGGTATCGGATATAGATTTACTTGTGACAGCGGGGTACAATGCCGCGAAGGAAGTTATTCCGCAGATAAAACAATCGCTGTATCCCGAAAAAAAATCTAAAAAATCAAAAAAGGAGAAAAAAGATGGCAAACAATAACGACGGAAACAAAAAGCGTACGTCAAAATCTTCACAACAACAAGCCAAAGATATAGGTAAATTTGCGGCGGGGGTAGCGGCTGCGGGAGTAGCGGCAAGCAAAGCCGCCGGCAGAAAAAAGAGCAAATCCGCAAAAAGAAAAATAAATGCGGCGATTTTTATCGTTGCGCTGGTAGTTATCGTTGCGGGCGTAATGTTTTATATGGATATTGCGCCTTTCAACTTTGAGATTAACGGCGACTTTTTCAAATTCTATAATTACACGCCGATAAAACCGAGCGTAACCCTTGCTGCGGCGGACGGCGGCGATTTCAGGTTGCACGTAATAGACGTAAATCAAGGCGATTGTCTGTTTTTGGAGTTGCCCGACGGCAAAAAGATGCTTGTTGACGGCGGCAAAAAAAGCGACGTAATTGCCAACGGAATAATAAATTATCTTTTGGACGACAAAATAGGCGTCAAGGACGCCGACGGAACTCTGACGTTGGACTACGTACTTCTCACTCACGCCGACGCAGACCATTGCGGAAGTCTTGACGACGTAATAAAACGCGACGACATTATCGTCAAGGAAGTGTATCGTCCCATGATTATGTCAAAATACGCCGACGATCCGCTAAAACAGTTTGTAGCGGACAACAATTACGAGTACAGCACCATTTCTACAGGCGTATACCACGACTTTGTTAAAGCGGTGGCGGAGGAAAAAGACTGCGTTACCCACTTTAACGTAGGAGAAAACGTTTTGAGCGGAACGGGTTATGAAATGTATTTTTACAACCCCACGCCCGCCATGTACGTAAACATCAGCACTGCGCAGGACAAAAACAACGTTTCCCCGATAGTAATTGCAGAAATATACGACAAAAAGATATGTTTGACGGGCGACGCCGACAAAAAGCAGGAAAATAATTTTATCAACCTCGTTCAATCGGGTTTATACGGCAAGACCGCAGATTTTGCCGACGTCGATATATTAAAAGTAGGTCATCACGGCGGCAAAGAATCTTCTAATCAGCCGTTTTTGGACGTTATTAAGCCCGAATACGCCATTATTTCGGTAGGCGATCCAAACAGTTACGGACACCCCACTCAAGACGCGTTGACAAGGTTGAAAAATTCCGGTTGCGGCGACAAAATTTATCGCACCGACCAAAAAGGAAATATCGTCGTCACGATAAAAAACGGCGCGGAACTTTCCTTCGATTTTTCTCGCCAAAACGCAACGTCAAATGCGGTGTTTAAAGGAGTTTACCGCTTGGCGATAGCGGAATTTATGCGTAAAAACGCATATTGCGGAGTTGCGTAGTATGAAATTTTTTGCAAAAGGACTTTCTCACGGCGACGGATACCACTGCAAGGCTATCGGATTGCCCGCCGATTTTAAAATAAACGTCGACCGACTAAACGAGCAACTTGCTTTACGTCGCGCCGGCGCGGGGCGCAGCGCCCGCATGAAATCGGAATCGGACAGAGTAGAGTTTTTGTCGGGAGTTTCCGCAGATTTTGTCACCGACGGCAGACCGTTGGAGTTTTTTATCAAAAACAAAGACGACGGAGTGGAGTCAAAGCCGCCGATAACGGCATTGAGAAGCGGCCACGCCGATTTTGTCGGGTGTACTGCGCTCGGGCTAAAAGATGCTCGTTACGTTTGCGAAAGGGCTTCTGCAAGGCGTACGGCGGCTTACGTTGCGTTTGGCGAAATTTGCCGACAGATTTTGGAGAGCAAGGGGATTTTTACTTATTATCTCACGAGAAACGTCGGCGGCGTAAAATGCGACGCGCCGTTTGATTATCGCAACGATTATTCGCGCATAAAAAAGGACGATATGCATTGCCCGTCCGACGAAACAAAGCAAAAAATGTTGCGCCGCATACAGGAAGCGCGCGCGGCGGGCGACAGCGTGGGCGGCTCGGTAGAAGTCGGTTGCGTCGGGTTGCCGACGGGCTTGGGCGACTTTTTTCATTACGACCAAAAACTCGACGGCGTTTTGGCGCAAAAAATGATGAGTATTCCGTCGGTAAAAGGCGTGAGTTTCGGCATCGGAGCAAAGTATGCGGACAGCACAAACGGCAAAGTATGCGACGCGCTCAAAACCGACAAAAACGGCAACATCTTTTATGCGACAAACAATTGCGGCGGCGTTACGGCAGGTATGACGACGGGGGGCGACCTCAAAATAAATCTGACCGTTAAACCCGTTCCGACGACGGCAAAAGGCGTGAGAACGGTAGATATAGTCACAAAAAAAACCGTCGATTCTCATTACGAGCGTAGCGACGTTTGCGTCGTTCAAAACGTAGGCGTGATAGCGGAAAGCATCTTGGCGGCGGCGGTGTTGGACTTGATTTTAAAAGGCGACGCAGTGCGTTACAAAAAGTTTTCCGTAGACGATTTTGACGCCGATACGCTGTTTGTTACCGACAAAAAGGTTGCGGAAACAGTCGATTTTAAAGGGCGGGCGTACCTTTTGCCTGCGGGAGAGGAGTGCAAAGATATTGCCGTCGCATTAAACCTTTTGCAATATTTTAAAGATAAAGGCGCAAACAAAAATACCGTTGTCGTTGCCGTCGGCGGCGGCGCGGTATGCGACGTTGCGGGGTTTGCGGCGCAGATTTACAAGCGCGGATTGCGTTTTGTCACCGTGCCGACGACGTTGCTTGCTATGACCGACGCTGCTTTGGGCGGCAAAAACGCAGTGAACTTTGACGGAGTAAAAAATCTCGTCGGGGGATACAATTTGCCGGAATACACCGTCGTCGATTTTGATTTTTTAAAGACCAACGACCAACGCCTTTTGCAAGAAGGGTTTGGAGAAATCGTCAAGTACGGCTTGCTTTGTCCGTCGGTTTTTGACGGACTTAAAAACGGCGACGATTTGCCCGCTTTGATAAAAAAATGCGTAGCCTACAAAAACTTTGTAGTATCCGCAGACCTTTTTGACGAGTTGGAACGCAAGCAGCTCAATTTGGGGCATACCTTCGGTCACGCGCTGGAATCCAAGTACAAACTTCCGCACGGTCAAGCGGTGTTAAACGGTTTGTGTTTAGAAACGTTGTTTGCGTTGCGTTTAGGCGTAATATCGCCGCAGTTTTGCAAAAAAACGCTGGACTACATAAAAAAATATCTTAATAAACTCGTCGATATTTACTCGGACGATGCGAAACAACTTGCAAGTTTGTGCGGCGAAGACAAAAAGAACGACGGAGATAAAATTTGTTTTGTTTTTGCCCGCCCGTGTTTCGATTACAAAATATATTACGTCGACAAAAAAACGACGGAGGAATTTTTAAAAAGTGTTTGTAAAACCCGCCCTAAAAATTGATACTATCGACGTCGGTTTCGGTGACAAATCCGTCACGCACAGAGCCTTTATTTGCGGCGCGTTGAGCGACGGCTGCTGTACGGTGTATAATGCGGGACTCAATGCCGATACTTTGGCAACGGCGGATTGTTTGACGGCGCTCGGAGCGTCGTTTGAGTTTCTTGTCGGCAAAACAATAATACGTCCTATCAAAAATGCGACAAACGACGTCGTTTTAGATTGCAAAAACAGCGCGACGACGGCGCGTCTTTTGGCGGGAGTAGTCGCGGGACTCAACGTAGAAGCGACGTTTATCGGCGACCAAAGTTTATCCCGACGCCCTATGCAAAACGTAGCGGAACTATTAAACGCTATGGGCGCAAACATAGTTTTTGAGCAAGGCTGTTTGTTTAAAATCAAAAAAAACAACGGCTTGCGCGGTAAGGAATTTAATCTTAAAAAGCCGTCCGCGCAGGTAAAAAGCGCGTTGCTTTTTGCGGGATTGTTTGCGCAAGGAGCAACTACTGTAATAGAAAACACGACGACTCGCAACCATACAGAAATTATGTTGTCGTTATTCGGAGCGGACGTACAGACTTGCGGCGGAAAAGTTACGATTAAACCCTCTGCATTAAAGTCAATCGACCTTACCGTAGCAAACGATTTTTCTACTGCGGCAAATCTCGTGGCGTTGGAGATTGCAAAGGGCGGAATAACGCTCGAAAACGTTTTGCTAAACCCGACTCGCACGGAGTTTTTGACGGTTTTGTCGGATAGCGGCGCAGATATATCGGTATCCGACGCAAAAATCGTCTGCGGCGAAAACGTCGGTGATTTAACGATACGTAAGAGCGTTTTAAAGCCTTTTAATGTGTCGCAGAGCCAAAGCGCGCTTATGCTTGACGAAATCCCCGTCTTGTGCCTTATTGCCGCGTTGACAAAGGGTACGAGCCGTTTAGAAGGGCTTGGCGGTCTTAAAGTAAAGGAAACCGACAGAATAGCCACCACCGTTGCCGCGCTCAAAAGCATAGGCGTTTCGGTAGAATGCGACGAAGACAGTATAACGGTACACGGCAACGGAAAAATACTCGGCGGAAACATTCCGACAACGGACGACCACCGCATAAGTATGTTGGGCGTCGTTGCGGGATTGTTGAGTCAAAACGGTTGCGAAGTATCGGACGCGTCTTGTATTGCCGTCAGTTGTCCGTGTTTTTTCGCATTGTGCGGTATGGAGTATAGGCTTTGTCTTGTCGGTAGCGACGTTAAAAACAGTTTGTCCCCCAAAATTTACGCTTTATTAAGCAAAAACACGGGGATAAAAGTCAGTTACGACCTATTACAAACGAAAAAAAGCGAGTTTGAAACAACGCTCAAACGCATATCAAAAGAGTATTACGGCGCAAACCTGACTATGCCTTTCAAAAATCAAGTCAAACCCGACAAAACGGTAAATACGCTATTGTTTGCGGGCAAAACTTTGTGTTTTAATACCGACGGATACGGCGTAATGACGACGTTGAAACAAGCGGGTATCGACGTAAAAAACGCAAAACTTTTGGTTGTCGGTTGCGGCGGCGCGGCGCAGGCGGCGATAAAGTGTCTTGTGGACGGCGGCGCGCGCGTGACGGTAAAAAACCGCACGGCAGAAAAAGCGGTGCAACTCAAAAAGGTTTTTGACCTTTACGACGACGCCGATTTTGACGGAATTTTGAGTTTTGTTCCCGTAAAGGACAAACTTTGTTTTGTTACGGAAAAACAAATTGCCGCCGCAAAGTTTGTATTTGACGCTTACTATTTTTGCGAAACGGAATTATTAAAAACGGCAAAACGTTGCGGCGTAACTGTGCTTGACGGCAAAAAAATGTTGTTTTGGCAAGCCGTAAAAAACTTTGAAATATGGACAAACAAAACGCTTTCTTTGGATATTGCTCAAAAAACATATAAGGAATTCGAGGGATTGTAAATGAAAATACTGGTCATAAACGGCGTAAACATGGATATGTTGGGCAAACGCGACAAAAACGTATACGGTCAACTCACTTTAAAGCAACTCAACGCAAAAGTGAGGCGTTACGCCGCGCAAAAAGGCGCAAAAGCGGTATTTTTTCAAAGCGGCAGCGAAGACAAACTGTGTCGCAAAATTTGCAAAAACAACGCCGACGCCGTGATACTAAACGCTGGAGCGTACAGCCATTACAGTTATGCGTTGCGCGACGCCGTTGAGTGTTGCGGAAAACCCGTAGCGGAAGCGCATTTGTCCGATATTTCAAACAGAGAAGATTTTCGCAAAAAGCGCGTACTTGACGGTGTGGTAGTGGCCGCATTTTGGGGAGAAAAAGAGGCGAGTTACTTTAAAGCGGTTGACCGTTTGATTGCGGGCTACAAAGTCGATGGAGGAAAAAATGAAAAGTAATATTGCTCTCATAGGAATGTCGGGAACCTTCAAAAGCACCGTTGCAAAAAAACTTGCGCCGCTGCTTAAAAAAATGAGCCTTGACTGCGACGAACTGATAGAGTTTGAAAACGCAATGCCGATAACCGAGATTTTTGAGAAGGCGGGCGAAAAATATTTTAGAGAGTTGGAAAAAAAGCAGATATTTAATATCAGCGATTTTAACGATACCGTTATTGCGACGGGTGGCGGCGCGGTACTTGACGAGCAAAATATGCAGGTACTCAAAAGTTGTTCTTACGTAATATGTCTTGACGCCGACGCAAAATCCGTATATTCTCGGATAAAAAAGGATTTAAACCGCCCGTTGTTTAAAAATATGACCTTACAAACGGTGGAAAAGTACGTAGAAGAAAGGCGTCCGCTTTACCGCAAGTGGGCTGATTTTACCGTCAACACCGTAAATAAATCAAGCGACAAAGTGACTCAATTGATTTACGAGTGGTACGCAAAACAAAAATAATATGACAGACGGCTACTTTTATTTTCTTTGGTTGAGTGTACAAAAACCTGTTTAATTTCGATTACCTTTTTAAGCCGCTTTTTTGTCTTTTTTAAAGTTTCTCGCGACAAACGTATATCCGAGTTTTTATCCTGACGTAATATAAAAAAATCAAATTACAAATTTTTCAATCGCGATGGCTTACGTTTGCTTGGCGGTTTATTGTTTTCTAAAAAAATATTGTCGGATTTTTTACACAAAAAAAGGGGACGCTGTTTGCGTCCCCGATTTATTTGTTGTTAACCCGCGTAGTTGTTTGTAAATTCTTCGCGGTTTTTGTGGTTTTTGGTCATCTTGCGGATAACGATTGCTACTATGGCAACGAGCATTGCAACGGTGACGATAAGGGAGGAAACGACTACCCAGTTGATAGGTTCTTTTTCTGTTTCGTCGGGTTTGTTGTCTTTATCTTCCGTCGGATTGAGAAGTTTGTTGAGATAAATTCTCAATGCGGATACGGAACTGTCGTTGTCTTTGGTATCGATATAATATTTTCCGGATTTTTCCGTTCCGTAATACTTTTTGTTGAAAGTATTTATCATATCTAAAAGTTCGTCGGTGATTTCCGTTTGTTCTTTTGCAAAATCGATGACTTTTTGAAGGTCTGTAGTATCTTTATTGTCGTTGTATCTGTAGTCCAAAACCTTAAGATTTGCGACGTTGGAAACAACGTTTTGTTGTTCTGTGTACAGTTTTTTAAGGTCTGCGTTAACGGTTGCTTTGGGGGCGTCGCCGTCAAAGAGAGAAGCGTATTCTTCACTGACGTTGTTTTTGACATCGCCGAGTTTTACGCATTCTGCTTGGTCAAACAATACCGTGCCTTGTTGGTAACCGTTGAGAGCGTTGGAAGCGCGGTTGCCCAACCACAACTCAAGGTAAACGGTTTTGGCGTTGTCGCCGGTAGCGACGTAAAAATAGTATCTGTTGTAGCCTGTTCCGTTGATATTTTTGTCGATATTTACGTAAGATTTTCCGACGTAATCGCCGTTGTTAAGTCCTTCGTAAGAAGCAAGGACGGTATACTTTCCGTCGGTGAGATAAATAGACGGAGTAGCGGAGCCGATACCTTTTGCGAGGACGCTAATGCGATAGAAAGTGTTTGCGGCAAGCGAAATTTCTCCGGAAGAATATCCGTGCGCCGTCATTTGCTTGTTGTAAATCGCAAGCACGGAATGAGCGTCGTCGTCGCCCGCATAAAAATCGTCTTCCGTCACGCCAAACTCGCCGTACACGGTATTGCCTTGCGCTTTGTAAATAATTCCGCCTTTGCTCGAGTAGTCCGTGCTATAAGCGGGGCGGCTCGGAGCGACGTTTGTGCTGTCATAATCTTTTACGATGCTGCGTTGACCGGCATAAAGGCTTTTCCAGTTTGCGGCGGGGAAGGGATATTCCACAGCGTCGTTGACGGGCGCGCTTGTTTTGGAAGAGTTGAAGCTGCCGTTTTTAATCACGTTGTCGGTAGAAGCGGAGGAGTTCAACGCCAAAGTTTTTACCGTTGCGCCGGAAGAAGCGGAGTTGTAATCTGAGCGGTCGATTTCGTACAGATAGATTTCCGTAAGGTAAATTTTTCCTTCTGCGGGTTTAAAATCTTCCTGACCGCCGCGCAAACCTATAGTGATTTGCAATTCCATAGTAAACGTATCCGTTTCGCTCGGTTGAATGTAAAAAGAATATTCTTTCCAACCGTTGTAAGTGCTGTTTACCAAATCGATATCGGTGTGAATATCGGAGAAGTAAGCGGCGTTGTCGTCCGAACGATTGCCGTTTCTGTCATAAGCGTTGAGATAAACGTATGCGCCGCTGGTTCTCGTGTTTTCCACCGTTCTGAGCCACAAACTCAAACGATAGCACTTGTTGACCGACGGGGGATTGACTGTGAAGGTATTAAAGACAAGACTCGTCGCAGTTGCGGCGTCGAGTTTGTACATTGTGTCGCTGTCTTCGCCTTTAAAAGGCATAATAGCGTCGCTGCCTGCTTGCAAACTTGCTTCCGCCTTGTACTCGGCGTAAGTTATGGTTTGGTAAACTTGCGTAGCAGACTCTTTGTTTGAGTCTTTGCTCCATTCTGCAAGAGTTTTTGCCGCCGTTTTGTCGTCAAAAGAATAACTGACGTAATTTTTAGTTTCGTCAACGGAAGTCTGAATATGACCGTTGTATGCGCCTTTACTGATGTCGGTAGAATCTATTCCGCCAAAAAACACCGTGCCGTACGCGCTTTCTTTAGGACCGCTAATTGCGTCGCGTCCCATACCAAACTCCAAATAGAGGGTTTTGGAGGAGGACTTGTCGCCTTCCACGTAGATGCTGTATTCTTTCCAACCTTCCGCATTTGCGGGGATATTGAAAACTTTAAGATAGGAAGAAGACGCTGCGGACGCGGAGTCTTTGATACCGAAGTACAAACCCGTTCCGTTGCAATCAACGATGTTTGCCCAAACCGTTATTTTGGTATACGAGCCGGAAGCCACGCTGAAAGACGCCGACGTGACGTTTGCCGCGTCAGAACTTGCCCTGCTCGTTTTAGCCATCATATAAATGCGGCTTTTGTCCTTGTCAAATCCCGTAGAAGTCTGATAGTTGGGATAGTGGGGGTTTGGCAAAGCGGAAGAAAAAATACCTTTTGACATAAGGTCCGCATTTGCTTTTTCCCAGTCCGACGTATCCAAAACGCCCATAGCGATGCGAGAAATATCGTTGTTTTCCGAAGTTTTCCAGTCGTTTGCTACGAGGGGATATTGCAGATTCTGTCCGTCAGCATAAGTATATTTAAAGTTGCTGTTTGCGATAGTTTTGTCGCTCTTACCTTGTTTTACGCTCTCGGAAGATGTATTTTTGGGTATCGTATCTTTGTGCAAAGCCACGCACAAAGAGGCGGTCACGGCAATGACCGCAGCGATTACTATCGTGAGGATAGTCCACAATTTTTTGGTTTTGACGCTTACAGCGGCAGATTTTTGGTTGCCGTCGGTTTTGACCTGTTTGTAATACGCCGGGGTGTAACGATTGTCTGTTTGTTTTTTGCTCATTAAACTCACCTTACAGTTAAAAAATTTTTGTGCAACTACATAATTTTCATTATGCTAAACTATTCTAATACAAAATCAAAAAAAAAGCAAACACTATACCGCTATTTTTTTATATTTTTAAGCAAAATGTTTAAAATATGATTGATTTAAAGGAGATATTGACGGTGAACAACAAAATTAAGATACTTTTGACGGTAATTTCCGGCATTTTTATCGGCTTTATAAACGGATTTTTGGGCGGCGGAGGCGGCTTGATAGTCGTTGTCGCATTGTTGTGGCTTTTTAAACTGCCTCAAAAAAGCGCGCAAGCCACCGCTTTGTTGGTTATTTTACCCATAAGCGTAGTTAGCGCGGTCATATATATAATAAACGGAAACGGCGACTGGGAAAAAATTTTGTTTGCGACAATCGGCGTAGTTGCGGGCGGCGTCGTAGGCGCGTTGATTCTCGGAAAACTCAAAGGCAACGTCGTCAAACTTATTTTTGCTTTAATATCGATTGCAGCGGGGGTGAGAATGTTTTTATGACAATAAATATATGGTTGATTATTTTTGGAGCGATATCGGGTATACTCGGCGGTATGGGTATGGGAGGCGGAACGTTGCTCATTCCTTTGCTTGCTTTTCTCGACATCAAACAACAAACGGTTCAGGCGATAAATCTGATAAGTTTTTTGCCTATGGCGGCGGTATCGTTGTGCTTTCATTTTAAAAACGGATTAGTCAAAACAAAAGATATAGGTTGGCTCGTCGTGCCCGCCGTAATTTTTTCCGCCGCCGGAGCGTTTTTGACCAAGTTTGCGGAAGAAAAAATTTTGCGGTACTGTTTTGGCGGATTGTTGACGGCGTTGGGAGTATGGCAGTTTATAAAATGCGCGATTGCCTTTAAAAAGCAAGCGGAAGTCAACGACATCGTAGCCAAACAAATGGAATATATCAAAAACAATCGTTTGGACCGCCGCTAAACATCCTTTTTTGCAATTAGTTTTTGATTGATGCAATAGCAAATTTATTAAAAAATAACAAAAAAAATTTACGATTTTAAACAAATCGTCTAATATTTGTGCTATTATATATTAGTCATTCTTTTGGCGGAAACAAAATAAAAATACAAACGGAATAGGTTTGACGAAATTTTTGAAAAAGATTTGAATTTTTGTTGACCTTTAAAGGGTTGTGTTGTATAATATCAAATAATCAACGGAGCGGAGGCAATTTTGTCAAAGTTAATCAAAAAAACTTTTAATAGAGGCGTGCATTTTGACGATAAAAAAGACCTTACCAAAGATAAGGCTATCGAAAAAATGCCGCCTTTAAGCGATTATTACGTCGCATTGTCGCAACACATCGGCGCGCCTGCTCAACTTGTCGTAAATCAAGGCGAAAAAGTGAGAGAGGGTCAACTCGTCGCAAAAGCGGGCGGGTTTGTATCCGCAAACATTTATTCGCCCGTATCGGGAGAAGTAGAAGGCGTGGAAACGCGTCAAAACAATTTTGGAGTATCTGCGAGTTACGTTCATATCAAAAGGAGCGAAGAGGGCGGCGAGCCGATTTATCTTGCCGACATAGACGCGAGCGATCCCGTCGCGATAAAAAACAGAATAGCGGAAGCGGGAATAATCGGTTTGGGCGGCGCGGGTTTTCCCACGCACGTCAAAGTCAATCCCAACAAAAGGATTGACACGCTCATAGTCAACGCTGCAGAGTGCGAACCGTATCTCAATTGCGACAACAGGGTTATGTTGGAATACACCGAGCAGGTAGTAGAGGGCGCAAAACTGATAGCAAAGAGTTTGGGAGTGGACAACATCGTCATAGGAATAGAAGAAAACAAGTTGCAAGCCTATCAAAAACTTTCCGCTCAAAACGGCGTCAACGTCGTGTTGCTTAAAAAGAAGTACCCGCAAGGCGGCGAAAAGCAGATAATTTACGCTTGCGTAAAGCGCAAAGTACCGCCCAAATGTTTGCCTATGGACGTCGGCGTCGTCGTACAAAACGTTGCGACGTGTCTTGCCGTGTACAATGCGGTAAGATTAAACAAGCCGCTGTATCAAAGAGTAATGACGGTGAGCGGACTCGGCATAAACGAGCCTAAAAACATTTTGGTCAAAAACGGAACGCCGTACAAAGACATCATAGAGTTTTGCGGCGGACTCAAACCAAACGTCAAAAAACTACTCGTAGGCGGTCCTATGATGGGGATTGCGTTGAGCGATACGAGCGGCGTGACGGGCAAGACGGACAGCGGACTTCTTGCGTTGACGGAGGAAGAAGCGGACGTATTGCAACCTTCTCATTGCATAAGGTGCGCGCGATGCGCATCCGTTTGTCCTATGAATCTTTTGCCGATGTATATCGATTTTTATACTTTGGCGGGCGATTACGCCACCGCCGCAAAATACGGCGCGGAGCATTGTATAGAGTGCGGATGTTGCGCTTACGTATGCCCTGCGAAACGCGCTATAGTTCAGAGCGTAAAGTTGTGCAAGGCAAAACTCAAGGAGGCAAAAAAGTAATGGAGAACGTAAAATTTGTAGGCAGCGGTTCTCCGCACGTAAAAAACAATTCTTCCACCCGCAAAATAATGTTGGACGTCGTAATAGCGTTGTGTCCGTCCTTTATTGCGGGAATAGTGTTTTTTGGCGCAAGAACGATACTCGTGGTACTTTTGGCGATACTTTCTTCCTTTGTCAGCGAAGTAATATACTCGCTGTGTTGCAAAAAAACTTTTAAGGAAGCGATAAACACCGATTTTTCAAGCGTCGTAACGGGTTTTATTATCGGATTGTCCCTCAACGTCAAGACGGCTTGGTACGTTCCCGTATTTGCGGGGATTTTTGCGGTGGTAGTAGTCAAAATGCTTTTTGGCGGCACGGGTTGCAACGTCGTAAACCCTGCGGCGGCGGGCAGAGCGTTTGTTTTTATTTCCTTCATTGCGTTGGCGTCGTCAAATATAAACAACGGGTGGATTACCCCCGACGGCAACGTCATCGTCGGCGCAACTCCGATAACTTCCGCTTTGGAAGACGGTTTGTCGGCTTTGGGAGTCACAAACCTCGATTTGTTTTTGGGTACAAACCTTGCCGGCTGCATAGGAGAAACGTGCAAAGTGGCGATAATTATCGGATATATTTATCTCGTCGCAAGACGCGTAATAGATTTTAAATGGCCGCTCGTATATTTAGCGGTGGCGGGCTTGTTTACCGTTATGTTGAAAGGATTTGATTTTTCGTGGTTTTTGCCTTCGATACTCAGCGGCGGACTGATGTTTGTAGCGGTGTTTATGGCTACCGATTACGTCACGACGCCAAACACGACGTTGGGCAACCTTATATATTTTGTTGCGTTGGGGCTTATCACTGCGGGATTACGCGTGGCGTGCAAAGTAGAAGTAGTCACTTTTGCGTTGTTACTTATGAATATCGTAGTGCCGCTTATCGACAAATGGATAATACCCAAACCGTTTGGCTCGACTCAGAGCGGAGAAGCGCAAACCGACAAAAAGGAGGGCGCAAAACAATGAAAAACAAAAAAGAATTTGCGGCAAAAGACAAAGTTCAACGCGTCGGAAGCAACAAAAGCACGGGCATTAAAGCCATAATAGTACTTGTAGTCATAGGCGTAGCGTTGGGCGGATTGCTTGCGATACTAAACGACGTTCTTTACGTTTCTCCGGAAGAAAAAATACTTCGCACGATAAAAACGTTTTACGACGGGGAGCAAAAAAACTATACCCAAATGCAACTTACTTCCGACCTTGCGCAAAACGAATACGGCACGGTAGAAACGGTGTACGTGATAGAGGACGGAAACTATTTGATTAAAGCAACGGGAAAAAACGGTTTTAACGGCGGCACCGTCACTTTGTGGCTTCTTGCGGAAACGGAGAACGGCAATTTTAAAAAGTTTTCCAAAGTAAAATATGCGGAAAGCGCGTTGCAAACGCTTATGTCTAATTTCGGCAACGATTTTTATCAAAAGTACGTTGACGGGGATATTACCGCAGGGTACTATACTACAAACAGAACGGACGCTAACCACAACGTAGTGACCGGCGCGACAAAAAGCAGTACTGCGATAAACAACGCCGTAAACTGCGCGTACTTCTTTATTCAGCAAATAAACACGCTGCCAAACGGCAACTAAAAAGAGGCGGATTATGAAAATAAAAGATATAGCAGCGGACGGTCTTGTCCGACAAAATCCTACTTTTAAACTCGTGCTGGGTACGTGTCCGACTCTCGCGCTTACCACAGCGGCGATAAACGGCATAGGCATGGGGTTGGCGGTGACCTTCGTTTTGATTTGCAGCAACGTTTTGGTCAGCCTTTTGCGCAATACGATTCCCGACAAAGTGCGTATACCCGCGTTTGTTTTGATAATAGCGTCATTCGTCACCGTCGTGTCGTTGGTTTTGGACAAATTTTTGCCAAGCCTGTACGAAACGCTCGGCGTGTACCTGCCGCTAATAGTGGTAAACTGCATTATTCTTGCTCGCGCGGAGTCTTTTGCAAGTCACAACAAAGTTTTCGCGTCTGCTTTGGACGGATTGTTTATGGGGTTGGGGTTTACTTTGGCTCTCACTCTCATGGGCATAGTCAGAGAATTTTTGGGCAAAGGCAGTATATTCGGATTGCAGATAATGAACTTTAAAATAGAGTTTTTTGCCTCTGCTGCGGGCGCGTTTTTGACCTACGGATTGTTTATAGCCGTGTTCACGTTGGTGAGCGGCGTTATAGAACGCAAACAAAAGCACAAAGCGGCGCAAAAAGCGCATATGTTGGCGGCGACGTCGGAGGCAAAGTAAATGAAAGAAGTTCTTATGCTTTTTGTAGCGGGCGTATTTGTAAACAACTTTGTCGTAGTGCAGTTTTTGGGCATATGCCCCTTTTTGGGCGTATCCAAAAAAACGGAAGCGGCGTTTGGTATGGGCGTGGCGGTCATATTTGTCATGACTGTGGCAAGTCTTGTGACCTACTGTTTGTATACTTATATCCTTGCGCCGCTGGACGTAGCGTACCTAAAAACGATAGTGTTTATTTTTGTCATTGCGGGACTCGTGCAGATATTAGAAATGGTTTTAAAAAAGTTTGCGCCCGCGCTTTATCGCTCGATGGGCGTGTATTTGCCGCTAATAACGACAAACTGCGCAATTCTCGGCGTTGCAGAACTCAATCTTACTTCCGCAAGCGTCACCGGCGTACTTTCCGCAACGTTAAACGGTTTGTTTAGCGGACTCGGGTTTTTGCTTGCGATAGTTTTGCTGTCGGGTTTGAGAGAAAAAGTCGACAAGTTGCCTGTCGCAAAACCGCTCAAAGGGTTTCCCATAACTATGATTTGCGCGTGCTTTATGGCTATGGCGTTTTACGTTTTCGGTTTGGTTGCGATGTAAGGAGGGGTTATGCAGACATTACTATTGTTTAGAGATATCGACTGGACCAAATTTTTTGTAGTGGTAGGCGTTATGGCGGGTATCGGATTGATTTTCGGTGTGCTTATCATCGTCATATCGCGGTTTTGCGTGGTAAAAACCGATCCCAAAATAGGCGAAGTATTAAGTCATCTGTGCGGCGCAAACTGCGGCGGTTGCGGTTATCCCGGTTGCGAAGGTTTTGCAAAAGCGTTGGTAGAAGGCAAAGCGTCGCTTGACGATTGCGGTCAGACCACTTCCGAAAACAAAATAGAAATCAGCAATATTCTCGGCGTCGCTTATAGCGGCGGCGGAGAAACGGTTGCCGTAGTGGCTTGTAGCGGCGGAATAAATTGCAACGACAAGTACGAATATATGGGTTATGGCAGTTGCATAAGTCAGCAGATGCTTGCAAACGGACGCAAAGAGTGCGCGGTAGGTTGTATGGGAGCGGGCAGTTGCGTAGACGTTTGTCCCAACCTTGCTATCGAGTGCAGGGACGGTTACGCTCAGATTGACGCCGATTTATGCGTCAGTTGCGGAATATGTATAAGGACGTGTCCCAAAAAACTTATTAAAAGAATACCCAAAAACGCGGCGGTATACGTTGCGTGCAGTACGCAATGCAAAGGTAAGGAAGTCGTTTCTATGTGCCGTTCCGGCTGTATCAGTTGCGGGCTTTGTCAAAAAGTTTGTCCGAGCGACGCGATACGTTTGGTCAACAACGTACCCATCATAGATTACTCAAAATGCACGGGTTGCAAACTTTGCATGCAAAAATGTCCGAGAAAAGTAATAAAACCGTTGATAAATTGACGGTTTTTGCCATTTGATGATATATCGACTTATGATTGTCTTGTGAAATTTTCGATTTTGATATTTACAAGGCAATTTTTTTATGATAGAATCTCAATGTTGAAAATATTTATTTTTCTGAGGTGTTTTTATGGAAAGAATAGGCTTGATAGATCTCGGCAGCAATACGGCAAGACTGGTTATATTCGATTGTTATGACGGGGGATACTTTGTTACCGTCGACGAGATGCGCGAGGCTGTACGACTCGGAGAAACCGAAAAAGACGGCAGTATGAAGGCTACGCGTATAATTCAGGCGATAAATACGGTCAAAACTTTCAAAAAAATGTGCATGCTCAACAAAGTTGACAGCATTATCGCGGTTGCAACGGCGGCAGTAAGGCGCGCGCGCAACCAGCGCACTTTTTTAAACGAAATGTTTTCCGCAACGGGGATAAAGTTTCGCGTGGTGACGGAAGAGGAGGAAGCGACTCTTGTCTATCAAGGCGTAATCAACTCTATGGACGTACCTAAAGGACTTATCATGGAGATAGGCGGAGGAAGCACAAAATTTATTTATTACAACCGCCGCAACATACTCAACACCGCAGTAATTCCCGTCGGAGCGGTCACTTTGACAGAAATGTTTTCTGAGCCGGACAAAGCGCCGGAGCAGTGCGCCGCCGATATGGAAACGTATTTTAAAGAGTTGATAGAACCCATCGAGTGGCTCACTCAAATCGATCCCGACACGCAAATGATAGGCGTTGGCGGTAGTTTTCGCAATCTTGCAAGGCTTGCAAGGAGAGTTACTCACTATCCTTTGGATATGGTGCACAATTATTCCGTGTCCGTTGACAACTTCAACAAAATATACGACACGATAAAAGTGCTTGACGCCGACAAAAAGTCAAGAATAAAAGGCATATCTACCGTGCGCGCGGACGTATTTCCCAGCGCGTTGTCCGCCATTAAAGCGGTATTCGACTATATAGGGTTTGAAAAACTCATTACCTGCGGTTGCGGTTTGAGAGAAGGTCTGATGTTCAACAAAGTAGTGCCTTCTACTATCGACAAACCGATAAGCGACGTTTTGGGGCATAGCCTTTTGACGGCGACTACTTTTATGCAATGCGACCAACGTCACGCCGAGCAGGTGTTTGGGATAACCGTACAATTATTCAAACAACTTCGCGTTTTGCACAAATTCCCGCGTTTGTACGTTAAAGTTTTGCGCATTGCCGCATACCTATGCGATACGGGCAGAAAAATCAAATTTTACAACAATGCAAAGCACGCGGCGTACTACATTTTAAACAGCAATATATACGGAGTTTCTCACCACGACCTTGTTTTGGCGGCTTACGTTTGCGACTACTACAACAAGGAAGAAAGCAACTGGAACGAGTGGGAAAAGTATCGCGATCACGGGATAATTTCCGACGAAGATATAGCCGCCGTTCGCAAACTTGCGGTGCTGCTTAAGTTGGCGAGAATGTTGGACATAAGCCACACCGGCGTCGTGGAAGAAATAAACTGCGACGTTTTGGGCGACAGCGTAATTATGAAGTTGGAGTTAAACGGCGACGCGTCGTTAGAACTCAAAGCCGCGTCGGAAGTCGTTTGGGATTTCCGCAGGATTTATCGCAAAAATTTGGAAATTATCTGATTTTAAAAACTTTTTTACCCGCAAGGCGGCGAGTAAAAAAAACGACAGGCGTATATATATGAAGATTATTCTTGCTTCGGCTTCCCCGAGAAGAAAACAACTTTTGTCGTTGCTGCTAAACGATTTTGAAGTGCAACCGTCTACAAAAGAGGAGCAACACCCGCAACTACCGCCCAAAAAATACGTCGCGTATCTTGCGCAAAACAAAGCGACGGACGTTTGGGAAAATACCGACGGAAACAGACTCGTTATCGGTAGCGACACCGTAGTGGTGCTCGACGGAAAAATTATCGGAAAACCGACAGATTCCGCAGATGCGGAAAATATATTAAAAAAACTGTCCGGCGCAACGCACACCGTTTTTACCGGAGTATGTTTAAAAACCGCCGACAAATGCAAAACTTTTGTCGTTGCGGCAAAGGTCAAATTTTTTGATTTGTCGCAACGGCGCATAGACGATTATATCGCTACGGGCTCGCCTTTTGACAAAGCGGGCGCGTACGGCATACAAGACAGCGGTTTTGTTCGCAAAATCAAAGGAAGCGTCAGTTGCGTGATGGGTTTGCCGTTGGAAAGGCTAAAAAGAGAACTTAAAAGGGCGGGCGTCAAAGTTAACGAGTCCGCAGATTTGCATATTGATTTTTAGGAGGAAATATGGCAAAATTCGATATTGTTGCCGACGTTGGCAATACTTTTTTGAGTATGGGGCTTACTTCGCACGATTTTGTATTGAGAGAGCCGTCGGTCGTTGCGGAGGACGCGTTTAACAAGGGCGCATACCTTGCATGCGGAATAAAAGCGATGCAAATGGCGGAGGACGCAGACGCTTCTATTCGTCTTGTTTCCCCCATAGTCAACGGCGTCGTAGTGGACGCGTCGGCATTAAAATATCTTGCTCAAAACTGTATGCAAAAGATTATGCCGTCTGGTACTTTCGTTCCGTCGGTTAAAGTGTATTGCGTCGTAAATTGCAGTATGGAAGATATGTCAAAAACGCTTATCGACGAGTGTTTTAACGCGCTCGGAGTAAAAAAAGTGATTTTTATACCTTCCGCAGTTGCCGACGCGCGGATAGCAAAGGCGCAATTCGGGTGCGACTCGTGCATAACCGTCAATATAGGCAGTACCGTGACCGACGTTTGCGCCGTTGACGGCGACAAAATTCTTGCAGGCGCGAGCATGTTTTGGGCGGGCAACGATTTGGACAAACTTATCGTAAACTACGTCAAGCAAAAACACAACGTAAAAATTTCTATAGGCGACGCGCGAGCGATAAAACAAAATTGTTGCAGTCTTTATCCCAACAATATGTCCACGTTTAAGGTCAGGGGAGTAAACGTCGAGCAAAACCAACAACAGACGGCAGAAGTATCTTCGCGAGAATTATACGATACCGTATGCGGATTTTTTGACAAAATTCTATCCGTAATCAACAGTTTATACTTGTCCGTACCCGTTTCGGAAGCAGAAAAACTTCGTCAAAACGGCGTAGTTTTAAGCGGCGGTATGGGCGGAATAGACGGTTTGGAAAAATTCTTTTTTGACAAATTGAGATACCCCGTTCGCTTGCTGGAAGAACCCGCCTGCGCAGGAGTAGTGGGCGCAAGACTATTTGCTTCCGACAAATAAAAACGGCATATAACCATTGATTTTTCAGATTTTTACCTCGCTTTTTGCGAGGTATTTTTTTTGCGAAAAAAAGCAAATATTGTCTTGTTTTGCTTTGCTCGCCGCTCGGCTTATATCGTTTGATATAATGTTTTTTACGGAGGTGATATTTTGGCAAGAAAGTTTGCCGTTTTGAGCGGTAAAGGCGGAGCGGGCAAAAGCACCGTATCCGCAAATCTCGGTTACGCTTTGAGCAAATCGGGCAAAAGAGTGTTGTTGGTCGATATGGATTTCGGCTTAAACAGTTTGGATATAGTTATGCGCTGTCAAAACAGCGTGGTATTTGACCTAAAAGACGTTATAGAAAACAAATGCAGACTAAAACAAGCCTTGCTCGACGACAAAAAATCCAACGGCTTGTACGTTTTGTTGAGCGGAAGTTTCAATCCGGAAAAGGATAGCGGGCGGTTTTGCGAAACGATATTAAAGGAGCAAATTGCCTTTGACTATATATTTTTCGATTGTCCTGCGGGGGTAGGCAAAAGCGTCGAATGCGCGCTTAAAGCCTGCGACGAAACGATAGTGGTGGTTACGCCGCATTACGTATCGGTAAAGGACGCTTTGGCGGCGTTAAAACTCGTTCAAAAATACGACGTATTACGCAACAACGTTGTGATAAACCGCATACGCGGCGATATGGTTAAGGAAGGCAGACAGATGTCGGCGGTAGAAGTTTTTGCGCTTTTGGAAGGTTGTTTTCCGCTCGGCATTGTTCCCGAAAACTACTATCTCAACGGATTTACCCGATGCGACAGCATATTTTTTGACGTTCTTGCGGACAACCTTGCCAACGGCAAGCAGTTGTTGTACGACTATATGAAAAATTTCAAAGGTTTGTCGGGCAAAATAAGGAGCAAACTCAACAAAAATTTTTGACGCGCGGCATAATAAAAAAGGTAGGCGCATATAGTTTATCGTACACAATCGGAGGTAAAAAATATGGAAGAAGAAATCAAAGTTTGTTCTTGTTGTCCCGACGAAGACGACTGGCTTGACGTCAGTTATTCCCAACGACATTATATCCAAGAGGAAAACTCTGCGTTTGACAGCGTTCGTCCCGCAAAGCGCCGCAAAGAACGCAAACCGTTTTACAAAATAGCGGCGTACGTAATGGCGTGCGTTTTGGTGGTGGGGATAATTTTTGCTATGAAATACGCAAACAAAGGGTTTGCGGGGGAAGTTTTTTCCGTAGCAAAAGCCGCAGGCAACAGCGGAATACTTCAGGTGTTTAAAAAATCCGACAAAGGCGAAGTGATAAATCTTCCCATCAACGTCACGGTAGACAAGGTAGAAAACGGCACTGTCACGATAAGCGGCGGCAAAGTTTTGTTGAGTTTTTGCAACGGCGAAGTCAGCGACGTCACCGATGATACCGTCACGGTAAAAACGTCCGACGATTTGCAAATAGTATACGGCGGTCTTACCAAAATTCTCGTTAAAAAGGGGGATAAGATTGCAACGCAAACGGTAATAGGCAAATATGTCACTACCGCCGCAGTCAACCTTTTGTACAAAGGCGAGGTCGTAAAGGACATCACTACCGTAAACTATACTTTGGTATGGAAGGTGTAAAAAAATCCTTTAGCTTTAAAGTTTTGCCATCTTTTTGGTTGATGGCGGCGTGGAGCGTTTTTATCGACGGATTTTTTCTGTTTTTGCTTTATACGATAAGTGTGCTTATTCACGAATTTGCGCACTTTTTTGTTGCAAAAACGTTGCGGTATACCTGCAAAAATATATCGCTGTCGGCTTTCGGGGCGGTTTTGTACGGCGACTTTGACGAAGTTTTACCGCAAGACGCCGTAAAAATAGCGTTGGCGGGACCTTTGACAAATTTGGGGATTGCGTTGTTTTTTACGGCGTTGTGGTGGATTGCGCCGTCAACCTATCCCTTTACCGACGCCCTTGTTTTTTGCAATTACGCGTTGTTTTTTACAAATCTTTTGCCGTGTTTCCCTTTGGACGGCGGCAGAATTTTGGTTGCGGTTTTGCAAAAAAAATATTCCTTTGTCAGCAGTCTTAAAACGAGCAAAATTCTTACCGTTATTGTTGCGTCGATATTGTTTGCGATTTTTATCGGTTGCCTTTTTGCGGGAGTAAACGCATTTTCCGTCGGACTTTTTGCGGTTTTTGTAATGATTACGGGGTGGGGCGTAGGAAACGACGCAGTATATATGAAACAAATCGTATTTGACGGTTACAAAAAAAATCTGAATAGGGGCGCGGAAAAAAAGTGCCTTGTATTTGACTGCAAAGTCAGCCTCAAAACGGTGCTGTCCGCGTTAAAAGGAACGTATTTTTACGAAGTTACGGTATTAAAAGATGACAAAATATTGATAGTATTAAATCAACCGCGATTAAACGAGTTGTTTTTGACTTGCCCGCTCGACGCAAAACTGATAGATTTGTTCGATTAAATAAAATAGTAATATAGGATAATCTTTATCAATCGTTTTTTGCTTGACAAAAAAGTGCAACAGTGCAACAATATGTAATTGTTTACAGAGAGTAATTATTTACAGAGGAAAAACGGTATTATGAATTATTTTGAAATCTTGTTGCCTTTGGCGTTGATACTTTTGCTGTCAAAAAACCTATCAATCGTATGCCGTCGTTTAGGTTTGCCGCAGGTTGTGGGCATGTTGGTTGCGGGGCTTTTGCTCGGGCTAATAGAACTGATACCAAATCAGCCGATTTTTACTACCGGAGAACACGGAACGATGGAAGGCTTATCTTTCATTGCCAAAATCGGCGTAATATTGATAATGTTTTCCGCCGGTATCGAAACGGATTTAAGTCAATTTAAAAAGGTGGGCGGCGCAACGATTGTAATCACAACGTTGGGCGTTGTTGTTCCTTTAGGACTCGGATTTGTCGTCGCGACGCTTTTTAACGGCGGTTTCGGCGCGCTTGCGGGAGAAAAACTATACGACAATCTTTTTTACGGAACGGTGCTTGCCGCAACTTCGGTGAGCGTGACCGTCGCAACCCTTAAAGAAATGGGCAAACTCAACTCCAAAGTCGGGACGGCTATCGTTGCCGCCGCAATTTTGGACGACGTTATCGGCGTGATATTGCTGTCGTTGTTTATCGGATTAAAAAACACCGGTTCGGCAATGGACGTTCTCGTCGTTTTGGGAAAATCTGCGAGATTTTTTGCCGTTGCGATAGGGGTAGGCATACTCATTCACTTGTTGTTTAAGCGGATGGACGACCGTTGGTCGCACAAACGCAGATTGCCTATTTTTGGCTTTGCGACTTGCTTTTTGTACGCATACTTTGCGGAAAAGATTTTTGGAGTTGCGGATATTACCGGCGCATACTTTGCCGGTTTGGTGCTGTCGGGACTGCACAACTCGTCGTATATCGACCAAAAAATCGAAATGAGCAACTATATGATTTTTGCCCCCGTGTTTTTTGCAAATATCGGCATAACCACTTCTTTCAGCGGGATAGACGGCAAAATGATAGGTTTCGGCGTCGCTTTTGTTGCGGCGGGACTGTTGGGCAAACTGCTCGGAGCGGGTATCGGCGCAAAAATATGCAAATATTCCTTTAAGGACAGTTTGAGAGTGGGCATCGGTATGATGGCTCGTGCAGAAGTCGTGCTTGTCTGCGCGCAAAAAGGCATTGATAACGGAATGCTTGACAGCGCGATAATGCCCTTTGTGCTTATACTTATTATACTCAGTTCCTTGCTTACGCCGTTGTGTTTAAAGTGGACTTATTCAAAAGAATTATCGGCAAAAAATACGCTTAAACCGTTGGAAGTCTGCCCCGCTTGCGGCGTTGCCTTATCTATGTCGGAGCAAAATTCGCCCTCGCAAACGGAGGAACAACCTCAGCCGCAAGCAACGGAAAACACTCCGCAACAATGCGCCGCGCAGACGGACGAAACTCAAAAATAAAGATACGTATCTAAAAAAATGCGACAAAAGAGGGGAGGCTAAATGCCGCCCCTCGTTTACGTAGGCAACGATATTTTTTTCGGCTTTAAAACAAATCAGTTAAAAAAACCCAGACTGATAAGCAGAGCGTTGTTTACCTCTTGCATGATTTCCGAAGGCAGTTCTCCGATTTTTTCTTTAAGCCGTGTTTTGTCTATCGTCCGTATCTGTTCCAACAAGACGACGCTATCCTTTGGTAATGCCGAAACGGTCGTCGGCAGCAAAATATGAGTGGGTAACTTGGCTTTGTTGAGTTTTGACGTAGTTGCCGCCGCGATAATAGTCGGACTGTATTTGTTGCCTATATCGTTTTGCAATACCAGTATGGGACGTACGCCTCCTTGCTCGCTGCCTACGACAGGGCTGAGATCTGCGTAATAAAGTTCTCCCCGTTTAATCATTCGGCACATCCTTTGGACGGCAAAACCAACGTCTACAATACAATATTCGGATATGTAAAAAAAAGTGTATGTATTTCCGTCCGTCGTTAATTATTGCCGCAAAGGCGCAAATTATACCAAAAACGGGACAAAAGAAGTTGCCGCCGACAAAGAGCAAAAATTTTTTAAAAAAGTTGCTTAAAAACGATTGACCTTTTTGGCGGTTTATACTATAATCATTTAGCATTAAACATGCGGATGTGGCGGAATTGGCAGACGCATAAGACTAAGGATCTTATGGGGGATTCTTCGTGCAGGTTCAAGTCCTGTCATCCGCACCAGCGTCGCAGCAAAGCGACTTATGCAAAAAGACTGTCCTTTGGACGGTCTTTTTGCTTTTACGCTTGCCGCTCCTTTTCCCAAAAAGTTTTACAACTTTTGGCGTGAACAGGTTTTTGGTTTTATCGTATTTAAAAACTCCGTTTTACACGGAGTTTTTAAATACGTATGTGTGTTTTGGTGACTTTATTTAATGACTTTGCAACCCATATACGGTACGAGAACGTCGGGAACGGTGATAGAGCCGTCGGCGTTTTGATAGTTTTCCATAATGGCGGCGACGGTACGTCCGACTGCCAAGCCGCTACCGTTGAGCGTGTGAACGTATTTGAGTTTTCCGTCGGTATCGCGGAATCTTATGTTGCCTCTGCGCGCCTGATAAGACTCAAAATTGCTACAAGAAGATATTTCTACGTAGCGGTTGTAACTCGGCAACCATACTTCGAGGTCGTATGTTTTTGCGGAACTTACGCCGATATCGCCCGTCGACAACGCCATAACGTGGTAGGGGAGTTTAAGCATTTGCAAAATGCGTTCGGCGTCGTTTGTCAATTTTTCCAACTCGTCATAACTCGTTTGCGGGTGGGCAAACTTTACCAACTCCACCTTGTTGAACTGGTGTTGTCTGATAAGTCCTCTCGTATCTCTTCCCGCCGAGCCTGCTTCTGCGCGGAAACATGCGGTATACGCGCAATATTTTATCGGCAACTCGTCCGCAGACAGAATTTCGTCCCTGTGCAAATTTGTGACGGGGACTTCTGCCGTCGGCACGAGAAAATAATCGTTGTTTTTGACTGCGAAAGCGTCTTCCTCAAATTTAGGAAGTTGTCCCGTTGTCGTCATACTTGCGCGGTTTACCAAATAAGGCGGCAGAATTTCGGTATAGCCGTTTGCGGTGTGCACGTCCAACATAAACGTAAACACGCTCCGCTCCAACTTTGCGGCAAGTCCGCGATATACCGTAAAGCGCGCTCCGCTTATTTTTGCCGCGCGTGGCCAGTCCAAAATTTTTAAATCTTCTCCCAACGTCCAGTGCGGTTTAGGTTGAAAATCGAATTTTGTCGGTTCGCCCCACTTGCGAACTTCTACGTTTTGCTCGTCGGAAAGACCGATAGGGCAACTCGAATGCGGAATGTTGGGTATATTAAGCAGACTATCTCTTATTTTGGATTCTGCGTCTGAAAGTTGTGCGTCGAGTTCTTTAATTTTGACGCCGATAGCCTGCATATCGGCAATAAGCGCGCTTGCGTCTTGTTTTTCGCGTTTGAGTTTTGCGATATTCTCGCTTTCGGTATTGCGTTTTGCTTTGAGCGCTTCTACTTCGGCGATAATTTTTTTGCGCAACGCGTCGTTTTGCACGGCGCAATCTACGTATTCGTCAAAATTTCCGTTGCGGTTGTGCAGCGCGTCTTTGACAAATTGAGTGTTTTCCGTTAAAAATTTTATATCGAGCATATATTTCCTCCGATGGTTGTCAAATTACAATTAAATATTTTACCATATTTGCAGATAAATGGCTACTTTTAAGGCAAAAAAAGTTGTCAAAATTTAATAAATTGTATATAATACACACGAGCGTTGCAAGGACAACCGCCTACAGCCTTTAACGTAGGGCGTCGTATACGCCTCACACGTCTTTTTAAACCGTTTAGGCAACGACTTTTGCAACGACCATACAAAACTTATCAACTCGTTAAGGTGATTTTTATGACGTTAAAAGTATTCAATACGCTATCCCGCAAAAAAGAAGATTTTGTTCCCATCGATCCGCATCTCGTACGCATGTATAGTTGCGGTCCGACCGTATACAATTACGCCCACATAGGAAACATGCGCGCTTACGTTTTTATGGACACGTTGCGCCGCGTGCTGGAATACGACGGATACAAGGTTAAATCGGTTATGAACATTACCGACGTAGGGCATCTTTTATCCGACGCAGATGACGGCGAGGACAAGATGGAAAAATCCGCGAGGGAGCAAAAAAAGACGCCCAAAGAGATTGCCGACGCAATATCCGCGCAATTTTTTGACGACCTTAAAGCGTTGAATGTCAAGCGTCCGACGGTCACGCCCAAAGCGACGGAGAATATTCCCGAAATGATAAAGATAGTGGAGGACTTGTTGGCAAAAGGTTATGCGTACAAGACCGACGACGGAATTTATTTTTCGGTAGAAAAATTCCCCAAATACGGTCAGTTGAGCGGAATAAATCTCGAAGAACAGCGGAGCGGCGCGCGCGTAGAAGTAAACGACCAAAAACGTCATCCCGCCGATTTTGCGTTGTGGAAAAACGCTCAACCAAACCATATACAGCAATGGGACAGTCCGTGGGGAAAAGGGTTTCCCGGTTGGCACATAGAGTGCACCGCTATGAGCAACAAATATCTCGGCAGTCCGTTTGATATTCATACCGGCGGCATCGACCATATTCCCATTCACCACGAAAACGAGATAGCGCAGAGCGAGTGTTGGTTGGGCAAAAAGTGCGTAAATTACTGGATGCACGGCGAATTTATGTTGTACGACGGCGGAAAGATGAGCAAATCTTTGGGAAACTGCTATCTTCTCAAAGATTTGGAGCAAAAAGGATATTCCGCTATGGATTTCCGTTATTTTTGCCTAAACACTCATTACCGCCAAAAACTCAACTTTACCTTTGAAAACTTAGCGGCGGCAAAGACGGCGTACGCTCGCTTGCTCGCTTTGTTAAAGCAACACAGCCAAAGCGACGCAAAGACGGACGAGAAAGTTTTGGCAGATTTTGACCAAGAATTTTTTGACGCGATAAACGACGACCTCAACGTTCCTATGGGATTAGGAATACTTTGGAAACTCGTCAAATTGCCAAAGAGCAAAGATATTTATGCGCTTGCGTTAAAGTGGGACAAAGTGTTTGCATTAAGCCTTGACAAACTTCCCGAAGACCAGCAAAAACCGCAGGAAGACATCCCGCAGGAAGTGTCAAAACTCGCGGAAGAAAGGTTTGCCGCTCGCAAAAACAAAGACTGGGCAAAAAGCGACGAACTTCGCGACCTGATAAAGCAAGCGGGTTACGAAATAAAGGACAGCGCAACGGGCTACCAACTCAACAAAATTCAATAGAGCGACGATTTTTTAAAAACGACGACGGACGGCTTAAGCCGTCCGTTTTTGTATAAAAGCAACCGAAACTATTTGGTGCTAACAATTCTCACCCTTTGCATATAATTAAAAAGGGAGGGCAAACTATGACGGAAACGGCAAAAACACACACTCTTTTTGTTGACGGAAACAAAGTAGTAGTGACGGGAATAGAGCAAGTCGTAAGCATTTTTGATAAGGAGATATGTTTGAATCTCGGGGACAAAAAACTTTCGATAAAGGGTGACGGACTATCGGCAGACAAGTTGGACGTAAACAACGGCGCATTGACTGCAAAATGTCAAAAGATAACGTCGGTATCCTATTTTGACGGCGGAAAAAAATTCAGTTTTAAAGGAATGTTCAAGTGATAAGCGATACGCGCGGACAAATGACGATTTTTTTTGCTTTTGCGGTGTGCGGCGTAGCGATAGGGGTTTTGTACAGTTTATTTTTTTGCGCAAAATCCTACAAAAAGGCGGCGAATTTTGCGGTGGACGCATTGTTCGGGTTAGCGTCGGGCGGGTTGATAATATTCGGATTTTCGCGGTTTTGCGATATGGAAATACGTCTGTTTTATCTTTTGGGAATATTTGTCGGGGTACTTGCTTACGTTCTTTTGTTTAAAAAGACGCTTGACAGTCTTTTGTTGCGGTTGTATAATAAAATAGCGATTTTAATCAAAGGAGTTGCAAAAGAATATGCGGACAGACACAAAAAAAGCAAAATTTCTCGTAGTGTCGGCAGTTGCGTTGGTATTTATTTTGGTGTTGATACTTATTACGCTCATCGCGCAAAAAATACAACTCAACATAAAACAAAAAAACCTGCAAGAAAGATTAGACAAGTTGCAGCAACTGAAAGAGGATTTGGGCGAAGAAACTCTCGACGGCAATTACCGACTGATAAAGGAAGAGATAGAAAAGTATCTGAGGGAACAGAAAGGAATGATTGACGCCGGCGACACGGTGTGGAAATCCGGCGACTGATGAAAAAAAGCATACGATACGATATATTGTTTGATTCCGTCAAGACGGACGCGTACAAACAGGTAATAAAAGCAAACAGGCTTCGTCAATGGGGCGAAGCGGCGGTTGTTGCGGTCAAATTGCTGACCGTTGTTTTTAGCGTTTTGATTTTTTGCGGCGTAAACCTATCGTTGTACTTGTATTATTTTCCTTTTGGCGTTTTGCTTGCGTACGACGTTTTTTCCATCGTTTTTTGCAGAATTTTGTTAAAAAACGCTCGCCGCTTGTGCGACGAAAAAAAATCCGACAAAAATTATCCGGAAGTTTACGACGCTCTCGTCAACTATTGCCACAGAAGTAGCGTCGTAATTGATTCTCGGATAATTATTTATTTGTTTTTTGTGGCGGTGACTTCCGTCGCGACCGTATATTCCGACCACACTATCGGCGCGGATATTACGTTGTTTTTAAAAAATTTTGTTGCGGTAATAAACTTTGCCATAGTGGCTCTCGACACGGTGTTTGCTTTGCGGTTGTGGTTTATGGCTACCGATTTTGCAGACGAATACTCGCAGGAAATAGACAAAATATATTACGAACAATCCCAAAGCACTCAAATGCCCACGTTGGAAACAAAAAAGCCGCACAGATTTTTGTTGTTTTTGGGTTGTGTTTTTTACGGAAAGCCATTTTTCAAATTATTTTTTAAAGGGAAGGCGGACAAAACCGCCTTGAAAGAACTTAAACCGCCATATCTTGTGATAAACAATCACGGGTCGGCGGCGGATTTTAGAGTGGTCACGCCTGTTTTTTATCCTAAATTGAGCAATTATATAGTGGCGTACGGACAGTTTGTCGGACACCCTAAACTTTTTAGAAATATGGGGATAATACCCAAACGGCAGTTTGACAACAGTATCGGCGCGATAAGAGAAGCGCAAAAAGTGTTTAAACGCAAAGGCGTACTCACTTTTTATCCGGAAGGCAAAGTGAGCAGCGACGGCAGGGCGGGCATAGTGCGTCCCGCTATGGCAAAATTCATAAAATTGTGCAAAGTGCCGGTAGTATTTATGCTTACGGAAGGCGCGTATATTGCCCGTCCCAAATGGGCAAACAAACTGCGTAGATTTCCCGTCAGCGTCAAATACGATTTGATTCTTACCGCCGACGACGTTGCAAAAATGACGCCTAAACAGATAGACGACGTTTTGCAAAAGAACTTTGCGCACGTGGACGATTTTGAGTACCAACGCAAAAACGGCTTTAAACTTAAAAACAAGGACAGGGCGGAAGGTCTGCACAACATTCTTTACGCTTGTCCTAATTGCGGCGCGCAGTTTAAAACAGCAAGCAAGGGTAGCGAAATTTTTTGCGAAGAGTGCGGCAAGCGTTGGCAATTAGACGAGTACAACCGCTTGCGCGCTGTCGACGGAAAAACGGAGTATACCAAAATATGCGACTGGTACGACTGGCAACGCAAAGTGACGGAAAAAGAAATAGTTTCGCAAAAATACGCCTTTTCCTCCCGTTGCAAATTGCAGTATCTTGCCGATTTTGACGGTTGGCGCGACTTGGGAGAGGGTAGCGTTTTGCAAACTCAAAACGGATTCGACTTTGTTTCCGACGACGGAAGTATTCTCGCTTTTGACACGACGGCGGTATTTTCCCTTCCGTACGACTATACAAACGGTTTGCAGGTGACCGACGACAGATTTTGTTACCGTATAATTCTTCCGCAACCGCAGGTAGCGACAAAGGTTAATTTTGCGGTAGAAATCTATTTTGATTTAAAACACGGCACAGAAAATCACGATTAAGCCTACCTTACAAAAATAAACAAACCAAATAAAAAAAGGCAAACTAAAACGACCTTCGCAAGTTAAACGCATACCAAAAGACTGACGCTTTTTGGACGTTGTTAAGTTGAAGGTCGTATTTTTAATGCTGTTGCAAAAAACTATTCTTCCGATATTTGTTCTACGGTGACGCCCGCCTCTACAAACAACTGCATAGCAAAATCGTCGGGGTATCCGTGTTTAAACACTATGCGCTTTATGCCGCTGTTTATTATCATTTTTGCGCAAATGACGCACGGTTGGTGCGTGCAATACAAAATAGCGTCGGTCAGACTCACTCCCAAACGAGCCGCCTGAATTATTGCGTTTTGCTCCGCATGCACGGCGTAACACAATTCGTGACAAGTACCGCTGGGAATATTGAGTTTGCGGCGAAGGCACTCTTGTTTTTCCACGCAACTTTTTATATTGCTGGGCGCGCCGTTGTATCCCGTCGTAAGAATTCTTTTGTCGCGAACGATTACCGCGCCTATTTTTCTGTTTGTCTGAAAACAACTCGACCAAGAAGCGACTAATTCTGCCATTTCCATAAATCGTTTGTCCCACTTATCCATACCGTTAAATCTCCTTGAATATTGTATAAAAAAAATTTTAGCACAATTCGCTGCTTTTTTCAACAAAAGTCGGCAATTTTTTTAAAAAACATTTTGCGGCGGCAATATGCGACAAAAAAAATAAAAAAAATTTTAAAAAAAGAATATCAATCTCTTGACAAAAGCAAAAAGGGGTATATAATATGTATCGTTAGCACTCGAAGGTCGAGAGTGCTAAAAATAAAAAATTACTCGGAGGTAAAAATATATGACATTAGAACCGTTATTCGATAAAGTAGTGGTAAAAATCTGCAAAGAGACGGAGGAGAAAAAAGGCAGTTTCTTTTTGCCCTCCAACGCGCAGGAAAAGTCCGAAGTTGCGGAAGTAGTGGCGGTAGGTCCCGGCGGACTTATTGACGGCAAGGAAGTAAAAATGCAAGTCAAAGTCGGCGACAAGGTATTGTTTGCCCGCTATTCCGGCAGCGACTTTAAAATCAACGGTGAGGAAGTCACCATTATCAAACAAAGCGATATTCTCGCAATAGTGAAATAGGAGGAAGATTATTATGGCAAAAGAAATCAAATACGGAGTAGACGCAAGAAACGCTCTTTTGGAAGGCGTAGACAATCTTGCAGATATAGTAAAAATCACGTTAGGGCCTAAAGGTCGCAACGTAGTGCTTGACCGCAAATACGGCAGTCCGCTCATCACCAACGACGGCGTGACCATTGCTAAGGAAGTAGAACTCAAAGACGCATTCCAAAACATGGGCGCGCAGATAATAAAGGAAGTTTCTACAAAAACCAACGACGTAGCGGGCGACGGCACGACGACGGCGGTAGTTTTGGCGCAAGCCATCATAAAGGAAGGCAGCAAAAACGTAGCGGCGGGCGCAAATCCCATTATTCTTAAAAAGGGCATCGACAAAGCGGTGGAAGTATGCGTAGACAGTCTTAAAGTGGTAAGCAAGCCGATAAGCGGCAAAGACAACATAGCGCAAGTTGCAAGTATTTCTGCAGGGGACGCGGTTATCGGGCAACTTATTTCCGACGCAATGGATAAAGTAGGCAACGACGGCGTTATCACGGTAGAAGAAAGCAAAACCATGAAAACCGAACTCAACATTGTCGAAGGCATGCAGTTTGATCGCGGTTATTGCTCTCCTTACATGGCAACTAATATGGAAAAGATGGAAGCCGCTCTCGACGACGCTCTTATCCTTATTACCGACAAAAAAATCAGCAACATACAAGAACTTTTGCCTTTGTTGGAGCAAGTAGTAAAGACGGGCAAAAAACTGCTTATCATAGCGGAAGACGTAGAGGGCGAGGCTCTTACCACGCTTATTCTCAACAAGTTGCGCGGAAGTTTCAACTGCGTTGCGGTCAAAGCGCCCGGATTTGGCGACAGACGCAAGGAAATGTTGCAGGACATAGCTATTTTGACAGGCGGCACGGTAATAACGAGCGACGTCGGCATAGAACTCAAAGACGCGACTCTCGATATGCTCGGGCAGGCTAAACAAGTCAAGGTAGACAAGGAAAACACGATAATAGTAGAAGGCGCAGGCTCTAAGGAAGAAATCGCAAAGCGCGTGCGTCAAATCAGGGCTCTTGCCGCCGAAACAACCAGCGAATACGACAAGGAAAAGTATCAAGAAAGACTTGCAAAACTTGCGGGCGGCGTAGCGGTAATTCACGTCGGCGCGGCAACGGAAATCGAAATGAAGGAAAAGAAACTGCGCATAGAAGACGCTCTCAACGCGACTCGCGCGGCAGTAGAAGAAGGTATCGTTCCCGGTGGCGGCGTAGCGTTGCTTTCCGTAGTCAAAAATCTTAAAGCCTTTATCAAAACGTTGTCCGGCGACGAAAAAACCGGCGCAAGCATTATTCTTGCCGCAATAAGAGAACCGCTGAAACAAATCGCGACAAATGCCGGCGTAGACGGTAGCGTAGTGGTTTACAACGTAGAAAACAGCAAAAAGGCAAATTACGGATACGACGCTCTCAACGACAAGTACGTCGATATGGTAGCAAACGGTATCATAGACCCGACAAAGGTCACTCGTAGCGCATTGCAAAACGCCGCAAGCGTAGCAGGCACGATGCTGACGACGGAAGGCGCAATAGCCGATATTCCCGAGCCTGCTCCTATGCAAGCGCCGCAAATGGGCGGAGATATGTATTGATTTAATACGTAACGCAATCCATACTAAAAAATTCTTTGACTGCTCTCGCAACAAGAAGTTGCGGGAGCAGTTGTCGTATACGGATATTTTGTAATTAAAAACAGCCGATTTAAATATTATATATTTATGGATTACGACAAAGTGTGCGTTTATCGCCCCAACGGCGTAAAAAAGAGCGGATTATACGTTAAAGTCAAAGCTATTGCGTTGGTTATACTCGCGATACTTGTCGTTATCGTAGTTTTGTCGACGATATTTGTTTCCAAAACGGTTTATTTGGAAGGCGCGGAGTATTTTGGCGTGTATAACGGCATTTACGCGTCGCAAAACACCGCCGAGTACTACGCGAAAGTGGTTCGTATGAGAGGCGGCGCAGGGGGAGTATACAAGGACGGCAACGGATTTATGGTTTTTCTTGCCGTGTACGAAAAAAAGTCCGACGCTCTCGCAGTGCAAAGCAATCTTGTGGAAGAAGGGGAAAACGCCTTGCTTTACACCTTTGAAACGAGAAAAACAAAACTCAAATTCGGAGAGGGAAACAGGATAGTTTTGACAGAAATAGCCGACCTCGTAAACTCTCAACTTAAAAAAATGTTGCGGATAGCCGTCGGGTTTGACGACAACGATATGAACGGCAGCGACGTCATTATCGAGTTGACGCAAGCAATGGCGGAGTGCGACAAAGCGATAAAAACGCTTCAAAAGACAAAAGACAAGGACGAAATATCCTCATTGTTGGAAAGTTTTTTTAATGCGAGAAAAACCGCTTTCAAACAAATAACGGCGGACAACGTGGTACGCTCGGCGGAATTGAAAACGACTTACTTTGATTTGCTTGTCAAAACGATGGATTTATACGAAAATTTATCTTAAAAATAGGGCTTATTTTGTATAAATCGTCATTTTAAGCCGCTTTTTATGCGTTTTTTGTATAAATATGCGTGTACGTTTAATTCATATAAATTTAATAGGATTTGCATTTCGAGCAAACTTGACGACAAATAACGCGCGGCGCGGACAAATTTTTACTTTTAAAGGTCTTTTTTGACGCAAAATATGAAATAAAGTTCACGTTTATGTCAATATTTTATACAAAAAATAATTTTTTATAGATAAATATTTCCTTATATTGCTAAAAACGGTTGACAAAACCGATAAAAACATACATAATAACATACGTGCTAATATGCATATAATTATTTATTACTACAATATTTTTACGGGGGAACAAAATGAGTAAAATTTGCAAGATACCGTTTACCGAAACGGAAGAACAACGTAAACAGTTGGAAAAGGTCATCGCCGGATACAAAAACACGAAAGGCGCAATCATGCCCGTGTTGCAACATGCTCAAGGTATATACGGCTACCTTCCTATCGAAGTCGTTAAACGCATTGCGGAAGGTCTTGACGTTTCTATGGAAGAAGTTTACGGCGTCATTACGTTTTACGCTCAATTCAGTCTTTATCCGAAGGGAAAGTACAACATTGCCATATGTCTTGGCACGGCGTGCTACGTAAAGGGCAGCGGCGACGTAATGGAAAAGTTCAAGCAGGTTTTGGGCATCAAGGAAGGAGAAATCACTTCTGACGGAAGATATTCTTTGGAAGCGACCCGCTGCATAGGTTGTTGCGGATTAGCGCCCGTACTCACCGTCAACGGCGAAGTTTACGGCAAAGTCACCGTCTCTCAGGTAGAAGGCATACTTGCCAAATACAATTAGGTAAACTATTATGACGCTGAAGGAAATCGCGAACATATTAAACGCTCAAGTGCTGTGCGGCGAGGATAATCTCGATTTTGAGGTAAACTCCGCATGCGGAAGCGATATGATGTCTGACGTACTCGCTTACGTCAAGGATCAGGCAATTCTTTTGACCGGTCTTGTCAATCCTCAAGTAGTGAGGACTGCTTTGATGATGGACATGAAGTGCATTTGCTTTGTCAGAGGCAAGCAACCCGACGAAAAAATACTTGACATAGCCCGCGACAACAACATCGTCGTAATGTCTACAAAAGAAAGAATGTACACCGCCTGTGGAAAACTGTATAACAACGGTCTCGTGGGCGGAGGTATGTGATGTCGGATATAGTATGGGTGTTTGACGTCCTCGCAGACAACTTTGAGTTGGCGGGGAGCGCATCGCAAATTACCAAATCAAGGCTAAAGCAACTCGGTTTGTCGACGGAACTCATTCGCAAGGTTATTATCGCCATGTACGAGGGAGAAATCAATATGGTTATCCACGCAAACGGCGGAGTAGCGACGGTTACCGTCAAGCCGGAACAAATAGAAGTCGTACTAAAAGACACCGGCAAGGGGATAGAAGATATTTCGCTTGCTTTAAAGGAAGGATACTCCACCGCAGACAGCCAGATACGAGAACTCGGCTTTGGCGCGGGTATGGGGTTGCCCAACATGAAAAAGTACAGCGACGATATGATTATCGACAGCACGGTGGGAGTAGGTACGACGATAACCATGACTTTCAATTTGTAAGATGTCAAAAGATTCGCAAAAATACAAGGCAGTCAATCTCGATACCACAAAATGTATAGGGTGCATAAATTGTATGCGCCGTTGCCCCGTGCGCGCAATAAGGGTGCGCGACGGCAAAGCGGCTATCGATTACGACAAGTGCGTTTTTTGCGGAAATTGCGTCAGAGCGTGTCCGACGCACGCAATATACACTCAAACCGACGGATTTGACGAGTTGGCAAAGTACAAATACAACGTTGCTTTGTTGCCGTCGGGATTGTACGGGGAGTTTCCTCACATTTACAGTCCGCAACTCATACTCAACAGTTTAAAAAACATCGGGTTTGACCACGCGTTTGAAGTCGCTCGCGCCGCCGACGTTATCACCATAATAACGAAGGAAAAATTTATTATGCGCGAGTTTGAGGAAACGCCCGTCATCAGCAACGTTTGCCCCGCGTGCGTAAGGCTGATATTAAAAAATTATCCCGCGCTCGTGGACAATCTTATGACGTTGTTGCCGCCCTTTATCCTTGCGGGCAAAATGGCTCGGGAGGAAGCGCGGGAAAAAACCGGTTTAAAAGACAGCGATATAGGCGTGTTTTATATTTCGCCTTGCCCCGCCAAAGTAGAAGCGATAAAAAACAATTTTTACGGCGACGACGGCGGCATAAACGGTGCGATAGCCGTATCGGAAGTTTGCAAAAGACTCAACACGGTGGATAAAGACGACGTAGTGCGTACCGACGACCTCGTTGCGGGCAATATGGGTATTGCTTGGTGTACGAGCGGCGGGCAGGCTGCCTGCATACCCAACACCAAACAACTGGCTGTCGACGGTATGGGCAACGTCGTATCCGTTCTTAAAGAGTTGGAGGACGGCAAACTCAACAACATCGATTTTGCGGAACTTCGCGCTTGTCACGCAGGTTGCGTAGGCGGAGTATTAAACATTACAAACACCTTTGTCGCAAAAAGCAAAATTCACACTTTGCGCAAATCCGTTTTGTTAAACAAGACAAATTGTACGGACAAATTCGACAAGCCGCTTGCTTTTTATTCGATGCCCAAAAAGTGGGAAACGGACGACGTTTATGCTTTGGATAAAGACATCGGCAAGGCGATGAAAATAATGTCGGATATAGAAGACGTGCTAAAACGTCTGCCCCGACTGGACTGCGGGGTTTGCGGCAGTCCAACCTGTCGCTCGTTTGCGGAGGACGTAGTAAAGGGCGATACGGAGTTGCAAAAATGCGTCCGGTATTTAAAAAATGACGACGACGGAACTGATTAAAAATCTCGGATTTAAAGTCTTTAATCAAGGGCAAGAGAGGGATATAGAAAATTTTTATATCGGTGATTTGTTGAGTTGGGTGATGGGGCGCGCGACGGAAAACAACTGTTGGTTGACGGTCATGAACAATTCCAACGTGTGCGCCGTTGCAAAACTTACGGAATGCGCCTGTATTTTGCTGTGCGAGGGAGTCGTTCCCGACGCAAACTTGTCGGAGAGAGCCAAAAAGGAAGGTATTTGCCTTTTGGGTAGCGATTTGCCTTTGTACGAAACGGCAAAAAAAATCACGGAGTATATAGATGCTCGTTAAAACGGATTTGCACGTACACAGCGTTTTGAGCGCATGCGCCGACAAAGACAACACGGTAAACAATATCGTAAATCTCGGCGTCTTGCTCGATACGCGGATACTTGCTTTGTCCGACCACAACAGTTGCCTAAACTTTCCCGCATTCAAACAAGTCTGCGTCGCAAACGGTATTCTTGCCGTTCCCGCGATGGAAGTGACTACGGCGGAAGAAATACACGTGTTGTGTTTGTTTAAAGATTACCAAGACGCAAAAACGCTCAACGACGAGATTTTTGACAGTTTGTTTAAAATCGACGTCGACACGGAGTTTTACAACCCGCAAAACGTTTTGGACAAAGACGACAACGTGACGGATACTGTGCCGTATCTGCTAAACATTGCCTGCAAATACGATATTTATTCGCTTGTGGACAGAGTAAACGAGTTGGGCGGCATGGCAATACCTGCTCACGTTGACAGAGATAGTTTTAGCGTAATTTCCGTTTTGGGAGATATACCCGACGACTTAAACGTCAGATGCGTAGAAGTCACTTCTCGTTGTCCGCAGTCGCTTTTGGAGCGGTTGAAACAAAAATACAATCTTATACAAAGCAGCGACGCTCACTGTCTGGAAGATATGGTATCAAACGAGTTTTATCTCGACCTTGACAGAATGAGCATAAACGCCTTGTTTGAGAGGTTGCAAAAATGATGAGAGAGATTGCCCTCAACGTTCTCGACGTTGCCAACAACAGCATAACGGCAAAAGCCTCGTGCGTCAAGTTGACTATTTGCGTCGATACAAAAGCCGACAGACTCACGGTCAAAATAGAGGACGACGGCAAAGGAATGTCGGAGGAGTTTGTAGCAAAGGTCACGGACCCGTTTACCACCACGCGCACCACTCGCAAAGTCGGGTTGGGATTACCGTTTTTTAAATTGAGCGCAGAAGTGACGGGCGGCAATTTCGACATAAAATCACAATTAAACAAAGGCACGAGCGTCACGGCGGTTTACGTTTTGAGCAGTATCGACCGTATGCCGTTGGGGGACGTTGCCGACGTCGTAGTTGCGCTTATTCAGGCGGACGACGGCGTGAGATACATACTCGATTACTCCGTAGACGACAAATCGTTTGAGTTTGATACGGAGCAAGTCAAGGATATTTTAGGGGACGTACCGATAGGTTCTTACCAAGTGGTAACGTTTCTCAAAGAATATATTACAAGCGGAATAAATAATTGTAACGGAGGAATTAAAAATTTATGAAGTCTTTACAAGAGCTTAATGCCATCAGAGAAAAGATGCAAAAACTCAGTCATGACCGTGCTACTGCGGACGAAAAAGCGATTCGCATAGTGGTAGGTATGGCTACCTGCGGTATAGCGGCAGGCGCGCGTCCCGTTCTTAACGCATTTGTGGAGGAAGTTGCAAAGCGCAACCTTCAACACGTAGTGGTCAGCCAAACGGGTTGCATCGGTATGTGCAAATACGAGCCGATAGTAGAAGTGTTTGTACCCGGTCAAGACAAAGTCACGTACGTACACATGACGCCGGAAAAAGCCGTCAGAGTCATTGCGGAGCATATAGTAAACAATCAACCGGTAAAAGAATTTACGGTTGCAGAAAAATAAGGAGCACACATAATGATAAGGTCACACATATTAGTATGCGGAGGTACCGGTTGCACCTCCAACAAATCGCCGGAAATCGTAAAGGCTTTAAACGCAGAGTTGCAAGCGCAGGGATTAGATAAGGAAGTCAAGGTCATTACGACCGGTTGTTTCGGACTTTGCGCAAACGGACCTATTATGGTCATTTATCCGGAAGGAGCATGCTACAACCACGTTAAGGTAGACGACGTTAAAGAAATTGTCACCGAGCATATTTTAAAGGGTAGAATCGTCACCAGACTTCTTCACGTAGAAGACCTCGAAACGGACAAAAAAGTTCTGTCATTAAACGATACGGAATTTATGAAAAAGCAGGTCAGAGTCGCTCTGCACAACTGCGGCGTTATCGACCCCGAAAATATCGAAGAATATATCGGTCAAAACGGTTATCAGGCTCTTGCTAAAGTTTTGACGACAATGACTCCGGAAGAAGTTATCGACACTATTTCCAAAAGCGGATTGCGTGGACGCGGCGGCGCAGGATTCCCCACCGGTACAAAGTGGAAGTTTGCTCGCGCCAGCAAAAACCCCGTCAAATACGTTTGCTGCAACGCCGACGAAGGCGATCCCGGCGCATTTATGGACAGATCCGTTTTGGAAGGCGATCCTCACTGCGTAATAGAAGCGATGGCTATCGCGGCTTACGCTATCGGCAGTCAACAAGGTTACGTATATATCCGCGCAGAGTATCCTATCGCAGTCAAGAGATTGCAAAAGGCTATCGACGACGCAAAAGCGTACGGCTTGCTCGGCAAAAACATATTCAATACCGGTTTCAACTTCAACCTTGAAATTCGTCTTGGCGCAGGCGCGTTTGTCTGCGGTGAGGAAACCGCTCTCATGACCAGTATAGAAGGCAAGAGAGGAGAGCCGCACCCGCGTCCTCCGTTCCCTGCGGTCAAAGGTCTTTTTGAAAAACCCACCATTCTCAACAACGTCGAAACATACGCAAACATTACCAAAATCATTCTCAACGGTCCGGAGTGGTTTGCGAGTATGGGTACGGAAAAGTCCAAAGGCACAAAAGTATTTGCTTTGGGCGGCAAAATCGTCAACACCGGCCTTGTAGAAGTACCTATGGGTACGACTTTGAGAGAAGTTATATATGACATCGGCGGCGGCATACCTCACGGTAAAAAGTTTAAAGCCGCTCAAACCGGCGGTCCCAGCGGCGGTTGCATACCTACTCAACACCTTGACGTTCCTATCGATTACGACAACCTTATCGCTATCGGTAGCATGATGGGTAGCGGCGGACTTATCGTCATGGACGAAGACAACTGTATGGTTGACATTGCAAAGTTCTTCCTTGAGTTTACCGTTGACGAAAGTTGCGGAAAGTGCACGCCTTGTCGTATAGGTTGCCGTCGTTTGTTGGAGTATCTCAACAAAGTTACTCACGGCACTGCCACGATGGAAGACTTGGACGAGATGGAAAAACTTTGCTATTACATAAAAGACAATGCGCTTTGCGGTCTTGGTCAAACAGCGCCCAACCCCGTCTTGTCAACGCTTAGATACTTCCGCGATGAGTACGAAGCGCACATCAAGGAGCATCGTTGCCCCGCAGGCGTCTGCAAGGCGTTGTTGCGCTTTGAAATCGATCCCGACAAGTGCAAGGGCTGCACGTTGTGCAAGCGTAATTGTCCTGTCAACGCAATTTCCGGTGAAGTCAGAATGCCTCACCATATCGATACGTCAAAATGCGTTAAGTGCGGATTGTGCATGGCAAACTGCAAGTTTGGCGCAATTTCTAAAAAATAACGGGAGAAACACAAATGGCAGATTTAATCAATATCAAAATTAACGGTCAACCTTATACCGTAGAAAAAGGTATCACTATTTTGGAGGCTTGCAGAAAAGTCGGTATCAAAATTCCCACTTTGTGCTATCTTAAAGACATCAACGCTATCGGCGCATGCCGTGTTTGCGTTTGCGAAGTCGTTGGCGCTCGTAGTCTTGTTGCCGCTTGCGTTTATCCTATCGAGAGAGAAGGCACGGAAATTTTGACAAACAGCAAGAGAGTTATCGATAGCCGCCGCACAACGGTAGAATTGTTGCTTTCCAACCACAACAACGATTGCAACAGCTGCGTAAAAAGCGGCAAGTGCGAATTGCAAACGCTTTCTCACGATCTCGGTTGCAACGAGCATCACTTTACAGGAATTAAACAATCCTTTGAAGAAGACGTCACTCCTTACCTTGTAAGAGACAACAGCAAGTGCGTTCTTTGCCGTCGTTGCGTAGCCGCTTGCCAAAAACTTCAACACGTAAACGTTATCGGCGCAAACGAGCGCGGATTTAACACCGCAATCGGTAGCGCGTACGAATTGTCCCTCAACGACGTACCTTGCGTCGCTTGCGGACAGTGCATCAACGTTTGCCCGACGGGCGCGTTGAGAGAGCGTGACAACATCGACGACGTAATCGCCGCGCTCAACGACAAATCCAAGCACGTAGTAGTTGCTACCGCTCCCGCAGTCAGAGTCGCTTTGGGAGAAGAATTCGGTTATCCCATCGGCACAAACGTAGAAGGCAAGATGGTTTCTGCATTGAGAATGCTCGGTTTTGACAAAGTATTCGACGTAAACTTTACCGCCGACGTCACCATAATGGAAGAAGGCACGGAGTTGCTCGGTCGTATCCAAAACGGCGGCGCGTTGCCTATGATAACGAGTTGCAGTCCGGGTTGGATAAACTACATAGAGCAGTACTATCCCGAGTTGCTTGACCACCTTTCTACAACAAAGAGTCCGCAGGGGATTTACGGCGCGTTGGTAAAATCTTATTACGCTAAGGAAAATAATATTGATCCCAAAGATATCGTCGTAGTATCCGTTATGCCTTGCGTAGCCAAAAAGACGGAGATTATTCGTCCGCAAATCAACGCTTACAAAGAGGGCAAGGACGTTGATTACGTTTTGACCACGAGAGAACTCGCTCGCCTTATCAAGCGCGTGGGTATCGATTTGCCGTGTTTGGGCGAAAGCCACTATGACGACCTTATGGGCGCAAGCACGACGGCAGGTCTTATCTTTGGCGTTACGGGCGGCGTTATGGAGGCTGCTTTGCGTACCGTCAAGGAAAAAGTTGACGGTAAACACCTTGAAACGCTTGATTTTAAAGCAGTTCGCGGAGTCAAAGGTATCAAGAGCGCGACGGTAGAACTCGGCGGAAAGCCCGCAAAAGTTCTTATCGCTCACGGTATAGAAAACGCTCACAAAGTCATGGAAGAACTCAAAGCCGGCAAACTCAACGACTATGTGTTTATAGAGATTATGTGCTGTCCCGGCGGTTGCGTCACAGGCGGCGGACAACCCATTCAACCCGCAGAAGTGCTTAACACCATCGACCTTAAAGCGGCGCGCGCAAAGGCGATTTATGCGGCGGACAAAAAATCTACAAACCGTCAAAGCCACAACAACGAGTATGTCAAAAAGTTGTACAAAGATTTTCTCGGAGAACCCAACGGACATCTTTCTCACGAATTGTTGCATACTCATTACACCAACAGAAAAAAGTAAAATAATCCTTTCGTTACAGCAATCCCTCGCGTCGTTTGGCGCGGGGGATTGCTTTATGCGGCAAAAAATCCCGCAAAAATCCCAAGTTTTTTTGCAAAACCCCTTGTAAATCAGCGTGTAATGGTGTACAATATAATCGTAATAGAAGTTCACCCTGCCGGGCGCGTCAGGTTTATGCAGTGCGTCAACCACAGTTAGCAAAAGGGAACTCACGTCTAAGCGTTAATATGTCAGGCCTCAATGCTCTCACGGGCGAAAAAGCAAGCGATTGTTTCGGACGGAAGGCAGAAAACGTTGAGCGCGTTACCCACCTGAATTTAAGTTCAGGTTGACTAAGCAATACCAACGACCACGGCGGGGCTTTTTTGTCCTCTTTTTTTACGTATGAAAAATAAGTATCAAATTGTTTTTTATAGCGTGATTGCACTTTTGATTGCTGTAGCGATTGTTACCGCTTTTGTTTGTAGCGGGTATAAAAATATTTTTGTTTCTACGGACGAATACGCCGCAAAATCATTCAAAATTGACGTAAAAACGCAAACGTATACCGTGTATATCGACGGTGCAGTGTCGTTCAGCGGTTTTTACTCGTACAAAAAAGGGGATACTTATCGCGATTTGTTGCAAAAAGCGGGACTTTTGGATTGCTCGGTTTTTAAATTTGGCGGCGCAACCCTCGATTCCGTCGTTGATACAAAGGAAAAAACTATTTTGGTCGTATACAAGGACAACGAGGAAATAATGTATCCCGTCAACGTAAATTCTGCGTTGTTTGCTGTTTTGGCTAAAGAAAGCAAAATTCAACAAAACACAATCGACAAAATAGCGGAATATATTGCCGCAAACGGCAAAATACAAACAAAAACAGTACTCAAATCGGTTTTGACCGACGACGAGTGGCAAGCGGTGTTTTACAAATTGTATGTGGGGGAATGACGATTGAAAAAGCGTATAATAAACTCTCGCCCCATACTCTTTTTTGCTTTGTTTTTTATCGTCGGCATTTTGTGCGGGTTTGCGGGATTTAAAGGATTAAAATGGATATTTTACGTTGCGGCGGGCATAATTTTAACGCTTTGTTTAGTTTTGTCCATTGCGAAACGCTTTGTTATCGCGCTAAATCTCGGTTTGTGTTTTGTTGCGGTCGCGAGCGGATTTTTTAATTTCAATTTTTCCGTAAAGCGGTTGTCCAAAAAGGATTACTTTGAGCAAAAAGTTTTTGTCACGGCAAAACTCACCGATTATTACACGCTTTACGACGATTGCATATACGTCGTTTTGCGCGACGCTTTTGTCAGCGACGCCGACGGCGTATCAAAATGCGGAAACCGCAGAATAGGCGCGTATATTTATTTTGACCAAGAAGTTGCCAAAGAGGATATAATAAACAAAGCGGGCAGTTTTGTCGAGTTTGATTGTACTCTCGATTCTATAGATTTTTTTATCGACGGAATAAATACCTATTACATTAAAAACGACGTGTACTACGTCGTTTCCGCCGTCAAAAACTTAAAAATATCTTACGGGCACCCGACCTTTGACGAAGCGGCGCGACAGTACGTAAGGACGAGATTTAGGTCGTATTTGCCCGCCGACACTGCGGAAGTTTGTATTTCTTTGGTTTTGGGCGACAAAAGCGGTATGCCCGAGCAACTCAAAAGCGGCTATCGCAAAATGGGCGTATCTCACGTTTTTGCCGTCAGCGGCTTGCATATAGGCTTTATTTACGGCGTACTTGCGTTTTTTGTATTCAAATTGCGCATAAAAAGATGGAAAGCAATACCGCTGATGTTTTTACCTATGCTGTTTTATGCGTGGATTTGCGGGTTTTCCGCTTCCGTCGTGCGCGCGTTGGTAATGACAATGTGCGGCGTCGTTGCAAAAGCGTTGGGAGTCAAAAACGACGGGGCAGACGCTATTTCGCTTGCCGCGTTAATCATTTTGGCGATTTGCCCGCTGTACTTGTTTGACGTCGGATTTTTGCTTTCGTTTGGCGCGGTAATAGGCATAAATTGCGTTTCAAGGCAACTTGCGCGCAAGTTTACGCCTAAAAACAAAATAGCCGAATACCTGTTGAACACGGTTTATATGACGGTGGGCGCATCTTTGGGCGTTGCCGTTCTCGTAGCGTACTTTTACGGAGAAACGAGCATTTTGGGCGTGTTGTTTAATATGGTATTGACGCCGCTCGTCGGAGTTTGTTTTGTCGGATTGCTTTTGGGACTCGCGCCGTTTTTGCAGTTTGCTTTTTATCCCGCAAAATGGGTGTTTGGATTGAGCAATATAGTCGCGATAAAACTCACGTCTTTGTCGTGGGCGACTATCCCGACGGAAAGTATAGGTTGGGCGGCATTGCCTGCGTTTGTCGCGCTTATTATCGTCGGCGGATACGTCAATTTGCCCAAAAAGGTCAAAATCGCGTCGGTTTCCGCAATGGTTGCGGTGTGCGTGATTAGCGGTATTATCGTTGCATTGCCGCAAAAACTCGATTTTGCCGTAAATTGTTTTAATACGTCGAGCAACTATTGTTACGCCGTAACGGGCAACGGCAGAGACGCATACCTTGTCACCGATTTAAACAGAGCCTCCGACGTAGACAAAACGTTTAATTTTTGCGTTGACAACGACGTAAAAAAAGTACGCGTTTTGGTCGTCGACATTGACAAATTTAATCCTGACGGCGCAAAAATTTTTGTTGACGCAGGTTTTGACGTAGAAGTTTACACGTTTAGACAAATAGTAGATAAATCTGCAAAAACGCTTGACGAGTTGGGCGTAAAGCATTTTTATGTCGTCGGCGGCATAGAAATCTCGTGCGGCGACATATCTTTCCTTCACGTTAGCGACGGTGACGCCGACGGCTGGTTTTTGTCAAAAGGGGAGTACGGTTTGTTGTTTTGCGCGGAAGACGAGCAATCTCTCAGGCGCGTAGTTTCCGCTTGTCCCCGCGAGATAACCGTCTTATTTGTGGTTGTCGACGGCGATTACGCGCAAAAAATCGGCAGCGCGACGGTAATCGTTACCAAGCAACGGGGCGACAAACAGAAAGTTTTGAGCGTAAAAGATTTTGGAAACTTTACAATCAAGATAAAAAATGATATAATAAACGTGATACCTTAAGAGGCGCGCAATGAAGTATTTGCAGTTTTGCGACAAGATAAACACGGATTTTTTCCCCGTCATGACGATAGAAGGCGAGGACGCTTTTTTGCGTTCGCTTGTTCTTTTTGATACGGAAAAAAGTTTGCATGTTGCTTTAAAGGACCTCAACTACACCGTGTTGGAAGGGGACGACGTTTCTGTTGCCGACATTTTGGCGCTTGCAAACGCTTTTCCCGCGTTCAGTCCCAAAAGAATGATAATCGTGCGGGACTTTAAAGCGAAAAAACTATCCGACAAAAACAGAGAAAAACTTGCGCTGTACTGCAAAAATCCAAACTATACCACTTGTCTTGCCTTCGTTTATTCCGTTCTTACGGGGGAAACGGAAGGTTTTGACACCACCGTCGTAGATTGCTCCAAATTAGACGCTTACGCCGTGACGGAAAGGATAATCGCGCTTGCTCAAAAGGGCGGCAAAAAAATTTCTCGCAAGACGGCGCAACGCATTGCCGAGTACTGCGACAGAGATATGTACGCCGTCACGCAATCGATAAACAAACTAATAGGGTTTTGCGACCAAGAAATTACCGACGACGCAGTGGAGCAGTTAGTTCCCAAAACTGCGGAATACGTCGTTTTTGATTTGACAAACGCAATAACGGCACGGGACGGCGCAAAAGCGGTAGAAGTGTGCCGCAATATGCTTTTGCAAGAAGAACCCGCAAAAATTTTTGCTGCGATATACGGTAGCGTGCGTCGTATGTTTTATTGCGTAAATTCTACGGCAAAAGACGAGGAATTAGCAAAAAAACTGTCGGTAAAACCTTACGCCGTTGCCAAAGCAAAAGAGCAGGGCGCAAGATTTGGCGTTATCAAACTCAAAAAAGCGCTTGACGTTTGCTTTAATGCAGAAAATTCTTTAAAAAATTTTGACGGCAACGCCAAAAACATAGTTTTTGACACCGTACTGGAGTTGTGCAATCTATGATAAACAAACTCAGACAAAATTACAAACTAACTATGACGTTGGCAATTGCGGTTTTTTTGATTGCATTTGTCTTTTGTCATTATTTTGACGTGACGAGCGGGTTTTCCTTTTTGACGTTGTTGGGCGTATACGTACCCAAAAATTTTTTTATCGTATGCGCCGTCGCGTTGGCATTTGCCGCTCTGTGCGTCGGACTGTTGCGTCTTGTCGTGTTTTTGTATATGCGACTGTTTAAAATATACGTTTTGCCTTCCGAAGAAGCGTTTTTGCTTTTGTTGCTTTTTGTGAGCGGCAGAAACGTTGTTTTGGGCTTGTTTAACCTTCTGTTTCATTACTTGCCCGCAACTTACGTTTGGGGCGGCGCGGCGGCGTATACGGTGTTGAGCGTCGTTATGTGCGCACTGTTTTTTATGTCGATAAACAAACTGTATCTCGGAGCAAAAATCGCGCCTAAACTGTTTAAAGAGTATGCTATCGTATGTCTTGTTTTTATCGCTTTGGGCGCGCTTAAACTGTACGGAGGCGTGTTATGACAAAAAGAATATCGTTTTTTGTTTTTCTGATTGTGTGCGCAACTGTGTGTTTGGGTTGTTTGTCTTTGCCCGTCCGTTACGCAAAAGCGCAAGATGACGTCGCGAAAAATATCGACCTTTTGTTGCGTGAGTTTGTTTCTTCTTTTCCGTCAAGACAGCCGTTTAGCGGGGGAGAAAAGGCGGCGGCAACTTTTATCGGAGAAAAATTTGAACAAATCGGACTTAAAAAAATAGGAAACTATTATATACATCAGTTTAATTACGGCGACGCGTTAACTCAAAACGTGTTGGCAACGACAGATAACGGCGCAGAAAAATACGTTGTGATAGGCGCGCACTACGACAACGTTGGGATAAACGGCGCAGACGGAACGAGTGATAACGGCGGGGGCGTTGCGACGCTTCTTGCGCTTGCAAAAAAACTGAAAACCGCATCGCTGAATTTTGACGTTATTTTTGCGGCTTTCGGCGCGGAGGAAGCAGGACTTGCAGGCAGCGAATATTTTCTTTACGAAACCGCCGAAAAATTTGCCGACAATATTTTGTGTTATATAAATCTCGACAGCATTATTTGCGGCGACAAACTCTATCTGTATAGCGGAGAAACAAAAAGCGCGTTATCCGAGTTTACGCTTGACAAAAGCAAAACGGCAGGGGGAAAGACAATTAACGCCGTTCCTACGCATTTTGCGGCAACAAAGTTGAGGACAGACGGACTAAACCCGTATTACGCCGCATATTTTTCTACCGACGCGCTCACTTTTCAAAAGGCGGGCATTCCGTTTTTGTCGTTTTTTGCAGGCAACTTGGACGATTTTTACGGATATGCGGAAAGTTTCGACGCCGCCAAAAGAGTAATGCACACGTCAAACGACAAGTTAACTTATATCGAAAGCAAATACGGCGACGCATACAAAAAAAATATGGCGTCGGTTTTTGATTGCGTATACGCCGCTTTGACCGATACGGAATTTGTTTCTTTGGCAAAATCTACCGTTTTGCCCGCGAATAGCACGATTAAAAAACTGATTCCCGTCGGAGCGACCGTAGCGTTGTTGGTGGTAACCGCTTTGCTTTGCGTTGCGTATCACCGTGAATTACGCAAAAAAGCAATACTCGACGAGTCGGGTGTAAAAAGTTTTAAGATATTTTCACAATCAAATAGCGATGAAATATTTACATTTTTAAATTAGTGTGTTATAATGTCCAAAGCGTCAAAAAAAAGATTTTGATGCGCAGTATCTGGGTGTAGCGCAGTTTGGTAGCGTGCTTGAATGGGGTTCAAGAGGTCGCAGGTTCGATTCCTGTCACCCAGACCATCTTTGTAGTACGTAAAAGCTACAAAACACAAAAAGCACAAGACCTACTAAATCTTGTGCTTTTTTGTTACTATATTTAGTGTTTTGCGCACCTTGCGGAATATTTGAATTCAGGAGCTGCATTTTGGGGTGCACTTCAAGGTCGGATTTTCCAACCTTTTTTCGCTTTGACAATGATAATAAAAAGCCGTCTATTCGCATAATAAGCGAACAATCGAAAAAGTTGCGTTAACCTATCGAAAAGATTTATGGAAAAACAAGATATTTTCACTTACGCAAAAAGGCTTTATATTGACCTTTCTTCTTTTTTATGGTATAATATAGCATAGGGTAAAGCCGCCTATTATGTGAATAGGCGAACAAAATAAAGTGTGTTTGTTCGTCTATCCAAAGCAAGAAGCGGTAAATAAAAAGCCGAGAGCAGAGGATAAATACGATGAGCGAAAACAAGATACTTGATACGATGTGGGACGACAACCCGATAGACATCACGCAGGAAGCGAATTTTATATGGAGCATTGCCAACAAGTTGCGCGGCTCGTATATGCCCGATAAATACGGCGACGTCGTAATTCCTATGACGATTCTGCGCCGTTTCGAGTGTGCGCTCGAAGATACGAAACAGGCGGTGTTAAAAGCCTTTCAGTCAAACCCGAATTACCCGTCGAAAGCACTTTGCAAAATCGCGGGGTTTTCGTTCTATAACACGAGCGAGTACGACTTAAAAGAACTCTGCAACGATTCCAAGCATATTGCGGCGAACTTCAAAAATTATATCAGCGGTTTTTCGGCTAACGTAAAGGACATTTTTGCCGAACTTGAAATGGACAAGCATATCGACAAAATGGAAAAGGACGGCTGTCTGTATTCCGTTGTCGAGGCGTTTTCCGTGCTTGACCTATCCATAAAAACTTACGACAGTATCAAGATGGGATACATTTTTGAAAACCTGATCGGCAGATTTTATCAGAACGTGGACGCCGGACAATTTTATACGGGCAGAGATATTATCAAATTGCTCGTAGAAATTTTAATGGCGGAAGGTTGCGACGATATTTTCGACAGCCACAAGGTTATCACCGTTCTCGACCAAGCCTGCGGAACGGGCGGTATGCTTTCCACGGCGTATACCTACATAAAACACTATAATCATACGGCGGAAGTTAAACTGTTCGGACAGGAATTTATGGGGCAGTCTTACGCAGTGGGGCTTGCCGAAATGCTCATCAAAAATCAGGACTCGGATAATTTCCGTCACGTCGATACCTTCAAAACCGATTGCTTTGCCGATACAAAAATGCGTTTCGTTATCGAAAACCCGCCGTTCGGCACACCGTGGTCGGGTAAAGACGCAAAGGACGGACAGGAGCAAGCCGTGCGCGACGAATACGCCAAAGGCGAAACGGGCAGATGGGGACACGGACTTCCGAGCGGTGGCGACTCGCAAATGATTTTCTTGCAGTCCGCCGTGGATAAAATGGACGACTTCTGCGGCAGAGCGGCGATTATCGAAAACGGCTCGCCGCTGTTTAACGGCGATACCGCTTCGGGCGAAAGTCAGATTCGCCGTTGGCTTTTAGAAAGCGACCTTATTGAAGCGATTATCGCTTTGCCGACAGACTTATTTTACAACACGGGCATTCAGACCTACGTTTGGATTCTCTCGAAAAATAAGCGCAAAGAACGCAAAGGCAAAATACAACTTATCAATGCCGCCGAGATTTACCATAAACTGCGCAAAGCCGTCGGCAACAAGAAGAATGAAATTACGAGAGAGGACAGAAAGAGAATTACGCACCTTTACGCCGATTTTGTGCCGAGCGACCTTTGCAAGATTTACGATAATACGGAGTTTCTTTATAAGGAATACGCCGTTATGCAACCGCTTCAACGCAGTTACGCCATTACGGAAGAGCGTATCGAACAAATGCTGATGAAAGGCGCGCTGTCGGGCGTTTACGACGAAGCGAAGATTGCCGACTACGAAAGTCAGGGCGTTGCGCTTGCCGATAAAGATAAGAAAAAATACGAAGAAATGCTTGCAAGAAAGCCGTTATACGAGGACATTCTGCAAACGCTGAAAGAGCATATCTCGGACAAGGTGTATAAAGAACCGGAAAGTTTTATCAAGTACCTTTCGGGAATTTTGTCGTGCGATAAAAAACTGACAGAGCGTATCGCGGACGGGCTTTCCGAGATGGACAAAACGGCGGAAATTCAGCGCGATAAAAAAGGGAATATCCTTTACGACAAAGAAACGCGCGACACCGAAATCGTGAAATATACCGAGGATATAGAAACCTATATGGCGCGTGAAGTGTTGCCTTACGTTCCGGACGCGAAATGGTTTTGGGAAGAAAATCTCGGCGCGAAAAAGCCCGTGATTAAAATCGGCGCGGAAATACCGTTTACAAGATATTTTTACAAATATACGCAACCCGAAAAGAGCGAAGTGTTGGAAGAAAAATTCCTAACGCTTGAAAAGAGCGTGAGCGAAAGAATCAAAAATTTGTTTGGGTGGAGAATGAGATGAATAAATTTGTAAAAGGGGCTCTTCAAGTTGCTGAAATTGCAGGGAAAACTGCCGTTAGTGCTATTCCTGTCGGAGGTGCTTTGGCAACGTCGATTTATGACACAGTAAAAAATAACTGTTTGGAAAAACGTCAGAAAAAATGGCAAGAGGCACTTGAGAATAGAATATCAAAAATGGAAGTGACTTTGGACGATCTTGGGACCTCAGAGATATTCACTACTGCGATTATAAAGGCAACCGAAGTGGCAATGAAAACGAGCAACGAAGAAAAATTAAAATATCTTGCTAATGCAACGGCGAATTCATACGAAGGCAATATAGACGAAACACGCTTTTACTTGTATATGGGCTTGATTGAAAGATATACTGCAAGACATATTTCAATAATGAAAGATTATATTTTACCGACCGCAAAAGAGATTGACTCGGCGAATGAAGATGATGTGACTATATTTAATCAATTGGTTGTAGATGGAATGATTTTATATTCAAACGATGCAAAGGGAGAATATATGTTAAGTCCATTTGGAAATGATTTTATTTCATATTTGGCTAATTTCGGAGAGTGAAAATGCGAGAGATGAAAGATAGCGGAATAGAGTGGATAGGAAAAATACCCGAAGATTGGCTTTGCATAAAAGCTAAAAATATAATTAAGTCGAACGATGGTGGGGTTTGGGGAAACGAACCAACAAGTACAGAAAATGATAAAGTTGTATTGCGTTCTACCGAACAAACAATTGATGGAAAATGGATGATTGAAGACCCCGCAAAGCGAGATTTAAGTGAAATATCATATAAAAATTGTCTTATTCAGCCTAATGATTTATTGATTACTAAATCAAGCGGGAGTTCTTTGCATATAGGAAAAACCACTTTGGCTGATGACTATTTTACAACTAATGAATGTTATTACTCTAACTTTTTACAACGTATTAGACTGAAAAAATCATATTATCCGTTGTATGCATGGTTTATTTTCAATGCAGTTTTTGTTAGAGAACAATTTGCGTATATGCAAAATTCTACGTCGGGATTAGGAAACATTAACTCAACAGATATAGGAAATATAATAGTACCAATTCCGCCGCTTACCGAGCAACAGAGAATTGCGGAGTTTTTGGATAGGGAGTGCGGGAAGATTGACGGATTGAAAGTAGATATTCAGGCGCAGATCGATACGCTTGAACAATATAAGCGTTCCGTAATTACCGAAGCCGTTACCCACGGTCTGAACCCGTCAGCCCCGATGAAAGACAGCGGTGCGGGGTGGATGCCGCTTATTCCATTGCATTGGAAAGCGGATAAATTAAAATTCCATTTGCGTCAGCGAGGGATAAAAAATCAAATAGATAAACAAGTTTTATCTTTGTATCGGGAATATGGTATTGTGCCAAAAGATAGCCGTGACGACAATCATAATGTTACATCGGAGGATGTTTCGGATTATAGATATGTTCGAGTAGGCGATTTTGTCGTAAATAAAATGAAGGCGTGGCAAGGTTCTGTTGCTGTATCTAACTATGAAGGTATAGTCAGTCCGGCATATTTTGTCTATGAATTTTCAGATGATTTAATAAACAAAAGGTATTTCCATTATCTAATGAGAAACAAAACCTATGCAACAGAATTTAGGCGCTTATCGGGAGGAATAAGAGAAGGACAATGGGATTTGCCTTCCGAAGCCTTGAACAACACTATTATACTTTTGCCACCCCTTGACGAGCAGCAGGAAATAGCCGATTATCTCGATAACAAATGCGCCGAAATCGAGCAAATTATCGCAGATAAAAAATCGCAAATCGAAATACTTGACGGTTACAAAAAATCACTTATTTACGAATATGTTACAGGCAAAAAGGAGGTAAAAATATGAGTCAAGGGGAAGAATATCCGAATTCTGCGTATACTGCGCTATTGCAAGAAAAAAAGAAGTTCAAACAAAAAATACAGGAGGCAGAAGAACGGCAGACGGAATATAATAAACAAATAGCACCGGTTCTTGAACAATTAAAACGAATAGAAAAACAGGGCAATGAACAAATCAAAGTATTGCAAGAAGATAACGAAAGACAAAAAAAGCAAATTACCAAACTGGACGAAAAGGAAAAACGCGCTCAAATAGAAGCGAAAAAAGCAAAGATTATTAGTATTGTTTCCTTTTGTGTGAGTACGGTAATAGCGATTGCTTCGCTGGTTGTGGCAATAGTAAAATAAAGGGGAATATATATGAACAACATACTTTCCGAAAAAGAATATCAGCGGTTTATCATAGATAAACTCGTGAATGAAAACGGCTACACAGAGCGAAAAAACACAAAGTTTGACCTTAAATTTGCTATCGACCGTGAAATGCTGTTTAAGTTTCTTGACGATACACAGCCCGAAGCGATGGCGCAGATCCGCAAGGTGTATAAAGACGTTACCGAAGATACGGTGGTCAACTTTATCAACACCGAAATTACGAAAGCGAAAAGCAGTCTGTTATCCGTCTTAAAACACGGCGTGGAAATTGCGGGGTATAAGTTAGACCTTATGTACACCAAGCCCGCAACGACTTTCAACAAAGACCTTCTTGCAAAATACAATAAAAATATTTTTTCCGTAATGGAGGAAGTATGTCCAAATCAGAAAAAACTCAATCGGACGAAAGACAGCGATTGGGTTGATTTGGTAATATTTCTGAACGGCTTTGCGATTATGTCGTTTGAACTCAAATGCAATTTTGCGGGGCAGAGTTATCAGGACGCGATTTTGCAATACCGCACGCAAAGAAACCCGAAAACGCGATTGTTCTATTTCAAGGCGGGATGTATCGTCAACTTTGCAATGGATTTGCAAGAAGTGTATATGACGACGCGCCTTGCAAACGACGGCACGTTTTTTCTGCCGTTCAATATGGGTAGCGGCAACGGTATAGACGCGGGCAAGGGCAATCCCGTTTATCCCGATAAATATTCCGTCTATTATATGTGGGAAGATATACTCAAAAAAGATACGGTGTTAGACCTTATCTCGGAGTTTATCTTTATCGAGCGCAAGGAAGAAACGGACGAAGTAACGGGCAAAGCCACAGTGAAAGAAAAGGTTGTGTTCCCGCGTTATCATCAACTTGACGTAATCCGCAAAACGATAGCGGACGTGGAAGTCAACCGCACTTCGCAAAACTATCTGATACAGCACAGCGCGGGTTCGGGCAAAACGAATTCCATTGCGTGGCTTGCGCACAGGCTTTCTTCGCTTCACGACGAAGAAAACAAAATCGTTTTCGATAATATCATTATCTGCACCGACCGTGTAGTTGTGGACAGGCAGTTGCAGGACGCGGTGCGCGGTATCGAACACAAGACGGGACTCATTAAGGTAATGGACGATAAATGTTCGTCGGCAGACCTTGCTCTCGCGCTTCAAAGCAATATCAAGATTATCGGCACGACGATACAGAAATTCCCGTATATCGTGGACACGGTAAAGAATCTGAAAAACAAGACCTTTGCCGTGATTATCGACGAAGCGCATTCTTCCACAGCCGGCAAGGATATGGCGGCAATCACGATGACGCTCGGCGCGGGCGAAGTCGATTTTGAAGAGGGCGTTATCGATACGCAGGATATGATTGCGGACGAAATCCGTCGCAACGGAAAACAAAAGAACGTTTCTATTTTTGCCTTTACCGCAACGCCGAAAGCGACCACTCTCGACTTGTTTGGCAGATTGAACGCGAAAGGGCAGAAAGAAGCCTTCCACTTGTATTCGATGAAACAGGCGATAGAAGAGGGCTTTATTTTAGACGTGCTTGCCAACTTCACCGAATACAATACGTATTATCGGCTGAACAAAGAGATTTCGGAAGATCCGAAGTACAAGACGGCGGAAGCCAAAAAGCAAATCGCGCGGTTTGTGGAACTGCACGAAACGAATATCGCGCAAAGGGTGGAAGTGATTGTCGAACATTTCCGCACGACGGTTTTATCTGAATTCGGCGGAATGGCAAAGGCGATGGTTGTTACGGCTTCCCGCGCGAGTGCAGTCAAGTATCGTCAGGCGTTTGAAGATTACGTTACCAAGAAAGGCTACGCGGGCATTCACGCGCTTGTGGCGTTTTCGGGGAAAGTGAAACTGCCCGACGACGAAACGGAATACACGGAAACGCTTTTGAACGGCTTTTCGGAAGATAAACTGCCGAAGAAGTTTGATTCAGACGATTACAACGTTTTGCTTGTGGCGAACAAGTATCAGACGGGCTTCGACCAACCGAAACTTTGCGCAATGTACGTTTTGAAGAAGTTGCGCGGGGTGAATGCGGTGCAAACGCTGTCGCGCCTGAACCGTATCTGTCCGCCGTTTGAGAAAAAGACGTTTGTTCTCGATTTCGTGAATACATACGACGATATTGTCAAGGCATTTGCACCGTATTATACCACGACTCTGCTTGCAAATTCGGTTACGCCGACGGCGGTATACGATTTGGAAGCGAAACTCGACGGGTATATGATTTTAGATCCTTACGACGTGAATATGGCGGCAGAGATAATCTATAAAAAGATTATCGAATCAAAGGACAAAAATCAGTTGCGCTTCTATCTGCAACGCGCAGAGAAGAAACTGAAAGAATACGATTTGATGAAACAAATCGAGATAATGGCGGTCGTGCGGCATTTTATCCGTTTCTACGAGTTCCTAATACAGGTATCATGCTTCGAGGACGTGGAACTTCATAAAAAGTATCTGTTTCTGACTTACTTCGTATCGTTCGTAAATATCTCTCAGCCGGGCGGCGGTTTCGATTTGTCAGGTAAGATTAAAGCGGACAACTTTATTCAGAAGAAAGGCGAAGAGCATAAAACGACAAAAGTTACGCCCGATCCGATCGTAAAACTGCCGACGGCAGACGACTTTAATCTGAACGAGGACAAAGTGAAACGTCTTTCGGAGATTATCGACGAAATCAACAGCAAAACGGGCAAAACCTACGATAACGACGTCGTAATCAAGGCGATGCTTCAAATCAAAGACTTGATGATGAAGTCTGAAAAACTGCGCGAGAGTGCGAAAGCGAATACGGAAAGCGACTTTGCGTTTTCGTATTTCGACGGTATCGACGACGCGCTGATCGAGGGACTTTCGCAAAATCAGGACTTCTTCTCGTTGCTTCTTTCTAACGACGAAATGAAGAAAGAGGTTCTCGGTATCTTTGTCAGCGAAATTTACAAGAGCTTGAGAGAAGATAAATAATACAAACCAACCAAAACGCACCTAAAAACGCAGGGTGCGTTTTTGCATAAGGGGAGAGCGGAAAGGTATTGAAAAAGAGTAAAAAGAAACGAATTGTGGGTAAACTTTTGAATTTTTGTAATTTCACGCAAAGGTGTGGCAAACAGGCTTGATTTTTCGGAATGTAACGATGTGACGATTCGTCGCCTTGTTGAGTATATCCGAGTTATGAAAGACAATTCGATTGTCATCGTCCCGAAAGGCGGAATGCAAATACACGAAAATACTTGAAAGCGGGGAAGTCTGAAACATCTGTTTAGGACTTCTTTCTATGTGTTGCCAAAACGACTTGAAAGAAATGACGAAATATGGTATAATTATATATAGGGGTGGTTTTAATGGTGAAATTGATTACGAGAAAAGCAAGTTCAGAAGCCAGACAAAGGGCAGACAAGATTATACGCGATGTACATAAACTATTAGGAAAAGAATATAGATTCTTTTGCCGTCCTATTGGCTCACAAACTCGCAGATGTATTGTTCAAGATAAGAAGTACGATTTAGATTATCAAATAGTATTGACTGAAAATTCTAAAGGCAAGATGGACCCTACAAGCATCAAAAAAAGGTTTTTATGGGCATTTACAACTGTTAAGCACGATAATGAAAGAGTTGAAGATTCGACTACCGTTGTTACAGTAAGATGTTCAAAAGAAGAATGTAAATTTAATACCAAAACAGAAAAATTTTCTTTTGATTTTGTGATTATAAGTCCGGATGAAACTTGTCGTATCAGAAGAAACGGTAACAATCAATATACTTGGGTTCAACTTCCGACGAAACATACAGATATATATGAGCGCTATAACGCACTGGCTGTGGCACATCAAAGAGATTTATTAGAAAAATATGTGCTGCCGAAAATTATTAGAGAAAAACAAAAAGATGAATCGCAACGTTGTGCAACTATCGATATATTTTTGGAGGGCGTAAATAATTATTGCGCACAGGTAAACGCTTATGACAAAAAATGAATTGTTATCATTTATCGCTTTCGAAAATGAGCAAGAAAAAGAAGAAGCAGAGTTTTATTTGTCGGTGAAGGGAGTTGAACTTCATCGCAGGATTCTTGATTATTTAGGTTGTGATTTTGAAAAATCAAAAATTGAATGGCCAAAAATAGCAAATGTATTAAGAACTGATAAGGCGTTGAGAGATATTATATACAAATATCTAGCCACATTAGAAGAAT
>CAKQEP010000004.1 GCA_934230325.1 uncultured Clostridia bacterium | reverse complement strand
AAAAGTCGTATCTTCCGTTACGTTTGTCAAAGGCTTATCCCAACCCGTTGCTTTTTGCCAAAAACCTTCTACGGGTACTTCTTCAAGAGTCGGAGCAACAACGCTGCCGCCATAAGGCAATGTGACGGGTTCTCCTATCATGTCCCCTTCAAAGTCAACAAATTTTACTGTGACGGTCTTGTATTCCCAAACTGCCGTCAAAGACACTTTGGTCGCTCCGTCTACGGTATAAGTTTCCCCTGCTTTGTAGATTTGTTTGCCGTCGCTCCAACCTTTAAACTCATAACCGAGTCTTGTGGGCGTTGCAGCGAGGTTGAACGTTCCGTTTGCGTTTACGCTGTCTTGCGTGGGCGCTGCGCCTTCTCCGCCGCCCAAGTTGTAACTGACGGTGTAGGTCAACGAGGTGAACTTTGCCGTGAGCGTCAAATCTTTGGTGATAGCCGTCGCAAAGTCAAACTTTGTTTCTCCGTCGTACCAACCGTCAAAACGTATACCTTCGCTTGTCGCTACGTCTGCGGCATACGCCGTTTTGCCTTCTTCCACCGTAGAGGTGGCGATTGTTGTTTCGCCGTTTTTGAAAGTAACAGTGTAGTACGTTGTCTTTGCGCAGGAAACAAAGCAAACTACCAACACTACCACCGTCAAAAGAGCGAGTAAAAGTTTGTTGATCTTTTTCATGTTGAGATCTCCTTGTTAAAAATTTATTTAGCGGAGTTGCCCCCGATAAACATCTAAAGTTGCGCGGTATACGCTCATCGACAAGCGTCGTAAGACGCATACGCATAAATATGATACTGTTAACACAGTCGTAAAATTACGACAAAATTATACAATATACAAATTTCTATATACGATTATAATACTAAAAAATCCACTTGTCAACAAATTATAATAAATAATTTCATACAAATAACAGAATAATACTACCCCCCCCCCGCAATATTTCCATAACACGAAAAAATCTACACATGTCCAACATATACATTAAAAAATTCCATATATAAACTTGATACTAAAAAATACCGCAAAGACAAAAGGCAGTACGTCAGCGTACTGCCTTTTGTAAAGGAAAGATTGATTAAAACACTACTTGATTTCGTTGGTGACTTCTTCCACTTCTTCGGAAGGCGTTTGAGAGTGAACGGAATAAATTGCGTTTTTAACTATCTTTAAAACGTGTTTATTGTCGTCGATACCCGTTTCGATATAGTAGCAACCTTGTTCTTCGTCCATGCGAATAAGCGTACCGACGATACCGCCGATGGTGGTTATCGTTGCACCGATTTTGAGATTGTTGGTCATTTGTTCTGCCTGTTTCTTTTGCTTTCTGCGTTGAAGAAGGCTTGTCACTATCATAAATACGACGAGCGCGCCGAGTATGACGTAAATGAGCCATTGCGGAATCGTGCTTTTGTTTGTGTTTTCGCCCTCAAAAAACATTAGCGTATTGTTGAGCATATTAAACATTTTTGTCTATCTCCTTGTTTTTTATTTTTATTGTAACATGATTATATCAATTATTTTGTAAATAATCAACTAAACCTGCTTGATTTTGTAGTATTTCGCATAAAATTCATTTTTGAAGTCGAGCAAATTGTCCTCTGCTATCGCTTTTCTGATGTTTTTGGTCAGATTTAGCAAAAAATGAACGTTGTGAATACTCAATAGTTCTGCGCCTAAAATTTCGCCGCAGTTTACAAGGTGGCGCAGATATGCTTTGGTAAAGTTTTTGCAACAATAACAGTCGCATTCGTCGTCCAAAGGAGAAAAATCCTCTTTGTATACGCTGTTGCGTACTACGACTTTGCCTTTTGACGTCATAGCAGTGCCGTTGCGCGCTATGCGTGTGGGCAAAACACAGTCAAACATATCTATCCCGCGCAAAACGCCGTCAAATATATAGTCGGGCGTGCCTACCCCCATGAGATAACGCGGCATATTTGTCGGGTAGTACGGTTGCAATACGTCAAGCATTTTTACAAAAGTTTCGCTCGGCTCTCCTACGGACAAACCGCCTATTGCTATGCCGCACTTTGCGTATGGAGCAGTTTCTTTTGCGCTCGTAACACGCAAATCGTCATAAAAATTGCCTTGTATAATGGGAAAAAGCATTTGATGGTCATGCGTATCGTCTGCGTTGTGACGTTTATAACATCTGTCCAACCACGACAGCGTTCGAGTCATTGCTTTTTGCGCCTTTTTGTGGTCATAACCGTGCTCGCTGCACTCGTCAAACGCCATTATAATATCGCTACCCAAGTTATGTTGAATATCCACAACTTTTTCCGGCGTAAAAAGGTGTTTGCTTCCGTCTACGTGAGAGCGAAAAGTAACGCCTTCGTCGGTGATTTTTCTCATTCCGCTCAAACTAAACACTTGAAAACCGCCGCTGTCGGTCAGTATCGGTCTGTCCCAGTGCATAAATTTGTGCAAGCCGCCCGCTTTTTTGACGATTTCGCTTGTCGGGCGTAAGTAAAGATGGTAAGTGTTGCACAAGAGTATTTGCGCGCCGAGTTCTTTTACCGTGTCGGGCAACAATGATTTTACCGTCGCCGCAGTGCCTACCGGCATAAAAATAGGCGTCTGTATCTCGCCGTGCGGTGTGGTAAAGACGCCGAGTCGCGCTCCCGTGTGTTTTTCCGTTTTTATCAGTTGAAATTTAAATTTTTCCATTATTTTTTTGTATACTGCCTTTTGCGTCTTTGCGATCGTCCGTTGCGGCGAACTATAAGTATAATAATTTTGCAAAATCAGATTATAAACATTGCGTCGCCAAAACTGAAAAATCTGTATTTTTGTCGTACCGCAATATCGTATATCTGCAACATTCTTTCGCGTGTGCTTAATGCGGACACAAGCATCATCAAAGTGCTTTTTGGCAAGTGAAAGTTTGTGATAAGACTATCCACCATCTTAAATTTGTACGGTGGATAAATAAATATGTCGGTGTTTCCGTCGCCCGCTTTTAGTAGCCCGTCGTCGCCTGTCGCGCTTTCCAAAACTCTCACGCTCGTAGTGCCGACGGCTATTATGCGACGTCCTTCGCTTTTTGCGGCGTTGATAAGGTCGGCTGTCGCTTGGTCTACGCGGTAATACTCGCTGTGCATGTGATGCTCGGACGTATCTTCCGCGCTGACAGGTCTAAACGTTCCCAAACCTACGTGAAGCAAAACTTCCGCAATCGTTACCCCTTTATCTTTGACTTTTTGCAAAAGTTGCTCCGTAAAGTGCAATCCCGCAGTAGGAGCGGCGGCGCTTCCGTCTATTTTTGAGTAAACCGTGTTGTAACGCGTTTTGTCCTCTAATTTTTGCTTGATATAAGGCGGCAAAGGCATCTGACCTACCTGTTGCAAAATATCTTCAAATACTCCGTCGTAAAAAAAGTTTATCGTGCGGCAACCTTCGTCGCCGAGCGCCGTTATTTCTCCCGTGAGTTTGTCCCCGAAAGTATATCGAGTGCCGATACGAGCGGTTTTTGCGGGTTTTAAAATTATCTCCCAGTGCGTAAGGTCGTTGCGTTTGAGTAAAAGAATTTCTACTTTGCCGCGCGTCCCTTCCCGCTCCCCGTAAATGCGGGCAGGCAAAACTTTTGTGTTGTTTACCACGAGTACGTCGCCCGATTTGAGATAATCGACTATATCGTAAAAATGTTTGTGTTGTATCGCGTCGGTTGCTCTGTCAAACACCAGCAAGCGAGAACTGTCGCGCGGCTCTACGGGAGTCTGCGCTATGAGTTCTTCCGGCAAAGCGTAATCAAACAGGCTTGTCTTCATTTTGTAAAAAGTCCTTGTCTAATAAATCTATTTGTTGGTAAGCGTTGGCGGAAACTTTTCTGCCGTAATGCTCATACGCCGCAGGCAACGCTACGCGCCCTCTCGGCGTGCGCGCAATAAAACCGATTTGCAAAAGATACGGCTCGTATACGTCTTCTATAGTCGTTGCGTCCTCGCCCGTGCTTGCGGCTATCGTGTCAAGTCCGACAGGTCTGCCGCCAAATTTGTCAATCATAGACAATATGACGTTTTTGTCCGTTTTGTCAAGCCCGAGATTGTCAACGCCCATTGCGTTAAGCGCAAATTCCGTGACGTCCGCGTCTATTTTGCCACCGTTTTTGACTTGCGCAAAATCACGAACACGCTTTAACAAGCGGTTTGCTATTCTCGGAGTGCCGCGACTGCGTTGCGATATGATAAGGCTCGCTTCCGGCGTAATGTGCGCTTGCAAAACGTTTGCGCTGTTTGTAATGATTGTTTTAAGTTGTTGCGGAGTATAAATTTCTAATCGAGCATGCACGCCGAATCTGTCGCGTAAAGGAGCGGAAAGATTGCCCGCTTTTGTCGTTGCGCCTACAAGCGTAAAATGCTTTAATGGCAACCGCAAACTTTTTGCGCTCGGACCTTTGCCCACGATAAAATCAAGACAAAAATCTTCCATCGCTGGATACAAAATTTCTTCCACTTGACGATTAAGACGATGAATTTCGTCTATAAACAATACGTCGTTGGTGTTGAGATTTGTAAGAATTGCCGCAAGATCCGCAGCCCTGTCTATTGCGGGACCGCTGGTTACCGTGATGTTGCTGCCCAACTCGTTGGCAATAATATGCGCCAAAGTCGTTTTACCTAATCCCGGTGGACCGTACAACAACACGTGGTCAAGACTGTCTCCTCTGGTTTTTGCCGCTTCTATATATATATTAAGGTTGCTCTTTACTTCTTCCTGCCCGATATAGTTGACAAGACGCGTCGGACGAAGAATATTTTCTTCCGCTTCTTCTATCGTATCTTCAAGCGTGCTTTTTATTAAATCGTTTTGCATAATGTCAACTCCTGAGAGCGTTTGCAAGTATCTGCTCGCACGACTCATTACCGTCGGCTATGCATTTGAGAACTTTTTGTTGCGCTTCCTCACGTTTGAGTCCGAGAGAAACAAGCAAATCTACCGCTTGTTCTCCCTCCGTCGTCATTTGGCTTGCCTGCGGCTTTGTCGGACGATTAGAAACTATTTCAAACGGAGAAATTTTTTCTTTCAACTCCAAAATAATGCGTTCTGCAGTTTTTTTGCCTAAACCTTTTACCCGCGTCAAAGCGGCGGCGTTGCCCTCCAAAATATTGAGAGCAAGGTCGTCAAGGTTGTAAGAAGACAGCACGGTGAGCGCAACTTTAGGTCCTACCCCCGCAACGGAAGTAAGTTTTAAAAACATATCCCTTTCACGCGTCGTAGTAAAACCAAAAAGCGATATATCGTCCTCGCGCACCTGCATATAGGTAAAAAGTTGCGTTTTTTCTCCGATTTTTAAACCTATCAAAGTAAGGTTGCTTACCGTCAACTCAAAACCCATACCGTTGTTGTTTATAACGACGGTATTATCTACTATATCGGCAATTTCTCCGCAAATAAAACTAATCATATTTTCTTTGTCAAATGCGGAAGTTGTCCGCAAGTTTTCCCGTTTGGGCATGAGTCAGGGCTACTGCAAGCGCGTCGGCGGCGTCGTCAGGTTTTGGTATTTGTTCCAACTTAAGATAAACTTTTACCATTTCCTGAACTTGCTTTTTGTCCGCTCTGCCGTACCCGACCATCGCTTGTTTGATTTGCAAAGGCGTATACTCGTACAATTCGCCGCAGTGTTTGACCGCCGCTACAAGCAAAACGCCTCTTGCCATAGCCACTTTGATACCTGTCGTGACGTTTGTATTAAAAAACAATTCCTCCATCGCAACGACGTCGGGATTGAATTTTTTGATAAGAGCCTCCGCCGCCTCGTCAATCATTGCAAGGCGAACGGCAGTATTTTCGTCTTTAGGAGTGGTGATTACGCCGTAGTCTACAACCTTGACGTGACATCCGTTTGTTTCTATCACGCCGTAGCCTATAGTAGCAAGGCCGGGATCAATCCCGAGAATACGCAACGGACTACTCCTCGTCGTCAGGCATGCTGACGTTGTGATAAACGTTTTGTACGTCGTCGTTATCGTCAAACAAATCGAGCATTTTGTTGAATTTTGCAAGTTGCTCGTCGTTTAACGTGACCGTGTTTTGCGGCAACCACTCGACTTCTGCGCTCATAATGGTAAGACCTTTGGAAACAAGCCCGTCTTTTACCGCGTCCAAATCGTTGGGAGCGGTATAAACCACGACTGTTTCTTCTTCTACCAAAACATCGTCCGCACCTGCGTCCAAAGCCGCTTCAAAAATATCGTCTTCCGTCATATTATCGGGCTTTTCGCACGCTATTACGCCTTTTTTGTCAAACATAAAAGATACGCAGTTGGTAGTACCGAGACTTCCGCCGCATTTTGCAAAATAACTGCGAATATCGCCCGCCGTACGGTTGTTGTTGTCCGTCAAGCACTCCACAATCACTGCGCTACCGCCAATGCCGTAGCCTTCGTAAACGAGTTTTTCGTAATTTATGTTACCCAACTCGCCCGCCGCCTTTTTGATACTGCGCATAATGTTGTCGTTGGGCATATTGTTTGCTTTGGCTTTTGCTATGACGTCGTAAAGCTTGCTGTTGTTGTTGGGATCGCTTCCGCCGGCTTTGACGGCTACTGCGATTTCTCTGCCTATTTTAGTAAAAACGTTGCCTTTTACGGCGTCGGTTTTTTCTTTTTTTCTTTTAATATTTGCCCACTTGCTATGACCGGACATAATTACCTCCAAATTATTTGCACTTGTTTGTTAATACGTACATCAGTATACCCGCGCTGACGGAAACGTTGAGCGATTCCATTTTGTTTTGCATAGGAATACTAACCGTAAAATCGCTTTTTTGTTTTGCGGCGGCAGAAACGCCTTTACCTTCGCTTCCCAAAAGAAGCGCGTGCTTTGCGGGAATTTTTGTGTTTTCGTCAAAAATATCTTTGCCGTCCATATCGGCGCACACTACGGCGCAAGTTTTGCTCACCGCGTCAAAAATTTCTTCAAAATCGCCCTCAAAAATATCAAGACAAAATTGCGACGACATACCGCATCTGATGCTCTTTGGGGAAAAAGCGTCTGCGCAGTCGATTAAATAGGCTTCGTTGTACCCCGTCGCGGCTGCGGTACGCAATATTGCGCCTACGTTAGTAGGATCTTGCAATTTTTCCAAAATAAGACATTTGCCTTTTGGTGAACGCAACGTCGTTTCGGGTTTTGCGGCAACAGCAATTATACCTTGCGGGGTTACGGAATCCGTAAGGGATTTAAACACGTTGCTCTGCACCGAAAAAACAGGCATACCGCTTTCGTTTGCTAAAGACGCGCAAGACTCGTTAGCGGCAACGTCCAAAATAAAATATTTTATATCGACGTTTTTATCTAATGCCTCTTTTGCAAGTTTTGCCCCTTCTATGAGAAAAAGTCCGTATTCGTCACGGTATTTTTTTTGCAGAAGTTTTTTCGCTTGCGTGATGTTGATGTTTGTTGCGCTCGTTATCATAAAAAAACAAAAGCCTTCAACAAAAAATTGAAGGCAAGGGTTAACAATCGTCATACTATTTATTTTTGCGGGGTTTCTGACGGCTAATTATGCGTTAAACTTCGTTAGACATGACCGATAGCGCGTCGTCGGTCGTTTACGTTTAATTATCTCGTCGAAAATATCGCAAAAACGATATGCAACCTTTAAACAAGTTTTACACCGATAAACAAATCGGCAAAAAGCAAATCAAAAGGTTTTTGGTTGTGACGATTAACCCTGAAGTCGTTAGTTGAGGTTGGCTTTGGCAGTTTCTGCTAATTTTGCAAACGCTTTGCTGTCGTTTACTGCGATATCAGCCAAAACTTTGCGGTTTAAATCAATTTTTGCAACTTTAAGACCGTGCATAAGTTTGCTGTAAGACAAGCCGTTTGCTCTCGCTGCAGCGTTGATACGAGCAATCCAAAGATTGCGGAAATCTCTCTTTTTGAGGCGGCGTCCGATATAAGCATAATTGCCGGACTTCATTACCGCTTCACGCGCGATACGGTAGTTTTTGCTTTTGCAACCAAAGTAACCTTTGGCAAGTTTCAATATTTTTCTGCGTTTTTTAACGGCGTTTACGCCACGTTTAATTCTCATAAATCTTCACCTCTCCAGTATTAGTACGGCAACATAAGTTTGATTGTCTTTTCCTGCGCTTTATCGACATAAGCGGGACCGCGCAAACCACGAGTGCGTTTGGTCGTTTTTTTGGTCAGAATGTGGTTTTTGCCCATTTGAGATCTCTTGACCTTGCCGGACTTTTTGACGCTGAACCTTTTTGCCGCGCCACTGTGTGTTTTTTGTTTAGGCATTTTTGTTTCCTCCGTTTGATGCTGTTTTTTGTGCCGATACGGCGGGTTGTTTGCTTGTAATCGGTGCCATAATCATCGTAATAAAGCGTCCCTCCGCAACGGGCTTTTTTTCTATGACGGCGTAATCGCTCAAAGACTCCGCAAATTTAAGCGTCACGGCGATACCTTCGCTCACGTACGCCATCTGACGTCCGCGAAGTCGCAAAGACACTTTTACCTTGTTGCCGTCTTTAAAAAACTTTGCCGCATTTTTTGCTTTTGTGTTAAGGTCGCCTTCGTCTATGGTCATAGAAAGACGAATTTCCTTAATTTCCACTATTTTTTGGTTCTTTTTGGCTTCCTTCTCCTTTTTTGTCTGCTCATAACGATACTTGCCGTAATCCATTATTTTGCACACCGGCGGGTTTGCCGTAGGAGAAATTTTAACTAAATCGAGATGAGCTTCGTCTGCAATCTTTTGAGCGTTGTATGCGCTAAAAATACCGAGTTGAGATCCGTCTGCGCCGATAAGACGCACTTCCTTATCTCTTATCTGCTCGTTGGTTTGAAGTTCTTTAATAGCCGTTTACCTCCAAAAAAAAAATGTGAACAGAAAAGTCCACATCTCAAAACGCGTCAAATGACGTATATTGCTTGACCTTTCGATACAAAAAACCGACAAGGTGAGAGTGACTCTGCTTTTCTGCTCAACTATAATAACAAAAACGGCTGACGTTGTCAACCGTTTTTATCAAAAATTTTAAAAATTTTTAGTCATGAACTTTGTCGGCTATTTCTTTGAGGATTTTTGTTTCAAATTCGTCGATAGACATACTTCCTATATCTCCGTCTTTGCGACTGCGTACCGCAACCGTGCCGTCGGACGCTTCCTTATCGCCGATAATAAGCATATAAGGCACTTTATCGAGTTGCGCTTCTCTTATTTTAAAGCCGACTTTTTCGTTGCGTACGTCCGCTTCCGCATAAATTCCCTTTGTTTTTAAACGGTTTGCGATGTCGAGAGCGTTTTGTTTTGTGCGGTCGGTCAAACTTATCACTTTTACCTGAACAGGCGCAAGCCACGTCGGAAACGCGCCCGCATACTTTTCTATAAGCATAGCCAAAGTGCGCTCGTAACAACCTATACTGCTGCGGTGAATGATAAACGGATATTGTTTGTTTCCGTTTTCGTCAACGTAAGTCATATCAAAACGCTGCGCCAACTCAAAGTCTATCTGTATAGTAAACAGCGTGTCCTCTTTGCCAAATACGTTTACGCTCTGTACGTCGAGTTTAGGACCGTAAAAAGCCGCTTCGCCTTTCGCCTCGTAATACGGTATGCCCGCTTTGTCGAGAATTTGTTTCATTTTGGTTTCGCTATGCTCCCACGCTTCAGGATTATCTATATATTTTTCCTTGTTTGCGGGGTCCCAACGACTGAATCTGTACGTTACGTCGTCAGCCATACCGAGAGTAGTGTTGAGATAGCGGATAAGGTCAAACACGCCCAAAAATTCTTCTTCTATTTGGTCGGGGCGACATACGATGTGACCGTCGGCAAGCGTAAATTGACGCACACGAATAAGTCCGTGCATTTCGCCGCTGTTTTCGTTGCGGAACAACGGAGCGGTTTCGTTGTAACGGATAGGCAAATCTTTGTAACTTTTTACGCCGTTTTTGTAGATTTCAAACTGAAACGGACAAGACATCGGTCTTAATGCCAAAACTTCTTCCGTATCGCTTTTTTCGGGATCGCCCAAAACAAACATTCCGTCAAGGTAGTGATACCAGTGACCGCTTGTCTTGTACAAATCGCTCTTTGCCATAAAAGGCGTGCGCACGTATTGATAACCGCGACGCTCTTCCTCGTCCTCTACCCAGCGTTGCAAAGTTTTGATTATTCTTGCGCCTTTTGGCATCAAAAGCGGCAATCCTTGCCCTATCAATTCGTCGGTCATAAACAAATTTAGTTCTCTGCCTAATTTGTTGTGGTCGCGTTTTTTTGCTTCTTCCACCTTTACAAGATAATCGTCAAGGTCGGCTTTTTTGTCAAAAGACGTTCCGTAAATGCGCGATAACATTTTGTTTTTGCTATCACCGCGCCAGTATGCGCCGGCAAGACTCGTGAGTTTAATCGCCTTTACTTTGCCCGTACTCGAAAGGTGAGGACCTCTGCACATATCATAAAAATCACCTTGTGCATATATGCTGACAGTCTTGTCCTTTATGTCCTGCAAAAGTTCGAGTTTATAAGGCTCGTCGGCAAACATCTTTTTTGCTTCTCTAATGGTGACGACCTTGCGTACTATAGGCAAATCCGCCTTGATTATTTTTTTCATTTCCGTTTCTATCGCGGCAAAATCGTCTTGCGTTATCGGGGATTTAAAATCAAAATCGTAATAAAAACCCGTTTTTACCGCAGGTCCTATCGCTAATTTTGCGGTAGGATAAATATTTTTTACCGCTTGCGCAAGAATATGACTCGTCGTGTGTCTATAAACGTTTTTGCCTTGCTCGTCTTTAAACGTGTATACCCTAAAAGCGCAGTCGTTAGCGATTACTTCGTTCAAATCGCAAAGTCTGCCGTCAATCTCCGCACAAACGGCGTTGCGCGCAAGACCTTCGCTTATCGCCTTTACCACGTCCAAAGCGACAACGTTTTGCTCAAATTGTTTTATACTCCCGTCAGGTAACGTAACGTTTATCATGCTGTACCTCCAAAATAAAAAAAACCGTCCTTTTAAACAAAAGGACGAATAAAATCGATATCCGCGGTTCCACCTTTATTGCCGACGTGCCGTCGACCTCTTTATCGTGAGATTAGCCGCTCACAACGGTTAAGCAGAAAAAGTGGTACGGATAAACGCCTTTTGCGTGACTCACACCGTAACACGCTCGCTTAAAAAGGTTTAGAATATCCACATGTCTTTTTCTATGTGCTTTTAAGTTGTAAGTTATTTTAGCACTTTTTAAAAAAATGTCAACTGTTTTTATCGCTTTTGATTAAAAAATCTATCCGATATATTCTTTTACCTGAAACAAGCGGTTTGCAATATTAAAAAAATCGTTGCCGAGCAGTTTGTATTTTCCGCAAAGTTTTACCACTGCGGGATTAAAACATATCAGATTAAATATTATTTGTTCGGCTATATCGTACTGCTTGTAATAGGTGTTGAATTTGACCAACATTTTTCCGTCGTCGTTAAACAACACAAAATTTTTGCCGTCGTCAGAAATTACAACGGTAATACAATCCGCAAGACTCGGTATCGCTTCCAAAAGATATACTAAAAACTCGTACAAAACTTCTTTGTCCGCCAAAAACCCGCTATAACTGTTGGATAAGTTTATTACTTCGTCCCACTTTTGTTTGATTTCCCCTATTCTAAAGTTGTAACAACCGTCAAGCGAGATTTTTTCATAATCGTATATGCGCCGTTTTATATAATTAGCGTCATAATTACTGTCAAACACGCACATAGTGTTAAACAACGTTTTCCCCAACAAGGTGTCGGCGTTTACCGCGATGCGCTCTTGCAAATATCTGCATTTAAAGCCTACCGCCAACACTTCCGCAACCAACGCTTTGAGTTCTCTGTTTAAGGCGCTTGCGCATTCGTCGGCAACGACAATACCCAAACAACTTCTTTCGTTTGCCTCTGCGACAACGCACAAACCGCCTACCGATTTTACCGACGGAAGTATTTTGTCGTATATATGGTCAATAAAATATTTATCGTTTACGTCCGCGTCGACAATCAATTCCCGCATAAAAACTTTCCTTACAAAATTTAGTTTATGCTTTTACTCGGGGTTTTACTTGCCAACCGACAAAAAAACGGGTTTATTTTTTTAGCGATTTAAGGTATATTTTTTGTTCCGTCGTTAATCGGTAAGATTCCGTCGCTTTTTGTATGGCTTTGTTAAATATGAATTTTGGCAACAAACAATCTGCGCTCGTCAAAAACTCTGTAGTATCGCCAAACATCTTGACAAGCATCTCCGACAACAACCACGATACAGCCATATCACCGTAATATGAATGATTAAACTGCGGTTTGTTGATAATTTTTAATATATCGTTAAAATGTGCTTTATCAACAAAATTATCGAGTATGCCTACAATACCGAGTCTAAATTCAAAATTTTTGCTATTATCGTTTTTTGCAAGTTGAGAAAAAAAATCAAACCAACCGTTAGAATTTTTGTCGCATTTAATAGTTGCGCAAACGCTGTCGCAAACCGCCCAAGTATCCCATTTTTTAGAAAGCGCGCAAAGCAAATTTTGTTTTTTGGCGTCAGAACTCTTGCAGTACACAACGCAAAAACCTTTGATAAAATCAATTTCTACATATTGATTGTCGGGCAAAAGCATAATATTGTCGATACTTTGCTCTAAAACAAGCCGCCGCGCATATTTTCTCAACACGGGAACGCGCACACCTGCCATAGGCGTGGGAGAGTTTACTATACGTTCGGAAAATTTTTTAAAGGATTCTTCAGAATTAAACTCGATAAATTCGCAAACTTCTCTATACATATTAAAAAGGGACGTATTAAACGTCCCGCTAAAAAACTATTTGTGTTCTTCTACGTATTTGACTATATCGCCGACGGTTTTTAACTCCATTGCAACGTCGTCGGGTACGGAGATACTGTACTCCTCCTCCAACGTCATAAGCATTTCCACAACGTCGAGAGAATCCGCGCCGAGATCGTTTATAATGTTTGATTCCGTCGTGACTTTATCCTTCTCTATATTAAGTTGATCCGCCAATAAGGCTTGTACTTTTTCAAAAACCATATTAACCTCCAAAGTTGTTTTATCAATTATACACCATAACGCGGTATTTTTGCAAGTGTATTAAGGACATTTTTTTATCTAAAATCATATTTATAAGCGAGGAGGTTTTTAAAAAGTGAATTTAAGGACTTTTAAAAACCAACACGATTACGAAAAAGCAAAAATTTGCGATAAATGCCCGCCCCCGTGTTGTCCGCCGCCGTGCGAGTGCAAAAGCAACAAGTTTGACTGTCGTCTTTGCCTTAACGGCGCAGAACTATCCTTCGGGTGCGACGACAACAAAAAATCCGTATGTTTGGTTTGTCGCAACAAAGACAAATAAAACCCCGACAAAAAACCTCTCGAAACCGAGAGGTTTAAAATTTGCATACAACGATACGCTACTAAACAAAGTATCAGACAACGTTTTAAAACATTGCGTTGTTGACCGTACGCGGGAAAGGTATGACGTCTCTGATGTTGCTTATGCCTGTCAGATACATGATAAGTCTTTCAAAACCAAGTCCGAAACCTGCGTGTTTTGTGCCGCCGTAACGACGCAAGTCAAGATACCATTGATAAATATCTTTGTTCATTTTGAGTTGTTCGATGCGTTTTTCCAACAATTCCAAGCGTTCTTCTCTTTGACTGCCGCCTATTAGTTCTCCTACGCCGGGTACAAGCATATCCATAGCGGCAACCGTTTTTCCGTCATCGTTTAAGCGCATATAAAATGATTTGATTTCCTGCGGGTAATCTGTTACAAACACAGGTCCGTTAAATATTTTTTCCGTCAAAAACCTTTCATGCTCGGTTTGCAAATCGCTACCCCAGTGCACGGGATAATCAAAGGAATCGTTGTGCTTTTTAAGTATCTCTACCGCTTCCGTATAGGTCACGTGGCCAAACTCGCTATTGACGAGCGCCGTCAGTCTTTCCTTTAAAGAAGTATCGACAAAAGTATTAAAAAATTCGATTTCCTGCGGGCAATTTTCCAAAACGTAGTTTATTACGTACTTTACCATATCTTGCGCCAATTGCATATCGTCGCGTAAATCGGCAAAAGCAATTTCCGGCTCTATTTGCCAAAACTCCGCCGCATGACGTTGCGTGTTGGAGTGCTCTGCGCGAAAAGTAGGTCCAAAAGTATAAATATTGCCGTAAGCCAACGCATAAGCCTCTCCGTTGAGTTGCCCCGACACGGTAAGCCCCGCATATTTTCCAAAAAAGTCCTGTTTTTCGTCGACTTTGCCGTCGGGAGTTTTGGGAAGATTGTTGAAGTCGAGCGTGGTAACTCTAAACATTTCTCCCGCGCCTTCGCAATCGCTCGTTGTTATTATGGGAGTATGCACGTATACAAAACCCCTTTCGTTAAAGAATTTGTGGATAGCAAAAGCCGCCACGCTACGCACTCTCATTGCCGCGCCGATAAGGTTGGTGCGAGGACGCAAATGCGCTATTTCTCTCAAAAACTCTACGGAATGCCGCTTTTTTTGGAGCGGAAAATCCGCAGTAGATTTGCCTTCGACCTCTATTTTGGTCGCCTTAATTTCAAAAGGTTGCTTGTTTTGCGGAGTAAGCGTAACTTTGCCCGTGACGATAAGACTGCTACCGACGTTTAATCGCGCAATCTCGTCATAATTGTCTATTACGTCGTTTTCAAAAACGACTTGTACGCTTTTAAAACAACTTCCGTCGTTGAGTTCTATAAAACCGAACGCTTTACTATCTCTTATCGTACGCGCCCAACCGCATACCGTGACGATTTGATCGGCATATTTTTGTGTGTCTGAATATAAGTATTTTAGCAATAATCTTTTCATTTTTTGCCTCTATGCAGTATAGTTTGATTTATTTTTTTAATTTGCGCAAAAATGCGGGTATATCGCTGTTGTTTTCCAACGTGAGATTAGGAGCAATCAATCCGTCGTTTTTGTTTTGCTGTTGCGCTTGATAACGCTCCTGTTGCAATTGCTCTTGCATAGCAGATTGCTTTGCTTCCGCATCGTCCGAATAACCGTTGTTTATTCTGCTTCCGTACAACTCTTTTGTGGGAGTAATATCGTCCGACGTCGGCGTTGCAAAATAATTTTTGACGGGAGCATTCAAGTTTTCGCTCGGTTTCGCTTCAAATCCCGTCGCGATAATAGTGACCTGAACTTCGTCGTCGATGTCTTCTCTTATGTCCGCGCCAAATATGAGTGCGGCGGATTTGTCGATGATTTCCTGTACGAGACTAACGGCGTGTTGGATCTCGCTCATTGTGAGAGATACGCCGCCGGTAATATTGATTATTAGTCCCATACTTCCTTCTATGGTAGTTTCCAACAACGGGCTGTACACCGCTTGACGAACAGCCTCCAAAGTACGATTTTCTCCTCTACCGACGCCAAGTCCCATGTGCGCCATTCCTCTGTTTTCCATTATGGTTCTGACGTCGGCAAAGTCAAGATTGATTAGCGACGGAAAAACTATAATGTCGGATATACCTTGTATACCTTGCCTCAAAACGTCGTCCGCGCGCTGAAACGCCTCCACAACGGTAATATCTTTGGAAAAGTTTTGAGTAAGTTTGTCGTTGGGAATAATGACCAAAGTATCTACGTTTTTGCGAAGATTGTTTATGCCCATTTCCGCATTTTCCATACGGCGGCGTCCTTCAAACGCAAAAGGTTTTGTGACTACGGCAACGGTGAGTATGCCCATTTCCTTAGCCATAGCGGCAATGACCGGCGCTGCGCCCGTACCAGTGCCGCCGCCCATGCCCGCAGTAATAAACACAAGGTCTGTGCCTTTGAGCGCTTCCTTAATGTAATCGCGACTTTCTTCAGCCGCCTGACGCCCTATGTCGGGATTTGCGCCCGCGCCAAGACCTTTGGTAATTTTTTCGCCTATTTGTATGCGTTGCGGCGCTTTTGACAAGTACAACGCTTGTTTGTCGGTGTTTACCGCAATAAAACTTGCGCTTTTTATCCCCGACTGTATCATTCTGTTGACGGCGTTATTACCGCCGCCGCCCACGCCTATGACTTTGATTTGCGCGACTTTTGCCGCCGCGCCGTATGTATCTTCAAACATATTATCCATACCTGTCTCCTTGTAATTTACAACTGTTTAAGCGCAATATCCACCAAACCGTAAGCGGTAGAATATTGCGGTTTGTCCGCTAACGGATTGTTTGAGTGCGCGCGCTTTACCCTTTTGTTTAAGCAGTAGGAAAGATACTCTACTCCGCCTTTCAAAAACGCTATGCCGCCGCCCGTGAGATATAGTTTTGTTTCGGGGTCTACGGGATACGGACACAAAGAAATACACCGAGAAACGTAAAAGGCAATTTCTTCCAACCTTGCCTTTACGACAAAGTTGGCTTTTTCCGCATTTACCGTCTGACCGTTTTTTAATGCGTAAGTGTCGTCGCTGTCAAACTCAAGGTTGAGATTCAACAAAGTTTTTAAACTTTCCGCAGACGAGTAATCTATGTCGAGTACCTGCGCCAAATCGCTGTACAAAAATCCGCTACCCAACGCAAATGTTTTTAAATAAATCAAGCCGTCGCCGCATACCAACATAACGTTTGTGGTTATGTACCCTATATCGACGAGCAAAACGTAATTGTCGCGCGCCGTATAGTCAAACAAAAACCAACTTTCCGCAAGGCAACTGCTTACAAATTCTATTTTAAAAATGCCCAACCTGTTGAGAATTTCGGTAACTTTGTTTAAAAATCTTACGTCGGCATAAATGTGCGAAACGAGCCCCGTAAGTTTTGTTCCGACGCAACCTACGGGATCGACAACCTTTTTTTGGTCGTTTACGACGTAATAGACGGGAGAACGGTTTATCGCTTTGTATCTTGCGTCGTCCTTGTGAATATTTGCTTTAGTGAGAATCTCGGCAACGTCCGCTTTGTCAAACTTCTTTTTAAATTTTGACGTCACCGTCGCTTCGCAAGCGTTGACGGAAGTAAATCCGCCGGGAACTCCCACATACAATTCTTTGATTTTTTTGCCGTAAATTCGCTCGGCTTGAGTGATGACGGTACTAAAACGGTCGGGCAGTTTGTCCTCGTCAACCCACTCCCCGTCAATAAAACCGTCGTATCGACACTCGCTTTGAACCGTTACTATAAAACCGTCCTTTGTTTTTTTGCCTATCATGACGGACAATTTGCCGCTACCTATATCGAGAACGGCTACGTCCGTTTGTTTGGAAAACAATCCCATAAGCTTTATCCTCTCAGTAATTCGTCAATTTGATACGTTTTGTTTGCGTATCAGTTTGTAATCGCATTTCCGGAGTCGGGGTCAAAGCAGTATATCTGCACGCCCGCCGCCGTGTTGTCCTTTGCTCCTTGTTTGGAATAAATACCGTATCCCGCCGACAATTGTTTTGCCGCAGTGCTCTTTTGCGGAGAAACAAGCCATATATTTGCGCCGGTTTGCGTTTCTATGACTACGCTTTCCTTATTTTTATAAACGTCAAACCGCATACTCCTTACAAGCGTAGGCATTTGCGGAACGTCGTAATATATTTGCCACAACCCCGACAGTACGGCGGTCATTTGGTCGATTCTTTCTGCGTTTTTAGAAAAAGATAACGCCGTACCCGCCGTTTGAGTTTTGTCAAGCACTCCCGCGCCAAAGTCAATACCGATATATCCAAAGTAAGGCGTTGCAGAAGTTTCTAAAACAAAAAGCGAAGAATCCAACAAGTAATACGTGCCGTCTACGCTCGTATAAGCCACAGGCTCGCGTTCTGTCACGTACAACTCGATTTTGTCGGGAAAAAGTCTTTGCGTGCCTACCACCCGCAAATACGGATATGCGGTTTGAATTTTTGATATCAGTTTAGACGCAGGATAAAAAAAGATGCTTTTGCCTTTTGCGTCGGCAATGAGCGAAGAAACGTTTATATCCGAATAATTTTCCGGAGCGTCGACATATACCGTTTTTTGTGTTTTGGCGTCATAAGCGACAAAATACAGTTCTGCCTTTTGCAACGTGAAAACAGTGCTGCCGAGTACTACAAACACTACCAGCACTATCAAAACAGTAAATATAACGAGCAATCTGTTTTTTGCCATTTTTACCTCTTTTGTAGTATTATACAGTTTTACTCGCCGATTGTCAAACAATTAAAAAAGACACATTAAAATTTGTGCCTTTTTGTTTGTAATTTTTTATATCGTTTTGTACTATTCGGACGCAATTTCCGCGCCGACGGAATTAAAAGCCTTGTCAAGATCGCAATATCCGCGTTGTATGTGCCGTATCTCGTCTATTTCCGTCCTACCTTCTGCGGCAAGCGCAGCCAAAACGAGAGCTGCCCCTCCTCTCAAATCGTGCGCCGTCACGTTTGCACAATGAAGTTTTTTTACCCCGCGCACCAGCGCGATTTTTCCTTTGACTACTATGTCCGCTCCCATTTTTGTCAGTTCTGCTATGTGTTTAAAACGAGTTTCAAAGATGTTTTCAACTACCATACTGCTCCCTTCGCTTATAGTTTGCAAAGCAAGCATTTGAGCCTGCAAATCAGTAGGAAAACTCGGATAAGGCATAGTTTCTATTATCGGCACGCTTTGCGGGCGACTGTCCGAACGTATGTAAATGCCGTTGTCGTAGGTAATGATTTTTGTAGTGTTTTTTAATTTATCCGTCAACGACTCAATGTGACGCGGTATACAGTTTGTGAGCAATAATTCTCCTTGCGTCATCGCGGCGGCAATAAGATACGTTCCCGCAACTATTCTGTCCGGAATAGGCGTAAACTCCACGCCGCCGAGTTTTTTTACCCCCTCGATTTCTATAGTGTCCGTGCCTGCGCCTTTGACTTTTGCGCCCATCGCATTTAAAAAATCTTGCAAAGAAACGATTTCCGGCTCTTTGGCGGCGTTTGTTATCCGAGTCGTTCCCTTTAAAAGCACCGCCGCGAGTATTATGTTTTCCGTTGCGCCTACGGAAGGAAAATCGAGATGTACCGTCCCGCCGCGCGCTTTTGCGCCGTCGCAGTAAAGATAACCACCTTCTTCCGTGACTTGTATGTTTAAAGATTTAAAACCTTTCAAGTGCAAATCGATAGGCCTTATCCCTATTTCGCAACCACCGGGAAAACTTGCCGTCGCTTTTTTTTGGCGAGATAACATAGAACCCATCAAAAACAAACTGCTTCTTATCTCTTTTGCGTACTCCGACGGAATTTGAGAGTCGGTCAAAACGCTGCAATCGAGCACGAGAGTGTCCGCTTGCCACCGTACTTTGCAACCTATGCTTTGCAATATTTTTATCATGCTGAATACGTCCGAAATAAGCGGACATTTATGTATTATTACTTCTTTTTCCGTTAAAATCGAAGCGGCAAGCAGTGCAAGAACGCAATTTTTTGCGGAGTAAACCTCTAATTGCCCCTCTAAACGTTTGCCGCCGTTAACAATATATTTTTCCATAATTCCTCTATTTTGTCTTTAAATTTGTCGGTTGATTTATACTTTAATATATGGTTTTAAAGCGTTTTTTGTTAAAACCGACCAAATTCTAAAATAGAGGTTTTTCTTTTTGCCGCATTAAACAACAACCCGACGGACGCCATAAACACAACGAGAGAAGTTCCGCCATAACTCACAAAAGGCAACGGTATCCCTGTCGGCGGTATAAGCCCCGTTACTACCGCAAAATTTATTGCAGTTTGAACCCCGATGACCGCCGTCACGCCGCCGGCAAGTATCGTATCGAATTTGTTGTCTGCGTTTACCGCTATGCGTATGCCGCGCCATATCACGATAAGATACAAGGCAAACACAACCAAACAGCCAAACAAACCCGTTTCTTCGCCAATAACCGAAAAAATAAAATCACTTTCGGCAAAAGGCAAAAAACTGTATTTTTGCCGACTGTTAAACAATCCGACGCCAAACCATCCGCCGCCTCCCAACGCATATAAGGATTGTATCAGTTGATACCCTTCGTTTTTGGGGCTAGCCCACGGGTCGATAAAAGCAAGCAGCCGTTTGATTCTGTACGGTTCGGCAAAAATCAGCGCGGGAACAGCCGCTATTGCGGGCAACAGCAACAATACAAAATGTTTAATTTTTATGCCGCACAAGAGCAACATTATCAACATAACGATGCCAACGCACACGGTTACGGACATATTAGGCTCTGCAATTATCAAAATGCAAACTGCGCCGCCCGCCGCTATTATGGGTAAAAACCGCCAAAATTTGTACGATTTGTCGCCGTTTTTATCAAAATAGTAAGCGCAAAATAACACAAAGGCAAATTTTGCTATTTCTGACGGTTGAAAACTAAAACCGCCAACGCCAATCCATCGTTTTGCGCCGTAATTCTCTATGCCGATATGCGGAACAAACACCAGTCCCAACAAAACCAAAGAAACGCAAAACAAAGGTAACGCCGACTTCTTTAAAACTTTTTGCGGAACAAAATATGCCGCCACTAACAAAACCGCCCCTATTGCCGCCCCCGTAAGTTGTTTAAATAGGTAATAATATTTGTTTCCGGTTTGCTTTTGAGCCGTATAATACCCCGCGCTATAAACAAAGGTCAAGCCCGCCGCTACCAAAACGATAACTGCGCCCAAAAGAATATAATCAAAGCCGCTATTCGTCTTGCTTTTTGCATGCAAATTTTTTGATTGTAACGTCATAAAAGTTCCTTTACCGCCCTAACAAAATCTTCGCCGCGCTCGCGATAATCTTTGTACTTGTCAAAACTCGCGCAAGCAGGACTGAGCAAAATTACACCGCCGATATTTTTTAGTTTTTTGTAGAGAAAGTTTACGGCAGTATGCAAATCATCGCATACGACGTAATTATGTAAATTTTTCTTATCTGCCGCGCTCTTTAAAATACCTGCGGTTTGACCGACAAAAGCGTAATAATATACATTTCCAAAATCTAAAATTTCGCTTAAATTCAGCATTTTGTCGCTACCGCCGAGTATCAATCCTATGTTTTTTTCTTTAAACGTATGTATTGCCGCAAGCGTGGCATGAGGCGTCGTCGCTTTGCTGTCGTTTGCAAAAATAACGCTCCCTTTTTGAGCGACTATCTGTTGCCTGTGCGGCACTCCGCAAAACTCCGATATGCCTTTACGTATGTATTCGGGTAAGATTCCGTAGCAAAAGCAGGAAAGCGCCGCAAACATCGCATTATAAAGATTGTGAAGCCCGTTCAACTTTAAATTTTCAACCTCAAAAAGTTTTGTTTTTATGCCGTCAATATCGGCATAAACGGATTTGCTGTCTACATATGCACCTTGCGTTTTTTTGCATAGACTTACCGACAATATTTTTGCTTTTGTTTCGATTTTTGCCCGTTTAGTCAACTCGTCGTCGGCATTTATGATAAAAATATCCTTTTGCGACATGTTTTTGCATATAGAAAATTTTTTGGCGGAGTAGTTTTCTATCGTTTTATGTCTGTCAATATGGTCGGGAAACACGTTTAAAACTGCCGCTATATGCGGAGATATACCGACAAACCCGTCCAACATAAAACTCGAAACTTCTCCGACGACCAAATCGTCTTTTTTTATTTTGTCGCAACAATCGGCAAACGGATTGCCTATGTTGCCTACGGTAAAAAACCTTTTTTCTGTTTGTTTGAATATATTTTCTATCATGCTCACGGTAGTGGTTTTGCCGTCAGTGCCGGTGACATATATTCCGTCCGCTTTACAACGAAAAAAACTAAATTCAAATTCGTTTAATACTTTTACGCCGCAATCGCGCGCCTTTTTGACAAGACTGTTAGACGGATTGACGCTCGGAGAAATCAGCAATTTGTCAAATTGCGCAATGTCGTCGCCTACGTCGTATACGACTTGTTTAGGATAATCTTTCAATGCGTTTTTATCGTCGTCAAACAAAAAAACTTGATTGTTTTTAACCAAAAGCCGATACAACGCTTTACCGCTCGATTTGACGCCATAAATCAAAATTTTTTCCACAAAATCCTCCTATATGCTAAAAACAAAGCAAACAAAAGATACTATTCCTGTAATAGTACTATAAATTGCGCATATATTAGACTCTCCGAGTCCTTTTAATTGCAAATGATGATGAAATGGCGCTTTTAAAAATACTCTTTTTTTGGTAAGTTTAAAGTATACGACCTGTACGATAACGCTCACGCAAGACACGGCAAACATTATCCCCAAAAACGGTATCAAAAGCGTAAACTTGCTCAACAACAACACGCAGGCGCACACTGCGCCCAGCGCAAGACTACCTGTATCTCCCATAAAAATTTTTGCGGGAAAAGCATTGAATATAAGAAATGCGCACAACGCCCCTATTACGCTCGCGCATACTATCACAAGATTAAAATATTCTGCGCCGATGACTGTTCTTCCCGCCGAAAAAGCCTCTGTAGCGGCATATATCAAAAATGCCGCCGCGCCGCACAAGTAAACCAAACTTGTGCTTCCCGCAAGCCCGTCCAAACCGTCCGTCAAATTTACGCCGTTGCTCATTGCCAAAAACGCAAAAACAACCAACGGTATTATCCATATACCTATATTTGTTTCCTTGTTGGTAAAAGGAAGGATAATATATCCGTCAATCAACATATTTTTGTAACAGAAAACGGCAAGAATAACCGCAATACCCGTTTGTAATACGATTTTTTGATATGCTTTTAAACCGAGATTGCGCTTGTTGGCTATTTTAAGATAATCGTCCATAAATCCCGCAACGCCGTAAGCAAAATACGTCGCAAGCGTGAGTTGCGCCAGCGTTTTGTCGCCTTCGCAACAAAATAAGGCTACTATTATGCTAACCGTCACAAAAGCAATGCCGCCCATAGTCGGAGTTCCGCTTTTTTTGCTATGTTCTCCGACGTAACACAATATTTGCTGCCCCGCTTTTTTTCTTTTGAGATACGGTATTAAAAAAAGCAAAAAAATTACGGAGGCAAAAAACGATACAACCAAAGCCGCGACTAATTTTCCATAATTCATTTTGCCCCTCCCGTTTGTTTTACTCCGTAAATCTTTTGACTATCTCGGCGTCGCAAAACGCATATCGCCTGCCCTTGTATTCTTGATATTGTTCTGCGCCTTTACCCAAAATCGCAACCGTATCAAAAGATTGCGCCGTGTTTATTGCTTGCAATATAGCGGTTTTTCTGTCCTCAACTATATCGTATTTGATTTTTATGCCGACAATAATATCTTTAAATATATTTTGCGGATTTTCGTAGCGTGGGTTGTCGTTTGTGATTATTGCATAATCGCACCAACGGGAAACTTTTGACGCTATGAGCGGTCGTTTCAATTTGTCCCTGTCGCCGCCGCAACCAAACACGCAAATTAGTTTCCCTTCCGTCACCGACCTCAAATAAGACAATATATTGTCAAAGCCTTCCGGCGTATGCGCAAAATCCACTACCGCCTTGCAGCCGTTTTTTAAAAGATAAACTTCGTTGCGTCCTTCGATACACTTTACCGCGTTTATACCTTGCGTAATTTGAGCGATTTTTATACCCAAAACGCGCGCAACGGCAGACGCGCACAACGTGTTATAAACGTTGAATTTGCCTTGCAAACGATAACTTACGGTTTGTACTTCGTCGCAAAGATTGAGCGTATACGTTATTCCGTCTTTGTGTTCCGCAACGTCTATCGCAAAAATATCGCAAGGATTGTTTAAACCAAAAGTCAAAACGGGAACTTTGTTTTCTCGAGAAATCTCAATTCCCAAATCGTCGTCGCCGTTTACAATGGCAATTTTTGTGTATTTTTTTGTAAACAACTTCTTTTTTGCGGCGGCATACGACTGCATATCCAAAAAGTAATCGAGATGGTCTTGTCCGAAATTAGTCAATACCGACACTTCAAAATTTACGCCGTCAAGTTTGTTTAATACGATGGCGTGAGCGGACGCCTCCATTACGACGTACTCTACCCCGTTGACAAACATTTTGTAAAACCACTCGTGTAGTTCTATCGGATCAGGCGTCGTAAGTTGAGCGGGATACCTCGCCTCGCCTATCCATACCCCGTTTGTGCCTATCACTCCCGTTTTGTATCCCGCAACGTTAAATATCGATTTTAATATATGAGTCGTGCTTGTTTTGCCGTTTGTTCCCGTAACCGCTATTATTTTTAAATTATCGCATGCGCTTCGATAATAATTTTTTGCCGCCAACGCCATAAAGGCTCTCGAATCTTCCACAAGCAATTGAACAACGTTTTTGTCAAGGTCGAGTATTCTTTCTACCACCAACGCAACCGCGCCGTCTTCCACAACTTTGCTTGCAAAAAAATGACCGTCGATATTGCTCCCTTTGAGGCAAAAATACATCGTGTTTGTTTTTATTCTGTCCGTTCTGCAAGACAAATAATTTATGTCTATATCTTCGTCGTTACCTACAACCTTTAAAACAGGCAAATCGCAAATTAGTTCGCTTAACTTCATTTTTCACCTCAATAAAAAATCCGTACTTTTCTGTACGGATTATTTTATTAAATTTTTAGGGCGGTTATGTTAGTTTGGGAATTTTCTTGTAGGCTATTATCTGTTCAAAAACAAGTTTAGCGTACGGCGCGGCTACTTGTGAACCATAAGTCACACCTTGCGGCTCGTCTACAATCATCAAACAGAGATACTCGGGGTCGTTGGCAGGAAAAAATCCCACAAATGACGCAACGTTTTTGCCTTGCGCTATTACTCCGTTTTTATATTTTTGAGCAGTACCCGTTTTTCCGCCTACGCGATAACCGTCTATATACGCAAGTTTACCGCTTCCGTTTTTTACCACTCCCTCCAACATCAACGCAAGCGTTTTGCTTGTTTGCGCGCTGATAGGTTGCGATTTTATCGCCGGATAAAAGCGTTTTATTGTCCTGCCCGTATCGTCGGTAATACTTTTTACAAGATACGGCGTAAGAAGTTTGCCGCCGTTTACCGCCGCCGCCGTTGCGTACGCCAACTGAATAGGCGTGACGGCTATCGTCTGCCCGAAAGAAATTCTCGCAAGATCTCCGTTTGTCACCGCGCCTTGCTCTACGAGTATTCCCGCTTGCTCCCCCGAAATGTCTACTCCCGTTACGCTACCGTATCCAAACGCTTTAAGGTATTTGTACATAGTATCCTTACCCAAACTCAATCCTATATCCGTAAAACAAGGATTGCAACTGTTGTTGAGGGCATCTGATAGTTTTTGGTTGTGATGTTTTGTACCGCTGTGTTTTGTCCAACATTTAATTTTTCCGCCGTCAACGACACGAAAATTGCTGTTGTCGAATATGTGATCGGGCGCAAAGGCTTTTTTGTTGCCAAGCGAATATTCTTCCATATTTGCCGCAGCGGTAAGCACTTTAAAAGTAGAACCCGGCTCATATACGTCGGTTACCAACAAATTTTTAGTGCCTGCTATCAACGTTGCGATGTCGTCGCGCGGAAGATTGTTTAAGTCTATGCTCGGTTTTGCGGCAAGCGCAAGAATTTCGCCCGTTTTGCAATTTATGACTATGCTTCTCGCGCCTATCGCTTTGTGTCCGAGCAAAACTTTTTGCAAAACGTTTTCCAAGACCGTCTGTATATTGTAATCGATAGTTAAATTTACGTTTAAACCTTTTATCGAAGGCAAATAAATCATACTTTTATCGTACAGTTCCTTCCCTATTAAATCAGACTGCGTAAGGATTTTTCCGTTTATACCTTTAAGATAATTATCGTATTTTGCTTCTATGCCGCTTTGCCCTACGTTGTCAATGCTAACAAATCCGAGAATTTGACTGAGATAATCACCGTAAGGATAAACGCGACTACTGTCTTCGGCAAGGTAAACCCCCTTTAAATCGTGTTTTCTTATCTCGTCTGCCAACTGCGCGCTGACCTGCCGTTTTATCGTCGCTTCTCCCACGTTTTTGTTTGACGCTTTTTTGTATACGGCGTCGTAATCGATTCCCAACGTGTCGCTCAAAACTTTTGCAACGGATTCGGCATTCTCGACATTTTTTGCGCGAATATATACGCTGAAACTCGTTTGACTTGTAGCAAGCACTATTCCGTTGGCGTCGGTAATGTTTCCGCGTAATGCAGTCAACGGCAAATCTCTCGCCCATTGCTCGCTCGCGCGTGCTTGAAGATTTTTACCCCAAACTATTTGTATATAAAATATTTTGCAAAAAATGACAAAAAAAATAAAGACTGTTGCAACAAGTAGTGCATACAGTCTTTTTTTTGTAACGTATTGTGCGCTGTACAAATATTAACCTCCGAATACCTGACTAAGCCATTCGCACAGTTTATTGAACCAATTATCGGGTACGTCATAACCTAAAGGTTCTCTCGTTTCAGCCGCTTCGTAATGTTGTACCGTAGTAGAAGAGCCGTTTTTAAGTCCTAATTCTTCGGCATAAGCGTCCGCGTTTGCTTCAACGTCACTGTACATATTGTCTATTTGAGAAACAGTAGTGTTTATGTTCGTTTGTAAATCAGACACTTTTTTCATCGTTGCGCTTACCGACACCGCCATCAAGGAAACTACGAGTATCAACGCGAGAACTATTGCCGCATAACATACAAAAGCAAGTTTTTCCTTTTTTGATACTCTTTGACTTTGTCCTACGCTTACATTGTATTGTTCGCCCGCATAAGGTTGCCCTTCGATATAAGGCTCCATCGTGCGAGGAGTAGGCATAAGATCGGGATTTGTATAGTTTTCCGTATCCGTGTTTATCGCATACCACTCGTCGCTGTCAAAATCTTCTCCAAAAAGTTTTGCCGCAATGTCTTTTTGTTGGGCGGAAAAATAGGAGTCTTTAAATGCCGCGTTTTTATCCGCAATATTTTTTAGATTTTGTTCGGTACGAATTTCTTGCGCGCCGATTACACGCTCGGTAACGTCGGCGTTGTTTTTGATATCGCTTAATGTTTCATCTGCACAAACTTCTTTTCTGCTTGTTGTTAACATTTTATTACACTCCTTATTTTATATTCTATATTTTTTGCGCAACCCTTAATTTTGCGCTTATACTGCGTGGATTGCGAGATTTTTCTTGTTCGGTTGCCTCGATAAATTTCACGGGTAAGATTACTTCTCTTACTTTGCCGCAAGTGCATATAGGCGCGGATTTATCGCATACGCAATCTAAATTGAGATAGTTGAACACTTGCTTTACGATTCTGTCTTCTAAACTATGGAAAGTAAGTACCGCTATTCTTCCCCCGCGCTTTAAACAACGTACTAAATCCGTTATTGCCGCGTCAAGGTTGTCTAATTCTCCGTTTACCGCTATTCGCAACGCTTGAAAAGTCCTTTTTGCGGGGTGACCTCCTGTTTTTTTGCAAGAAGTCGGGATACTTTTTTCTATTATTTCAACGAGTTGTCCCGTAGTTTCTATGGGATTTTTTGTTCTTTCAGCCACTATGTTTGCCGATATTTTAGCGGCAAATTTATCTTCGCCGTAGTCTCTCAATATCTTTGTTATGCTTTCCTGCGAATATCGATTGACTATGTCTTTTGCGGTGAGCGTCTGCTCTCTGTCCATTCTCATATCCAAAAGAGAATCGACGCTCATATAACTAAATCCTCTCTGTCTGTTGTCAAGTTGCCAACTGCTGACGCCCAAATCGATAAGAATGCCGTCGATATTTCCGCAAAAACCGTTATCTTTTAAATATTGCGGAGCGAGTTTAAAATCGCTTTTTACCAAACTGACTCTGTTGTCGCCGTCAAATTTCTGTTTGCAAACGTTTATTGCGTCTTGATCTTTGTCAAATGCGATAAGCCTACCGTTGTCGGACAACCGTGAAAGTATTTCTCCGCTGTGTCCGCCGCCGCCAGCCGTGCAATCGACGTAAATTCCGTCGCCGTGTACGTCGAGATAGCGCATACATTCTTCGAGCATGACGGGGATATGAGAAAATTCCATCGCCTATACTCCGTATTTTTGTCCCAAAACAGCCAACTCTTTGTCAAAATCGTCGCTTTGGCTGTATTTATCCCAGACTTCCTCGCTCCATATTTCTATTTTGCTGCCGTTGCCTATGACGACGATGTTTTTATCTATGTTGGCAAAATCTTTGAGATTTTTTGGGAGTATAAATCTGCCCTGCTCGTCCGGCTCAACTTCCGTCGCCAAAGACAAAATTTTTCTCACCGATTTTTGGGCGGCTAAATCAAACGTGGGAATTTGCTCCAACTTGTCAACGTATTTAGAAAACTTATCGGAACTATAAACGCAAAGACATCCGTTGCTACCAACAGTGACAACGTAACCGTTACCCAGTTCCGCACGAAACTTGGCAGGTATTCTCAATCTGTTTTTAGCATCGAGTTGATGTCTGCTTTCACCCAAAAACACGGTCATTCTCCTTTTACGTAGATAATGTACCACATAAAAAAAGTATTGTCAACCACTTTTAACCACTTTTAACCAAAAAATATTATTTTTTTGCCACCATAAGGGTTTTTAAACCACAAACCCCTTAAAAACGCTCCTTTTTAAAACGCTAAAATTAAATTGAAACAAAAAAAGACTCCTCAAAAAGGAGTCGCATATACAAAAAATATATCAAAACAGCCCGAGTTTGCAACCGATTAAAAAATTTGCGTCGTTGCTAAATAGGTATTTCCGTCAGTTTAAAGTCTACTATATCGGCAGAAGTCAAATAAAAATCTATGCCGAATTTTTTTACTATTTTGTCCGCTCTGCAATCTTTACCGTGCAAATGTCCGTAAACAACGGTATTTACGTCGTTTGCAACCAACAATTTGGTAAAATCGCTTTCTTCTCGCCTGCCGTTAAAGGGCGGATAATGCATCATACAAATCACTTTGTCCGACGGCGTACGCTTTTTGTTGAGGTCGGTTAAGGCAAGTTTAAGACGCTCTATCTCTCTCAAATAAATCTTTTTGTCCTCTTCGCTTTGATTGCAACCTTCCGGAACTACCCAACCACGCGTGCCGAAAACAAGAAGGTTGTCAAATCGCAAACAATCGTTTTGAATAGCAAAAAAATCTTGCGGAATTTGCGCGCGAACTTTGCTTATCGTGTTCCACCAGTAGTCGTGATTGCCCCTTACTATGACTTTTTTACCTTTAAAGTCTTTAAACAACGCAAAATCGGGCAACACTTCTTCCATACGCATAGCCCAAGAAAAATCGCCCGCCAAAAGCACGATATCGTCATCGGAAACTTTTTCCGCCCAATCTTGTTTGACAATATCGAAATAATTTTTCCATTTTTCGCCGAATACGTCCATCGGCTTATCCACTACGGTTGACAGATGCAAATCGCTTATCGCAAATACTTTCATTTTTACCTCAATACTATTTTAACATATCAAAGCAAATAAAAAAAGTTTACAACGGATAATTTTTATAAAAAAACCGACTATTTTTGCATTTTAACCGTTTATCTCGGGAAAAAGCGGCAAATCGAAAAATCCCGAGCATACCTGACTGTTGTAATCCTTGCATGCGGGAATGACGGCATAACCGTACGTCGGCACTATAAGTTCTACGTTGATTATTATTTTGAGAATAACGGAAACACAGGTATTGCACACAAAAGTATAATTTTCGCCCGTCGCGTCAAAAGTTGCGTTTGGAATAACCACACTCACGGACGCTTCTATCTGATACGGCATTATGCTCGCCTCCGGCAACAACATAATTACGTCTTGATGCACGGTAAGCGTGCCTACGCCCGTACCCGCAACGTTGTTAGCGTCGGTATAAGCAATAGATATGGGTATAACAACGTCCGCCTGTACTCTGCCGTAGCGGGGTTTGTCGGGCAATCGAGTGACGACGAGATTTTCTATTTCTGCATTGACCGCCATACTTCTTCCGCCGACAAAAGTCAACGGCAAGGTCGGATTTTGCGGATTGAGATTGCGCAAAGTAATACTTACGGTGTCGATACTTGCTTGCTTTAAACACGCGTCAAATACTTTTTTTGCCTGAATACACACTCTCGAAGTACAATTAGCCATATACACCTCACAACAGAAACTACGTTTTTACTATAATTATATGTGAGGCAAAAGTTTTTTGATACATTATACCAAAAGAAAAATGCGCCCGAAAAAATCGAGCGCAAAATTCTATTCTTCCTCCGTTATGCTGTCCGCATAACTTAAAATATTGTCAATTTTTTGATAAACTTGTTCCATTCCCGTTTTGGCTTGGCTGCTTATCGGCAAAATATTTTCTGCCCCAACGCGAAAAAATCCCGCAAGACGATGTTTTTTTGCCGCAATCTGACTGCGCGGTATTTTGTCCGCCTTTGTCGCCACGATAAGATAAGGCACGTTTGTTTTAAACAAAAAGTTGTACATTATCAAATCGTCCGTTGTCGGATCGTGCCTTATATCCACCAAAAAGACGACGTAGCACAACTGCGGTTCGTTGTTGAGATAATGTTCTATCAAATCTGCCCAACGCGCTTTTTCCGCTTTGGAAACTTCCGCATATCCGTAACCGGGTAAATCAGCCAAAATAAATTGCTTGTTTATCAAAAAGTAATTTATCATTTTTGTTCTGCCCGGTTGCTTTGACACGCGCGCAAGTTTACCGTCATTAGCAAAATAATTTATAAAACTGCTTTTGCCCACGTTGCTTTTGCCCACAACGGCTATTTGGTGCAAATCCGTTTTTAACAGACCGCCCGCATCCGCCGCGCCGGCGATAAACTCCGCCGAACTGATTTTCATAAAAAGACTCCTTATTTTAAACCAAAGAGTTTGCAAACACCGTTTGTATGTCTTCAGCAAGAATCACCGTCATATTGTCGAGTACTTCTTTGGGAATATCCTGCAAATCTTTTTGATTGTCTTTTGGTATGATAATTTTTCTGATGCCTACACGATATGCCGCCAAAGATTTTTCCTTTAGTCCGCCGATAGGCAAAACTTTGCCTCGCAAAGTTACTTCTCCCGTCATAGCCACTTTTTTGGACACGGGACGTCCCGTAAACGCCGACATAATAGCCGTCGCCATAGTTATACCCGCGCTCGGACCGTCTTTGGGAATAGCCCCTTCGGGTATGTGAATATGAATATCCGTTTTTGCAAACACTTCCGGATTTATTCCGTATTGTTTGCCCAAACTTTTTACCAAACTGATGGCGGTGCGGGCAGACTCCTTCATTACGTCGCCCAACATTCCCGTGAGCAAAACTTCGCCTTTACCTTCAAACAAAGTCACGTCGACGCTGAGCGTCATACCGCCGACAGCCGTCCAAGCAAGCCCCGTAGCAGTACCAACCTCGTCAATTTGACTGATGACGTCGTTTTTAAATATTTCTACTCCTAAAAAGTCCGATAGGTTATGCGCCGTAACTTCCACGTCGGCGTTTTGTCCCTCTACTTGCTTTAATGCAAGTTTGCGGCAAATTTTTGCCAACTCTCTTTCCAACGTTCTGACTCCCGACTCTCTCGTGTACGCCTGAATCACTTTGCGCAGTCCGTCGTCGGTTAATTTTAACGCGCCTTTTTTAAGTCCGTTTAGTTCTTCTTCCTTTGGGATAAGAAAGTTTTTGGCTATCTGAATTTTTTCTTCTTCCGTATACCCTGACAACTCGATAATTTCCATTCTGTCCAAAAGCGGCGCGGGAATGCTATCGAGTTTGTTTGCCGTAGCAACAAACAACGTCTTTGACAAATCAAAAGGCACTTCCAAATAATGGTCCACAAAAGAATTGTTTTGCTCGGGGTCTAAAACCTCCAACATTGCGCTGGCGGGATCGCCTTTGTAATCGCGGCTCATCTTGTCTATCTCGTCAAAAAGCATGACGGGATTGATACATTTTGCCTGTTTCATGAGATATATTATCTTACCCGGCATACTTCCAACGTACGTTTTGCGATGACCGCGAATCTCCGCTTCGTCGCTCACGCCGCCAAGACTCATTCTTACGTAACGACGATTGAGCGCGCGAGCAATACTCTTGACTATGCTTGTCTTACCAACGCCCGGCGGACCGACAAAACAAAGTATAGGACCTTTTATTTTGCCTGTGAGTTGTATGACGGCAAGATACTCCAAAATGCGTTCTTTAATTTTTTCCAACCCGAAGTGATCCTCGTCGAGAATTTTGCGGGCTTTGGTCAAATCTTTGTTGTCCTCCGTTTCTTTGTTCCACTCCAAGTCGGTGAGCCACTCCAAATAAGTGCGACTCACGCTTGCGTCGGGACTCACCAAAGGCATTTTTGCAAGACGCGACAATTCCTTTAAGGCTTTTTCCTCAACTTCTTTGGGCATCTTCGCATTTTTAATTTTTGTTTCTATTTCGGCAAATTCGTCTTCGTCGCTACCCAACTCGTGAGAAATCGCTTTCATTTGCTCTTTGAGATAAAACTCTTTTTGCCCTTTATCTATAGATTCCTTGACGTCGGAAGCAATTTTTTGATTGACTTTGGCAATTTCTATTTCGTTTGCAAGAATAGTGCATATCTCGCGCAATCTTTCTTCCGTGTCCGTCATCTCGAGCAACTGTTGCTTTTTGGCGTCGCGATAAATGACAAGATGGCTCAACATATCGATAAAATCGTTTGGATCGGCTTTTTCTGCAAGTTGAGTCAAAATCTCTTTGTTTATTTTGCCGTTTGAGTTTACGCTAAGCGTCGCAAGCAATTCCCTTGCCTTGCGATACAATGCCTCCGTTTCTACCGTGTCGGCGTTTATCGACTCGATTTTTTCTGCGTTAACTTCAAAAAAGTCCACGTTTGCCACAAACTCCGTAATTTTGGCGCGATAAAGTCCTTGCACCAAAAGTCTTATGTGCGAGTTTGGCAAATCGATTTTTTGAAGTATTTTGCAAACCGTACCCGTTTGCTCTATGTCCGATTGAGCGGGTTCTACGATAGACAATACTTTTTGAGAGCAAAACAAAGCGAGCCCGTTGGTTTTAATCGCTTCCGAAAAAGCGGCAACGGATTTTTTTCTGCCTATATCTATCGTTATCGTGGTGGAAGGAAAAACCACCATACCTCTCACCGGTATTAAAGGATAAATCATATTTTTTGTCCTCTCTTTACTTAAAAGCATTTTTATTATAATTAAAAAATGCCACAAAAGCAACAAATTGTAATAAAAAATCCTTTTGATGCGTCGGTATGACGTAAAGGATTTTTATAATGATTTACATATTATCGTTTTTTATGCCGTCACTTTGTCGTTAACGTCGTTTTTGCGTATTATTTGCGGTTTTGCGCGTTTTTTTACGCAATCGCCGTCGATAACTATTTTTTTGATAGTTTTGTCGCTCGGCGCCGTATACATAAAGTCAAGCATTACGGACTCTATGATACTGCGCAATCCTCTTGCGCCCGTTTTTAATTCTATAGAACGCTCTGCAACCGCTTCTACCGCGTCGGGCTTAAATTCCAACTCGATATCGTCCAACTGCATTAGTTTTTTGTATTGTTTTATCAGGCTGTTGTGCGGCTCGGTAAGTATCTTTACCAACGCTTTTTCGTCCAAAGGCGACAATCCGACAGCAATAGGCAAACGCCCCACAAACTCGGGGATAAGACCAAACTTGATAAAATCTTGCGGCTGAATATGTTCCATAAGTCTTGCCATATCGGTTTCTTCCTCGACTTTGACGGAATTGCCAAAACCAAGACTGCCTTTTTCCGTACGTTTGGACACAATTTTGTCCAACCCGACAAACGCGCCGCCGCAAATAAAAAGAATATTTGTCGTATCGATACTGATAAACTCTTGCTGCGGGTGTTTGCGTCCGCCCTGCGGAGGCACGTTGGCTACCGTACCTTCCAAAATTTTAAGCAAGGCTTGTTGTACGCCTTCGCCGGAAACGTCTCTGGTAATAGAAACGTTTTCTCCTTTTTTTGCGATTTTATCGATTTCGTCTATATAAACGATACCTTTTTGCGCGCGTTCCACGTCATAATCGGCGTTTTGTATCAGTTTAAGCAAAATATTTTCTACGTCTTCCCCTACATAACCCGCTTCCGTTATCGTTGTTGCGTCGGCAACGGCAAAAGGCACGTTGAGAGTGCGAGCAAGCGTTTTTGCAAGCAAAGTCTTGCCGCAACCCGTCGGTCCCAACATAAGAATATTGCTTTTTTCCAACTCTACGTCGTCTTTTGACGCTTTGTTAAAAACTCTTTTGTAGTGATTGTACACGGCAACCGACAAAGTCTTTTTTGCCGTGTCCTGCCCCACTACGTATTTATCCAACTCCGTTTTAATTTCCTCCGGAGTAGGCAAATGAAACTCTGCCGCCTTTTGTTTTGCAGCATTATCCCGCTTTAAAATTTCGTTGCAGATAGCAACGCACTCGTCGCAGATACAAAAATCACTCGGACCGCTTATTAGTTTGCCTGTCTGCGATTTTAGTTTTCCGCAAAAAGAACAACGTTGCTCCTTACCTTTTTCTTTCTCAAAAAAATCCATAAAAATCAGCCCTTTCTGTCATAAAAAATTTTGTCTATCAAACCGTATTTTAAACTTTCCTCTGCAGAAAGATAATAATCCCTGTCTGTGTCCACGCGAATTTTTTCTATGTCTTGATTTGTGTTTTCGGCTAAAATTCTGTTGATTTTTTCCTTTGTCTTTAATATCTGATTTGTGGTTATCGCTATGTCGCTCGCTTGACCGCTCGCGCCGCCCAAAGGCTGATGTATCATAATCTCGCTGTTTGGCAAGCTGTACCTTTTGCCTTTTGTGCCGCTGGACAGCAAAAACGCGCCCATGCTCGCGGCAAGACCTATGCAAATAGTCGCCACGTCGCATTTGATGTAGCGTATCGTATCGTAAATCGCCATTCCCGCCGACACAGAGCCGCCGGGACTGTTGATGTACAAACTGATATCTTTGTCGGGATCCTTACCTTCGAGATAAATAAGTTGAGCAACGACGTTGTTTGCAACGCTGTCGTCGATTTCGCCCGTCAAAAATACTATTCTGTCTTCCAACAAACGACTGAAAATATCATATGATCTTTCGCCTCTGTTTGTTTGTTCTACCACCATCGGTATTAAATTCATATCAAAACTCCGTTATTCGCAAACTATATTATTTTCTTTTTTAAGGTATTCGAGCAGTTTATCCGTGACTACCTCATTTTCAAAGTATGCAATTTGATTAGGATTTAAACTCTCTTTGTATTCTTTTGCGTCGCGATTCATTTCTTTAGCAAAGTCCGCAATCCTCTTGTCAACGGATTTTTTGTCGGCTTTGATTTTTTCCGCTTTTATTATCGCTTCCATTACAAGACGAGTTTCTACCGCTTTTTGCGCCTTTTCTCTATGCTGCTCCCTCAACTGCTCCATCGTCGTGTTAGTATATTTGACGTAATCGTCGAGTTTTAACCCTTGATACATGAGAGAATATTCAAATTCCTGCAAATAATTGTCGATTTGAGACTCTATCATGCAATCGGGTACCACCATTTTGCTGGCTTTGACTATAGCGTCCATCAAATCGTTTTCTGCCTTTATTTCCGCTTGCTTTTGCTTGCGTTCCGTCAGTTTTTTGACGATATCTTCCTTGTAGGCTTTAAGGGTATCAAATTCGCTCACGTCTTTGGCAAACTCGTCGTCGATTTCCGGCAACTCTTTTACTCTGATTTCGTGTACGGTGACGGTAAATACGCTGTCCTTGCCTTTAAGATTTTCCGCATGATAATCGTCGGGGAATTTGACGTGCAAGTCTTTTGTTTCGCCCACTTTCATGCCTATCATTTGATCTTCAAACCCGTCGATAAAGCGATGGCTGCCTATGACCAACGTTTGTTTTTCCGCCGTGCCGCCGTCAAACTTTACGCCGTCAACCGTGCCGGAATAATCCAACAAAACTTCGTCGCCGTTTTGTACGGGGCGGTCGGTGATTTGTTTAAAGCGCGCCGCTCTTTCTCTTGCGAGATTGATTTCACGCTCGATTTCCTCGTCGGTCACTTGCGCTTTGTCTTGCTTTACGGTAAGACCTTTGTATTCTCCCAAAGTCACTTCCGGTTTTACCGTGATTTCGATAACGTATTTCAAACCTTTTTTATCCGTTTCTCTGGAAACAAGTTGCGGTCTGTCTACCGGCTCTAAAGATTTTTCCTTATTGTAAAAATCAGTGAGTTGTTTTTCTACTATATCGTCAAAAGCGTACTCGTCAAACAAATTTTCTCCGTAGGCTTTTTCCATGACTTTGCGAGGAGCATGCCCCTTGCGAAAACCCTGCACTGCATACTTGGACTTGTTTTTTTGATAAGCTTCTTCCTTAGCGGCTTCCCATTCTTCCGCCGTTGCGGTAAAAGTGACCGATACGTTGCTGTCTTGCTTTTTAAAGGTGTACTTCATGATTGAGAATTTCTCCTTAGATATGTTTTGCAATATGGTATTTTAACACAATATAATAAAAATAGCAAACAAAAATAAGGTCAAACAAGTTGAATAATTTGGCAAATTATAGTAAAATATAAAAATCCCGAAAAAATATCGGGTTTACGGAGATAAAAATGGCTTACGACGCAATCACTTTGTCAAAATTGACCAAAGAATTCAACGATACGATAAAAGGCGGCAAAATAAACAAAATATTTATGCCGCAAAAAGACGACGTTGTAATAAACATTTTCAACAAACAAAGTTTAAAACTACTAATGAGTTGCAACAGCAACGTAAACAGAATTCATTTGACGGAATACTCGCAGGAAAATCCGCTTACCGCGCCGTCTTTTTGTATGTTGTTACGCAAATACCTTTTGGGCGGAACGATAACCGCAATAGAACAACAGCCCTTTGAACGCGTCGTAGATTTTACCGTCGCGACAAAAAACGAATTAGGTTACAAAAACGACGTGCATCTTATTTTTGAATTGACGGGCAGGGACAGCAACGTTATTTTGACCGACGCCGATTACAAAATTATTGACGGATTACGCCATTTTTCTTGCGATTTGACAACCCAAAGAATCGTTTTGCCAAACGCAAAATACCGCTTTTTTGACAAGCAAGACAAAATACCGCCCACCGACAAACAAGCAATAATGACGGCGGCAAAAAATTGCGACGATATACACGATTTTGTTTCTAAAAAAATACTCGGCGTTTGCCCTTCTACAGTAAACGAAATATGCGCGCTTGCAAACAACGACGTAAACAACGTTTGTAGCGCATTTGATACGTATTTTGACAATTTATATAATACTATGCCTGTAATAGTATATAATAATGACCTTCCGAAAGACGTTTTTCCTTATGATTACGTCAGTAGTAAAGGCAAAAAAATCTCTTTTGCCACTCTAAACGAGGCTCACGACCGTTTTTATTACAACAAAAGCAAAACGCAACGCTTTGCGGAAAAAGCAAAAGGCGTATCTACGGTTTTAAAAAATGCGATAAACCGAACGGAAAAAAAACTCGGCATTCAAAAACAAGCCTACGTCGAGGCGCAACAAAATGCTCAAAATAAATTTTTTGGCGATCTTATTTTGGCAAATCTCGGCAACATACAAAAAAATTCCGACGGATTTGACGCTGTAAATTATTACGAGGAAAACTGCCCCGTCGTTCATATTCTGCTCGACCGCGCTCTGTCGGCAAAACAAAACGCGCAAGAGTATTACAAAAAGTACGCCAAACAAAAAAGCACATTAAAACACAATTCCGTACTTATTCAACAAAATACGGCGATGCTCGATTATTTAAAATCAGTCAAAAAAAATCTCGAGTTTTGCAGTACGAGCGAGGATTTACAAGAAATTGCTCTAGAACTTACCGAAGCGGGCATAATAAAAATCAAAGCAAAAAACGGCAAAAAACAACAGGCAAAAACGGCAATAACCCCCCTACGCTTCGATTTGAACGGATACGCATTATTTGTCGGAAAAAACAATATTCAAAACGATTACGTCACCTTTAAACTTGCGCGCTCCTCCGATTTGTGGTTGCATGCTCAAAATATACATAGCAGTCACGCCGTAATACAAAGCGACGGAGAAAAAGTTCCCGACAACGTTATTCTAATAGCGGCGGAAATAGTTGCGGCGTATTCTCAAGCGTCTGCAGGAACAAAAATTGCTGTTGACTATTGTCTTAAAAAACGCGTAAAAAAGCCGCCCGAGTCACCGAAAGGCTTTGTCGTATATACCGATTTTAATACCGTCATAGTCAATCCCGACAAGCACGAGGAACTGCTTTCTCAAAAGCAATAATTTTAGCAAAAATCTCTTTAAACTAAAAAAACACTACCCGCAACAATCGGGGAGTGTTTTTTTTGGCGTTACGTTAATAAAACAGCCTTTGCTAAAAAATCAAAATACTAATTTTCCCGCAAGAGCAAAGATGCTTACGCAAACTATCACCAAAGACAAAACGACGGTAACTACCATAAACCAAAACTGTGATTTTTGCTTTTTTACGTCGTCAATCTTCAACGTGTCAAAGTAGTCCACCACTTGCAGCACCGTGTACGCAGCGGCAACGATAATCAACACGACGAATGCGGCTTTTGATACTACGTCGTTTTTAAGCACGACGCCCAAAACGGCAAGAATCAACGCCACGATAAGTATACCGATGATAATGTTTTCTAATGTTCTTCTCATTTTTGTTCACCTTTATAGATATATTAAATCAAGACTTTTTTGTCTTTAATTCCTTTTTAACAAATACAACACTGCCATAGTGACCGCAGTAAGATTTGTGTAATAATCTGCCGTTGCGCTAAACGGATACGTTACAAAACAACCTTTTTCCTTACTGAAAATCCGATTTTTAAACAGTAGCGGCGCATTTGGCTGAGCAAGTTTTATCGTTTCTTGCGTCAGCCCCATGCTATCGCCGTAAAAATAAATGTTTTCTTCCTCTCTGCCGCCAAAATCAATAATAAAATCTGCGCCATGCGTTACCATATTTATGTCGGAATACACGCGTATCGATTTTTCTTTAAAATAGTTAGCAATATTTTTGTCGTACCCGCAGACCGAAACACGCGACTCAAACCGAAGCAAAATATCGTTTAAGTCTTCCGCGCATTTGTATCCTTTTTGTAGGTTACCCAACAAAGACACGTCAACGGATTTGATTGTTTCCAACCGCTGTTTTATGGTAAAAAGAATTGCAAGCGTTGCCAGCGCGCCGCTGTATTTGCCGCCATAAGTCACTACGCCTTCTTCGTCGCGGGCTAACCGAGCAATCTCTGTCTGCTCAGGCTCAATGACGATATAATCGACGCCCGCCGCCTTGATGTTGAGTATATCGTCATAACAAGGCGTTTTAAAAAAATCAGCCGTCAACCCCGACAAATACCCGCAAGCCAACGATAGGCAGTTGCGCGACAAATCGTCGTAATCGCCCGCTATCGCCAAAACCTTGCCCAACAACTGCGGTCCTCTTTTGACTCTCGACAAAACGACGCGTCTCATTTCCGACGCAACGTCCAACAGTTGATTGATTTCCGTATCCGTAAGGTCGTTTAAAGACAACAGATTTTTGTAGGACATTTTTTACCTCTGATATATTTTAACTTATTGCCGCAAAAAAGTAAACTTTTTACAGCCTAATTAGTCGGTTTTTCTTAAAATATTTAAAACATTTTTAAAGTAATCGGGCAAATCCGCTTCAAACCGCATAGGTTCTTTGGTTCTCGGGTGAGTAAAACCGATAATTTTGCTAAACAACAACTGCCCGTTGAGAGCAAATTTTTGCTTTTTAAATCCGTAAGTTTTGTCACCGACTACGGGATTGCCCAAAAACGCCGTATGAACGCGTATTTGATGGGTACGCCCCGTTTTCAACTGAAATCTCACCAACGTGTAATTGTCAAATCTCTCCACCACGTGAAAAAGAGTGACGGCAGGTTTTCCCGAATAATCGACAGCCATTTTTTTGCGGTCAGAACGACTGCGCCCTATCGGTTGTTGAATTATACCGTCGTCGTCTTTATACTTGCCTTCTACGAGAGCGTAATAAATTCTGCTACATTCCTTGACAAAAATCTGACGAGCGAGTTCTGCATGGGCAAAATCGTTTTTTGCCACCACCATAAGTCCCGCCGTGTCCTTATCCAGTCTGTGTACTATACCCGGTCGTATTTGTCCGTTGATACCGCTCAAATCCTTTATATGAAACAGTAAAGCGTTTACCAAAGTATCGTTATAATTACCGTTTGCGGGGTGAATCGTCAGTCCTTGTTGTTTGTTTATTACCGCCAAATCTGCGTCTTCGTACACGATATCGAGCGGTATGTCTTGAGGTAAAATACGTATCGGCACGGGAACGGGCAAATTGACTTTGACGACGTCGTTTGCTTTGACGGATTTGCCTGCTTTTGTCGCCGGCGCACCGTTTAACTCTACAAAATTTTTGGCTATAAGCACCTGCGCATGATTTCTCGTAGAGTCAAGACTCTCCGCCAAAAAAACATCGAGCCTTTTGCCTGCGTCGGTTTCTTGCGACTCAAAAAACTTTATTTCAAACAAATCGGTCAATGCGTCACTCATGGTCAATTGTTCCGCCCTTATCTGCGGAGCGTTTACTAAATATCGCGTCGTCGTCAAATAGAATCATTCCCAAAATGAGAATAACGACGCCTATAGTCAAAAATATGTCCGCAACGTTACAAATAAAGTCGAGTTTGCCCAAAAATTGCGTTGCGATAAAATCTCTCACTTTGCCGTTGAAAAATCCGTCGCCCAAAAAGGCGCGATCTATCGCGTTGCCAATTGTACCCGAAATCACGCAAGCAAATCCGAGCGAACCGCACCAACCACGCTTTATTCTCGCAACAAAAATCCATACGAATACAGGCAAAGCGACGACGGTAAGCACAAAAAACAGCACGCTACTGCCGGACAAAGACCCCCACGCCGCGCCGTCGTTTAAGGCATAGGTAAAAATCACTACGTTATCAATGACGGTAATAGGAAGTTTGCCTTGTTGAAACAATCTTTCAAAAAGCGATTTAGTGAGTTGGTCCAAAACGATACCGACAATCGTTATCGCTATGCAAACGCCAAAACATATCCAGTTTTTTTTGTCGTACTTAATTTTCATTACCATAAAACCTTGCGCCAAACAACGCAGTACCGAGTCGTACTATATTTGCGCCGTGTCGTACTGCCGTGACGTAATCTCCGCTCATGCCCATACTGAGATATTCAACGGGAAGTTGCGGATATTTTTGTTGTAAAGATTTAAAAATATTTTCCGTTTGTCGGTACATATATTCGGGCGCGCCGATAGGCAAAACCGTCATAATACCGCTAAGCAAAAGATGCTCGAATTTAAGCAATTCTTCCGCCAACCCGTACACGCCGTCGGGAGAAACGCCGCTTTTACTCTGTTCTCCGCCAACGTTGACCTCTATCAAAACAGGCATAACCTTGTTTATTTTGGCGCAGCGATTGTTTATTTCCTTTGCCAAATCGAGCCTGTCAACGGAATGAATCATATCCACTTTGTCGACGATATACTTTACCTTGTTGGTTTGCAACGCCCCGATAAAATGCCAAGAAAGCCCTTGTATCGGCTCGTATTTGCCTACAAATTCCTGAACTTTGTTTTCCCCCGCAACGGCAAGACCGTCAGCCGCCGCCGCTTTTATTATGTTTATATCTCGCGTTTTGGTTGCTCCCACAATCAAAACTTTTTCCGCAGTTTTGTTTGCCTCAATATTTTTTTGCGCTTCTGTAAACGCCGTTTTAAAATCAACCATTGTTTAATATCTCCGCTACCATATCGGCATATTTTTTAGCGATATCCACGCCCGTCACGGACTGAATACCCAAAAAATGCGCGTTTGTATTCACTTCGCACAAAACGTAACCGTCTTTACCAAACAAAAAATCTGCGCCGAAGTAATCCGCTCCCAAAATATCCGCTATCTTGCCGCACAAAGAATAAAGTTTTTCATCTATAGGATAGGGACTGCCGGTACCGCCCAACTCTATGTTTGCTCTAAAATCTTTGTCGTTTTTGCGTTGCATAGCGCATATTGCCTTGCCTGCAATCACAATGACTCTAACGTCCCTACCGACGCTTGACGATACAAACTCTTGATACAGATGGTGCGAGTGCAACAATTTTGTTCGTAATGATTTAAATTCTTCAAAAGTTTTTGCAAGGTGTACCTGCGCGCCAAAACTGCCATAACTCTCTTTTACCACCAACGGCAACCCGAGCGTATCCACGACATAATGCGAAAAATCGTCGTCAAACTCGTTGTTTATCGGGTAAACGAGCGGCGATAAAATAGTCTTTGGCATCGGTATACCTTTACCGCTCAACTCAAAAAAAGTTTTGCCTTTGTGGTCGCAACACTCAAGCACAAAAGGACGATTAAAGACTCTTAGGCCCCATTTTTCCAACATATAGGCTATTTGCGCGTCTTTGTCCCAGTATATGCAAAAATCGGGTTTTTGCATTTGTACAAACGGAACGATATCTCCGTTGGCGTCAAAACCCAACTTTACGTCGGTGTGCGGCAAAATTTTTATCTCTGCTCCAACGTCTTTTAACGATGCGGCGAGTTTGTTTATACATTCTCCCGTAGACGCGACTTTGCAATAAGCGTTGTAAACTATCCAGCCTTTTTTCAAGTTTAAAAACCTCAATTTTTATTATAACACACAAACAAAATGATTTCAACGATTTTAATTTAATTAAATACAGCCTTTTTCTATCAGTAAAAAAACCATTCTCTGCGGACGAGAAAAATTGATTTTTGTCGCGATTTTTCTTCCGTCACCGTCCAAATCCTCGCCGTATTCGTTGCCGTCACCGTCTACGTAACTTTTTGTTCCCTGCTTTACGCCGCTCATTTTTAGATACAAATCGTTAAACCACTCCTCTATTTTGGCGAGTTTATCGTGATTTTTCCAGTATTCGTTGTAAAAATTCATTTCGTTTGTTACTTCGGGAGATATTTTTTTAATCAACGCCTTCCACTCCGCCAAACTGTCGGGGTAGTAGGACACCGCTCTCGCCACCGAACCCACAAGGCTGAACAATGCGTTGTATTTTACGTAATAGTCGTCGCTCGTGAGCGTAACGTAATACGCAAGAAGATTTGCGTCGTTTTCTCTCATAACGCCTTTGCCGTGAGCCATTTCGTGAGCCATCGTTACGGCAAAAGTAGATTTAGGAAAATCAACGTTGATATTGACTTCTCCCGTAGGCGCAAAAAACACGCCCGTAATTTGCGCTTGACTCATTATTTTGCTTAAAGTAACGCCTTTTGCGCGCGGCGTTTTGTTGTAAAAATACGTTTTGTCAAGCCGCTCGTACTCTTTTGAAAGCAAATCGGATAATTCTTTTGTAGTGTACGGACAAACAACCACTCCGTCTTTATCTCGCTCAATCTTACGAGAAACGTCGTTTAACAAATCCACAAAATACTCGGCGTACTCATTGATTTTTGTCCTTTCTATATCGCCTTGCTTAATTTGTACGGGCAATTCTTTTCTGTTGTATGCAAAACCTGCGCTTGCGGTATAAACACAAACAATCGTCAACGCGACGCAAAGTACGACGGCAAGTATTTTTAACGCGACGCGTCCTTTTTGACGGCAAAAAAGGACGATTATCGTCACAAGCAAAACAATGCCTATGACGACAACCGCCGCACATAAAAACTCAAACAAACTAAAACCGAACCATCCCGTCAAAGTTGACGCAAGCCAAACTATCTTTTGAGATACGTTTACCGTCCACCATTCGCATATTTCTACGTTTGTTTTTAGCAAAAGCATAACCAAAAACAAAGCGAAAGAAACGGCGCAAAAAATCAATTCGCGTTTGAATTTTATTTTTTGATTTTGACAATTTGGTTTCATATCTACTATTATATCAAATTTTTGCAAAAATGATATATTTTTATATTATTCCATAATTTTTCCGTCTATAGAAATAGTCACAACTTGCCATTGAATAAATTTTCCGCTATTTTGCAATGCCTTTTTTACTGCGTTTTCCAACCCGCCGCAACAAGGAACCTCCATTCTCAATACCGTGACGCTTTTTATGTCGTTGGACTTGATTATGTCGATCAATTTTTCGCTATAATCTACGCCGTCCAGTTTCGGACACCCGATAAGCGTTATTTTGCCTTTCATAAACTCATTGTGCATATTTGCATATGCGTACGCCGTACAATCTGCCGCTACGAGAAGTTTTGCTCCGTCAAAATACGGCGCATTTGCGGGAACTAATTTGATTTGACACGGCCACTGCGAAAGTTGCGACTTTATGTGCGCCGCAGTCGTTTTTTCGACGTCGATTTTTTCGGGGTTAAGTTGTCTGATTTGACTGCCTGCGCAACCGGAATGATTTAAACACATACCCTGTTTACGCATCTTGTTTTGTTTGTTTTCTAAAACCGCTTGTTTGTCGTATTCGAGCGCTTCCCTCTCTACAAAAGTAATCGCGCCCGTCGGGCAAGCAGGCAGACAATCTCCTAAACCGTCGCAATAATCGTCCCGCAAAAGAACAGCCTTGCCGTTTAACATACCTATCGCGCCTTCGTGACAGGCGTCGGCGCAAGCGCCGCAACCGTTGCACTTGGATTGATTGATTTCGATAATTTTTCTTTTCATTTGTACACCTCTCTTGACTTATTTGTAGATATTATAGTATAATCACGTCAAGAAAAATGTTGTTTTAACAACAAATCGGAGATTTTTTATGGAAAAACTTTTATCCAAAACAAAATTGTTTTACAACATACCCGAAAGCAATATTGCCGATTTACTAAAAAATTTAAAAGCGCAAGAAAAAACTTTTAAGAAAAACAACGTCGTTTTGCACGCAGGCAACGTTACCGAAAGTTTGGGTATAGTTTTATCGGGCACTGTCGTAATAGAATACTCCGACGTTTGGGGCAACAACTCCGTTTTAGGTCGAGCGGCGGCAGGCGAAGTATTTGCAGAAATATATGCAAGCCTACCTGCTCAACCCCTACCCGTGACGGTCAAAGCAACCGACGACACGGTAGTTTTGTTTATAAAAGTCAAACGAATTTTTGAATACTGCGACGATATAAACGATTTGCAACTATTAAAAAATCTTCTTGAAATATGCGCAAAAAAGACTTTGCATTTGTCCCGTCGCGCAATACATACGACATACAAAACAATACGCGGCAGACTAATGTCTTATTTTTCCGACATAGTAAAAAGCCAGCAAAAGTATACTTTTGACGTATCGTTTAACAGACAACAACTTGCCGATTATCTCGGCGTAGACAGAAGCGCGTTGTGCAACGAACTTTCAAAAATGCAAAAAGACGGAATAATACGATACAAACACAACCGATTTGAAATAATAAATCCGTCAGTCGTTGATTGACAAACGCAATATAATTGACGATAAAGCAAATATTTTTGTGTAAATCTCAATATTTTTTGCCAAAATCACCGATATAGTATTGACGGCGGCGAAAAAACCGATTATCATATTTTTTAGGAGGCATTTGATATGACGCAAAAAGAATCCATTAACCAAGCGACAGAATACGCAAACAAACTTATTGCCGCAACGAGTTGTTGCAAAGAAGCGAAGGTAGCGGCGGAAAAATGGTTGGCATCGATAGGTACCGACGATTACAAAAAGGAAACCGCCGCTTTTATCAAAGAACTGCAAGAAGACATAGAACCCATTGACGATTTGATTGCCTTTACAAATTCAGCCAAATGCAAGGAAATATTCGGAGAACGCGCCAACGACTTTGCGGCGCATGCGCGCGCATTAAAAGAGAGCGGCGCAAAGTATTGCGATTGTCCCGCTTGCGCGGCTTGTGAAGCCATTCTCGCGCTTAAAGACAACCTTTAAACGGCAACAAAACCTTACTTTTTAAAAAAATATCCGTTTGCATTTTTTTGCAAACGGATATTTTTGGTTTGTGATAAATTTTAACGTCAAGTTTTAAAGCAAAAAGCAAATAAGTCCGCCTTTGTTTTCGTTTACGATGCGTCCGACGGTTTTGCGTATTTTTGCTCGCGCTTCCGTCGGCATAGCCGTCACTTTGTCCGCAAGGCTTTCCTTTGCAAGATCGCTCATAGATTTACCAAACATATTCGTGTTCCAAATCCCCTGCGGATTGTTTTGAAACTCGCTCAACAGATACTGACTTTGTTGCTCCGTACCCACCATCGGATTGACTTCCGTCGTGACGTCTACTTTCATAATATGCCAACTCGGCGCGGACGCTTTGAGTTTTACGCCGTATTTTGAGCCTTGTTTGACAATTTCAGGCGCTGCCATTTGCATACTGTCGATAGTAGGATTGACTACGCCGTATCCGCTTTGGTCCGCTTCCGTCAACGCTTGCGCAAATTTTTCGTATTGCGTTTTTGCAAAAGCAGTTTTTGCTACAAAACTCATCAAACTGTACTGGTCGAGAATAGGCATTTGAGCATAGTCGCTCAACACGCGATAAAACAAACCTTCCTGCGGAGCGATAGCGTATCGCACCGTGCCTTCGCCCATTTTGACTTCTTTCAAAACGGGGGCGTTTATATCATCGTCACCGTCAAAACCGCGCAACAAAACGTCGTGATGTTTCATTTTTGTGACTTCCGCAACGTTTTCTTTGATTTTTTTGACTATTTTTGATATTACCGAATTGTCCGCAGGTAAAGTCTGCATCCATTCGGGTAATTCTATTTGTATCTTTTTGACGGGAAACTCTTCTGCAATAGCCGCAAGCACGGACGCAGACTCTGCCTCACCCATTTCCTTGACGTTGATACGCAATACTTTTACGTCGTGCCTCGTTTCCAACGCCTCCGCCAAAGCTTTGCACTCGTTGGAATCGGGTGTTTTGCTGTTTAATACCACCACAAACGGTTTTTTGCAGGTTTTGAGTTGATTTATTACCTTTTCTTCTGCGGCAACGTAATTGTTTCTCGGTATGTCTGTGACCGAACCGTCGTTTGTAACGACTACCGCAACCGTACTGTGTTCTTCTACAACTTTTTTTGTGCCGATTTCCGCCGCTTTATCAAAGGGTAAAGGTTCTTTAGACCATGCCGTACTGACCATTCTCGGGGTATCTTCGTTGCCGTCCGTCACTCCCTCTATCATGTAACCGACGCAATCTATCAATCTGACCGACGCGCTTATGCTGTTGGAAAAAGTGATTTTTACCGCTTCGTCCGGCACGAATTTGGGCTGCGTCGTCATTACCGCTTTTCCGTCTGCCGCTTGAGGCAACTCGTCTATGGCGCGCTTTTTTACGTTTTTGTTTTTAATGTTGGGCAAAACGACGCTCTCCATAAATTTAGCGATAAAAGTAGATTTGCCCGTCCTTACCGGTCCTACCACGCCGATATACAAATCGCCGCCCGTCCGAGTTGCGATGTCGTTGTAAATCTCAAAATTGTCTTTTTTATCCATTTGCGCCAAACCTCCGATACTTTCTTTATAACCTATGCCGTTAAACGACGTTTAGAACGCTTTACGCTAATTTAGGCGCAAAAAAAATCCCGCGCGGCGGGATTTTTGGACTATTCCGATTTTTTTGAGGCATCGTCGATATTTTGAGTCGAACCGTCGTTATCTTGCGAATTTTGCGACGATTGCGTCGTATCGTCTTGTTGTTTGTTGTGCTTTTTACCTAATCTCAAAAGCGATTTGCGTAGTCCCGACGGACTTTCCTTGCCGCGCAAAAGACGTATTATATTGCTCCTATGCGCAAACACGACAAGCACCCAAAACAAACAAACGATAATGAGCATAGGCAAAGTTACGGCATGCGACACAAGCAAAACTTCTTTAAACAAGCCAAAGTATGCAAGAATATGAAAAGCAAGTTCTGCCGACACGTAAAACAAGGCAAATACGCTCATTCTGTCGCAAATCAAAATTATTATAAAACCTATCGCAAGTATTATCAAGGTCGGTACGGGTTGTATCGCAAGCAATACGCCGACGCTGGTCGCAAAACCTTTGCCGCCTTTAAACTTCATAAACACGGGAAAAACGTGTCCGACGGTGGCGCACAAAGCGGCAAGATACATGGCAAAGCGATAAATCTCCGCATTGTTGTCGGTAACGCATTTAAAAATAAAATAACTCGCAATTACCGGTATTATGCCCTTGACCATATCGCAAGCAAGCGTAAGCGCGCCGTATTTAAGACCGAAAACGCGCATCATATTAGTAGTACCCGGATTTCCGCTGCCGTGCATGCGTATATCCTCGTGCTTGACCGATTTGCTTATTATCACGGCAAAGTTTATGTTACCGATAAAATAACTCAATATTCCCGTCAAAATAAATTGCCAGATATATTCTTTCATCTTAATCGTCTCCGTTGCTCCTGATAATCAACCTTAAAGGCGTACCGTCAAGCCCAAACGCCTTGCGTAAATTGTTTTCCAAATACCTTTTGTAAGAAAAATGCATCAACTCGCCGTCGTTAACAAACAACACAAATGTGGGCGGATTTGTCGTCGGTTGCGTCGCATATTTTATTTTTAGTCGTCTGCCGTTTTTTGTCGGCGGCTCGACAGCCGCAACGGCGTCTGCAATTACTTCGTTAAGCAAACCCGTAGACGCGCGGAAAGACGATTTTTCGTTTACGTAGTCAGCCATCTCCATAAGTTTATTGAGCCTTTGCCCCGTCAATGCGGATACGGTAATGTATTTGTAATAATCCATAAACGCAAGGTCGCACGTCAACTTCTTTTTGAATTTTTCTACGGTAAACGTATCTTTTTCTATCAAATCCCATTTGTTGACGACGATAATGCTGGGTTTGCCCTGCTCATGCACGTAACCCGCTATTTTTACGTCCTGCTCCGTCAAATCTTCCGCCGCGTCAAACACGACAAAACATACGTCGGCGCGACGTACTGCGTCAAGACTGCGCATAACGGAATATCTCTCTAAACTCTCGTCCTCTATACTGCGTTTGCGCCTTATCCCCGCCGTATCTATCAAAACGTAATTTTTGCCGTTGTACTCAAACGGCGTATCTATGGAGTCGCGAGTAGTACCCGCAATATTTGTCACTATGCTGCGGTCATACCCCAACAATTTGTTTACCAAAGAAGATTTGCCTGCGTTCGGTTTGCCTACAACTGCTATTTTAAGCGGTTCGTTTGCTTGGTCGGTTTCGTTTTGGTCAAAATTTTTGACTACTTCGTCCAACAAATCGCCTATCCCCTGCATATGTTCTGCCGAAACGGGGAAAGCGTCAAGTCCGAGCGAATAAAAATCCGTCATATCAAAAGACGCAAAATTGTCAACTTTGTTTACTACAAGATACAAAGGTTTGTTTGTCTTGCGCAAAAGATGAGCGACTTCCTCGTCTTCTGCCGTGAGTCCGTATTTTCCGTCCACAAAAAAAAGTATGACTTTTGCAAGGTCAACGGCAATTTCCGCCTGTTTTTTGATATGAACCTGCAAAACGTCGTCGCTTTTCAACTGTATGCCGCCGGTATCCACCAAACAAAATTCGTGACCTTGCCACTCGGCGTCGCCGTACAATCTGTCGCGAGTGACGCCTGCTTCGTCCGATACTATAGATATACGTTTGCCGCATACCTTATTAAAAAACGTAGATTTGCCTACGTTAGGTTTGCCGACAATGGCAACCAAAGGTTTACTCATAAAAAATCCTCTATCTGTTGACGTTGCCTTTCGGCAAACTCACAAAAAATGCCATATTAAAAAACCCGCATAAAGCGGGCTTGTATTAACGCATTTTACGCTTTTTTGCGAAGGGTTTTGTCTGCGTCGCCTTTGACTCCGTTTAAAGTGACGCCTTTGATTTTTACCGTAGAAGACGGAGTTTCGGAAAGGGTAACTTCTCCCGTAGAATCTTTACGCGTGGTTGTGTTGATATTTGTAATATATCTTACAAATCCGCTGTCAATACCGGGACGGAAAGTATCGTCTGCATAAAAAGACTCGGACAAAGCGTCGCCGCCGACAAACTTGACTTTGCTCTCCACTATTTTGCCAAATACCGCATAGTTTTTGTTTTGGATAGTATCGTTGCTACCAAAAGAATTTGACCAAGCGATATAAAAACCAGTACTTGCAGAGTCAAAATAGTTTACCGTATCGGATTGAGGTTTGTGATACATACCAAGACTACCCAACTCGTGAACAGCGTTTGCCGCGCCGTCCTCGCTGCCGTCAACCGACCAGCCGTTGGAAATAAACTCGCCTTTAATCGTATACTTGTACTCTTTTGCTTCGTAAGTGTTGGAATCGTTTAAAAAGTAACGTCCCAAAACGCTGTAAGAAGAGTTTACCGTATCCATAAGCGTATCGTCATAAAATTTGTTTTGAACGAGATAAATAAAGTTGTTGACCGTGATGGGCGCTTTGTCAAAAAGCAACTCGTAAACAAGCGTAACCTCGTAGTTGCCGCCGGCTTCCACGTTTGTGCAATTGATTGTTATCGTTGCGGTAGGATTGACAAATTTGCCGTCGGCGGTTTTTTCCAACCCGAGTTTTTTGCCAAGCGTTTTGATTTTGCCTTCGCTCAAAAAATTAGAAGAACAGCCAACAAACGTAAAAGCAACCATGATTGCCAACGTAACAAGTAAAATGCTTTTGAATAACTTTTTCATTTTAAAAACCTCTACAAGCAGATATTATATATTAAACGGCGTTTTTAGGCAAGTATTTAAACAAACTTTTTGACAACTTTACCCTATAAAACTCCACAAATCCATGTTTAGTTTAAAATTGTGCTTGTTTAAATAAGCCAAAGGACTTGTTTTTGGGAAAGCAAACTTCATATTAACGTTTGCAAGCAGTTGTCTGTTTTGTTTGTATTTTTTGTTGATTGCATTGACGCCGTACTTTCCGTCGCCCAAAACGGGCAGTTTTATATAAGCGAGATGCGCGCGGATTTGATGCGTGCGTCCCGTGACAAGCTGAACCTCCAACAAGGACAAATCCCCTTTTGTGTTGACCAAACGATACCTCGTTTCTATGGGTAGATACCCTTGTTTTTCTACGTTGGAAATAATGACAAGGCTCTTTTTTGCGTCTTTAAATAAATACGCTTTTAAGGTTGCCGACGGTTGCTTTGGTTTGCCTACCACTATTGCGTTGTAAAGTTTAAAAACCGTTTTTTCCTTAAAAGCCTTGTCCAACTCGGTTTGCGCTTGCGGCGTCAAGGCAAAAATGACAAGTCCCATTGTGTTGCGGTCAAGCCTATGGACGGGATAAAGCGTTTTTTCCGCATGAGCGACTTCTAAACGCTCTTTAAGCCCGTCAGGACCTTCAACTTCCATATTAGCGGGTTTGTTGACCACAATAACGTTTTTGTCCTCGTATATTATATCTATTTTATCCTTTTCCCTATCTTTAATATAGATATAGATAACGTCGCCTTGTTTTACCGTCACGTCGGTATTGACGCGCTTGCCGTTTATTTTGACGCTTTTGCCCGATATAATTTTTTTGACTTGATAAAAACCGAGATCGGTTTGTTCTCGTATCAAATCGGATATTCTGGCATTATTGCGTGAAATGATTTCTTTAAGCATTTTTTTATTTTAGCATAAATAAAAGGATTTTGCAATAAAAAAAACCCTTTTGGCAGGGTTTAATTTTTCTTGTTTTGGTTAAATCGTAATATATGTTAAGCCGTTTTTAAAAAGAAAATCAAACCAACGGCAATATTGCGCGCTACTCGTCCGCTTCGCTAAACGCAACGGAAGTCGCGCCCGCAAACAACGCGTCGTCGCTTCCCGTTTGATAATATCTCGGCGGCGGAGGCGGTGGCGGCGGTTTTTTGTTTGGATTTATCGCGTTGTCAAAATTACATTCCGTCAAACAAATCAAAATTACGTCGTCGCCTATTTTGCGAATATTTTTCCACGGAATAAAAATGTCTTCCTTGCTTTTGAACAATTTTTTTACGCTCGGCACAACTACGCCCAAAACGCGACAAGAATCAAGACTTATTATCAAATCGACGATACGCCCCATTCGTTTGCCGTCGGTGACGTTGATGACTTCTTTCTGTTTTAAATCACAATACGAAATTTCCATAATCGCTGCTTCCGCTGATATTTTATTAAGCAAAAGCGCAAATTATGACCTCAATCGGCAAAATATTGTCTTATATTGTTTACGGCGTTTTTTTCAAGACGAGATACTTGCGCTTGAGATATACCTATCTCGCCGCTTACTTCCGTCTGCGTTTTGCCTTCAAAAAATCGTTTTTTTAGTATTCTGCGCTCCCGCTCCTCCAACCGAGCGATTGCGTCGGCAAGCGAAACGTTGTTTAGCCACCGCTCCTCCGTATTGCTTTTGTCGCTTATGTGGTCCATAACCATTATGCCGTCATCGTCATCGCTGTACATCGGTTCGTACAACGACACCGGCTCGTTTATTGCGTCAAGACAAAAAGCGACCTTGCTGACGGGCATATTCATTCGTTGCGCCAACATCGTGATACTAACTTCGTCGTTACCTTCCGCGCGCATACGTTCTCTTGTGGTCAAAGCGAGATACGCAACGTCTCTTATTCCGCGACTGACTCGCATCGCGCTGGATTCTCGCAAAAACCGTCGTATTTCCCCTACAATCATCGGCACGGCATAAGTAGAAAATCGCACGTTTAAATCGACGTCAAAGTTATCGATAGCCTTGACGAGTCCCATACACCCCACCTGAAACAAATCGTCCATATTACACACGCGCGGCACGTAACGGTGCAAAACCGACAAAACGAGTCGCATATTGCCTTCTATGGCTTGTTGTCGGCAAGAATAATCGCCGTTTTTTAGTCCGACGATAAGTTTTTTTGTATCATCTGCCGACAATTTAGGCAACGATGCAGTATTTATGCCGCAAATAACTACTTTGTGAATCATAAGACAATATTCCCTTTAATATTCCGATTGTTTTCCCTTATCCCAAAGTTTGCGCAATTTTGCGCGATATATTCTTTAAAAAGACAACAAAAAAATCCACAGAAAACGACAAAACCCCAAAAGTTTAGCCTCAACCGCAAAACTTTTGGGGAATATTTTACAATATAAAACTTTAAATCAAAAAATCAGACTGCCGCTTTTTTGGTCGGCGTTGACTTTTGCGTCGCTTTTTGTTTTAACATCAAAACGACGAATCTATTTATTTTCTTTTTTGGCAATCGCCGTTTTTACAAACTCGCGGAACAGCGGGTGCGCGCGGTTGGGACGGCTCTTAAACTCGGGGTGATACTGCACTGCAACGTGAAAATCGTTTGCGGGAACTTCTACCGCTTCTACGAGTTTGCCGTCTGGCGACAATCCGACGATATCCATACCGCCGTCGATAAAGTCTTTTTTAAAGTCGTTGTTAAACTCATAGCGGTGGCGGTGACGTTCGCTGATTTCCGTCGCGCCATAAGCCTTGTTGACGTGGCTTCCTTCTTTTGTAATGCAAGGATACGCACCGAGACGCATTGTTCCGCCCAGTTTGATACCTTTTTGGTCGGGCATAATATCGATTACGGGGTGTTTTGTGTCGGAATCAAACTCCGTGCTGTTGGCGTCCGTCCAACCCAAAACGTTGCGCGCGTACTCGATTACGGCAACTTGCATACCTAAACAAATTCCGAAAAACGGAACGTTGTGTTCTCTTGCGTATTGAGCGGCATAAACCATACCCAAAACGCCGCGTTTGCCAAATCCGCCGGGCACAAGAATTCCGTCGCAATCTCCGAGAATTTTTTCCGCCGTATCTTTGTTGACTTTTTCGCTGTTTACCCATTTGATATCGATACAAGCGGAGTTTTCGTACCCTGCATGGTTTAGCGACTCGATAATAGAAAGGTAAGCGTCATGCAACTTGACGTACTTGCCGACGATAGCGATACGAACCTTTTTGTTGCGGCTCTTGACGCGATCCAACATTTCCAGCCAATCCTTGAGGTCGGGTTGTTTGCACTCCAACTTCAACTCTCTGCAAATGACGTCGGACATATGACTTTCTTCCAAACGGACGGGAACTTCGTACAGGGTTTCCACAGTAGGATTCTCCAACACGCAGTCCTCTTTTACGTTGCAGAAAAGCGCAATCTTGCGTTTTACGTCGGGATCGAGAGGCATATCGCATCTCGTGACGATAATGTTTGGCGCAATTCCCAACCCCATCAACTCTTTGACGGAGTGTTGCGTAGGTTTGGATTTCTGCTCGTTGCTACCGCTTATGTATGGGACAAGCGTAACGTGAACAAACAGACAGTTGTCCTTGCCTACTTCGTGATAAATCTGTCTTATTGCCTCCAAAAACGCCTGACTCTCGATATCTCCGATAGTACCGCCTATTTCCGTCAAAACGACGTCGGCATTGCCCGCCTTGCCTACATTGTAGACAAAATGCTTTATTTCGTTGGTGATGTGAGGTATGATTTGCACGGTTTCTCCGAGATACTCGCCCGCTCTCTCTTTGCGCAAAACGTTCCAATACACTTTGCCTGTGGTCAAATTGCTGAACTTGTTGAGGTCCTCGTCGATAAATCTCTCATAATGCCCGAGATCGAGGTCGGTTTCGCACCCGTCCTCCGTGACGTAAACCTCTCCGTGCTGCAACGGACTCATCGTACCGGGATCAACGTTGATATAGGGGTCCATTTTTTGAGCGATAACTTTAAAGCCCCTCGCTTTAAGCAATCTGCCGATACTTGCCATCGTGATACCCTTACCCAAGCCGGAAACAACGCCGCCCGTCACAAAGATGTATTTTGTCATTTTATCCTCCAAACACTACTTTTAATAGTTTAACAAATATCGCCATATTTTGCAAGACAAAAAGGGAATTTTTTAAATATTTTTTACGTTGAAAACCTTGACAAACAAAAACAGCGCGTTTTTTAGATAACCGTCTTTTTTTACTTAACGCAAAAAGCACCCTTGCGAGCGCTTTTTTATGCTTAAATATTAAAACATTACCTTACGAGTTTATAAAATAGCAATTGAAGTTCTAAATTAATTAGTTTTTCCATCAAACAGTTAAAATTATTTTTATATGAAAATTTATTGACAATCTGTATATGATATGATATAATTAAAAGTAGTTGAAGTTTGGAGATTTTTATGATTCAATATATGAAGAGAAATCGACATATATCGTATCTCGTTAATACAAGCCTGTGTATTAACAATTTATTTGAATGCCTTTTATCGATGTTTGCCAATAAATAGAGGAGTATAACAGCTCCTCTCTTTGTTTTGTAGCCTTTAGCGAAAAGCAACCACCGCTTGGAGCGGTGGAATAAAAAATCTTCAGATAAAAGAAATCCTACTATGATTTAATACAAAATATATTTTATGAAAAATAAATTTTAAAGGAGATAATTATGAAAAAATGGACGCAATTTATGCTGAAGGCCAAATACCTTAATAAGGAGAACGAAAGATGAAACAAAAAGATATACATAAAAAAATTATATATTGCGTCTTGATTGTATTCAATCTCATTGCGAGCCTTGTAATTCCTATAATAACACAGAGGTTGATTGATGCTGCAACAATACAAAAAGATATTTCCTTAATCAATAAAAACGGAATGTTTTTTTTGATTGCAATCGTACTCTTTGTAGTATCCCTTTCTTTCTCTTATTTCGTAAAAGCTCTTATTGAAGAAAATTATATTTATGAAAAAAGAAAACAAATGATTCGACATATCAATATAACCGATTATAAGAAACTGCAAAAACAATCGTCAGGGTTTTATTTGCAACGTTTTAACGAGGACGTGGAAAAAATTCGGCCTTTTATTTTAGAAAAAAAGGTTAAGTTTGTTACAAATATTATCTACGGAATAAGTATGGTCGTAATAATGCTATTACAAAATTATTTATACACTTTGCTATTATTGGCTGTTTTTCCTCTCTTTGTTATTGTGCAAATTTTCTTTAGTAAAAAGGTAAAAAAATACACCAAAGAAATAACAAAACTTCAGGAAAAAATCAGTACGGAGTTTGAAGAAACTATCAATAATAATTATATGCTGAGAGCCAACAACTCCACAGCATTTGCCGAAAATAGATTAAAAAAAGAAATGGGAATGACCATGAACAAAATAAAGAAAAAAATGTGGTTGGAAACCGTTTATGACTACCTATTAGTAACGGGATTGCTCAATTTGGCAAGTTTTGTTATTTACTTTTGTGGCGGCAGAATGATATTGGGCGGAAGTATAACATTAGGTATGCTTACTTCTTTTTCACTGTACTATTCTAAACTATGGGTGCCAGTAGAATTCTTTTTGGGTTACCCAAAAGACTATACAAAATACAAAATATATAAAAACAGAGTTAACGAAATAACAGATTCCGATAATAAAATAAATTACACCGTCAGTTCAATATCTCCTCTAAATAATTTGATTGTAAAAAATCTATTCTATTCCATAGACGAAAGAATACTTTTAAATGATGTAACGTTAAAGATAGAAAAAGGGCAAAAAATCGGTATAATAGGCGCAAATGGCTCTGGAAAATCTACATTGGCAAATATCTTATCAGGAATAATTATCGATTATGAAGGTGAAGTCCTATACAACAACCAAAATATTAAAGATATACACCCTACTGCTTTAAGGGAGAAAATAGCGTTGATTCCAGCTTCTGTTGATTTAATTAACGCTTCGGTATTAGATAATATTGCGTTGGGAAATGAAAAAAAAGATAAAAGTGTATTCTCTGAGGAATTTATAAAACAGATAACTGTCAATAAGTTTTTCGATATAGAAACAATTATTGAGACAAGTGGTTCAAATGTATCAAGTGGTGAAGCAAAAATGATCCAATTGGCAAGAGGATTGTATAGAAATGCCGATTTATATATATTTGACGAACCAATAAATTACATAGATGCCAATTTTGTGAGTAAAATAATGAACTTCATTAAAGAAAATTTTTCGAATAAAACAGTAATTATCATATCGCACGACAAAAGAGCCTTAAGTTTTTGCGAAGACATTTATTCAATTGAGGACACAAAATTAGTACATAACAATCCGAGTTAAAATTTATCGAACTTTACTCAACTAAAAGATAGCTTGCTTCAAAGAAGCAAGCTATCTTTTATATATTAAGGAATAATATTCTTGAATCACTCGGTTATTATACCCTTCATGTTAAATGTTTTTTCAAATGCTCTTAAAATATTTTTTGATATATCAAAACCGGTGCCTCATTTCGGCTTATTTTTTATTTCTTGAATACATTATACCGTAATCACAGAAAAAAGAAATTAAGTCAAACTGTCGTTTGCATAAAAAAGAAATGCTATTTTTTGTTATTGCCGTTTTATTTATCTGCCATTCTCGCTTTGTATTTTAGGCGTTGCTCGGTGTTGAGAATTCTTTTGCGAAGACGAACGGTTTTGGGTGTGACCTCCATCAGTTCGTCGTCGTTTAAAAACTCCATCGCTTCTTCCAAAGTCAAACGTTTTGGAGTTTCTAAACGCATTGCATCGTCGCTACCCGCCGCGCGCATGTTTGTTTGATGTTTCTTTTTGCAAACGTTGACGGAAATATCTTCCGCTTTGGGGCTTACGCCGACTATCATTCCTTCGTACACGGGAGTGCCTGCGCCGATAAACAAACTGCCCCTGCCTTGCGCGTTGTATAATCCGTAAGTCACCGCTTCGCCCGTTTCAAAGGCAACAAGACTGCCGGTGTTTCTGCGTTCTATGTCGCCTTTGTACGGCTGATAATCCATAAATACCGTGTTGAAGACGCCTTCTCCTCGAGTGTCGGTCAAAAATATGTTTTTGTAACCGAATAGCCCGCGCTCGGGAACGGCAAATTCAAGACGTATGCGGTTGCCGATGTTTTCCATGTGCAACAATTCGCCTTTCCGCTCCCCCATACTGCTAAATACTACGCCGGTTTTGTCTTCCGGAACGTCGCATACGAGTCGCTCGATAGGCTCGGTTTTTACGCCGTCAACCATTCTGTACATGACTTTGGGCGGTCCTACCAAAAATTCGTAACCCTCCCTGCGCATCGTTTCTATAAGAATTGACAAGTGCATTTCTCCCCTTCCGCAAACGCGAAAACTGTCCGTCGTGTCGGTCGGGTAAACCTTTAAAGATACGTCTTTCAACATTTCCTTAAACAGTCTGTCATGTAAGTGCCGAGAAGTTACAAACTGACCTTCCTTGCCCGCAAAAGGTCCGTCATTGACGGAAAACAACATTTCTACCGTCGGCTCGGATATTTTGACAAACGATACGGGCTCTACTGCCGTCGGATCGCATACAGTGTCCCCGATGGTGACGTTTTCTAATCCGCCGATGCAAACTATGTCGCCGGCTATCGCTTCTTCTACGGGTTTGCGGTTGAGTCCGTCTATCTGAAAAACAGATACTATCTTGCCTTGCGCTACCGTGCTTTTATCGTGGTAATTGCATATAGAAACGGGTTGGTTGACTTTGACTTTGCCGCGTTCTACCCTGCCGATGCCGATACGCCCGACGTAATCGTTGTAGTCGATAGAAGATATAAGCATTTGCATCGGTCCGTCTACGTCCACTTCCTGCGGCTCAAAATGATTTATTATCGCTTCAAACAGCGGCGTCAAATCTTTGCCTTGTTCGTGATAGTCAAGACTCGCAGTGCCGTTGCGCCCGCTACAATATACTATCGGACTGTCAAATTGATCTTCCGACGCATTGAGCTCTAACAGCAAGTTGAGTATCTCGTTTTCTACCTCGTTAAGACGCGCGTCGGGACGGTCCGTTTTGTTGACAACCAAAATAAGTTTATGCCCCAACTCCAACGCCTTTTGCATCACAAATCTCGTCTGAGGCATAGGCCCTTCTACCGCGTCTACCAAAATGAGTACGCCGTTGACCATTTTTAATACCCTTTCTACTTCTCCGCCAAAGTCTGCGTGACCGGGCGTGTCTATGATATTGATTTTTATGCCTTTGTAATACGCCGATGTGTTTTTTGAAAGTATCGTAATGCCGCGCTCCCTTTCCAACGCGTTGCTATCCATTACTCTGTCCGCCACCTGCTGATTTTCTCTGAATACTCCGCCCTGCTTTAACATCTCGTTTACGAGAGTGGTCTTGCCGTGATCGACGTGGGCGATGATGGCTACGTTTCTCAAATCCGTTCTTTTAATCATCTATTTCTCCAAAAACAACCTATACAATATTGCAAACGACGAATTTTGTCAACCTTATTAAATGTATTTTTTTGTGGAAATTTTAGATTATTTTAAAGTATAAGCGTCAATTTTTATAATTATAAATATTTGCACCTTGATGTAGGGCTAAATATACAATTTTACTTAAAATTATGCGCTGAATTATTTTTTATGCAAAAACTTTTTTAAAACAAATGACAAAATCGCTACGTTGGTATATAATTTGTTTAAATGACGTTTATTCGTTTTTACATTTGGAGGTAAATATGGCACAAAAAGTACTTATGACAGGCAACGAAGCCATCGCTCGCGGCGTCTGGGAAGCAGGCGTGCGGTTTGCGGCGGCTTATCCAGGCACTCCCAGTACGGAAATTCTTGAAACTTTGTCCACTTACAAGGATATCGACGCGCAATGGTCCCCCAACGAAAAAGTCGCGGTAGAAGCGGCGTGGGGCGCGGCAGTTGCAGGCGGTAGAGCCTTTGCAAGTATGAAGCACGTCGGTCTTAACGTTGCGGCAGATCCCTTCTTTACTATCGCTTATACCGGCGCAAACGCAGGTTTTGTTGTCGTTACGGCGGACGAACCCGGTCAGCACAGCAGCCAAAACGAGCAAGACAACCGCAACTTTGCGCGCGCCGCAAAAGTGCCTATGCTCGAGCCGGCAGATAGTCAGGAATGTAAAGATATGGTCAAAAAGGCGTTTGATATTTCCGAACAAAATCAATGCCCCGTGCTTATTCGCCTTACTACGCGCGTATGCCACAGCAAAGGTCTTGTCACACTCGAAGACAGGGTAGAAAAACCCATCGTGCCCTACAAAAAAGACGCTAAACGCTACGTCGACGTACCCGCCAACGCGCGTATCCGCAGACTAGAAGTCGAAAAACATCTCGACTACTTTAAGCAAGCGGTAAACGAATGCGCTTACAACAAAGTTGAAAACAACGGCAAAGATATCGGCGTGATTGCAAGCGGTATGTGCTACAACTACGCAAAAGAAGTTTTTGAGGACAGTGCAAACTATCTCAAACTCGGTTTTACTTATCCTCTGCCCGCGCAACTCATCGCTTCTTTCTGCAAAGGACTTAAAAAGGTCTACGTGATAGAAGAAAACGACGAATACATAGAAGATATGGTCAAAATGCTCGGTTTCGGCAATATTTGCTACGGCAAATACGCTCCCGACGGCAGCCGCTTTATTCCTTTCTGCGGAGAACTCACTGCAGACGTGTTGCGCGCAACCGTTACCGGAAAAAAAGTTGAGTTGCCCGACTTTGACCGCTCAAAAATAATCGCTCGTCCTCCGGCGCTTTGCGCAGGTTGCCCGCACAGAGGTCTTTTTTATGAATTAGGCAAACGCAAAAACGTAATAGTAAGCGGCGATATAGGTTGCTATACTTTGGCTTTTGCCGCGCCTTACAACGCAATGGACTTCAACTGCTGCATGGGAGCAAGTATCAGTAGCGGCAACGGCGCGCAAAAAATACTCAACAAAGTAGAAGGCAACCAAAAACGCGTTGTCAGCGTACTTGGCGACAGCACGTTTTTCCATAGCGGAATGACCAGCCTTATGGACGTCGTATACAATCGCGGCAACAACGTCACGATTATACTTGACAACCGCATCACCGGTATGACCGGACACCAACAAAATCCGGGCACGGGCTTTACCGCACAAGGCTCGGAAACTCATATCGTCGATTTGGAAGGTTTGGTAAAGGCAATCGGCATTAAAAACATCAAAATCATCGATCCCAACGACCTTAAAGCCGTAAACGACGCTTTGGATTGGGCGCTCGGTTTAAACGAAGCAAGCGTAATCATTACCCGCTACCCCTGCGTGCTTAAAAAATTCAGCAATCTCGACAAAGAACAGTTCCCCGACGCATACAAACAAAAATGCGCCGTCAACACCGACAAGTGCGTAGGTTGCAAAGCATGCCTTAAGTGCGGCTGCCCCGCTATTTCCTTAGTCAACAAAAAAGCACACATAGACGGCACGATGTGCGTAGGTTGCACCGTCTGCAAACAAATCTGCCCCGTAAAGGCAATAAACTAAAGGAGAGCAAGATATGACAAAAAATATTTTATTAGTCGGCGTAGGCGGACAAGGCACGATACTTGCAAGCAAAATACTCAGTCTTGGACTGACTGCCGCAGATTATGACGTTAAAATGAGCGAAATACACGGTATGAGCCAACGCGGCGGCAGCGTAACCTCTCATATTCGTTATTCCCAACAAAAGGTTTACTCCCCCGTCATAGAATTAGGCAACGCAGACATGATAGTCGCGTTTGAAGAGATGGAAGCATTGAGATATCTCGATTACCTCAAACCCGACGGAAAAATCGTCGTAAACGATTGCCAAATACCGAGCATGCCCGTTACTTCCGGTATATGCGAATATCCCGCAAATATCATAGAAGAACTCAAAAAGCATGCCGACGTCACGGTTATTGACGCCAACGACGAAGCGATTAAACTCGGCAATCCCAAAGTTGCAAACATAATTTTGCTCGGCACTATTATCGGAAGAATGAATCTCACCAACATTGACTGGGACAAAATTTTGGAAGCCAACGTCAAACCTCAATTTGTAGAAGTAAACAAAAAGGCACTTCGCGTCGGTATAGAACTCGCAAAATAACAAAAACAATAGATATGCGTCCAAAAAAGGGCGCATATTTTTTTGCAAACCTACGTTATTGCTTGCTCTTTTTTGAGGTTTTGACTATAATAATTCTTATGGAAAAAAAGTTTAAAAACTACATGCTATTGTTTTGGACTTGGTTTAAAATAGGGTTGTTTACTTTTGGCGGCGGATACGCCATGATAGCCCTTATTCAAAACGAAGTCGCAGAAAAACGCAAATGGATCGATAATCAGGAATTGACTCAAATCATCGCAATCGCAGAGTCAACGCCCGGTCCTATCGCCATAAACAGCGCAACTTATATCGGATACAAAGTTTTGGGATTTTGGGGTAGCGTACTCGCCACTCTCGGCGTAGTTTTGCCGAGTTTTGTAGTCATTTACGTCATTTCATTGTTTTTCAACAATCTTTTGGAGTATCCCGTCGTCGCAAACGCATTTAAAGGCATCAAGGCAGGCGTGGTCGCACTGATAATAATCGCAGGACTCAAACTATTTAAAAGCGCCAAAAAAAACTGGCTTTTTGCGGTGCTGTTTACCTTGTCTTTTGCCGCAACTATATCGATAAGCGTGTTTAGTTTAAACTTTTCTACGTTGTACCTTATTCTTTTAGGCGGATTAGTAGGACTTTTTATTACGATAATTTCCAACGCAAAAGCAAAAAAACAAACGCAGACGCAACCGCCGCAACAAAGCCTGCAAGACGTCAACGAATCAACCGTAAAGGAAAATTTGTCGCAAAAACCAGACAATGATACTACCGACGAGCAACAAACGGACGAGCCAACCGATAAGGAGGCAAAACAATGATTTACCTTCAATTATTTTGGGAGTTTTTTAAAATAGGTTTGTTTACTTTTGGCGGCGGGTACGCTATGATACCGCTGATTCAACAACAAGTTGTCGGGCGCGGCTGGCTGACGGAAGACACCCTTATCAATTATATCGGCATTTCGGAAGCAACGCCCGGTCCTTTCGCTATAAATATCGCAACCTTTGTCGGAACTTCGCAAGCGGGCGTTTTGGGCGCGCTATGCTCGACTTTGGGCGTTGTTTTGCCGAGTTTTATCATTATACTAATTATTGCGATATTATTTAAAAATTTTGCGCAAAACAAGTACGTAAAAGGCGTTCTCAGTGGTATAACCCCCGTCGTCTGCGCCCTCATTATAGGCACGGGCGTAATGTTGTTTGTTAAAAACTTTATCACTACTTACGGCAACTCGGACGTACCTATACAATTCGACTGGTACACATTAGTAATTATAGCAATAGTAGTTTTGGCAAAATTTGCATACAAACTTACCACAAAGAAAAATCTTTCGGCAATATGGCTTATTATGTTAAGCGCATTATGCGGTATGGCGTTGTACCCCTATTAAAAAAATTATGCAGGTTTATTTAAAGAAAAATTGCGAAAAAGATATATTGCAAGGTCAATGTTGGGTATATGCAAACCAAGTTTCGCGCATTTTAAATCGCCAAAAAAACGGAAGTCTTGCAGAAGTTTACACCTTTGACGGCAAATTTTTAGGTAAAGGTTACGTCAATTTTCTCAGCAAAATTCTTATACGTATGTTTATTTTTGATACAAATCAAGATGACAACGCAGATTTATGGCGCGAAAGAATAAGACAAGCAGACGCTTTTAAACGCAGTATTTTGTCGGACGACAATTACCGCGTAGTGTTTGCGGAAGCAGACAATCTCCCCGCCCTCATCGTAGACAGATACGCCGACGTTCTCGTCGTTCAGTTTTTGTCGCTTGGCGTGGATATGCGCAAAAAAATGATTGTAGATATTCTCGTCGATTTATTCAATCCGACCTGCGTTTACGAGCGAAGCGACGTTGCCGTACGTCAAAAAGAAGGTTTACAACCTTTCGTCGGCGTTTTGTACGGCGCGTTAAACGACGAAGTTATCATTAAGGAAAACGGACTTAAACTTTCCGTAGACGTGGTAAACGGACAAAAAACGGGCTATTTTTTGGACCAAAAATTTAATAGACAAGCAATTCGCAGATACTGCAAAGACAAAACCGTGCTGGACTGCTTTTGTAATTGCGGCGGTTTTACTGTAAATGCGGCGTTATTTGCAAAACACGTGACGGCGGTAGACGTATCGCAAACTGCCCTTGATAACGTACAAAAAAACGCCCTTCTTAACGGATTTAATAACGTTACGACGTTAAAAGCCGACGTTTTTGAATTGTTGCGCGCTTACAAACAGCAAAACACGAAGTTTGACGTTGTTATACTCGATCCCCCTGCTTTCACAAAATCTGCCGACCAAACGCAAGACGCGGTAAAAGGATACAGGGATATAAACCTTCTCGGATTTAAACTTGTAAACGCAGGCGGGTATCTCGTCACTTGCAGTTGCTCGCATTACGTGGATATGCCTTTGTTTTTACGCACTATACGTCAAGCGGCGGCGGCGTCAAACAGACGCGTCCGCCTTTGCGAAATACGCACGCAATCCCCCGACCACGCAAGTCTTTTTACGTCGGATAACACAGCATATTTAAAGTTTTTAATCCTTAAAGTAGATTAAAAAATTACCGTCATTTTAAAAGCGACTGTATTGCAAATTAACTTTAAAAACAATATTTTTTGAGTTACGTTGCGTTTTACAATCGCTTTTTTGTTGTTATTTGAGTTTTTTTCTTAAAATCTTTTATCTCAACGCTTAAAAGCAACGATTGTTTATATCAAATTTTAGCACGACAAAAAACCCCCGAAACAAGTCGAGGGTTTTGATTTGTGTTTGATAATAATTATCTCTTGGAGAATTGCGGCGCTTTGCGGGCTTTGTGAAGACCGTACTTTTTGCGCTCTTTCATACGGGGGTCACGAGTCAAGAATCCTGCTTTTTTGATGGTATCCTTGTCCTCTCCCGCTACTACCAACGCGCGAGCAATACCGTGACGAACAGCGCCTGCCTGACCGGTATAACCGCCGCCGCTTACGTTGACGGCAACGTCATATTTGGTAAGGGTATCGGTTGCAACCAAAGGTTGTTTAACGATATACTTTAACGTGTCGAGAGGGAAATAAACGTCCAACTCTTTATCGTTTATCGTTATCGTTCCGTTGCCACCGGGTAGAAGTCTTACGCGAGCGACAGACTTTTTGCGTCTGCCCGTACCCCAAAATTGAATCTTTTTACTTTTTGCTACTTTTGCCATAATTCACCTCTATTCCCCCAACTCGATTTGTACGGGTTTTTGAGCCTGTTGCTCGTGTTCCGCACCTTTGTAAACGCGCAATTTTTTGAGCATTTTTGCGCCCAAACTATTTTTGGGGAGCATGCCTTTGACGGCTCTGTAAACAACAAAATCGCTACGGTTTTCCATGAGTTTGCCGTATTTAATTTCTTTGAGGTTGCCTGGTTTGCCGCTATGACGACGGAACAATTTTTGATCGAGTTTGTCACCCGTCAAAACAACCTTGTCGGTGTTGATTACAACGACATAATCGCCCGTATCGACATGCGGAGTAAACTCGGGCTTGTTTTTGCCGCGAAGTATGCTTGCCACTTGGCTTGCAAGTCTGCCGAGAACCATACCTTCTGCGTCAACCAAGTACCAGTTGCGCTTTACGTCCTCCGGCTTTGCCATAAAACTTTTCATAATAATAAACTCCTGATTTTTTAAGATTTGCGTGGAAACGCATTTTGCTGTTCACGATGAATAACCGTCGGAAGTGGACACCGAATTTTGATTTGCAGAGCTTAAAATACAAACCCAATTATTCACAGCCCGAGTATTATACAATAATTTACAGTCCAAGTCAAACGTTTTTTATTGACTTTTGAATATTTTTTTTAAAAAAATTATCCTATCAAAGTTAATCTAAAAAATCGTTCGGCAGACAAACTGAAAAATATTTATTTTTCCATATACTCAACGCTCAAAAGCGTCAATCCGTTTGGCGACAAGGTTTTGCCCGCTTTATGTCTGTCACCGGATTCTATTATATCTTTGACGTCGGTAGGTTGCAATTTGCCCGTTCCCACAAAAAGCAACGTTCCCGCTATCGTTCTTACCATATTATACAAAAATGCGTTGCCTGTCACGGTAATAAAAATTTGGTTGCGAGATTGAGTGACGGTACATGAATAAACTTCTCGCACGGTGGTTTTTTGGTTGCTTCCCGTAGACATAAAACACTTAAAGTCGTGTTTTCCTTCTATAAAAGCCGCTCCTTTTTGCATGGCGGCAATATCTGGCTGTTTAAAGATTTGTTTGTGGTCAATATCCAAAAACGGCATACGTATTGGGCTTACGTACATTTTGTAAACGTAAGTCTTTTGTTTTGCGCTTTTGCGAGCATTAAACTCGTCGCTAACGACGCTTGCGTCCGTGACGGCAATATCCGACGGCAAAAACACGTTAACGCCGCGACAAAGGTTGTAAGGCCTTATCTCTTTGGTTGCGTCAAAGTGAGCGACTTGCGCCAAAGCATGCACCCCTTCGTCGGTACGCCCGCTACCCGTTACCTTTATCGGCTCGCCAAACACACGACTCAAAGCGTCCTGCAAAACGTCCTGAACGCTTACGCCGTTTTTTTGGCTCTGCCACCCGCTATAAGCCGTACCTATATATTGTACCGTAATTTTGTACCGCATAATCAAAGAGTTATCCAAAAAAACACGTCCTGCCCCAAAATTCTCGCCAACCACTCCTGATTTACGTATCTGACGGTAAGGGCAAAACCGATAACGACAACAAACAAAATTATTCCTACGAGGTCGCGCCACCCGAAAGAAAGTTTTTTTAATCTCGTGCGCTTTACGCTACCTTCATAACAACGCGCATTCATTGCAAGTGCCAAATCTTCTGCGCGGCGAAAACTGTTTACCAACAGCGGAACTAAAATAGGCACAAAGGCTTTTGCTCGCGCTATGATTCCGCCCGTATCAAACTGCGCTCCTCTTGCTTTTTGCGCGCGTATTATTCTATCCGTTTCCTCCATCAAAGTGGGGATAAATCTCAAAGTAATACTCATAACAAGCGCAAAGTCCGCAACCGGCACTTTAATGAGTTTTAGCGGTGACAGCAAACTTTCTATAGCGTGAGTCAAATCCACCGGCGTGGTAGTAAGCGTCAACAGACTTGCGCCCGTCACCAACAACACAAGCCTTAAAATCATTTTTCCCGCAGCGATAAGACCTGTGGAATAGATTTTTATTATCCACCACTCTACGAGCAGTTGTTCTTCTGCGCCTTTAACAAAAAAAATGTTGATAATCGCAGTAAACAACGCAAGAAAAAGTATCGCTTTTACGCTTTTAAAAACGCTTTTGACGGGAATTTTGCTGAAAATGATTTGTCCCACTAAAAATAAAGTCAAAATCGCATAGCAAAAAAACGATTTAATCAAAAATATCGCAACCATATAAGCGATGCTTAACAATATTTTTGCGCGCGGATCCATTTTGTGAACAAAACTGTCGGCGGGATAATATTGACCGAATGCTACGTCTTTCAACATTTGTCCGCCTCCGATTTTTCCGTATTTGCGTTGCGATACTCTACAAGCGCTGCAAGCATTTGCTTAACCGTTCTGTTTTGTCCTTCAAGTTTAATGCCGTGTTCCGCCAAAATATTGTTTAAAATAGCCATTTGCGGCACTTCGAGACCGAGTTTTTTTGTATCGACTTCTTTAAAAAGGGCGTAAGTAGGCATATCGTAAGCAACCGTGCCGTCGTTAAAGACTATGGTACGGTCCGTGTACTCGTATACTTCGTTCATATCGTGACTAATCATCACTACGGTCAACCCGTGATTTTTATTTAAGTCCACAACGAGGTTAAGAATTTCTCTTTTGCCGCGCGGATCGAGTCCTGCCGTCGGCTCGTCCAAAACAAGCACTACGGGATCCATTGCCAACACTCCCGCAAGCGCGACGCGGCGTTTTTCTCCACCGCTCAACTCAAAAGGTGATTTTTGCGCGATGTAATCATAATCCAAACCAACGGAAGCAATTGCCTTTTTGACTCTGCCGTCTATTTCTTCCGCGCTTAATTGCATATTTTTAGGTCCGAAAGCAACGTCCTCATACACCGTATTTGCAAACAATTGATATTCGGGATATTGAAACACCATACCGACTTTGCCGCGCAACTGTTTAAGCATTGCTTTACGCAACTTTTTGTTTTTTACGGTAAGGTCAAGTCCGTCAACTGTGAGCGCGCCTTGTTGCGTTTCTACCAACGCATTGAGATGTTGAACAAAAGTAGATTTTCCGCTGCCCGTATGACCGCACAATCCCACAAATTGTCCGTCTTCTATGGTAAAAGAAACGTCATGCAAAGCCTGCGTCTGATACGGTGATTTAGGATTGTAAACGTAACTAAGGTTTTTTACAACAATCGACATATTTCTTCCCCCAGTTTGTTTATATCCGTTTCTACCGCTTCCACGTCAAAGCCGCGCTCCTTTAGTTGCGTTGCGAGCGCGACGCTTCTCGGAACGTCAAGTCCCATAAGATGCAATTCTCTCCCCTTTGCAAAAATCTCTTTTGGCGGACCTTGCATAGCGATTTTGCCCTCGTTTAGCACCACCACTCTGTCTGCTTGAGAAACTTCGTCCATAAAGTGCGTTATTGCCACAACGGTCATTCCTTCGCGATTTAGGCGGGTGACGGTTTCCATAACTTCCTTGCGGCCGACAGGGTCGAGCATACTCGTGGACTCGTCCATAACCAAAATTTTAGGCTTTATCGCCAAAACTCCCGCAATAGCAATGCGTTGTTTTTGTCCGCCGCTGAGCCGAGTGGGCGTTTTTTTGGCATATTCCGTCATATTGACGCTTTTGAGAGCGTCGTCCACCCTTTGTCGCAATTCCTTTTGCGGAATACCGAGATTTTCCGGACCGAAAGCGACGTCGTCCTCTACGATAGACGCCACCATTTGATTGTCGGGGTTTTGAAAAACCATACCGACGAGCGAACGTATCTCGTACAACTCCTTGTCCACATCGGGATTAAGTCCGAACACGCGCACTTCTCCGCTCTGCGCTTTAATCAGCCCGTTAAACAGTTTGGCAAGGGTGCTTTTGCCGCTTCCGTTGTGTCCTACCAACGCCAAAAACTCTCCTTCGTATACGGAGAGAGAAACGCCGTTGACGCCCCTGTCGCTCACGGTAGATTTTCCGTCTTCGCCGTACTCGCGATAGTTGTACACCACGTCGTTAAGTTGTATTACGGTTTTTTTGTTTGTATCCGTCAAAGTCGTACCTTGCCTTTTTTGTTTCTCTGAATATGTATATTAACATATCAACCGCAAAATAGTCAAGTATAAATAAAACCGCAGGTGTAAATTAGATTAAATCTAAATTTTACACAGTTAAAAATTAAACCCCGCCAAACTAAAAGCGGGGTTTAACAGATAATTTAATCGGCGGGAATTAAGCAGTGATTTCCAAAAGTTTTTGGCGGGAATTTTTTTGACGGTTTGGGCGTTGAGTTTTTAGTTGCGAGTTTGCTATTTAAACAAAGCGGTGACGGCGGAAAAATCAAACAATTTTTCTATCTTTCTCGCATTTTGATATTGAACTAGTGCCCATATGCGGTTTATTTTTATAAAGTAAAAATTGTTCCACACGTAATAGAGATCGCTCGCTTGATCGATTATTAAATATTTGTCGTACCCAAGACTGACGTAAACAACGTCTTCCGTTTGCAAAAACATTTCGTTTACGTACGTTTTGATAAGTTTGTACTGTTTACCTTCTTCTTGCTCGTATCCGAGTTTGGCAAAGTCTTCTTTTTGTACCGTAGCCATTTTACCGTCGTAATGAAAAGTTATTTCGTTTTCTACAAACGGTAGGTCGGTACCGCTATTGTAGTAGTTGGGTTTATGAATGTACTCAAAGAGCAAAGCGACCAAACATATTTTGGGCGCGTCAACCTTTTTGTCCGACTTAAGGATTTTTCCGTCCGATTGTTTTGTTCTTACGTACCAGTCATCGCATATCAGATACTCTTTGTCGCCGCCGTAAAGATGAGCCAAAACCAAATAATCGCTTTGGTCGGCATCGCCAAACTCAAGATTTTTGAGCATAACGTCAAAATACTGCTGCCAGTAAGCATTGTTTACTTTTACCCCATAAGTAGCGCCGGGAATAACTTCCTCCGACATAATCTTGTAAAGCGAGTAATCGGCGGACAACTCTATATCCGAAGAAATTCCCGAGCATTTGTAAATTGCGTTGTCTTTTGTATTTCTCGTAAATTCTTTCAAGTCGTCAACCAAACAAAAATATACTTCTCCGAGTTGATAATTGAGTTTTGGCAAATTGCCGTTTTCGTCCCCTTCAATTCTTGTTGAAAGTTGTTCAAAAACCACTTTGAGCATTTGCTCGTCGGTAAGAACGGGTTGATTGAATTTTTGTTCTACCAAATCGAATTTAGGAAAGGTATAACCGTCGGGCTCGTTTTGTACGACTGCATTTATTTTATTGCCAGCAGGTTTAGGTTTAGGTTTAGGTTTGCAGGCGAAAAGCGAAAACAACATAAGTATCAGACATACACAGCATAATACTTTTTTTAAATTACTCTTAAACATAACTTTTTCTCCTTTTAACATTTTTGTCTAATTATTTTTGACCGAAACACTTTTGCTTGCTTTATACTTATTTACGGTAACATTATAGCATAAAATTCGTGACACGGTAACAAAAAAATCATATTTTCATCAATATTTCATTATCGCAAAAACGTTTGACAATTTCTTAACTATATATATATATATATATATGATTAGACATTGATAAAAATATGAAAAATACACAATTAAAGCCCTAAAACGGCTCTGTTGACGTCTTGTCCTTTATTTAACATAGCGTTAACTTTGTTGGCGATATTATCAAAAATTATTTTTAATTAAAAATCGCCGCGCATAATATTTTGTTTTCTTTAAAAAAATTATCTATTTTTTTATTTGGCAATAGACCAAAATCAGATTAAATTTGTTCGGTTTCGACAAAACGTTTGACTTATTTTGCAAATGTGTTATAATCAAAAACGGTGGTTTTGTTCACCGCCTTTTGGCGAGCAAAATTATCGTTATTTTACGAATTTAAATTTCTTATATTTATCGGAGGAACTAAAAATGGCAAAAATGACAATCGATGGCAATACCGCTGCGAGCCACGTAGCGTATGCTTTTTCCGACGTTGCCGCAATTTATCCCATTACTCCTTCTTCCCCTATGGCGGAAGTAGCGGACGAGTGGGCGGCGGCAGGCAGAAAAAACCTGTTTGGACAAACGGTAAAAATTGCAGAACTTCAATCTGAAGCAGGCGCAGCGGGCGCTGTTCACGGCAGTCTTGTCGCGGGCGCTCTCACCAGCACTTTTACCGCAAGTCAAGGCTTGTTGCTGATGATACCCAACATGTACAAAATCGCGGGTGAAAATTTACCTTGCGTTTTCCACGTGTCCGCGCGCGCTTTGGCGGCTCACGCATTGTCCATATTCGGTGACCACGCAGACGTTATGGCGTGCCGTCAGACCGGTTTTGCAATGCTTTGCAGCAACAGCGTTCAGGAAGCAATGGACCTCGCTCTCGTCGCTCATCTCTCCACGTTGGAAGCAAAAGTGCCTTTCTTGCACTTCTTTGACGGTTTCCGCACCAGCCACGAAGTCAGCAAAATCGACGCTATCGATTACGAAGACATGGCAAAACTCCTTGACATGAAGTACGTCGACGAGTTCCGCGCACGCGCGCTCAATCCCGAGCATCCCCACTTGCAAGGCACTGCTCAAAACCCCGATATTTACTTCCAAAACAGAGAAGCAGCCAACAGTCTCTACGACAACACCCCCGCTATCGTAGAAAAATATATGAAACAAGTCAGCAAGTTGACGGGCAGAAATTACGGCTTGGTTGACTATATCGGCGCGCCCGACGCCACCGACGTCATCGTCTTGATGGGTAGCGGAGCGGAAGCAGTAGAAGAAACAATCAACTACCTCGTCAAACAAGGCAAAAAAGTCGGCGCAATCAAAGTAAGACTTTATCGCCCCTTCCCCGCCGACAAACTCGTTGCGGCGCTTCCCAAAACCGTCAAACACATCGCAGTGCTTGACAGAACAAAGGAAGCCGGCAGTTTGGGCGAGCCTTTGTATCTCGACGTCGTTACCGCCCTCAAAGAGCATGGCGTTGCGGACAAATACACCGTCGTAGGCGGCAGATACGGCTTGGGCAGCAAAGAGTTTACTCCGTCCATGATTCTTTCCGTATACAAAAATCTGGAATCTAAACAACCCAAAAATCACTTTACAGTCGGTATCAACGACGACGTGACGCATACTTCTCTCACCGTTAACGAAAAAATCGACGTCGCGCCGGAAGGAACCACTCGTTGCAAGTTCTACGGACTCGGCAGCGACGGCACGGTCGGCGCAAACAAAAACAGCATCAAAATTATCGGTGATCATACCGACCTTTATGCGCAAGGTTACTTTGCTTATGACAGCAAAAAGAGCGGCGGCTTGACGATAAGCCACTTGCGTTTTGGCAAAACCCCCATCAAATCGAGTTATCTCATCGACAACGCGGAGTTTATCGCTTGCCACAACCAAAGTTATATCTATCGCTACGATATGCTTGCAGACGCCAAAGACGGCGGAACTTTCCTTCTTAACTGCAACTGGACGGTAGACGAGTTGGCGGAAAAACTTCCTGCGCAGGTCAAAAACCAAATCGCTAAAAAACATCTCAACTTCTACATTATCGACGGTCTTGACCTTGCTAAAAAAGCAGGTAGCGCAAAATCCACCAACATGGTAATGCAAGCCGCTTTCTTTAAACTCGCAAATATCATTCCTTACGAAGAAGCCGAGCAATATATGAAACAAGCAGTCGTAAAGACTTATGGCAAAAAAGGTCAAAAAGTTCTCGACTGCAACTTTGCCGCTATCGACAACGCGATAACCGGCCTTGTCAAAGTCAACGTTCCCGCCGACTGGGCTACTACCACCAAAGGCGAGCCGATGGTAAAAGGTAGCGACGATCCTTACTTCGTCAACTATATCAAACCTATTTTGGAGCAGAAGGGCGACGAACTTCCCGTGTCCGCTTTCAACGTGTCCGGAGTTATCCCCACCGCTACCACCCGCTTTGAAAAACGCGGCATTGCCGTCAATATCCCCGTATGGAATCCCGACAAGTGCGTACAATGCAACCGTTGCAGTATGGTTTGCCCGCACGCCGCTATCCGTCCCGTGCTTATTTCCGACGCGACCGCTACCCCCGCAGAATTTGTCACAAAACCCGCTATCGGCATCAAGGGCGCAAAATATCGTATTCAGGTATCCCCTCTCGATTGTAGCGGTTGCGGAAGTTGCGCAAACGTTTGTATCGCAAAGGAAAAGGCTTTGACTATGACTCCCGCAGAACACGTTAAGGAAGAAGAAAACTTCAACTTCTCCGAAACTGTAGAACAGGTTGAAAGCGGTCTTAAAATCGACAGCGTAAAAGGCAGTCAGTTTAAACAACCTCTGTTTGAGTACAGCGGCGCATGCGCAGGTTGCGGCGAAACTCCTTATGTCAAACTCGTCACACAACTGTTTGGCGATAGAATGATTATCGCAAACGCAACGGGTTGCTCCTCCATTTACGGCGGCAGCGCGCCCACTTGCCCGTATTGCAAAGATAAAAACGGCAACGGTCCTGCTTGGGCAAACAGCCTGTTTGAAGACAACAGCGAATTTGGCTTTGGTATGAATCTTGCTTATACTCAACGCAGAAACAAAGTAGAAGATTTACTCAAAGAAATTATCGCAGAAGGTACGACGGCAGAAATGACCGCAGCCGCAAACGAATGGATTGCAAACAAAGACAATGCGGAAGGTAGCAAAAAAGCGTCCGCAATGCTCAAGGCGGCAATCAAGGGCATCAAAGGTAACGAAAAAGTCGACCAACTTGCAAAAATGCAGGATTGCTTTGTCAAGAAGTCCATGTGGATATTCGGCGGTGACGGTTGGGCATACGATATCGGTTACGGCGGACTCGACCACGTTCTCGCTCAAGGAGAAGACGTAAACGTTCTCGTTCTCGATACGGAAGTTTATTCCAACACGGGCGGACAAGCAAGCAAATCTTCCCCCACCGGCGCAGTTGCAAAATTTGCGGCGGCAGGCAAACGCACAAAGAAAAAGGATCTCGGCATGATGGCTATGAGTTACGGTTACGTATACGTAGCGCAAGTAGGTATGGGCGCAGATTACAACCAAGTAGTCAAGGCTATTTCAGAAGCGGAAGCATATCACGGTCCTTCTCTCATCATCGCTTACGCACCCTGCATCAATCACGGTATCGATATGACTAATCCTCAAAACATCATTAAGGAAGCCGTCGATTGCGGTTACTGGCAACTTTATCGCTACAACCCGCAACTTATCGAAGAAGGCAAAAATCCGTTTATTATGGACAGCAAAGCGCCTACCGGAAACTATCAGGAATTCCTTCGCAAGGAAACTCGTTACACAAGTCTCATAAAGACAAAGCCGGAAATCGCAGAACAACTTTTTGCAAAGACGGAAAAAGACTCTATGGAGCGCGTACACAGATATCAGGAACTTGCAAAGACCGATATTTTGGGCGAATAATCAAACGTAAATATTTTTAAACGATTTTAGTTTTATATCAAGCAAAACCCGCCGAACATATAATGTGTTCGGCGGGTTTAATCATATAAAAAACAGGCGGTGAAAAATCACCGTCTGTCGCAATTTTAACTATACGTATGCAAATTTTTGAAACAATAAACGGAGTTTGTATGAATTTAAACTCCGTCGTTTTTGTTTGTTTATTTTTTGTTTTGTTGGCGAAGTTGCGCACGGCGTTGTTTTTCTGCCGCTTTCTGCTCCTTTTTTTCTTTGCGCCTGTTTTGTTTGAGAAGTTTTTTGTTGCGCTTAAAAGATTCGCTGAGTTCTTTCAGTTCCGCTTTGCGTTTTTCTATGTTTTCCTTACGGCGTTTAAGCACTAATTCCTTAGTGTAAACCGGCTCGACTTTTTGTAGAAGTTTGTCGGGGTGCGACAACAAGGTTTGCCAGTAGCGCACGGTGTTTGCCATATATAGTCCGTCGCAAAAACGCTCGTCCATCGTTACGCCCATAGTAATCGATTTGCCTACCGTCACTTCGCCGTTTTCTCCCACGACGGGTACTCGCTTGTCCTTGCCCATTGCAAAAAACAATCCCGTAGTGCCAAAATCGTATATGTGGTGGTAGATATAGTCGCATTTGATGGATTTCAAAAAGGTTATAAAACAACTTGTATGAAACGGACTTGCGTCCAACAGCCAACTCGGAAGATTGCCGCAACGGTCAAGACCTCTTATTATCCACATGACAAAACGCAACACCCAACTCGGCAAACTCAAAAGTTTGCTCATGGCAAGGTCGGTGATGTTGACGTCCTCTTTCATGTTTTCCGCAACTACTTTGGCAATTTTGTCGCGCACGTCAAAAATACTTTCGCTTCCGTCAAAATCAAGTTTGACCGTAGTTTCCGCGCCGTTTTCTTTGAGTCCTTTTTTAATGACAAACGCAACCGTCATTTTGTATCTGTCGTATATTTTGCGGCCGATAACAAATCTGTTTAGTTGCAATCTCGTCGCATACAATCTGACAAGGCTGGAAACAATAACGTCGTTGTAACTGAATACGTTGCCTTGCTGCTTTTGCTCTGCGATAAATTTGTCTATCGCGTCGCACTTCAACTCCACTTTTGCGGTGTTTGTAGCGTCGGAGCGTTTTGTCATAATATACGGCATCATTTGAACCATCGGATCAAGATATGACGCTTTTTTTCCGTCTTGTCTTCCCATAACACCTCTAAATAAGTATAATAAATATGAATTATATTTTAAATATATACAAATTATCGACAAAAATCAAGTAAAAAAGCACCCGTAACCTTACTTAATATAAAAAAATACAAATAGGCTACGGGTGTAGTTTATTGTTTGTGCGTACGCAGTATGTCGTATTCTTTCAACGGATACGGGCAGTCAAAACAGACGATTTGCTTGACAAGTTTTGCCACAGGTATCGGGTTTAAATCTTTGTCGCACAATCCGACTACTTTGACCGTTTTGCCAAACGAATCGTCAGGCGACAAAATTTCCAACTCGTCACCTTCCGCAAACTTGTTGCGCATTTCTACGTAAACTTTGCCGTTTTGGTAGCCTTTTACCGCCGCTACAAAGTCGTTGTCGCACTCGGCTTTGCCGTTAATCACGCTTTGCCGTATTGTTTTGTCGGGGAAAGTAAATCCGTGCGTATACTCTCTGTGGACGGTTTTAAAAGTTTCCTCTATCAAATCGTCGGCAACGTTAAATTTGTCGGGGTTTGCATAATATGCGTCCAAAGCCCTGCGATAAGCGTTTACTATCGTCGCAACGTAATGCACGGATTTCATTCGACCTTCTATTTTTAACGACGCTACGCCGCTCTCTACGACTTCTTTCAATTTGTCCAACAAGTTGAGGTCTTTGCTGTTGAATATATACGTGCCTCTTTGGTCTTGTTTTAAAATAAACGGATTGTCAGTGTGACCATCTTCCTCAATTTTCCAACTCCACCTGCACGCCTGAACGCACTCGCCCCTATTTGCATCCCTGCCCGTCAAATAGTTTGACATAAGACAGCGACCGCTATAACTGACGCACATTGCGCCGTGAACAAAGACTTCTATCTCGCAATCAGGGTTAAAGTCGCATATCGCTTTGATTTGTCGGATAGTACATTCTCGGGCAAGCACGACTCTTTCCAAACCTTGTTTGTGCCAAAAATCCACCGCATAACTATTGAGCGTGTTTGCCTGCGTTGACAAATGCAACGGCAAATCGGGCGCGACTTTTTTTGCGAAAGAAATGACGCCGGCGTCGCTGACCAAAACGGCGTCCACGCCTATTTTTTGCAAATACGCCAGATAATCTTTCAATTCGTCAAAATCGGAGTCCGACGCAAAAATATTGACGGTAACATAAACTTTTTTGCCGCGCTCGTGCGCGTATTTTACGCAAAAAGCAAGTTGGTCGGCGTCGAAGTTGTCGGCAAAAGCGCGCAAACCGAAATTTTTGCCCGACAAATACACGGCGTCCGCGCCAAAGTGAATCGCAGTAAAAAATTTTTCCATATTGCCTGCGGGAGCAAGCAACTCTACTTTTTTTGTTTTCATTTGAATAAGCAAATCAAAAAATACTAATTCTCTAAAATTATCGGTATTATCATCGGATAACGGTCGTATTTTTTGCGGAAATAGTTTTTGATGGGTTTTTGCAAAAGTTGTTTTGTAATACTGACGTTGAGTTCCTTCAAATCGATGTCGGCAAGCGCGTTTGACGCAAGATTTTTGAGGTCTTCTATAATGGCGCTGTTGCTGTCGTCGCCGGTATAAATGCACCCGCGCGAAATTATCTCCGGACCGCTCGTGATAATGCCGTTTGTGGTGTTTACGCCTACCATAACTATCACAATGCCTTCTTCCGCCAAAGTTTTGCGGTCTTTAAGTAAGGATTGCCCCACGTCGCCCACTACAAGCCCGTCCACAAGCACGATTCCGCTCGGTACTTTGCCCTTGATGGATATTTTGCGAGAAGTGACTTCTACCACGTCGCCTATCTCGGGTATAACTATATTGTTTTTGGGCGTACCCAACTCTTGCGCCAAACGGGAGTGTTGACACAAGTGTCTATATTCGCCGTGTATAGGAATAAAAAACTTTGGTTTAAGCAAAGAATGCATCAGTTTAAGTTCTTCCTTGCAGGCGTGGCCGGAAACGTGAACGTCGGCAAGACTGCTATAAATAACGTTTGCTCCGAGCCTGTACAAATTGTTGATTACTTTATAAATATCCTTTTCGTTACCGGGTATGGGGCTTGCGGAAATGACTATCGTGTCGTTTTGTCCGATGTTTATTTTGTTAAACTGTCCGCTTGCCATACGAGTAAGCGCGCTCATAGGCTCGCCTTGCGTACCCGTAGACAATATGCACAACTGCCCGTCGGGTATTTTGTCGGCTTTGTCTATATCGACAAAATCGTTCTCGTCAAAACTCAACATACCCGCCTTGCGAGCGGTATCGACTACTTTTAGCATGCTGCGTCCGCCCAGCGATATTTTACGTCCGCTGTCCTTTGCAATATCTATTATCTGCTGAACTCTGTCAACGTTTGACGCAAAAGTCGCAACGATAAGACGTCTGCCCGCGTTGGCGGCAAACACTTTTCGCAAAGTTTCCGTTACGACGACTTCGCTCATGGTATAACCCGCCCTTTCGACGTTTGTTGACTCCGCCATAAGCACCGCCACGCCGTTTTTGCCTATTTCCGCTATGCGGTGAAGGTTCATGACCTGCCCGCCTATCGGGGTATAGTCAATCTTAAAATCCCCCGTCAAAAACACCATGCCGACGGGAGTTTTGAGCGCGATTGCCATACTGTCCGCAATGCTGTGACAAACGTGAACAAATTCCGCTTTAAACACGCCGAGATTTACGTCGCTGCTTTCGTCTACCTGCACCAACTTATAATTCTCTATTTTTTGCTCCACGAGTTTGTTTTCTACAAGAGCAAGAGTAAGTTTGCTGCCGTAAACGGGCATATTGATTTCTTTGAGCAGATACGGTACGCCGCCTATATGGTCCTCGTGTCCGTGAGTGAGCAACAAACCCTTGATTTTTGAGCGGTTTTCTTTCAGATAAGTTATATCGGGAATAACAACGTCAACACCGGGCATCTCCGCAGTAGGAAAACTGCTGCCCGCATCAACGATTACTATATCGTTGCCGTACTCGAAAGCGGTCATGTTTTTACCTATTTCGCCTACGCCGCCCAAAAAGATTATTTTAAGTTTTTTATCGCCTTTTGGCGGTTTTGTGATATTGCCCGCAAAATCGGATTGCGTACCGTCTTCCGGATAAAAATCGAGTTGCGGCGGCAATTTTTTGACGGTGTTTTGCGCTGCGGCGTCAAGATTTTTTACGTATTGCTCGAGCGGCTGTTTTTTTGCGCGCGAAGAAGTAATAGGCGTTTCGTAAACTACTTTTGCATTGTTCTTTTTAGATTGACGTTTTTGTTTGCGTTTGTCTTGCGCAGAGTCGTTGACCGCCTGCTCCGCTTTATTCAAAAAATTTAAAGTTTTTAGTTTTTTAGAAATATCGCCTTTCTGCTTGCTATCCGCTTTGTAGCGCGCGTTTTTTAACGGCGCGGATTTGCCCGTTTTGCTTGCAGGCTTTGGCTTTTGTTGTTTTTTGTATATTGTTTTATCATTCATGTTTTTTATTATAATACATAAATTCGTTCTTGCCAAACAATTTTTGTCACAAAACCGAAAAAAACCATATAAAATGACCGAAAAATTTGACCTTTGCCTCACTTTTGCTTTAAACAACAAAAAATCCTTAAAACGATAATTTTTAGGCCGTTTATAAACACAGACAGAATATTTATAATTATAAATTTAAATCACGTTTTAAAGCGACAAAATCTATAAAAAATACTTTTTTGGTTTAATTATAAATAGGCGTCAAACGCCGCAATTTGCGTTTGCATATTATAATTAAAATAAATAAAAATAATTTTGTTTTTATCCCCTTTTTATGTTGCTTTTTTTTTGTTTCTGTGTATAATATGAAGTTGGAGAGGTGAGATAAAATCGCCGTCCAAACAAAAAAATAATTATATTAACAGGAGATTCTTTTTATGATTGAGAAGAGAGTTTACAACTTTTCCGCAGGTCCTTCCACTTTGCCCGAAGAAGTGCTTTTGGAAGTTCAAAGAGATATGCTCAACTATAACGGCACGGGCATGAGTATTACGGAAATGAGCCACCGCAGCAAGCCGTTTATGGCTGTCAACGACGAGGCTCAGGCTTTGCTCCGCGAACTTATGGGCATACCCGAAAACTACTACGTTTTGTTTGTTCAAGGCGGCGCGTCCACTCAATTTGCCGCGATACCTCTCAACCTTCTCGGCAAAAACAAAAAAGCCGATTACGTTTTGTCCGGCAATTTTGCAAACAAAGCGTATGAAGAAGCAACTCGTTACGGTGACATTCACGTTGCGGGTAGCAGCAAGGCGGACAAGTACACCTACATACCCAAAGATCTCGATATTCGCAGCGACGCGGCATATCTTCACATCACCACCAACAACACTATTTTCGGTACGAGATACGCTCAACTTCCCAAGACAAACGTGCCTATCGTAGCCGACCTTTCCAGTGAAATTTTGTCCAGAGAAATCAACGTGTCCGATTACGGCGTGATTTATGCAGGCGCGCAAAAGAACATCGCTCCCGCAGGCGTGACAATCGTTATCGCTCGCAAGGACCTCGTCGACAATACGGAAAACGCTATGGATTGCTGCCCCACCATGCTTAAGTGGAAGACTCAGGCAGACAACGACAGTTTGTACAACACTCCGCCGTGCTTCCCCATTTACGTTGCAATGTTGGTGTTCCGTCACCTCAAAGCGTTGGGCGGCGTAAAGGCTATCCAAAAAATAAACGAACAAAAAGCCGCTATGGTTTACGACTTTATCGACAACAGCAAGTTGTTTAAGTCCGCCGTCAAAAAGGAAGATCGCTCCATCATGAACATTCCTTTCGTGACCGGAGATCCCGACCTCGACGCAAAATTCATTAAGGAAGCGACAGAACAAGGTCTTAGCTCCTTGAAAGGTCACAAACTCGTCGGCGGCATGAGAGCCAGCATTTACAACGCTATGCCTATCGAAGGCGTCAAAAAACTCGTTGAGTTTATGGCTAAGTTCGAAAAGGAAAACGCTTAAACAAATTTTAAGGAGAGAAAAATTGCTTTTTTTAAGGCGATTTTTCCCTCCGCTTTTTTTGAATAATTATTATTTTGTAAGGTGAATATAATGAAAGAAGTTTTAAGACTTAACGAAATCAGCCCTTTGGTAAACTCCGTTTTTGAAGACAAATACGTCATGACCAAAGACGCAAAACAACCCGTTGGCATTATGGTGCGTAGTTTTGCAATGCACGAGTATGCTCTGCCGGAATCCGTTTTGTGCGTAGCGCGCGCAGGCGCAGGCACAAACAATATCCCTTGCGACAAATATGCCGAGCAAGGCGTTGTGGTATTCAACACACCGGGCGCAAACGCAAACGCCGTTAAGGAATTAGTTCTTGCCGCCATGCTCAACTGTGGCAGAAACATCGTTGCCGGCGCAACTTGGGCGCAAGGTCTTGTAGACGGCGAAAAAACCGTTGCAGAACAAGTAGAAAGCGGCAAAAAACAATTTGTCGGCACGGAAATTAAGGGTAAGACTCTTGCCGTCATGGGACTCGGCGCAATCGGCAGACTTGTTGCCGACGCAGCCCTTGCTCTCGGTATGGACGTTATCGGTTACGACCCCTTCCTCACCAAAGAAGCAGAAAAAACTCTCGACGAGCGTATTCGCGTACTTGACAACACTTTTGACGTATACGCTTTGGCAGATTATATCACGTATCACGTTCCTCTTACGCCGGAAACAAAAGGCAGCATCAACGCTTCTACAATCGCAAAGATGAAAGACGGCGTAAACATTATCAACTGCAGTCGCGGAGAACTCGCAAACTATGACGACATCATCGCCGCCGTAGAGTCCCGCAAAGTCAATCGCTACGTGACCGACTTCCCCTGCTCCGCATTACTCGGCAAAGCAAACATAATCACTATACCGCATCTCGGCGCAAGCACGGCAGAAGCAGAAGACAACTGCGCAGTAATGGCGGCAAGACAAATGGTTAACTTTATAGAAAAAGGCAACATCGTCAACAGCGTAAACTACCCCGCAGTAAACCTTGACAGCAAGGGCGCGCAAAGAGTAGTCGTGCTTTACAAAGACGCAGAAGGTTTGACCGACAAATTCAACGCTGTACTCAATCCGTTTAGCGTGGTGGGATTTGTTTCTAAAACCAAAAAAGCGTTTGGCGCTGCTTTGTACAACGTCAACAAAAAACTCGACGATAAAGCGATTGCCGCTCTCAAAGCAATCGACGGCGTAACCAGAGTGCTTGTTATCTAATTTAGCAAATTCACTATATCGATATATATCTGAATTGTTCCTTATACAAAAACGGTCGCTTTGCTCAAGCGACCGTTTTTGTTGATATTTGATTTTTTTCCGTAATAATCAACAAACACTTTTTGACAAGAAAACTCGGCGTAATAACCGAGTTTTTATTGTTTGTTTAATTGTTATAAATTTTATTTGTTAGTTTTTATGCCGCCGCCACCGTTTAATACGCCGCTCAAAAAAGCGTACGTCAAGCGACTTTTTTTATTATGTTCTCTTATTGCTTCTTTAATAAGAAGTTCAAGAAACTCAGAATGAGTATATTGCGGTTGCCAAAGGTAATACGACAAAGAACCCGGTATTGCGTTAACTTCGTTTAAAAAAATTTCGTCGGATAGGTTGTTGACGAGAAAATCTACCCTTATCACGCCGCTACAATCAAATGCGTTGTAAATACGTTTAGTCCACGTTTTTACGTATTGTTCGCCGTCGAATTTATAGGGAAAGATTCTGTCTGCGTCCCCCTTTTGTCCTCTTGCATATTTGTCGGCAAAGGATAGTATCTTATCGCGCGGTACGGGACGCTCTACTTCTCCCGTGCAGATTCTGCCGTCAATACGCATGGCAGAACAATTTACTTCATAAAAATCAGTGAGCGCGCGCTCCGCAAGTACTTTGTCATCAAACGTAAAGGCAAGTTTTAATGCGTCGTCAAGTTGCGTTTGATTTTCTGCCAAAGATATTCCTATACTGCTACCCGTGTTTGCGGGCTTTATTACCAAAGGAAATCCGAGTTTTTTGACTGCTTTTTCGCCGTCTGCAAGATTTTTTAATATGCACCCCGACAAAACTCTCGCGCCTATCCCTTTGAGTATGGTTTTTGACGCTATTTTGTCCATGCATGCGCCGTTGCTAAAGGCTTTGCCCGTCGTGTATGGAATATTACATAGTTGAAGCAAGCCCGATACGCTTCCGTCTTCGCCGTTGACTCCGTGAAAACACGGCACAGCAACGTCAATCGTCGCTATCGTTTTTGTCGTATTAAATTTACCGACCGTTTTTAATCTGTTGTCGCCGCACGTCAAATAGGCTCTTACGCCGTATTTTTTATATTGCGACTTTGTTTGTTGCGGCGTAAGACGTTTTGAAAGCAACCACCAAACGTTGTCGGTATCGACGTATACGGGAAAAACTTTGTGTTTGTCAATGAGCGCGTTTAACGTTATTTCTGCCGTGAGAATACTAATATCATGCTCGGTGCTTTTTCCTCCGTACAAAAGCAATATATTCATAAACCCCTCCTTTATCCGTTTATTTTGTCGGGTAAATCGTTTTGAAAAGCAATCACGCTGCCATCGGTCAAAAACGGCGCAAGTTTGTTTACTGCGTCTTTTACCGTTTCGCAAACAAAAATTTTGTTTTGCGGCAAACCCCCGTCGGCAAGACCTTCCGCTAATATACGCTTGTTTTTGCCCGTTACGGCAACGGCATCGGCAATTTTTGCCATATCGACGCCCGCCAAACGATTGACTTGTTTGCTTTTTTTACCTTGTTCTACTATACCTTGCGCAACGATTAGTTTGTTACCGTTAAAACCTTCAACAACGTCAAGCAAACACTTTAAACCTACCGTGTTTGCGTTGTAACTATCGTCTATGACAAACCTTTTCCCAACACGCAAAAGTTGCAATCTGTGCGGTACAAAATCGAGTTTTGCCGCCTCTTGTACCAACAAATCGGGATTGCAACCGAGTTTAACTGCCATACAAAAACTTAACGCAACGTTAAAAGCGCTTATCTCTCCCAACAACGGCGTAAAAATATGATAAGTTTTGCCGTTAAAAATCAAATCCGCTTGCGTGCCGTTTGGACTATTAAGCACGTTTTTTATGCGGCAATCTTTGCCCGTCTTACCTACCGAAAGTTTTTGAGCAACGCCTTTGTTAAAATAACTTTTGCAGTACTCGTTGTCGGCGTTTATCACGCATACCCCGCCGTCAGAAAGGCAGTCCAAAACTTCTCCTTTTGCCTTTATTATATTATCGATGCTTTTAAAGGTTGATAGATGTTGTTCTGCAATTCCCGTGATTACGGCGTGACGCGGTTTAAACAGGCGGCAGATTTTTGCTATATCTCCGCGTTTTTTTGCGCCCGCTTCGACGATAAGCACCCGTGTAGAAAAGTCAGTCGAATTTATAAACTTTGCTATGCCGAGCGGCGTGTTAAAACTTGACGGACTGCACTCTGTTTTAAATTTTGTAGACAAAAACGCTTTTAAAATATTTTTTACGGAAGTTTTTCCCATACTGCCCACAACGGTAACAACAACTCCGTTTGTTTGTTTCAACTTCTTTTGCGCCTTTTTGACGTAATAGCAGTTTATCGCGCAGTTTAAAGGCAAAAGAATAATGTCGGCAACGATAACGACAAGTATTTGCGCCAAACAAACGACATAACTATTTAAAAACAAAAAAGATAAAACACACGTCGCCAAAATAACGACCGCCCACCGCCAAACTCTTTTGGTGAATTTAATCGGCGTTTTTTTAGGCAAAAGCAACCAACCGCACAGCAATAAATTGACGCAAAAACTATAATACGTAATAACATTTTTTGCGCAAAACAACAAAACGATTTGTAATGCGGAAAACAAAAAACTCAAGCCTGAATGCAAAGAAAAAATCAAATCTTTTGCGGCTCGAGAATATCTGTACGAGTTTAATTGCAGTATCCAAACGTAATATAAACTACTCACGGCGGCAAAAAAACCGCTTAAACAAGCAAAAACAATTTTCATCTTTATCCTTCTCCGCTTTTAAAAAAACTATTGAGTACTGCCGCTACGCCACGCGGATTATCCAAATAGCAAAAATGCCCGCAATCTTTAAAAACAACCAACCCGCTGTTTTTAATCAACTTTCGATACTTTTTTGCTATCCACATAGGCGTTGCGTTGTCCTCTTTGCCCCAAATCAACAGCGTAGGACACCTTATTTCGCTCGCAAAAGATTTTAACGATTGATTTATCACCTTGACAAACGTAGGTCGTAAAGCTGCTTTGCATCTCTTAAAATCTTTACTGCCGTACTTATCCAACACCGATTTATCTTTTTTACCTGCTAAAACCGCTTTTTTTAATTTTTTGTACCCCTTTTGCGCAATATATCTTTTTAAACTTGCCCTCTTTAACCCCGCAGCGTCGATAAGGACAAGTTTTTTTAATAAATGCGGATATTTTGCCGCAAAAACCACGCCTATTCTTCCGCCAAAACTGTGTCCGACCACAGTAAGATTTTTAAAGTTTTGCAAACGCACAAATTCTGCGAGATTATCTGCATAGTCTTCCGTATTCCACCCCGACGGCGGCGGGTCTTGACTGTTGCCAAACCCTTGCAAGTCTACGCAAGTTGCGCAAACTTCTTTTAAAAACGGATACAGTATTTTAAAACTATCGTGATTCCCGCCCCAACCGTGCAAAAAGAGGACGTCGTTTCCGTCGCCCTCTTTGGTATAAAAAATATTATTCATGATGACTTTTCTGCTTTTATTTTAATTTTTTTTGCATCAATACCGCGTCTTTGCCTTCATAATCGCTTTTTTGATAGTAACCAAGCCTAACGCCCGTCCGTTTAAAGCCGCTTTTAACATACAACCCTATTGCGGCGGCGTTTAATGCGTTTACTTCCAAAAACAATTCCGTACAGCCGTTTTTTATAAGTAAATTTTCTGCCGATTCCATAAGTTTTTTTGCCGCGCCTTTGCCCCTGAATTCTGGCGAAACGCAGATTTTTAGCAGTTCCGCTTGTTCAAACGCATAGTCGTACAAAGCAAAACCAACCATTTTTTTGCCGTCGAATACGCCTAAAACCAGCGTGTTTAAAGCGTCGAAACTGTTTTTAAACATATCCGCAGTCCAAACTTCGTCAAAAAAACATAGTCCGTCGAGAGAAACTACTTCCGACAAAAACGCACCGTCTATTATGCGGCAAATCATTTAATAACCCCTTTTTGCCGCTCCTCTTCTGCTTGGCATACACGTATGTACAGCGGAGTGAGTTTGTCGCAAAAGTTATTTGCTGCGATTTTGTCGCGAACTTGCTTTTCTATCTGTTCGCTGTAGTCGGCAGTATCGTCAAAAATAACGGTATCGGGCAAAGATGCAAGTTTTTGCGCTTGTTCGTCCTCTATAAGATGCGGCGGCTCGATCTCGTTTGCTCCGTCGTATACGGCAAAATACCAACCTTTGCCTGCGTCCATCAAACAATTTACGCGTCCTTTTTTAGTATATGCGAGAGAGCAAAGAGAGTTGACGGCAACATACTTTTTTCCAAAAACTAAATTGTACGCTTTTGCAACGGAAATGCCAACGCGTATCCCCGTAAAACTTCCCGTACCGACGCAAACGGCATAGACGTCTATATCTTTTAACGCGCAATCTGCTTTTTTTAAAGTGTCCGATATCGCTTTGTTAAGCACGACGCTATGTTGCCGCTGATTGTCCGTCATAACGGTTTTTGTTGTTTTTTGTCCGTCTAAAACCATAACGTATAGGTTTTTTGACGACGTATCAATCACAAGCGTTTTCATCTATCGTTATCTCCCTCGTGTTTTCACCCGTCACGCTTAACGTGACTTTAATGGTTTTTTTAGGCAAAAGTCCCTTGACGTTTTGCCACCACTCAACAAGGCAAATCGCCGATTTATCGTAAAAAAAGTCGGAAAGACCGAGTACTTCCACTTCTTGTTGGTCGCAAATGCGATAAAAATCAAAATGATTTAGCGTAACGTCACGCCCCTGATAAGAATTGTGCAACGTAAACGTCGGACTGGTCACAGTGTCCGTCACGCCCAACCCTTGCGCTATGCCTTTGGCAAAATGTGTTTTTCCTGCTCCTAAATCTCCGTCAAGCAAAATTACTTGACCTTTTTTTAGCGTTGCGGCAAATTCATTCGCGATTTTTATCGTGTCGTTAACACTGTTGCTTAAAAATTTCATATTTAGATTTTAATACAATACCGCAAAAAACGCAACTATATATGCAGTAAACGCGATAGACTTTTGTACAAAGCAAAGGTTAAACCACCGCTTAACGCGCATCTGATAATGTTGAATGGTAAAACGCCCAGTCCGAGATACCAAAGGTAAAAGGTGCTTTCCGTCACTTTTGGGTAAAGCGGCGACACCATATTGAGAAGCGGCGCAAAACTTCCGCCAAAAAATGCTTTGACATAAAACGGAACGAGCACAAATCGGTTGGCAAGCAAAGATACGACTACTGCCGCCGCCATACCTATCAATAGTCCGAGAAACGCGCCTTTTTTGGTTTTATGTTTTTTATAAACGAGCGACGCAGGCAGTACAAACGCCACGCCCACAAATATGTCGGCTAATTCCCCTACGCACGCAGTACCGCTAAAAGGCATTTTTAACAAGCATTTTAAAACAACTATCACGCACCCCCACAACGGCCCTAACGCAAATCCGCCCAAAAGTGCCGGCAAATCGGATATTTGCATTTCCAAAAACTCGGGAAAAACAAAAGGCAATTTAACCTTAACGTACATATAAAATATCCATGCAAGCGCAGTGAGTATAGCCACCTTTGCCGCCGTTGCCGCCGCTATATGCTTAACAGATTTTTTTTGTACGACTGTCGACTGCTCTTTCTCATCGTTTTTTGGCTCTATAGCGATTTCAACCTTGTTGTTTTGCTCTTGACTTTTGCTCGAATAATCTTTTTTTGACATAAAAAAACCCTCCAAAGAGGGGCGTTTTTTGCGCATAAAAACACAAAAGACTTTTTCCATCCGGACTGTACCGTCGGCGCAGTAATTTCAACTGCTCGGCAACCTGAAAAAGGTTGTTAGTGGGCTATACCACCGGTAAGGAATTTCACCTTGCCCCAAAGACTTTGTTATATTTTAACACCGACAAAAGGTATTGTCAATACTTTAAACAAAAATACCTTTCAAAAGATTAGCGTTTTAACCAAATACGAATTTATCCATTTTTTAGTCAGTTTTAACTTAATAAATCTCCGCAAAAAAATTTTGCTTGCCACTAAAAATAAGTTGCTTTTTTTTTGATATTGTATTATAATTTTTTAGCAATATAAATTGCGCTAAAGAATATGCGGATGTGGCGGAATTGGCAGACGCGCTAGATTCAGGTTCTAGTATTGTCAAAGATGTGCAGGTTCAAGTCCTGTCATCCGCACCAGCGTCGCAGCAAAGCGACTTATGCAAAAGACTGTCCTTTGGACGGTCTTTTTACTTTTTTTTCGATTTTTCGCGTAAAAAAATATGCGATTCTCTGAGCGTCTGACTTTTAGAGTACATATCAATATTGCGATGTCGGTTTTTTCTTTATAAAACGCCTCAGCAGCGTTGACAACGCGATTTTATCGTGATATAATGCGAAAAAAATAACAGGAGGCACTCTCACAATGAAAAAATTTATTTTGGTTTTAGCGACCGTTCTTACCATAGCGATTTGCGCAGTTGCGATGACGGCTTGCGGCAGTGTATACGAAGTCGATTTGCCCATAGGTGACGGCAGCGTTGCTAACGACAATGTTAACTGTCACTATAAAATTGCAAACACGCTGAAAGACGGTTATGAACTTAAAGGTTATTTTACCGCCGAATCCGAAGCGAATCTCGACGACGAATTTATTTTATCAATCTCGTTTGACAATCGATTTTCCGATTCTTTTAGCGAGAAAATTATATTCTCACTAAAGGGCGAGCAACTGAAAAACGCGACCGGCGGCAAATCGGAATTTATCGTAAAGTTTGAAAAGTTATCCGATATTTTCCCTCAAACTTCCGAGCCGAAATCGTTTGCTTTCCACTTTCACCGTGCGAATGCGGAGCGCAGCGACTTAACCAAATGGAACGAATCGACCTACACCTACACTTTTGACGGTAGCAAACTCTCGCTCAAAAAATAAATTATTAAGAACGGACGACACACACGTTCGTTTTTTCCGTTACACAAATAAAAGGAGAGAAAAAGCGCATTCTTTTTCTCTCCTTGTTGTTTTTATGCGACGTTGTGTTTGTTTTTATGCTCGGAAGATTTTTCCACCGCAAGCCAGCAAATCATATAAATCGCTGCAAGCCCCACCAAAATATAAATAATGCTTGCTATCCATGGGGCAAAACCAAACGCCCAATCCACAACGTTAAATCTGAATATTCCGACGATAAGCCAGTTTATTCCTCCGATTATTGTGAGTATCAATGCGAAAATGGACCAAAAGTTTTTCATAAATACCTCCTGTTAGTTCTATTATGCGCGTTTTTTAAAAATTTATCGATTTTTGCTGCAAAACAATTTTTTGAGTTGATTTTTTTGCTTTTTAATGGTAAAATTCAATTATGATTAAACGAGAAGTAAAAAAACTATCCGCAACGAGATTTTTGTGTTACAACGGTATTATTGCCGCCGTATATCTTACGTTGGTTTTTATTTTTCAGTTTATGAGTTTTGAACAAGTGCAGTTTCGCATTGCCGAGTGTATGACCGTTTTGCCGTCACTCTTTCCTTTTTGCACTCTCGGTCTGACCGTCGGGTGTTTTATCAGCAATTTTATGTCTACGTGGGGTTGGATAGACGTTTTGTCCGGTACAGTCTGCACTCTCGTCGCCGCCCTCATTACAAGTAAAATCAAAAATCCTTACCTTGCGGTTTTGCCGCCTATTCTATTAAACAGTTTCCTTTTGCCGCTCGTTTGGTTTACCGTAGGCGGCGCGCCCGCGTACTGGGTTAACGTAGCGTGGGTGGCGTTGGGGCAAACCGTTGTTTTGTACGCTTTGGGCATACCCCTCTATTATCTCGCCAAAAAACATCTTTTGCCTTTGGTTTACCCGCAACAAGAACCAAATAAAAATTGAGTCGGGCATTGCGCCAAACTCAATCTTGTTTGTTTTATCGTATATTCTATTCTTTAAAACTTTCCTTTTCGCAATCGTATTTTAGCAAAAAGTCGGCGGCAGACAAAACTTTTATCGGTTTGCTGCCTTTGTTGAGCGACTTGATATAATTTAGCCTTTGTTTATCGTTTTGCGACAAATCGGATTCTCCCGTCAAGTACCAGTCGCATTTGCACGCTTTTGCGGTGTATTGACCGCCGTTGACGTATATACAGGATATTATTTTTTGGCATAACTCCTCGTCGCCTGCTTCTATACCGCGCGACAAGCAAAATAATTGATTTTTAAACAAATTTGTTTTTGGTTTTAGCCTGTTTTTGGTGATAAAATCAAATATTTTTGCAACCGCTTGTTTTGTTATTTTGTTTTTGCTGAGTTGCCCCGAAAGCGAAACGGTACGCGTCATATCAAAGTTGCGATTGACGCCCACTCGCACGTTGTAATCTTTGAGTAGTTCGTCCACCGATTTGCATGTGACGTTTACAAGATATTTGAGCGTCATCAAACTCGCAAGGGCGTCCTCGTCGGAAGAATGCGGTTTAAAACAAAAACCTATTTCTTCCGCTATTTTGTTGAGCGCGCGAACGTCTTTTTCCTTTTTAAAAAGTCTAAAAAGCAGTTGAGTGCAAATAAACTCAAAGTTTATGCATGGCAATTTGTAATGCAGACACGTTTTGTTTAACATAATGACGTCGCTCTCGACGGCATGCCCCACTACTCGCACGTTTTTGTCCGTCAAAAGCGTTTTTACCCTATCGTACACTTGCGAAAAATCCGGCGAAGCCTCCAACAATGCGGGGTCAAGGTGCAAATCGATGCCTACCCTTTCCCGCGTTCCGTTGAGATTGTACTTGCATTTTGGGTTTATCCAAATGTTTTCTTTCTTTAATACGTTAAAATTTTCGTCAGCCAAAACGTAGCCGATACTACAAATCGAGTATTGCTTGTATCCGTTTGCCGCTTCTATATCGAATGCAAGATAGTTCATAATAAAAAAATATGCGCCCGTTAAACGCGGCGTTTTGTCGCCGTTTCAAAACAGGGCGCGTTTGTTAAATTTGTTTGTTTGCCGAATTTATTCCCACTCTATGGTCGCCGGCGGTTTGCTTGTGATGTCGTAAACTATGCGGTTGACGTGATTAACCTTGTTGACTATTGCGGTTGAAATTTTTTCCAACACGTCAAAAGGTATTCTCGCCCAGTCCGCCGTCATGCCGTCCACGCTGTACACCGCGCGCAAAGCCAACGTATAGTCATAAGTGCGATAGTCGCCCATAACGCCTACCGTGCGAGTGTTTGTCAACACGACAAAATATTGCCAAATCTCTTTGTCGAGTCCTGCGCGAGCGATTTCCTCACGGAAAACGCAATCCGCGTCTCGCAAAATAGAAAGTTTATCTTCCGTTACGTCGCCCATTATGCGGATAGAAAGACCGGGTCCGGGAAAAGGCTGACGATTTACGATACTGTCGGGCAAACCTAATTCCTTACCGACAAGGCGTACTTCGTCCTTAAACAAATCGCGAAGCGGCTCGATAATCTCTTTAAAATCGATGACAGAAGGCAACCCGCCCGCATTGTGGTGAGTTTTTATCGTTACGCCGGTTTTGCCACCGCTTTCCACCACGTCGGGATATATCGTGCCTTGAACCAAAAAATCCACTTTGCCTATTTTTTTGGCTTCTGCCTCAAACGTGCGGATAAACTCTTCGCCAATTATTTTGCGTTTTCTTTCCGGATCGGTAACTCCCGCAAGTTTGCTCAAAAAGTTTTTGCTTGCGTCTACGGCAATAAGATTAAAGCCTCTTTCTTCCTTAAAAACTCTGATAATCTCTGCAGTTTCGTTTTTGCGCATAAAGCCGTGATCGACGTATACGCAAATGAGGTTGTCGCCCACCGCGCGCTGAACCAAAGCCGCCGCAACTGCGCTGTCCACGCCGCCCGATAAAGCGCAAAGTACTTTGCCGTCGCCGCATTTCGCTTTTATTTTTGCTATTGCGTCGTTGACGAAGTTGGACATTTGCCAGTCGGGTTTTAATTTGCAGATTTTAAACAAAAAGTTGCGAATAATATCTTTGCCGTACTGCGTATGAACGACTTCCGGATGGAACTGTACTCCGTAAATGTTTTTGGTTACGCACTGCATAGCCGCAACGGGACAAAACTCCGTAGTGGCAACCGACTCAAACCCGTCGGGTAATTTTTCTATATAGTCGGTATGGCTCATCCAACAAATACTGCCGTCGGGGATTCCGTCAAACAGTTTGCTGTCCTTTACGTTTAGGTTTTGTTTGCCGTACTCTCTTGCCGGCGCGCATTTGACTACGCCGCCGAAAGTATGCGCGAGATACTGCACGCCGTAACAAATTCCGAGTACTGGTACGCCTAAATCAAAGATGCGTTTATCGATTTTTGGCGCGTCATCCTCATAAATGCTGTGCGGACCGCCGCTCAAAATGATAGCGTCGGGATTGTACTGCTTTATTTTGTCAAAAGCGACAAAATAGGGAAAAATCTCGCAATAAACATTGTCTTCTCTAACTGCGCGAGCGATAAGTTGTATGTATTGCCCGCCAAAATCTATGATAAGTACTTTTTGCATAATTACATCTTTGTCGAATAGTTGGGTGACTCTTTGGTTATCGAAATGTCGTGCGGGTGACTCTCTATCAACCCTGCGTTTGTGATGCGTGTAAAGCGCGCGTTGCGGCGCATATCGTCAATGGTACGTTGTCCGGCATATCCCATGCCGCTCTTTAATCCGCCCATAAGTTGGAAAATCATATCGCCGAGATTCCCTCTGTAAGGTACTCTGCCTTCAACGCCTTCGGGAACAAATTTTGCCGCTTCTTCTTGGAAGTATCTGTCTTTGCTGCCCGCCTCCATAGCGGCAAGGCTGCCCATACCTCTGTAAACTTTAAAACTTCTCCCCTGAAAGATTTCCATAGCGCCGGGACTTTCTGTCGTGCCTGCAAACAAACTGCCTATCATAACGGTAGACGCGCCCGCCGCTATCGCTTTTGCAATATCGCCGCTGTACTTGATGCCGCCGTCGCCGATAACGCGTTTGCCGAGTTTGTCCGCCGCTTCCGCGCAATCCATAATTGCGGTGACTTGCGGTACGCCTATGCCCGCAACTACTCTGGTGGTGCATATACTGCCCGGTCCCATACCGACTTTAACAACGTCCGCGCCCGCTTTAATAAGCGCCGTCGTTGCTTCTGCCGTCGCAACGTTGCCCGCAACGATAGGAAGGTCGGGGTGACGTTGTTTGATTGCGGATACTTCGTCCTGAACCATTTTGCTGTGTCCGTGCGCTGTGTCTACGGTAATGATGTCTACGCCCGCTTCGCACAATGCGTCGACTCTCATCATCGTATCCTTACTACGTCCCACTGCCGCGCCGACAAGCAAACGACCTTTTGCGTCCTTGCTACTGTGCGGATAACGAATGGATTTTTCTATATCCTTGATAGTGATTAAGCCTTGAAGTTTGTAGTTTTTGTCCACCAACGGCAATTTTTCTATCCTGTGTTTGCCGAGAATCTTTGCCGCTTCCTCCAAAGTGCAACCGACCGATGCGGTGATAAGGTTGTCTTTGGTCATAATATTGCTGATAGGCTGATTGAAATTAGACTCAAAACGCAAGTCGCGGTTTGTGAGAATACCCACCAATTTATTAGTTTTGTCAACGATAGGAACGCCGCTTATTTTGTAGCGAGCCATAAGTTTGAGCGCTTCCGTCACCATATCTTCGGGGTGAAGGCTAAACGGATCGGTAATGACGCCGTGTTCACTGCGTTTAACCTTGTCTATTTGCGCGGCTTGCTCCTCTATCGACATATTTTTGTGCAGAAATCCCAAACCGCCTTCACGAGCCATAGCGATTGCTAATTTGTACTCGGTGACGGTATCCATCGCAGCGGAAACTACGGGGATATTGAGTTTTATTTTGTCGCAAAGGTCGACGGACAAATCCACGTCTGAAGGCACAAAATTGCTTTCTGCGGGGATGATAAGAACGTCGTCGAATGTTAAACTATCTTTTACTACTTTATTCATATTTGCTCCTTGTGTATTTGTCTGTCCATTAGTTTGCTTTGTCGTATTTTGCGATTGCTTCCGTCCAGTAAAGGTATGCGTTGTAAAAATACGTGCCGTTTGCTTCTGCGTACGCTTTTGCGGATTGCTCCGTAATGTCAAACGCTTTGATTAACGCAGACACGTCTTGAGCCATATACTCTTGCGCAGATACGTAATCCGTCCCCGACTCCATACTGTTTTTTGTGGAAGTGCGCCAATATTTGTAATTTGCCGAAGTTTCCGCTTCGTCAAGTTGACGCATCTGAACCAAAACGTTGTATGCGGTGGCTTTTACGTCCTTTTTGCAGTCGATAACGGCATTGATATAACTCCGTATACTGTTGGAAAGGTTGTAATAATAGTATATGGAACTGCCTTTGCAGTACCCTTTTGCCTGATTAAAAAGTATGTTTCCGTCGTCAACGCCTTTGTTTAAACGCATTTTTGCGTATACGAGCGAACATTTGATAAACTGATCGGTCGATTGCGTGTTGCTTTCGAGTTGTTTGTCGATTTTTTTGGTAAACGCATCGTATTTGTCGTTATCAAACAAAACGTCGTCACCGCTACGCAAAAGCATTTTTTCCGCCGCAAAAGTGACTATTTTGTAAGATTTTCCGTCGGTTGCACGCACCAAAGCGTTGTAATAATCTTCTATTTTTTCCGAGCGTTGCGCTCCGATTAAGGTGAGTCGAGCAGACGGCTTTTTTAAACCGACGCTATACAAAAGACTGCCCATACTGAGCGGCGCAGCCAAAGACCAAACAAGCCCGACGAGTATGACAACCGCAAGACACACGGCTATGGTGACGAGTACGAGATTGCGTGTAGACAAACTTTTTTTAAACATTTATACCTCCTGATACAACAAACTCACCTTTGCCCGAAAAGCAAAAGTGAGTATAGTTTTAGCCTTTGTTTTCTATTTGTGTGATTTTGTCTATTCTTCTTTGATGTCTGCCGCCTTCAAACGGGGTGTCCAAAAAAGCGTCAACTATTTTGAGAGCGAGTCCTACGCCGATAACGCGCGCCCCCATTGCGAGAATATTTGCGTCGTTGTGACGGCGAGTTGCTTCCGCGCTGAAACAATCTCCGCACAAAGCGCATCTCACTCCCTTGACTTTGTTTGCGCAAATTGACATACCTATGCCCGTACCGCAAACCAAAATACCCCTGTCACATTCGCCGTCGGCAACGCTTTTTGCCGCAGGATACGCAAAATCGGGATAGTCGCAAGAATCAGCGGTAAAAGTACCAAAATCTTTGTACTGCAAACCTTTTTGCTCTAAATGCTTTTTGATTTCTTCTTTAAGTTGCAACGCCGCATGGTCGCATGCTAATGCTATCATAGTAATAATCTCCGTTTTTTATATTTATATTATCGTGTGGTTTGCCACTCTTATCAGTCTGTTGTACACGCTTTGAGCAAACTCCGACGTGTACGGCCAAACGATAACGATGTAGTCGTAAATTTTTTCTGCCTTGCGCAACGCTCTGTAAAGACTTTGAGCCATAGCATACTCGTCTTTGCCCGACAAGTACAGTTTGTACCCGTCAAAGTCCTGTTTAAAGTTGTCTGGACAAAATATGACGGGATTTGCGCCGTCTGCGCGCTGTTTGTCTACAAAAGTCTTTACTTTTTTGACGTCGCCGTCAACGTTGAGTACGCACGGACAATTTGGCGCGTAGTGCTTGTACCGCACACCGGGACTGTTTACTTTGCGAGTGGTATCGGTCAAAGTTTGTGTATTTTTGTTTAACACCGACTCAATCATACTCTGCGTAACCGCGCCCGGCCGCAAAATGACGGGAACGTCCCCCGTACAGTCAACAACGGTGGACTCTATGCCTACCGCGCATTTTTTACCCTTTAATATCAAAGGAATTTTGCCTTGCATATCGGCAAAAACGTCTGCCGCAGTAGTCGGACTCGGACGTCCGCTGGCATTTGCGGAAGGAGCCGCTATCGGCGCGCCGCAAAATGCGATAAATTTGCGCGCTTGTTCGCTTTTGGGCATACGAACCGCAACGGTATCGAGTCCTGCCGTCACTTTGTCGCTTATTACTCCCTTTTTGTTGAGAACTACGGTAATACTACCCGGCATAAAGGCGTCAATAATCTTTTTTGCGTCCTCACCTATATTTTTTGCGATTAGCGGAATAGAATTTTTGTCGGCAATATGCACTATGAGCGGATTGTCTTGCGGACGACCTTTTGCTTTGAATATCTTGTCGATGGCTTTATCGTCAAAGGCGTTTGCGCCAAGACCATACACCGTTTCCGTAGGGAAAGCCACCAACTCGCCCGACAAAATCAATTTGCGCGCTTGTTTTAGGCTAAAATTATTTATTCCCCTTACTTTTGTGTTCATTTGAATAATTTTAACAAATTCAGTCGAAAGTGTCAACCGTAAACAAGGCAAATTCGAGGGTATATTACAAAAAAAATTAAAATTTTTTTGTTAAATCATTTGACATATTCAATTTAAAATGGTAACATACTAATGCTGTCGGAAACGACGGTCAAAAAAACTTATTCCTCCTTAGCTCAGCGGCAGAGCATCCGGCTGTTAACCGGAGGGTCGTCCGTTCAAACCGGACAGGGGGAGCCAAAAAACTCGAAAGTAAAATTTCTTTCGAGTTTTTTCTTGCGTAAATATTTTTGTTGGGTACGACGCTTTAAAAAAGTTGTCGTATTCTAAAATTTAAAACTCTCATTTTTGCAACAAAAACCCCGTCAATCGACGGGGTTTTTGATTTTTTGTTGCCGTAATTGCTTTAGCAAAAAAAGCGTTTTGTCGTCGCGGCTTAGTCTTGGTCTTATGCCGCTTCTTTTTCGTAATAGTCGACTGTGACCAACTCCAACTTGCCGTCTTTGTAAACGTAGCTCACAGGCGTACCGATAAACGGTTTTGTGCTGAGAACAAAGTTGCCGTCGGCGTCAAAAGAGTAGTAAAGCGCGTCAAACAAACCTATTTTAAGCCCTTTATCTTCCCCTGTCATCATATCGACGTTTTTGGCTATCGCAACGACCGTTGCGCCGCACTTCCAATTGCCTACAAAGTCGCTTTCCTTGATGTCCGTCTTAACGGCGTCAATGCGTTTTTCGCCCGAAATCAAAGCAAGCTTCGGTTTATCTCCCGCAAGAGTGAGAGTGCCCGTGTATTCGTCTTCGCCGTAGGTCAACGCCACGTCAAATCCGCCGTCGGCGCGCTTTGTAAGATTGAACGTCGTCAACTGTACGTTGTCAATCAAAAACGCATTAGGTCTTAATACAATCGCTTTGTTGTCGGTTGTCTTGTAAATACCTACAAACGGAGTAATTACGCTTTCGGACGTTTCCTCGTTTATTCTGTAGAAGTTTACGCCTTTGTTTTTGATGCCGTCTTCGGTCAAAGTAATTTCGTGCATAGAGTTAAACAATACGAGATTGCCCGCAGCGTCTACTTTGTAGGAAAGGTTTGCAGCGATACCGCTCACTCCGCTCTTGGATTGCAACGCAATAAAGGGTTTGCCGCCAAAGAGGTCGTGTAACGCCGTAATGTAAATTTTTGCGTTTCCGCTCTCATACGCGCCTACGTATTTGTTGTAATCGAACTTGACTTCCGTATAAACGGTTTTTACGCCGTCGACGGTTACTTCTACCTTTCTCACGCCTTCCGCCGTCATAAATACCGCTTTGTAGGCTTTTTCGTTAAACGTAAACTCGAGAACCGTACCTTCTTCCGTCACGCTGTAAGCGATGTCCGAAGAAACTTCTGCGTTGTTGAGCAAGAGTTTGACTTGTCTTGTCAATTCAAACACGTTGCCGTCCGCACTTGCATAAACCGTCTGACGATATGCGTACAAACCGGAACGGAAATACTCGTACGTTATCAAAGACGCTTTTTCCGGACGCACGATGATAAACACATTCAACGACGAGAACGGGAAAGTCACGCAAGGAACGTATTTTTCGTTGAGATATTGATACCAAAGGTGAATACCCTTTGTATACTCGACGTCAACGGGGTTGCCGTCTTCGCCCGTAGAAGTCACGGTAACTTTACCTTCTTCTATGACGATTATTTCGTCTTGTTTGCCGCCCCAGTACTTATACGTATCTTTAATGCTCTCAAAGTCCGTAGATTTGATATAAGACTCCGTACCTTCGTTTTGGTCTTGTATCGTTTGGTCGTAAATATAGGTAGTATGCGTTCCGAAGTTTACCAAAAATCTGTCGTTTTCTCCAAAGAAGAAAGATACTCCGTTTATCTTGCCCGCGCTGTCAAAACTGTAATCGTTTGTTTTGAGCAAGTACGCCGTGCCGTCCGTATAAACGATTTTGTTTTCTTCCGGTACAAAATGAATTTTTTTGCCGAAAATGTCGGTCAATTCTACGCCTTCGAGGTAGTACTCTGCCATTAGGTCGTCAAAGAGCGTTGCGTCCATGCAAACGGACAGTTTGCTGGTGTTGAGAGAATCGACAAGATAGAAGAAGTTGTTTCCGCCGTCCAAAGACAACAAGAACATAATGTTGCCGTTGTGTATGAAAGAAAGAACAACGCTGTTAACTTCCGGATCGTCAAAGAACCTTATCGTTGCGGGTACTGCTTCCGCACCGTTGTACTCGACGGTGTACTTGTTGCCGTTGGCTTTTATGTTCAACGTCATTTCGAGATTTTTGTAGTTTTTGACGTACAAGTCTTTGACTTCTTTCTCGATGTAATACTCTTGAACGTCGCCTACGGAAACTTTCAACAGTTTTGTATCGTACAGATAATAGTTGTAAGTTTGGTTGTTTGCGGCAAAACTACCCACAACGTTGCCGTTTGTAAAGGCATAATTAACGTTAACGGTTTCGCCGTTAAACTTTACGCCTTCGTCGGTGATTTCTATCACGTCGTCACCGGTGGGAGAACCCCATACGCCGTTAAACTCGTTGAGGTTGTAACGTCCGTAATACTCCGCCGTTTGACCTGCGGTGTTTTTGATAGAATAGAACGTCAACTGCAATTCGTGAGTCACGTCGCCCGCTTCGTAAGTAAGATAAGAGCCTTTTTGCTCGTTTTTGCTAACGGTATACGCATACTCTGCGTCCCCTATCTTGATTTTGGCGTTTTCTAAGTCAAAGGTAACAAGTTTGCCGTCTGCGGCAAGCCACGTACCTTCAAATTGTTTTGCGTCGGCTTCATAAACGTTTTCAAAGAATACGAATCCTTCCTTTTTATCTCCGTACCAGTCGGTAACAAATCCCCAAAAGAATTCGTCTTGGTCGGTAGAATAGCCGCACACCCAGTATTCTTGAGCGTCGTCGCTAGGTCTGACGTACGTGCTATAACCCAAAATTTGGTTGCCCGTGTAAGGATTGTTGCGTTTGAGTACGTACATAGTACCGGATGCGTCGGTCATATCCGTAATAAGAAGAGTGACCGTCGAGCCGTACAAATCAGCCGTCCACGCTCCAAGCAAACCGTCGGGAGCAGGCGTATACTTTTTGCTTTCTTCCGTCCATGCGCCGTTTTCAAACTTTTGGTACACCATTGCAAGCGCGGTGCTGTACTCGTCGTCGTACATTTTTGTCGGATAAAAACGGTAAGCGTTGCCGTCGGCGTCGGTAAAGTAAATAGCCGCCATTGTTTTTTCGCCCATCGTGAATTTGTACGTACCCGTCTTGGTAAGTTTTCCGAGATAGGTATCGCCCGTTTTAAGGTCAAACCACTCCGCTTTGTTTGCGGTTTGCCATTTGAAATCCAACATTCTCGCGTCAACGTAAGACGCGTAAACGTTTACGTCGCCCGTGAGTTTAAGCGCAGTGTTGAAAGGAATGGTCAAGTCTTCGTCAAGATAAAGCCCGCCAAACACAGAGCCTTTGTCGACGTATTCTTTTGCCGTTTTAAAGAAGTCTGCGCTTGCGTTTTCGCCAAACGCTACCGTTTGAGCGACGGGGTTTTCGCTAAATGCGCCGTTTAACGTGATTTTTACGGAAAGAACGGCGTTTTGACCGTTTATTACGAGAGAAAGCATGCCTTGCTCGTCAATCGTCCAGTTGTTTTTGTTCCAGTTGAGTTCCGCAATCAAATCCTCGTCCGTCGATGCGGATACCGTTTTGTAAAGTTTGTTGTCAAATACGACGCCCGTAACTTGACTGTCGGCAGAAACAAAGCCGTACACATAGTTTACGGGAGCAGAAATATCCGCGCTGCCTACCATACCGCCGGCATAGTCCGCTTTTACGCTTGCGGCAAAGTAACAGTTGTAAACAGCGGAATCATAGTCGAGTTTGCCGGTAATACCGCCCGCAACTCCGTCGTTTTCCGTCGCTTCGATTTTTTCCGATTTGACCGCGCATTCGGACACGGTAGAATTTGCAAGGTTGCCCGCAATACCGCCGACGATATTTTTTGCCATGACGTTTCCGTCGACAAAACAAGCGTAAACGAGAGAATTTTTAAGTTCTCCGACAATGCCGCCCGCCACTACTGCGGGAGAAAACTCGGAAGCAAACGCTGTGGTAAGACTACCGTTTACCGACGCGGAAGAATAAACGTTTGCAACGGTGCCGTTTTCGATGCGACAAGCGAGCGCGCCCGTACCCATCGTCACGGTTCCGCTCAATTTTACGTTTTTGATTTCTGCGTTTTTAACGACGCCAAACAAGGATTTTCCGTTTAAAACAACGGAGTGTCCGTTGCCGTCAAATCCGCCTTTAAACGGCGATTGCTCCGTGCCGATAGAAAGTTGCCCCATATCGATGTCGGCAGTCAATTTTACAAAAACTTCCTTATTTTGCAATGTCGACTCGTTGATAACAACTATATCGTCGATACTTGCCGCAAGATAAGGATCGGTTGCCGTACCGCTACCTACCAAATTTTTGAAGTATTTTGCGGTAATCGTTACGTCGCCGGTAAGTACCGTACTAAAGTCGTATACGTTGTTTTTGTTGTACCAAACCAAAGTATAACCGTCTTTTTTGTATCCCGTCGGCTTGGTTGCCATTGCCCCGCCCGCAAGCGTTTCGGTTTTGACCGTTGTTCCGTCAACGACAAAAGATACTGTTACCGTTTCGGGGAAAGTCTTTACCTTTTTGCCGGTGAGCGTAATATCTCCGGTGACGGGAGTAGTAAAGTCGTAAAGAGTACCGTTGAGATACCACTGAACCGTATACCCGTCCATCGAAAGATTAGGCGGCGCTGCCATGCCGTTTTCCGTCACGGTTTGCGGGTTGATTTGCTCGCCTTCCAACGTAAAATTGACTTTGTACGTTTTAGGAGCCTGACATGCCGCAAACAACGTAACAGCCAACGCCATTACTACGATAAGAGTAAGAAGTTTTACCTTTTTCATGTTTTTTACCTCCTGCATGAAATTTATATTCAAACGCCTTGCGCCCTCGTGAAACGTAGCTACGACTTTTTGAAGTTTGTTTCACCAACGCAAAGCGAAATATTTTGCTTTTGTTAAAAAATCAGTTTTGACGGTTAAAATACTCGATAACGATACAACGTATACTTGTTTTTGCGACAATCGCCTACACAAAACCGCCTGCGGCTTGTATCTCGATAGTTGCAACTCGTTTTTTTGCCATCATAGATTATACAATAAATATAATACGTATGTCAACTATCGGCATCAAAAAACTTCTACAATAATAGCCTTTTTGTATCGCTAAGTTACATAATTTGTTTTTTGTGTAGGTTTTAATATAATTTTTACTGCGTTTAAACAATTTGAGCCTTATAGCTGTTTTTCCGCAAAAAAACGACGGAATACCCGTGCTTAATCGTATATCCGTCGTTTGTTGTTTTGGCTATCTTGTAGGCGATTCGTCCACTATTTCTGCGCCGTTTGAGTTTACCATTACGCTTTTGATGCCGTTAAGACAACCGCTTTTGGATTTGTAACCTTCCTCCGAAATGGCAATATTTTCCCCGTTGGTGGCAAAAAGCCGATAACGATACAACCCCGCTTTGTCAAGGTAGATTTCGTATTTGGGATAGCCGAATTTTGTCGGATTTTTAAGCGTGTTGTCCTCTATTCTGTTTTCTTCTATACAACGCTTTGAGTTTTTCGCAATGCTTTCAATCGCGTTTTTTACGCTCGGTTTGCTTTTGTATACTTGGGAAGCAACGCAGATTTTTTCCTTATTAGCGGCATACAACGTAAAATTGAAGCCGCCGGAAGGCGTTTTGTGAATAACAAACTTTCCCATAAAATCACCTCTTTTGTTTGTTTGAATATATTTTAGCACAAAAGAGTCGTTTTGTAAATAGTTTTGCAACAAAAATGTTTGTTTTGTAGTTTAATTTTTATATTGCGGTTTTGCGTTGATTTATTATCTATTTGACGGTTTATTAGGTTAAAATTTTAGCGTATCGCTACGCTTTGTTTTTTAGCGATTGTTCTAAAAAATCTTTTTGCGCTTTTTCCGTCTTTTTCCAGTTGAAAAACGCATAAAGGTCGTTTGCCAAAAATACAAAGAAACAAACTACTACCGACAAATAAGTCAAATCCACCGTTGACGCCAACACCCACAACACGATGAGAACAACGTCGTTTGCGGCGTACGCAATCGCATAATACGCGCTTCTGCGCAACGTTAGGTATGCCGCCATAAAACTCGTTGTGACGGATATAGTACTAAAAATAAGGTTTGCCGTGCCGAAACAACGCAAAATAAAGTAAAAAGCGACGGTTACGACGGCAGTCAACGCAAACATAAAAATCGTTTCTTTACGGGATATTTTGTTGACTTTTACTTCCGATTTGTTGCCGTTGAAAGGATTTTTTAGCCAACTGACGAGAGATACGGCAGCCATAGGCACAGACATACCCACGTAAGTTATCGTTTCGCCGTAATAGGTGAAGGAATACGATATTATCCCGTAAGCGATACCGAAAACTATCATCAATACCTGCCCTATCGGATTGCCCTTTGCGTTTAAAATAAGCGCGGTCACACCCAAAAGGGTAGCGACAAAGTTTAAATAGTTTTTTCTGTCAAACAGACAAAAAGAAGCGATTATCAGCGCGACGGATACGCTCCACAAAATTATTTCTGCCGCAGAAAAATAGTGTTTTTTGCTTTTGTTTTTCATTTGTTAACGTTTAAAAATCGAGTCGTATTAAAAATTTTTGACGTTTTTAAATTATAGGCAGTTTAGTCGCTTGGTTTAATCGTAGTTTAAGAACGCAACGCCGCTCAAAAAAAGCATCCGCAAATTATCGAAAACAATTTTTCTCAACTCGTGAATGCTTTTTTGTTTTAATCTGCCATAAAATAAAAATCTTGTATAAACTTTGCGTTGGGCAAACCTTCTTCGTCCATTTTTTTGAAGGTTTTTTGCCTGTCGTAAGGTACTTGCACTCGCTCTATCGAGTACGTTTTGTCCTCGTTGACGGTAAACAACACGCCGCGAGCAAAGTTGCCTTTGTGACAACCTACGCTACCGACGTCGCAGTATACCTTTTGCCCAACCATATCGACGGGGCTGTGTTTGTGTCCGAAAAACACTATATCGGCGGGAATTTTTTGGTACATTGCGTCAAAAGACTCCACCGACGGCTCTTCTATCGGTCTAAAAACCGCTTTGGGATTTTTTTTGATATCCTCGTCGCGCGCCATACCGTAATGCATAAAAGCAACTCTCAAACCGAAAAAATTCTGCACTATGACGGTGGGCAGTCCGTCCACAAACGGGCGGTATTTATCCCCTAATTTGCCAAATACAAACTTTTTGTGTTCTCCCGTCACGTGAGAAAGTTCCGGCGGAACGGTATTGTCGTTGAGATAGTCGTTGTCGTGGTTGCCCAGCAAACAAACTATATCCTCCGCGCGGTTTTTAAAAATTTCCATACACTCGACGGAACACGGCCCCATACTGACTATATCGCCGAGATGATATATTTTTGATACTTTTTTGCTGTCGAAAAAGTCGAGAATTGCGTTTAATGCAAGCAAATTGCCGTGCGTATCGGTAAAAATACCGACGGTTTTACTTTTCATCGATTGCCGCCTCCGACTTTTGCTCCGACGTCTTTTGTCCGGTGACAAAAGGTCCGACAGTCTTTTGCGCTTTGAGTTCCAACGACAAGTCGCCGTCTTTTATCCAGCCTATTTTGCGGAAAAGCAGTCCTAACGCCCACGTAAGTACGGCGGGCAACACAAACAACAATAATACAACGCCCAAAACCATCAGCCATGTCGGTATATCGACGCTGTACGCTATGGTGTCTATTACTCCGACAAGTCCGCTCGTACCCATACCGCCGCCTGCCGCGCCGCATTTGAGTTTAAACACGCAAGTCGCTATCGGTCCAAGCACGGCGGAAGAAATCATCGGCGGCAACAACAGTCTGCCGTTTTTCATTATATTAGGAATTTGCAACATACTCGTGCCCAGTCCTTGCGCTATAAACCCGCTAAAACCGTTTTCCTTGTAACTCATTGCCGCAAATCCCATCATGTGGCACGCGCAACCTACGACCGACGCGCCGCCTGCAAGCAACATATAATCCGCCGCTTCGCCCCCTGCCGCAATGACGGGAGTCGCTACCGCCGCCCATATCGCCGCGCTGCTTGTAGGCATAGTAAGCACCACGCCCATAACGACGGAGATGACTATACCCATCAAAAACGGACTCCATTTTGTAGCGACGGATATTCCGTTGCCGAGTTGTAAAATAAGCCATTTGATAGGCGGGCAAAGCGTCGTTGCAATCACTGCGCTGACAATGAGAGCGGTCAAAGGAATAAGCAAAATATCGAGTTTTGTTTTGCCGCTGATAAGGCTGCATATTTCTGCGGCAAACAGCGCGCATACGTACGCGCCGATAGGGTTTCCCACGCCGTAAGCAATAGAAAAACTTTCTTGCCACGCCCAGCCGGAAGCGTTTGCGCCCACAAACCCCGCTACGGCGCAACTGAATATCGTGAGTTTGTCGCATTTGAGCGAATAAGCGATGCCTACGCCTATCCCAGCGCCCATCATGCATTTTGCAACCGTCGCTATTTTGGTGACGAGGTTGCCCACTGCATTGTTGCCGATTAGCGCGCCTATCTGTGCAAAAATCGTGCCTGCGATAAGGGTAGCAAACAATCCCAACGCCATACCGCTGAAAGCGTCGATAAACCAACGTTTGCACAACCCCTTAAAAGTAACTTTATTATTTGTCGTTTGTTGCTCAACCATTTTTACAGTTTTAACAGTTTGCGTACTGTTTTTGTTACCTCTTTAAAAGTTTCTTCCTCAAAAGGACTTTTTAGCCCGACTGTTTTTAGTATATCGAGATATGGCATCGTTCCGCCTATTTTGACAAATTGCAGATATTTTTTAAACGCGCCGTCGTAATCGTCTTGCATAAGCCCTAAAAATTGAAAAGCCGTCATCTGCGCCAAACAGTAATCGATATAATAAAACGGCGATTCAAAAATGTGCGCTTTTTGCTGCCAACGTCTGCCGGTACGGTAGTAAGGCAAGCCTTTTTCGCTCATATAAGGCAAAAACTCCGCTTCTGCCGTTGCCCAAAAATCGTTTCTGTCCGACGGAGAACCGTTGTAATAGTCGTACGCCGTCTGTTGGAAAAAGTCCACTATCGTGCCGTACGGAATAAAGGATATGCACCCCGCAAGGTGACTGAACTTGTAATCTTCCGCTTTGTCGCCAAAAAACAAATCTATCCATTTGTATGCAAAAAACTCCATACTCATAGAGTGACATTCGCACGTTTCCATAGTGACGCTGCCGCGAGCAGAAGGTCTGTCGATTTTAAAGGCTTCGTACGCGGCAAGCGCGTGACCGAATTCGTGCGTCAATACGTCTACGTCGCCTAAACTGCCGTTGAAGTTGGCAAGAATAAACGGTAGTTTGTATTTGGGAATTTCCGAGCAATATCCGCCGCCCCATTTTCCGTCCCTCGTGAGTACGTCAAACGCTTCCGCCTCCGTCATAAGGTCAAACAATTTTGCGGTGTCCTCGTTCATCTCGTGATACATCTTTTTGCCGTTTGCAAAAATTTCTTCCACAGTGCCGATGGGTTTTGGCTCTTGCGCAGTATAAATTTTGTCGTCGTAAAGCATCATTTGCTTTATTCCGTGTTGCTCGGCAACTTTTTGTTTGAGTTCCGCAACCAAAGGTACGATGTATTTTTTTACATTTTCTCTAAACTTTGCAACGTCTTCCGCATCGTAACAATTGCGGCAAAGTCTGCGACGCGCTACTTCCGAAAAACTCGAAAATCCGAGTTTTTTGGCTATCGTCGTGCGCACTTTTACCATTTTGTCGTATATTGCGTCAGTTTGCTTTGCAACCTTTTTCATGGCTTTGCCTTCTGCCACGCACGCTTTTTTGCGTACGTCCCTGTCGGGGTTTGTGGCAAACTTAACCATTTCCGCATGAGTGTAATCCTTGCCCTCAAAATGAATTTTTACGCCGCTATGAAGTTTGGTGTACTCGGTGACGAGAGCGTTTTCTTCCCGCAATTCTTCCACTATGCTTGCGTCGACTACTTCCATTTCCATCTTTTTGTTGGTGAAAACGTTTTGGGGAATGACTTTGAGCAACTCGTCCTTAAACTTGCTCTCTACGTAGCATTTGTTGAGTTCTCTCAACTTTACCGACAGCGCGGGCGTATGCTCGTCGTAATAGTCCTTTTCTTTTGCGTAAAACTCGTCTTTTGTGTTTTGAGTGAATCTTATCATGGCAAGACTCATAGACGTTTGCATATCTTCAAAATAATCGTCTATCTCTTTGTCGAGTTTGAGTTGCTCTTCTCCACTCGTTGCGGCGTTGAAAAGTAGAATTTTTTCGTCGAGAAACTTTATCGCCTCGTCAATATCTACACGCTTGTATTCCATTTGAGATACTTTCATTTTTTACTCCTTTGGTTTGCTTTTTTGTCGCCGCAAATCCCTTTTTTGGACATTTTTAAAAAAAGAAAATCTGCTTTGACGATTGGCAATCCTAAAATATTTTTAAAGTTTAGATATAAAAACCGCCGTTTACGGCAAGTATTTGTCCCGTGATAAAGTCCGAGTCGTCGTCGGTCAAAAAGTATACCGCTTTAGCGACGTCTTTTGCCGTACCGAGTCTGTTTAACGGCGTTTGCTCTTTCAATTCGTTTTTGTCGGCGTCAGTCAGATTGTCGAGCATATCGGTGTCGATTACACCCGGTGACACGCAGTTGACTCGCACGCCGCACAACGCCGTTTCCTTCGCCAACGCTTTAGTAAACCCGATTAACCCCGCTTTTGCCGCGCTGTAAAGCGTTTCGCAACTGCCGCCCGTCTGTCCCCAAACGCTTGAAATATTAACTATGTTTCCGCTACCTCGCGCCATCATTTGCGGCAAAACCGCGCGCGTAACGTTTATTGCGCCTTTAAGGTCAACGTCTATCACTCTGTCAACGTCGGATTGCGTGCTGTCGATAAACAATCCGCTTTTTGCAATACCCGCATTGTTTATCAATACGTCGATTTTACCAAATTGTTTTAAGGCTACTTTTACAAGCGCGTCTATATCGTCAACGTCGGCAATATCCGCTTTTACGGCAACGGCGTTGCCGCCCGCCGCCTTGATTTGATTTACCGTTTCTCGCGCTTTGTCCTCGTTTGTATTAAAAGTCAAAACGACGTTGCAACCGCGCTCGGCAAACAATTTTGCGCACGCGTTGCCTATACCTCTGCTTCCGCCCGTTATCAATACCGTTTTTGTCATTTTTTAAACCTCTCGGATATTTTTTCCGACAAAGTGTACAACCCCAGCATTATCGGGAATGACGCCATAATGCCCACCAAAGCAAGCAATATTTCTGCGCCCGCGAGTTCCGTAAATCCAAAAAATCCCTTACCCAACATAGGCGTAAGTATTCCGACCAAGACGAGAACCAACGACAACAACCACAAAAGTCCGCGTTGCCAGTTGAGAGGTCTGCAAGCAAAATACAATGCGAACAAACTTGCAAAAGTCAGCGTATACACGGAAATTGTAGAAAAGTGTTCGGTAGAAACTACCATATTGAGCCAGTCGCTCGTTTGAGTGGACCTACAAACAAAAAACAGCGTTATCGTACCTATAAGGTAAGTTATGCTTGCGGGCAAACTTCGTTTTGCAACGTTTACAAGGAACTTGCCTTTTATCAGATTTTCGTTTTTTTGCAATGCAAGCACCGTCGTCGGCAAGCCTACCACTACCATTTCCAACAGCATAACGTTTTTTACGGTAAAGGGGTACGCAACGGAAAGTTTAAATCCATAACTCGCTATTATTATCAGCAAATTAAGCACGACGGTGTATATCGTTTTCATAAAATACATGCTCGTCGCCGCTTGAATATTGTTGACAACCTGTCTGCCTTCTGCGACAACGTTGGGCATGTTTGCAAAGTTGTTGTCCAACAAAACGAGGTGAGAAGCGTTTCTCGCCGCTTCGCTCCCCGCCGCCATCGCTACGGCGCAATCCGACTCGCGCATTGCCAAAATATCGTTTACTCCGTCGCCTGTCATGGCTACGGTTTTTCCTTGCGCTTTTAAGGCTTTGACCAACACGCACTTTTGCTCCGGCGTAACTCTTCCAAACACGGTGTAGCCCGTCGCAATTTCTTGAATATCTTTGTCCGACATACCTTCAAGACTAATGTATCTGTTGCTGTTTGGTACTCCGACTTTTTGCGCTATATAACTCGCCGTGACGGGGTTGTCGCCGCTTATTATCTTGACAGAAACGTCGTTTTTGTTAAACCACTTGATAGTGTCTTTCGCTTCCGCGCGGATTTTGTCCTCTATGACAATAAGCGCGACGGGACGGCGAACTGTGGGCAGTTTTGTGTCTTTGCCTTGTTTGAGCATCATACTTGCCGATTGCGCAAGCAACAACACTCTATATCCTTCTGCGGAATATTTTTTGACAAGATTGTCTATACGTTGATTTTTGCCGTTTAAAATAAACTCCGCCGCTCCCAAAAAGTAAGTGCCTTCCGTTTCGAAACTCACTGCGGAAAACTTTCTTTTGCTGCTAAAAGGCATGACGGATACGGCTTTTAACACCTGCGAAGAACCAAATCTGTTTTTTAACGCAACGCCCGTCATATTGTCGTCGTTAAGGGCAAAATTGATAGAAGCGACTATATCTTCCACGCCATAACGCCCCGCCGCATTGAGGTCTACGCAATCTACGACGTTCATAGTGCCGTCGGTCAGCGTACCCGTTTTGTCAAGACACAGCACGTCCACTCGGGCAAGCATTTCTATGCAGTACAACTCCTGAACCATCGTATTTTTTTTGCCCAACCGCAAAACGGAAACGGCAAGCGTGACGCTGGTGAGCAAAAACGGTCCTGCGGGTATCATTCCGACAAGACTGCCCGCCGTACGCTTTAACATATCCTGAACGGCTCCGATGCCGACAAGTCCGTTTTCGATTGCGGAATTGTAGTTTGTTATTCCCATAAATATCCCGAGCGGAACTATAATGACCGCAACGATTTTGAGAATAAGTCTGAGCGACCGCAACATCTGACTGCGCGGCTTTTGATATTTTGCCGCTTTGCTCGTCAAATTTTCTATATAGTTGAATTCCGCAACCTTGTCCGCGCGAGCGGCGCAGTTGCCCGATACTACAAAACTACCCGCAAACAAAGTGTCGCCTACGTTTTTTACCACGTTGTCCGACTCGCCCGTCAACATACTTTCGTTTACTTCCACACCGCCGTCTATTACGACGGAATCGGCGCATATCTGACTTCCGTTTTTAAACAATAAAACGTCGTCGAGTACGACGTCTTTGACGTCAATAGTGACTTGCGCGCCGTCGCGTACTACTTCCGCTTTAGGGCTGTTGATTAGTTTGAGTTTGTCGAGAGATTTTTTAGAACGTATTTCTTGAAAAATTGCGATAGCAGTATTAAAAAACGCCACTATCAAAAAGGTTATTTCTTGCCACTGTCCATAACACACAAGCACTATTGCAATAGCAAGATACAACATATTAAAAAACGTAAATATGTTGCTCAAAAAGATTTGAAATATCGTTTTGCCGTGTTGAGAAGCAATTTCGTTGGTGAGTTGCTCTTCTTTTCTTTTGTCAACCTGACTTTGCGTCAATCCTTCGTCAAAAGACGGCGTGTACCTAAGGACGGTATTCCAGTCTATTTTGCGTTTTTTCGGTTTTTTGTTTTGTTTTGCGGACTTTTTGCGCTTTGAACCGACATCGACAGCCGCATCGTCTGTTTGCGTATCTTCGCTTGCGTCGGAATCGGTATCGTTAAGCGTTTTTTCCTGCTGCGAAACGGACAAAAGCGCGGCAACGTCATCGGCGGCGTCGTTTTGTTGCGCCGTTTTTTGATTTGCCTCAATATTTTTTTTTGCACCGCTGATTTTTTTGCCGGATTTTTTGGGTTTTTCCGCTACGGGCAAAACTTCCGACTGTTCTTCGGCGTCACTGATTGTTATTATCGCTTTGTCGTCGCTAATCAATTTAGTCCACCTTTCTTATCGCGTCGTTGTCTACGATATACAGTTGTTCATAACCTTGTTCTTTTAACTGTTTAAGCAAAAATCCAAAGTTTTTTATCTTTTTTGCAAGAAGACAAGTATAGCCTTCCGCCCTTTTTTGAGCGCAAAAAGCATAAGCCGCCACGAGTTGCTCCTCCGTTGCGTTTTTGTCTACTATGAGCGCAGTCTTTTTTTCGACGGCGGGTTTTGCGCCTTCGCTTGCAAGAATTGCGCAAATACGCTCAAATCCTATGGAAAAACCGCACGCAGGCACGTCCGAGCCCAAAAATTTGCCCAACATTTTGTCGTATCTTCCGCCGCCTGCTATCGATATGCCAAAGTTGCCGTAAGACACTTCAAAAATTGTGCCTGTGTAATAGTTCATACCGCGCACAAGACTCGGATCAAAAACTATTTTGCAATCGCAGGTCGTTTTTGCCGTTACGTCGATTATTTTTTTGAGATTTCCGCAAGCGTCGGGGTTGATTTCTGCGGCTTTTTTAAGACTGTCTTCTCCGGAAGTGAGTTGCGTGACAAGGTCGGCAAATTTGTTTACTTTGTCCTCGTCAAAACCGTTTTCCGTCAATTCTTTACGCACGCCGTCCATACCTATCTTGTCCAACTTGTCCAACGCGATAAAAACGGTTTCGTGACGGGAAAGGTCAAAACCGCAATAGTCCGCAAGCGAAGAAAGAAGTCTGCGGTCGTTTACGCGCACGACAAAATCTTTCAAGCCCAACTCGCGCAACGCAAGAGAAGTGGCGGTAATAAGTTCCGTTTCTGCAAGGCAACTTTCCTCTCCGATAACGTCTATGTCGCACTGTACAAATTGACGAAATCTCCCCTTTTGCGGTCTTTCCGCGCGCCAAACGTTGCCTATCTGCATCGCTTTGAATACTGCGGGAAGTTTGCCTTGATTGTTTGCATAATAACGCGTCAACGGCACTGTAAGGTCGTATCTCAATCCCAAATCGCACAGTTGCGATTGATCGGTCGCCTCGTCGAGTTTTTCGCCGCGTTTGAGAATTTTGAAAATAAGTTTTTCGTTATCGCCGCCTTGTTTGCTTGTGAGAAGTCCCAAGTCCTCCACACAGGGCGTTTCTATGCCCAAAAAGCCGAAAGAACGATATACGTTTTTGATTTTTTGCAAAATATTTTCTCTTGCTGCCAAATCGTCGGGCAATATATCTCTCATACCTTTTGGCGCAGTTTTGTCAAACATAAATATACCTCTATAATAATTTATATTAACACAAACAAAAAAATAAATCAACCCATTTGACCAAAACACATTGCCCAACATTGCAAAAAAATGATTAAAAGTCACCGTTGCTCATAGTAGCGACAATCAAAACGCTTTTGCTCAAAGATAAAAAACGGCATTAAAAATGCCCCCGCTGTTGCGGAGGCATTTTGGTTGTAATACACAATAAAACAATTTGCTTTTTATTGTTGCGTTACTTTTTTGAGATTGCGTTGCTTTTTATTGTTTTGTGTAGTTCCACATTATCTTGGCGTTGCAACCGGTTTGCCACGTTACGTCGAGAAGGTCGGTGAAAGTGCCGTACCAGTTTTCCGCTACGTCGGATTCCTTTATTCCGATGACGTAAACGGTTTGCTTTTCTGTCCAACCGTAAAATACACTGTCGGAGGTAAATGTGATGTTTTTGGTGATATAGATATTTGCGGAAACGCAATTCTTAAACGCCGTCTTGCCTATCGACAAAATATCCGTCGGCTCGTCAAACTCTATATCGGCGAGTTGCGCGCAACCTTCAAATGCGGATTTACCTATTGACCTCAGGCTTGCAGGAAGTTTGATAGAAGTAATTCCGCTCGATTTAAAAGCGCTGTTTTCTATCGTTTTTAAGTTTCCGTCGGCGGGTATCGTGATAGTTGCAAGGTCAACGCAATTAGAAAACGCATTTTCGCCTACCGTTTCAAGCGATTTGGGCAAAGTTATTTCCGTAAGACCTGCGTCTTTAAACGCGTTGGTTTCAATACCTTTAAGCCCTTCCGGCAACGTAATGGTTTTAAGCGATTTGCACAACTGGAAGGTTGCTCTTTCTATCCTTTCTATCGGTTTTTCAAATATCACCGTTTTGAGCGACACGCACGAATAAAACGCATTTGCGTCCATTTTTACGTTGCCTTTGAAAGTAACCGACGACAACAACGGACTTTCCGCAAACGCGGAACGACCAAAGGTCGTGACGCTTTCCGGTATTACGATTGACCTTATGTAGGAATAGGTAAACGCATTATCTTCAAACTTGGTAAGTTGCGTTGCGTTTGTAAAGTCAACCGTTTCCAACGCGGTACTATCATAAAATACGGATTTGCCGAGATACGTCAACTGACTACCTTCTTCAAAGGATACTTTTTGCAAATGCCTGCTCGAAGCAAACGCGTTGTCCTCGATTTTCTTTACCGCGCTCGGTACAACTATTTCGGTAAACGCAGTGCCCGCAAACAATCCTTTGCCTATCGTTTCAACGCCCGTCAAATCAAATGTGGTTTTGCCTGCGGGGTATGCAATCAACATATCGTTGACGTCAAGCAGTAGCCCTTCCGCCGTCGTTTTATAAACGGGGTTGTCGGGAGAAACTTCAAACTTTGTTATTTGTTTGCAACCGCTAAATGCGCCGCTACCGAGTACCGCTACGTTTGCGGGAATATATCCCGATTTAATAGCAGTATTGAGAAAAGCGTATTCGCCTATCGTTGTCACACTCTCAGGCAAGGTCATTTCTTCCAAAGACGCACAGTTTGCAAAAGCGTTGTTGCCTATCGTCTTAACGATTTTGCTGTCAAAAATCACGCTCTTGAGCAAAGCGGAGTTTTCAAACGCCGATTCTCCTATCTGAGTGAGATTGTCGATCAAAACTATACTTTCCAACCCCGAACCTTTAAAGGCGTTTTTGCCGATTTCCGTGAGAGCCAAAGGCAATTCTATCTGTTTAAGCGATTCGCAAGCCTCAAATACAGAAGAAGGCAATTTGCTTATGTTGTCGTTTAGCGATACGGTAGTAAGATTTTTGCAGTTGTTAAACATATTATCTTGTATAGATGTCACGTTAGAAAGGTTAACGGTCATAATTTGGCT
>CAKQEP010000003.1 GCA_934230325.1 uncultured Clostridia bacterium | reverse complement strand
TGACCGAGCGGCTCACCGACTTTAAAGGTTTCGGTGCCTTTTTCTCCGCATTCGCAAGAGTAATAATACTTTGCTTTCTCGGTACAAGTTGCTTCGGCTGCTTTATAAGCGTCCGTGACAACCTGTTTGTTAAAGGCGTGAGTATGCGTATCGGTTTTGCAGCCGGTCAAGCCTATCGCTACGCAACAGAGGAAAAGTACAGATAACAAAACTACGCGAATCTTTTTCATAATAACTCCTTTGACATAAAAAAATACCGCCCCCAAGCGAGAGCGGTACTGCAAAAATGCCCATTCTCGCTTGTCTGCGATACAATTTACTTTAATCTATGCAACAAAAAGATTTATGTAATGCGAAAAACGGTACACTTCTACCGAAGATATACTTTTTGCCACATAAATTATTCAATTGTGGCGCATTTTAATTTTATCTCATTTATGCAAAAAAGTCAATAGATTTATACAAATAAAGGCGATATACAACCGTAATCAATACAAATATGCCGGTTTTTGCCGTAAAAAAAGCAAAGATTTTAAACAAATCTCTGCTTTTTGGTTTTTTTGGGATATGATTTGGTTTATTTTGATTTATTTTGGTTTGGTTTGATTTTTTAAACGCCGCTACAAAATCGTCGTTTTTTTAAAGCCGCGACAATTATTCTTGGGGAGAAAAGTCTTCTTTTCCTACTCCGCAGAGTTCACAAGTGAAATCTTCGGGCAGTTTTTCCCATTTTACGCCACGCTCGTCTTCGTCATAAACCCAACCGCAAACGTTGCAAACGTACTTCATAACCTGTTCTCCTTATTTCTTAAAGTATCTGTTGAGCAAACCTAAAAACGCTTTGCCGTGACGGGCTTCGTCGCGCGCCATTTCGTGTACGGTATCGTGAATTGCGTCAAGGTTGAGTTCTTTTGCTCTTTTGGCAAGTTTTGTTTTGCCCATAGTTGCGCCGTTTTCCGCTTCTACGCGCATTTCGAGGTTCTTTTTGGTGCTGTCGGTCACGACTTCTCCGAGCAACTCGGCAAACTTTGCGGCGTGTTCGGCTTCTTCCCAAGCAGCTTTTTCGTAATACAAGCCGATTTCGGGATAACCTTCTCTGTGCGCGACTCTTGCCATAGCGAGGTACATACCGACTTCGGAACATTCGCCTTCAAAGTTGAGTTTAAGACCTTCGACAATTTCGGGGTCAACGCCTTTGGCAACGCCGACGACGTGTTCTGCCGCCCAAGTCATATCGTCTTTTTGCTCGACAAACTTGCTTGCGGGGGCGCCGCAAAGGGGGCATTTTTGGGGAGCGGAATCGCCTTCGTGAACATAACCGCAAATAGTGCATACAAATTTTTTCATAGTTTTATCTCCTTTTGGTTGGTTTTGATTTTTTATTTTTGCCGCCGTTACAAAGCGGGAAAAACCGATTTTGTCGCTAAAACGCATATACGTCAGCGAGTTTTTGCGGCATTGCACGCGTCGCACAACCCGTAATAAATTGTTTTTTGCTCGTCTACCGCAACGCCCTGCGTTTTAAGACAATCAGGAACGCCCGATTGCTCGAATACGTCGATAATTTTGCCGCATTGCCTGCACAAAAAGTGAGAGTGCGCTGCAACTCGTCCGTCGTAATGAATTTTTTTGTCGGTGGTTTCCAGAGTAAGCACCTTGCCCTCCTCCGCAAACTGTCGCAAATTTCGATAAATCGTACCCAAACTCACGTTGGGCATATCTTGCCGCACCCGCTCGTAAACGACTTCTGCCGTCGGGTGGTCGCAACAGTTTTTTAAAACCTGCAATATGGCGTTTTTCTGATTTGTGTTTCTCATATTCAATCAATAATGATAATTGTTACTATTTATACCACTATTATAATCGCCGCAGTTTTTATTGTCAAGCGATTTTAATCAAAAAAATAAATTTTTTTATCGCGACTTGCCTACAAAGTCAATCCTTTTGTCGGTATATATATTACAAGGTTGTTTGGACGGCAAGGAACAAGAAAAAAGCAAGAAACAAGACAAAAACGGCAACGAGCAAGCAAAAAAAATAACAGGAAGTCAAAAAATAACAAAAGAAAGTCAAAAAAGATTTTGTATGGGGGCGCAAAAACAAAAGTTAACTCAAAATAAAAAGGACTTTACGCCAAATGAGTTAACGCGCAAGTCCTTTTGAGAGGTGCAAAAAAACAGCCTTATTTGAGCGAGCGTAACAAAAAAAGCAACGCTTGCTTTTGTTTTTGGCTGAGATGAGAGATGTTTTTTAGTATTTCCAAATCTTCGAGGGTGATAGATTCGTCGTTTGGAGGGTAATCTTCGCTGAAAAACTCGGCAAGAGAAATGCCGAGAGCGTTGCAAATTGCTCTCAACGTAGATATTTTTGGTTCTGCTTTGCGAGTATACAGGTTGTTTAGGGTTGACTGAGTAAGTCCCGCTTCCATAGCGAGATTGTTTATGGACCAGCCGCATTGTTTGCGAAAGTGGTCGATTCTGTCGAGAATGTCCATATTTTTTTCCTCTCAGATTATTTTACAATAAAATTAACTCAAAAACTTAACTCAAAATGGTTGACAAGTTAACTCAATTGAGTTAAACTATTTAAGTAAATAGACCGTCATAGGGCTTTAACGGCTCTTTTTGGACGGAAAAGTTTTGGGGAGGTGCTTTAAAAGGGTGAAAAAAAGATTTCGATGATAGTTTAAACAACTCAAAAACAACAATACAAACCTAAACTAAAAAAATATTAAAAGGAGATTTATTATGTTTAAAGAATCAAAACAATTTTGGACAAAAGTTTGTACGTTGCTGATATTTATTTGTTGCCTTGTCGTTATGGCGTTTGCTATGGCAGCCTGCGGCACTGTCGACAACAAAAAAGTAATAGAATCAGTGACTATAAACCAACAAGGCGACCTTGTCGCTCATTACTCTGACGGGACAGAACAAAATCTCGGCAAAGTAGTCGGCGAAGTAGGTCCAAAGGGCGACAAGGGCGAAACCGGCGAAACGGGAACGACAGGACCGCAAGGCGAAACGGGAGCAACAGGACCTCAGGGACCGCAGGGTGAAACCGGCGCAACAGGACCTCAAGGTGAAACCGGAGCAACAGGACCGCAAGGACCGCAGGGTGAAACGGGAGCAACGGGACCGCAGGGACCGCAGGGTGAAACGGGAGCAACAGGACCTCAAGGTGAAACCGGAGCAACAGGACCGCAAGGACCGCAGGGACCTCAGGGCGAAACCGGCGCAACAGGAGCACAAGGACCGAAAGGTGAACAAGGACCTCAAGGCGAACAAGGACCGCAAGGCGAAACGGGCAGAGGTATAGAAAACGTAGCGATAAATGCCGACGGCAAACTTGTCATTACGTATACCGACGGCACGAGCGTCACGGTTGATATGCCTTCTGCTGCCGTTGCATGCAAGCACGAGCATAGTGAAACCGTAACGATAAAAGAGCATACCAAAGCGGTTGACGGAGTATATCTTAACGTATGTGCCGATTGTGGATTTACGAGCGTTGAGTATGCAAAGCGTCACGACTTTAAAGAAACGACGGTAGCGCCCACCTGCACGGAAAAGGGTTATACTGCGGGCGTATGCGTAATATGCGAGGAGAAGCAAGACGAGCATGATTTTGTTGACGCCAAAGGTCACAAGTACAAAACACACGCCGTAGTAGAAGAAGGCAAGACGCTTTGCGAGCACGGCGGAATGACGATTGACGTATGCGAAGAGTGCAAGCACTGCAACGTTGAGAGCATCAAAAAGATTGCGGCGACGGGGCATCACAGCGACAAGTGGGATGAAATCACAAAGCCGACGCTTGACTCGGAAGGCAAAATCAGCGGACTTTGCAACGTTTGCGGACAAGTCAAAGAAATGACGCTTCCCAAGCTCAACGACAAAGATTATACGCGCACGACGCTGATAGAAAAGAAAGTATGCGGCGATACGGGCAAGGACAAATACTCCATAACCTTTGACAACGACACCTTTGAGTACGAAGTTACTATTGCGGCGAGCAAGCACATGCTCAACGGCAAAGAGATGAATGATTTGGACGTTGACGGCAAGCCGTTTATCATAGACAACTACAAAGGTATCGAATTTGCGGGCAATGCGGAAGTGACTTGCGACGAAGCCGGCGCGTCTGCGTGGTACAAGTGTGAAAAGTGCAATCAGGTTATTACCACGATGGCAAGAAAAGCGCACACACCCAAAGACGCAAACGACATCAAAACGATAAGAGAAGCGACTTGCGAGCAAGAAGGCATCATAGAGTTTGAGTGCAAAGAGTGCCACAAGACGGACGTACAGGAAAGTATCCCCGCATTAGGACACGACTACAAGTACGAAGTAGAAAAAGTCGGCAACAAACTTAACGTCATAGAAACTTGCAACCGCACAGGCTGCACGCACAGAGAAGTATTTGAGGACGTCAAAGACGTTCACGAAGAAACGACGGAAGCAACTTGTCAAAGCGAGGGCAAGACGACGTACTCTTTCAACTACAATGGCAAAGTGTACACGACGGAAAAAGTATTGCCCAAAAAGTTCCACAAGCATCCCGTTTTGGGCGAATTAGATGACTCCAAGACGTACGACCTCAACGACGAAAAATACAAAGATAAAATCGATTTGGCGGGCAACACCGTAGTTTGCGGCGGAGCAGGACAAGGCTACTTCAGTTGTGAAGCTTGCAATAAAGTTATTATTATCAACGTAACAAAATCGCACACCGAACCTGCCGACAAAACTAAAGTCGAGATAGTAGAAGCAACGTGCGAACACGAAGGCAGTCGTACTTACGATTGCGCGGTTTGCGGCGAAAAAGGCGTCAAAGACATTATTCCTCAACTCAAACACGAGTACGAATATACCGTAACGCCAAAAGCAGACGACGAAAACACCTACATAATAACCGCAACGTGCAGTTTGTGCGGCAACGCAACCGAGCCGATAGAAATCGCTAAAAACAAACTCTCCAAAAAGCAAATCAAAGCCGCAACCTGCACGGAAAACGGCATAATAGAGTATTCCTTTACCGTTCCGGAAACCAACAAGCTTGTTGCGTGGCAGGAAAAAACCCCCAAGACTCCGCACATTCACAACGGTAAGGAAACTCCCGACGATAAGGTTTACGATTTGGACGGCACGATAGAACTTGCGGGCAACAGTCCCGAAAGTTGCAAAGAAGGCGACGGCACGACATATGCTACGGGTTACTTCGTTTGCGAATGTTGCCACAAGCACATCTTTATCAAGGTCAAATCCGCTCATACAGAACCCGCTACGGGCGTGACCATAGTGCCTCCGACTTGCGAAAAAGCCGGTAGCAAAACCTTCAAGTGCGCAAAATGCGGCGATATGGTAACGGTAGAAATCGAGCCGTTGAAACACGACCATACCTATATGTTGAAGGAAGCGCCCACAGCAAACGAGGAAGGAGTGCTTGTAGTCGGTTGTTCTCGTTGCGATTACCACAAGGAGATAAGACTTCCCAAACTTTCCGACGAAGGCAAGTATAAGGACATCAATGAAATAAGCAAACCTTCTTGCAAAGAGGACGGCGTAACAAAATACACTTACGTGTACGCAAAAGACGAAGACGGACTTGAGTTTGAGTTTACTTTCAATATCGTCATAGAAAAAACAAGCCATAAGGAATCGCAAACCAAAGTCGAGTGGGAATACGAGGGCAACAAGTATATCGGCTACGTCTGCGAAGATTGCGGCAAGGTGATAGTAACGGAAGTAAAAAAAGCGTCCGAAAATTAAAACAGTTTACCCTAAACTAAAGATACAAATGTAAACTTAGACATCAATCTCCTATACAAGTTGTTTTAAGTTTTAGTCTTTTGTTTCAAAACCACGCCCGAGTTAACTCTCGGGCGTGGTTTTTTGTTTAACGAAAAAAGTCTTCCGAGTCTGGTCGAAAGACTTTTGAGTAGTACCGTATTTGCGGATTTTGCAAGATAGATTTTTTAGCCTTTGCAGACTTCGTTGAGTTTTTCTATCATTTCGTCAACGTCGATGCCGTGATGAATTGCGGCTTGTTCTACCGTTTCTCCGTGCGCGGCAAGGCAACCGATGCAACCCATATTGTACGCTGCAAATACGTTTGCCGTGTTGCGGTTGGTTTGTAATACTTGCATAATGGTCATGTCTTTGGTTATCATAAAAAAATCTCCTTTAGATTATATTTTTTTTGTTTTGGTTTTTTTGCGGGAGGGCGGGGGATAGCGGTCGCGTCGTACTACGACATATACTTGTAGTACAGATAGCAAAGTCCTGCGACGGCGGCAAGCCCCAAAATCACCATCAGAATGATTTTGAATACCGATTTGGGATATTTTCCCGTTATTTTGCCCGTTGCGCCGTTGATAAACTGTTTGTAAAGTTTATCCTTAAACTTTGCGCCCGTCATATATACGGGGACAAACATCGATTTGAAGGACTTTGTTTTGTGGTGGAGCGACATGTTGAGATAATCCACTCTGTCCGCGTTGTAAGAAGAAATAATTTGCTTTTTTATCGTTTCCTTCATTCTGTCTTCCGCAATGCCAAACGCCGTAAAGGGGTCTACCGTGTAGTGATTAGCAAGGTATCCCGCAAGGTACTGCGTATTGTACACCACGTAGTTGGCCTGAGGAAAAGGCTGAAGTTTTTGTATGGTTTTTCCGTCGATAAAGGCGCTGGCGTTTATCACTATATCGTCAAAATAGTTTTGACGTTTTCCGCTGACGTTAAACCATCTCACGTGCGTTTCGGTATGGATGTTGCCTTTTTTGTCGCGGCGAGTGGTGGTATAAGTCTGTCCGAGCCGCCCGACGTAAGAAGTTTCGGTGTCGCTGTCAAAGGTCCAAATGGGGTAATACACGCCGTCCGGCGAGTGCAGTCGCAGTTCTTTTTTAAACTTTGACGCCGCAAACCATCTTTTTTTGAGCCACTTATCGCACTTTTGTTTTGCGGTTTTTTTGTCAATCAAAAAAGGAATCATACTGTCGGGCTTAACGCTGTCGAGTTCTTCCGTTTCGACGACGAGGGGAGAATCGCAAAAAGGGCATTTTGTGGCGACTTCGTCGTTTTTGAGAATTTCCGTCGCGCCGCAGTTTTTGCAGGTGACGACCTTAACTTTGTCGTCGCGCTTAAACTTGTGCGCTTCCAACTCGCAAAAATCTCTTTCCGTCACGGCGTTGTCAAAGACGATATCTTCCGTACTCCCGCAGTGAGAACACAGCAGTTTGCGGGTTTTTGGGTCATAATGCATATTTGCGCCGCAACCCTTGCATTTGTATTGTTCTATATTTTTTTTGACGGAATCGTTGTCAAAAATCTCTTGTTGCTCCATAACCGTCGATTACTTTAATTTTGCTCCGCAGTTGTGACAGAACTTTTTGCCTGCCGTGACTTCTGCCCCGCACTCGGGACATTTGTTGTCCGCCGCTTGTTGTTTTGCGCCGCATTCGGGACAGAATTTTGCATTCGCGGACAGTTGCGCGCCGCATTCCGTACAAAAACGCTTTGCCGCGCCGCCGCTTTGTTGTTTGGGTTCTGCGTCCTTTGCGTTGCCGATGTTGCCAAAGGTCTGAGCGTTTGCGCTTCCGAAAGCCTGCCCCAAACCGATGCCCATAAAGGCGCCCATAGAGCCTTGATTTTTGGCGGCGTCACCGAGAGCGTCTGCGGCTTTCTTTTGGGTATAAGTGCCCATTTTGTCGCCCAAAATGCCGAGTTGAGTGCGTTCGTCAAGGGCTTTTTCTACCGCTTCCGGCAAAGAAATGTTTTCTATGACAAAAGAAGTGACGGTGATGCCCAACTCTTCAAATTTTTCCGTCACGCTCTTGCGGACGAGTTCGCTGAATTCTTCCAGATTTGCCGCCATATCCAGCACGCTGATTTTGCTTTCTGCTATGGTGTCGGACATTTGGCTGACTATGCGGCTTTTAAGGTGCGCGGAAATATCCGCCGTCGTAAAGGTGCTGTTTGTGCCAAACAACTCTTGGAGAAGTTTGGTCGGGTCGCTTACCTTCATGGCGTAAGTTCCAAATCCCTTTATGCGTACCATTCCAAAGTCCGCGTCGCGCATAATAACAGGGTTTTGCGTGCCCCATTTTTGGTTTGTAAACTGCTTTGTGTTTACAAAGTATACGTCGCTTTTGACTACGACTTCCCTACCCTGATACAACAAGGAACGCATTCCCGAAAGAATTGGCAGGTTGCCTGTGGACAACGTGTACTGACCGGGCGTAAAGATATCTGCGATTTTACCTTTGTTGACAAATATCGCGACTTGACTTTCTCTCACGGTGAGTTTGCTGCCCGTCATTATCTCCCATTTGGGACTCGGCATCGTAAATTTGTGTACTATAGTGTCGTTGGTATCGTCGGTCCAGTCGACGACTTTCCACATTTGACTTCTTAAACTCATAATAAAAAAATCTCCTTGAGGTTCTTATTTGTCATATTATATCACTATATCGATTTAATAGCAATATTTTTTTTGCAAATTTTGGAGACAAAAGAAACAAAAGACGTTTCGTTGTTGACATACTTTTTGATATGGGGTATAATTTATCCGTACTAAAATTACGACTAAACGGCGGGAGGTGTTTGTTTTGACGGAATTACAAAAAATTTTGAGCAAGGTCGACCATACGTTGTTAAAACCCGACTGCACTCTCCAAAAAATAAAACAATTATGCGACGAGGCGATAGAATTTAAAACGGCGAGCGTGTGCGTTCCGCCTTGCTTTGTCGCGGACGCAAAAGACTTTTTGGAAAACAGCGGCGTTAAAGTTTGCACCGTCGTAGGTTTTCCCAACGGATACTCGACTTGCGCGTCAAAAACGTTTGAAGCGTACGACGCTTTGGACAACGGCGCGGAAGAAATCGATATGGTCATAAACGTCGCGTTGTTAAAATCGGGCAGGTACGACCTCGTGGAAGAAGAGATAAGGTCGGTAAGAGAAGCGACGCGTGGTTTTGTACTCAAAGTCATAATAGAAACGTGCCTTTTGGACAGAGAACAAAAGATACGTATGTGCAAAATCGTGACGGAATGCGGCGCGGACTATATCAAAACAAGCACGGGTTTCAGCACTGCGGGCGCAACCAAAGAGGATATTGCGTTGTTTAAAGAGTATCTCGGCGGCGGCGTCAAGATAAAAGCCGCCGGCGGCATAAAAAGTCTTAAGGAAGCGAAAGAATTTATCGAAGCAGGTTGCGACAGGCTCGGCACGAGCAAGGTCGTTGCCGCCGCAAAGGCGATAAAAAACGCCGATATGATTATTTGACGGGAGGGGAAAAAGAGTATGGCTACACCGCACAACCAAGCAAAAAAAGGCGATTTTGCAAGTACCGTAATAATGCCGGGGGACCCTAAACGAGCAAAATTTATCGCTCAAAACTATCTCCAAGACGCAAAACTCGTCAACGACGTGAGAGGAGTTCAGGGGTACACGGGATTTTTTAGAGGCAAAAGAGTATCGGTCATGGCAAGCGGAATGGGTATGCCCAGCATAGCGATTTACGCGCACGAGTTGTACGAGTATTACGACGTAAATCTTATTATCAGAGCGGGCAGCGCGGGCGGCATTGCCGACGACGTAAACCTTCGCGACATAGTAATAGCGCAGGCGGCGTGTACCGACAGCAACTTTTTGCAGTCAAAGTATCGGTTTGCGGGGCAATACTCTCCCATAGGCGACTACGAAACCATAAAAAAAGCCGAGCAAATCGCGTTAAAAAAAGGCTTTAAAGTGAGAGTAGGCAACATATTGAGCACCGACGTTTTTTATTCCGACACCACTGCGGAATGGCAAAAAACGGGAGTTTTGGCGGTGGAAATGGAGTGCGCCGCGCTTTACGCCGTTGCGGCGGAACACGGCAAAAAGGCGTTGTGTATATGTACCGTCAGCGATTGCCCGTTAAAGGGGTTGTCTTTGCCTGCGCAGGAAAGGCAAACAGGCTTTACCGATATGATGGAAATCGCGCTCGAAACGGCGGAATAAAGGGCAAAAAGAGTAATTTTTTGCTCTTTTTTTGGCGTATTGCGGCAAAAAAATTTAACGGCTGATTTTAACAAATTGCCGACGCAAAACTATAATAATAAAGTATAATAATAAAACAAAAATAAAACAAAATCTAAAAAATCGAAATAAAGGAGATATATTTTGAGTACTCGCGTATTTTTGATAGTTATGGACAGTTTTGGGATAGGTTACGCCGCAGACGCGGACGAGTACGGCGACGTGGGCAGCAACACTCTCGCTTCGGTTTACAAAAACCCTCGTTTTTGCGCGCCAAACCTTGCAAAACTCGGATTGTTTAATATCGACGGCGTTTCCGTCGGGGAAAAACAGCAAAATCCGATTGCAAGTTTTGCAAAAATGCAGGAGTTGTCGGTAGGCAAGGACACCACTTTCGGACACTGGGAAATTGCGGGCGTCATAAACAAAAAGCCTATGCCGCTATACCCAAACGGGTTTAGCCAAAGCATCATAGAAAAAATTAAGGCGGCGACGGGGCGGGGCGTTTTGTGCAACAAACAGTACAGCGGCACGCAGGTTATTCTCGATTACGGGGAAGAACATATACGGACGGGGGATTTGATAGTTTACACTTCCGCCGACAGCGTGTTGCAAATTGCCGCGCACGAAAGCGTAATTGCGGTGGACGAGTTGTACGAAGTTTGCCAAAAAGTACGGGAAATTATGCAGGGCGACGACGCGGTGGGACGCATTATTGCCCGCCCGTTTGTAGGGAGATACCCCGACTTTGTTCGTACCGCAAACCGCAAAGATTTTTGTTTGCCCGCGCCAAAAGATACGATACTTGACGTGCTTTCGCGAGAAGGATTGGACACCAAAGCAGTAGGCAAAATCAGCGATATTTTTTCCGGTAGGGGGATAGACGAGAGCGTTCATATAGAAAACAACGCGGAAGGTATGGACGTCACGATAAACTATCTCGACAAGCGTTTTGACGGGCTTTGTTTTGTCAATCTCGTCGATTTTGACTCGATTTACGGCCACCGCAACAACGTTGACGGGTACGCGGCGGCAGTGAGCGAGTTTGACGTCAGACTCGGCGAGTTTTTGGAGGAAATGAGCCAAAACGATATTCTTTTTATCACGGCGGATCACGGGTGCGACCCCTGCTTTAAAGGCACAAACCACACGAGAGAATACACGCCGATGCTGGTGTACGGCAAAAAAATCAAAAACGGAGTCAATCTCGGCACAAGACGGGGTTTTTGCGATATAGGCAAGACGATATGCGACATTTTCGGGGTTAAAAACAACCTTGACGGCGTAAGTTTTTGGGACGAGGTAAAAGCCGATGATTGACCTGCAAACGACGGAAATGCTTGTCAAACGGGCGCAAGCCGCCGCAAAAAAGGCTTATGCGCCGTACAGCGGCTTTTTTGTCGGAGCAGCGTTGTTGTGCGCCGACGGCAGCGTGTACGACGGCTGCAATGTAGAAAATTGTTCCTACCCCGTAGGTTGTTGCGCCGAGCGCGTCGCGTTGTTTAAGGCGGTGAGCGACGGCAAAACCGAGTTTTTGGCAATGGCGGTAGTAGGCGGCAAAAACGGGAAAATAACGGATTTTTGCCCGCCTTGCGGTATGTGCAGGCAAGCGTTGTCGGAGTTTTGCGACGGTGACTTTGCCGTGATTTTGAGCGACGGCAAAACCGACAAAAAGTATGCCTTGAGCGAGTTGTTGCCCGCCGCTTTCAAAAAGGCGAACGGAGGCAAAAAGTGAATACGTATGACGTTTTACGCGACAAACGCGACGGAAAAGAGTTGACCAAAGAGCAAGTAGAGTTTTTTGTCAAAGGCGTAACGGACGGCAGTATAGCCGATTACCAAACCGCCGCTTTTTTGATGGCGGTTTGTATCAACGGAATGACGGAAAGGGAAACGGTAGACCTTACTTTGGCTATGGCGGACAGCGGCGAAAAAACCGATTTGTCGGCGATACGCGGCGTAAAGGTTGACAAACACAGCACCGGCGGCGTCGGTGACAAAATATCTCTTATTGCTGTTCCGATAGCGGCGGCGTGCGGCGTAAAAGTCGCAAAAATGAGCGGTAGGGGGTTGGGACATACCGGCGGCACGATTGACAAGTTGGAGTCGATAAGCGGTTTTAAAACCGACCTTTCCCGCGAGCAATTTATTCAAACGGTAAACGACGTCGGCGCGAGCATAATAGGTCAGTCGGGGGATATAGACCCCGCCGACAAAAAGATGTACGCGTTACGCGACGTCACTGCGACGGTGGAGAGTATTCCGCTCATCGTCAGCAGTATTATGAGCAAAAAAATTGCGGCGGGAGCGGACGCGATAGTTCTTGACGTCAAAGTCGGTAGCGGAAGTTTTAGCAAAAACAAGGATTTTGCGATTAAACTTGCGACGGAAATGGTAAAGATAGGCAAGGGCGCGGGGCGCAAGGTAGTTGCGTTGCTCACAAATATGGACGTACCTCTCGGCAACGCCGTCGGAAACCTTTTGGAAGTTGCGGAAGCGGCAAAAACGCTTAAAGGATTAGGCGCAAAAGACCTCACGGAAGAAGCCGTAGAAATTGCCGCAAACATGATGTTTTTGGCAAATTTGGGCAGTATCGACGAGTGCCGCAAAAAAGCGGCGGAATCGCTTAAAAACGGTTTGGCGTACAAAAAATTCAAACAAATGATAGCGGCGCAGGGCGGCGACGCGTCGGTGTTGGAAAAAACCGACGATATTTTTGCCGCTGTTCCGCAGGAAAAGATTTTTGCCGCCGCCGACGGATACGTAGGCAAAACCGATGCGGAAAAGATAGGCAAATCCGCAATGCTTTTGGGAGCGGGCAGAGCCAAAAAAGAAGACGGGATAGATTATCTTGCGGGGATAGTTTTGAGCAAAAAAACGGGCGACAAAGTAAAAAAAGGAGATTTAATCGCAACGCTTTTTTCAACGGACAAAAGCAAGTTTGCCGCCGCCAAAAACGAGTTTTTGAGTAGTTTTGCAGTGACGCCCGACAAACCCGCCGTACAAAATTCCGTCATCGACCGCATAGTTTAATTTGTTTGCTTAAACTCGCCAAACGGGGTAGCGGGCGGCACTTTGTCTTTTGAGTTTGTAACTGTAACGATTTGTTTTCAATTTTGTGATTTTTTGTGATGCCGTCGGATTTGTACGGCATTTTTTGACGGCAAAAAGATAAAAAAGTTTAAAAAAATTAAAAAAAAGTTATTTTTTCACATTATTGCGCTAAATTACGCTTGACAACAAAGTGTGAAAAGTGCTATTATGCTTGTGTTGAATTTCTGACGGGGGGGGGTAAGAGAAACTCCTTATATTTAGCCTATGTGAGAGATAGAAAGCAAAAGATATACAAAAGGGAAAAGACAAAGGCACAAACTGCGTAAAATAGTCAATTTGGTAGATTTGGACAAATTTACGCAGTGAAAACAAACACCGCGTAAAAAACGCAAAACAATATGTTAATACTTAATAAAAACAAAGCAGTTTAAATCCGCAAAAGAAAACGAAGATAAAAATTCGTAATTTTGTTCTTGCGGATTTTTTTAATACAAAAAAACGTAAAATAACGATATAAAGTTTGTTGCTCCCGTTAAAGTTTGGGGGCTACGAGTATCCTTACTTTATTGAGGCTACAACAAACTATACTCTTTACCTATTCGCATATAATACGTGCGTGCTAATAGTTTTGATTGCACAAGGACCGCTTCCGCGAGATTGCCACACAAAAAATTTACTTCATAAGGACAAAATTTTTCTAATGGTAAATTTTTGTTCGCAATGACACTTTAAAATAGTTTAGCACGGTGCGTTACTTGTCATTATGAGGAAAAAATTTGCAATGGTAGTACCCCTAAAAACCCAACAAAATGCAAGCATTTTGTTGGAGAGGAGCAGCCCGCTGTAGGGCGTAGGCGGTATATGAATATATACCGACAAGCCTTTGGGCGGTGCTGCGACGAAATCGCACGGAAGTGAACCTTGTGCAAGCGAAAGAAAGAATACGCAAGTACTATATGCGTATAGGCAACAACCAACAAAAAGCAATCAACAAAAACACGCAGCTCGCCTTATGCGTAAAGGTAAAAACCAACAAAACCAACCAACAAAACCAAACAACAAAAAGCAAACAACAAAACGCAACGGTACAATTTTGGTTTAAACGTAGGCTTTGTCCCGAGCGTACGTTAAGACATAGAAAAAACTAAAAAAAAGACGGAGGTAAATTAAGTCAATGAAAAGATTCAGAGCGATACTGCTGCTTGTAGTGGTAATGGTATTGACGGTGAGTATGATGGTGTCTTGCAAAAAGAAAGAGGCGCCGCAAGAAGCATACGGAGAGTACTATTACAACATAAGCGAAGAAGCGGTAAACGGGTTTGTATTGAGCAAGGAAGGTTATACGCTTAAAGAAATAAGCGGAGACAAGACGGGCGGATACAAATACGACGGCAAAAAGGAAGAGTTTATATTTGACGCTTTAGACGGAAAGACGGCGATGACGGGAAAATACGTCGGCGGAAGTTTCACGTTGAAGATAGGAGACAACACCTACGAGTGCAAAAAAGGCAAGATAGTAAAGGTGAGTTTCAACGCCGAAGGCAGCGCGGGCAAATCCCCGATGTACGTGGCAGAAGGCTCCAAACTGTCAAAGCCCGTCAATCCGACGTCGGCAGGCAAGATATTTGCGGGCTGGTACACGGACAGAGCGTTTAAAACCGCATACGATTTTGACAGCAAAGTCAATGCGGAACTTGTTCTTTACGCGCGGTTTGTCAATCCCGTGAGCGAAACGTTTACGGCGGTACTTATCGACAACGGCAACAAGTACGGAGAGGTGACCGCCAACAGAGGCGGAATTTTGGAAAATTTGCCCACGCCGACGCAGGAAGGCAAAACGTTTTTGGGTTGGTGGCTCAGCGATTACCAAGACGCAACAAAACTTACACGTCAATATAAAGCGGAAGTTTTGACGCAAAACGAAATATTGTATTCGGTATACGAGAGCGACGCTCCCGCCGTTTCGGTTGACCAAGACGGCGTAGAGTGGGGCGGCAAAGGCATATCCGCAAACTACAAAGTAGAAGTAATACGCGGCGGAGAAGTATTAAAGACGCAAACCACTTCTTCTACTTCTTACGAGTACGATTTTAAGCAGCAACCCGCAGGGGAATACCAAGTCAAAGTGACGTTTAACAACAAGACGGCGACGGCGTATTACAGAAACAAAGCGTTGGCGAGAGTATGCGTATTTGAAGTTGAAGGCAGCGTTCTCAAATTCAACGCGATAGAAGGCGCAGAGAAGTATATCGTCACGGTTGAGTGCGGCAATCCCGACCACAACCACAAAGGGGAAGTCACGACCAACAGTTTTGATTTCAGCGCTTGCGATATGCGCGCGGAAGGCATTGATTTTAGCGTGGAAGCGGTAGCGGACGGATATTTATCCTCGCACTCCAAGACTTTCAATTTTGAAAGGCATTTAGAAAATATAACGGGGCTTAACATAAACAAAGACACCGAGCAATTCGTATGGGACAAACTCGAAAACGCTACGGGGTACATGGTGAGCATAAACGGCGGAGAGTATCAGCCTTGTGTGAGCGAAACGAGCAAATCCGTCAGAGAATACGACGGTGAAATCACGATAAAGGTATACGCGACGGCGCACGGATACAACGCGTCGCAACCCGTGAGTTACACTTACACCAAGACAAGACTTGCTTCCCCCAGAGTGAGCAGTTTCAGGCTTGACGGAAACAATTTGGTTTGGGACGCTGTAAGCGGCGCAGACAGTTATACCGTCACAATCGGACAAGACAAATACACGACGCAAACGCCGAGCATAAGTTTGAGCGGCAAAGAAACGACCGCCGACAGCGTTGACGTCAGCATCGTCGCGCACAAAGACGGCGACGCAACCAAAGATTCCTTGACTTCGGAAGTTATGAAATTTGCAAAGACGCTCAAAGACGGCGTAACGTACGAGCAAAACTTTGTCAAGTGGTCGGCAGTATTTGGCATAACCAAATACGGCGTAACAGTCAACGACGGCGCAGAGCAGATAGTTTCAAACGCGTACAGTCTTAAAATCGACCTTACCAAAAAGGGACAAAACAGCGTAAAGGTGCGGTTTTACGACGCTGACGACGCGGCTTCTGATTGGGAAGAAATTTTTGTCACTGCGTACGAAGTCAAACTTATGGCAAACGACAACACCGCATCCGTTTACAAAACCTTGTACAGAGCGGTGGGCGACTATATCGGTACGGACGGCAACGCCAACAGACCCGGTTATCAATTCAGATACTGGTCGGCGGAAACCGAAGGTCCGGAATACCAAAAGATTGTTTTGGACGCGGCGGCGGACGTAGTTCTTTATGCGCAATGGACGGCAAAATCCTACACCGTGACCTTTGACGCGGGCGAAACGGGAGAAGTCGTAGGCGGCGCGGACAGTTGTGTAGTTCAGTTTGACAGCAACTACAAACTTCCCGTTGCAAAAGACCCCGCAAACGTCAAGATATTTGCAGGTTGGTTTAAAGAGCCAAACGGCGGCGGCGCAAAGTTGGCTGATCAGTTTGGCGACGGCATAGGCAACTGGGGAATCCCCAACGACCTTAAAGTATACGCGCACTTTGTCGACGTATTCGAGTTTAACCCGATACTCGGCGGAACGGCGTACACCTTGACGAGAGTCAAAACAACCATATCTCTCGTCAAAGACCTTACGATACCCGACAAATACAACGGCTTGCCCGTTTTGGAAATTGACGGCGGCGCGTTTATCAACGCACCTCTCAAAGTATTGAGAATCCCCGACACCGTTCAATATATAGAGTGGGGTACAAACGGCGCGTACAACACCGGTTCTGCATTCAACGGCTGCCGCAACATCGTCGAGTTCGACGTATATTACGTGCGCGGCAACCACGAAAGAGCGTATGCTTCGGCTTTGGGAGCGATGTATAAAAACAACATAGAAGGCGAGCGCGGCGTAGAACTCAAATGTTTGCCCTACCAAATAGAAGAATACGTAATGCCCGAAACGATAAACGTTAAAATCGGAGAGGACGAAAACGGCGACGTGTTTGAGTACTGGAAAGTAAACGTTCTCGGCCGCAACTGCACGCAATCCACTGTAAAAAGACTCACCATCGCGTCTACCGTTACTCGCGTAGAAAGAAGAGCGATTTATGCGTCTTATAAGTTGGAAGTGGTCACGTTTGCGACGGAAAACCACGTTGATGGCACAAACCTTATGTTGGAAGACGAAGCGTTTGCGGGAGCGTACTACTCCAGCGGCGGCGTTAGAGAAATCAATTTGCCTTCTTGGACGAGCGAAATATCCAGCAACAAATTTTACAGATGCGAAAAACTCGAAAGAGTCAACATCGTGGGCAAAACCGTAAACTATACTTCTGTTGACGGTATGGTATGCAACGCTACGGGCGACACCATAGCTTTGGCGCTTAAAGGACTCACGGGCAACTACGTCATTCCGACGCAAATAAGCAAGATAGGCCCGCACGCCTTTGAAAACTGCGTAAAACTTGCCAAAGTGACCTTCCCGGGATACGTGACGGAAATCGGCGCTTATGCGTTTGCGGGTTGCACCGACGCCTCCTTTGAAGTTGAGTTTACGGGAGAGGCAAACGATCCCAAACTCACCATTAGGGAAAAAGCCTTTTACGGTTGCACTTATCTCAAACAAGTGGTATTAGCGCCCAACGTTCAGGCTATAGAAATAAATGCTTTTGGCGGCAACAGCCTTCTCAAGACGGTCACCGTCAACAGCAACGGACAAAAGGCAGAAGGGCAAGACGTACCTACCTTAAACTTTGACAACTACGCTTTTGCCGACGTCAGAATTCCTAATATGCCTTACAACTTTAGCGTGACTGCGCTCACAATAGGCGCAGACGTTCCCGCCTTTGACTTGGTTAACGTATTCGGCGACAACTTGACAACCTTTGTCATCGACGCAAACAACCAAAACTACTCGGCGGAAGACAACGTAATTTACGACAAAGCCAAAACAAGAATCATATTCTATCCCAAAACAAAAACGGGCGAATACGTCATTCCCGACACCGTTTTGGAAATTGCCGACAACACCTTTGCAAACCGCGTGTTCCTTACCAAAGTGACCGTAGGCAAAAACGTGCAGAAAATAGGCGCGAGCGCGTTTGAAAACTGTCACGCTCTTACAGAAGTCGTTTTTGCGGACCAAAGCGTATTGACAAGCATAGGCAACTATGCGTTTAGGGGTTGTCAACAACTTCAAACCGTGACGTTGCCCGCAAAACTCACGACTCTCGGCGCAGAAAATCAAGATATGCTTGTCTTTGACGGTTGCGGCCAACTCAAAACGATAAACATCGCAGAAGGCAACACCTCTTTTGCTCAGGAAAACGGTATTCTGTATGCGCTTGACGCCGACGGAAACAAAGCGGAACTTATCTGCGTTGCCGCAATAGAGCAAGACGCGGTTTTGGACCTTCCCGCAACGTTGACCAAAATCAGCGCGAGAGCGTTTGCAAAAAACACCCGCGTAAAGGAAGTAGTCTTTACCAACGGCATAACTACAAGTTTGACCATATCGGACCAAGCCTTTAAAGACTGCGTAAACCTTCAAAAAATTTCCTTGCCCAAAAACCTTGCGTCAATAGGCGCGGAAGCGTTTGCGGGTTGCGCAAAACTTACGGCGATTGCTATTCCGGAAACGGTCACTTTTGTCGGCGGGCGTGCCTTTGCGGACTGCAAAACGCTGGCTACCGTCACCTTTGACGCGGCAACCGACCTTGCGACGGCAAAAGACATCGGTTTTGACGAAAAAACGGGCAACGTGTTTGAAAACACCGCAATTACGGAAATTTCTTTGCCGGAAAGAATGAAAAAACTCACTTCTTATCTGTTTGCGGGTTGCGACACTCTCGTCACGGCTAATATCCCCGACAGCGTAATTGTGACGGGTAGTTACGTCTTTACAAGAGCGACTGCCGCCGCAAAATATACCGGCAACCTTATGTATCTCAATTTTGGCGAAAACAGCAAACTCGAAACGATTGCTCAACACGCTTTCCGCGCTCTCAACAAGTTGACAAAAATCAATTTGCCTACTTCGGTCAAGAGCATAGGTCTTTATGCTTACGCATATTGTCAACATCTCACCGACGGCTCGATTTATATAGGCAAAAACGTTACCACTATCAGCGCATGCGCGTTTGACTCTTCCAACGTCAGTTCGGTTGTTTTTGACAAGGATATAAAAATCGCTCAATTAGGCAGCGAAGTATTTAGAGGTACAAACGTTACGGAAATCGAGTTGCCCGCAAGCATTAAAGTCATCGCCGGTTTAGGCAGAGCAAGCAAACTCGAAACGGTGACTTTTGCAGAGGGTTGCAAGCCTACTTCTATCGCGTACGAGGCGTTTGTCAGTTGTACGTCTTTGACAAACTTTGTCATTCCTTCCTCCGTAACGGAAATCGCCGACTGTGCTTTTGCAGGTTGCGGACTGACGGAAATCGAAATACCCTTTGGCATCACAGAACTTCTCGAACAAACATTTAGCGGTTCTAAGCTCGAGCGCGTCATATTGCCCGCAACGCTTACTTTAATCGATTGCGACGTGTTTGCCGACAGCTATGAACTTACCGAAGTTGTGTTCAAGACGTATACGGCGGCGGACGGCGTTGACGCCGACGCTATCGGCAAATGCGACCTCGAATCAATCGAAAGCTGCGCGTTTGCTTATTGCGAAAATCTGACCAAGTTTGTTTTCCCCGAAACGACAAGCGGCGATATTTACGTGGATTCAAGCGCATTTGACGAAGCCGCCATAGAAGAAGTAGTTTTGTCTTCTTCTATCACGGGCGACGTTGCCGGCTGGCTGGCATGGTTACCCAATCTTAACAAAATTACCGTATCTCCCGACAACAAAAACTTTAAGGTTGACGGAACTCTCCCCATACTTTATCGCGCGGACGGTAAAACGATAGTTTATGTTTTTGGTAGTATAGGCGCAGAATATGTCGTTCCCGCAGGCTCGGCAGGCGTAAACGAGAAGTCTTTCTATCAAATAGGGACGCTCAAAAAAGTTTATCTACCCGACACGGTTAAAGTTATTTCCTCGAACGCTTTTTATGAGTGCAACGCTCTCGAAGAAGTAGTATTTTACGAAACCAAACAAAATGCGGCAGACGGTACGTGGTCCGCAGTATATCAGGAAGACGGTACTACTCTCAAACCCGCAACCTACATGCAATTGACAACCATTCAAAGTTATGCGTTTTATGGTTGCGCCATTAAACAATTTACCATTCCTGCGAGTTTGACGACTTTGGCTACGGGCGCGTTTCAAAATTGCAAAAAATTGCAGTCGATAGTCATTCCGGAAAGCGTGACGGATTTGGGTAATAACGTATTTATGGGTTGCACTTCGCTCGCGGAAGCGACAATCAACGTAAAAATCACCGACGGCAAAAAGTCGCAAAGCTTGTTCAGCGGTTGTACTTCTCTCAAAAAAGTTACCATTGCGGACGGCACTACCGTTATTACCAACAATATGTTTATGAAGACGGCGTTAGAAAGCGTCAATATTCCCGCAACGGTAACAAGAATCGGTAGCAAAGCGTTTGAAAATTGCGCTCAACTCAAAAATCTGTTGATACACGCCGCCCTTCAGGAAATTGAAGACTTCGCATTCAGGGGTTGCGCGCAACTTGAAAAAGTCACAATAGAGGAAAATTCTCAACTCGTTCACGTCATGAACGGCGCGTTTTCCGGCACTTCCAAACTCGAAGAAATCGACTTTTCAAATTGCAACCAAGTCACGTGGGTAGGTTATCAGGCGTTTAAAAACTCGGGTATCAAAAAGGCAGTATTGCCAAATAGCGTAATAAACCTTTCTGACAATAAGGACAAAGCCGTGACTAATCTCTCTGGGGAAGCAGGCGCGTTTGCGGCTTGCACAAAACTCGAAGAAGTTTATCTCCCCGCAAACTTGCAAGGCATCGGCGCATTGACCTTTGCAGGCTGTCCTTCTCTCAAAAAGATTGTTTACAACGGATATCAAGGCGACAGCAACTTTGCGTTGCCCGCTACGGTTTACGTCATAGGCAAAGGCGCGTTTTCGAGTTATAACGACGGCAGAGGAATCTCTGCGCCTGCTTGCGCAATAGAAACAGCCGATATATCTATGGTGACAAATAGCGACAATTTAGGCAGTCAGTTGTTTAAGGGTTGCCTTTCTCTCAAAACAATCACGGTAAACGCCGCTATCGCTAAATTACCCGTTTCCTTTGCAGAAGATTGCGCCGCGCTTAAACAAATCGACTTGTCTTACTGCGTGAATATGGTAGAAATCAGCGCGTACGCCTTTAAAAACTCCGCTTTGGAAAGCGTCACGTTGCCCGCAACGCTTCAGACCATAGGAGCGGAAGCGTTTTTCAAAACACCGCTTACCGCTATCGAATTGCCGCAAAGCGTCGCAAACATACAGTCAAAAGCCTTTGCGGGTACGGCTATCAAGTCCGTCAACGCAAGCAAAGTTTATTCTTTCGGCGCGGGCGCGTTTGAAGATTGCGCTCAACTCGAAGAAGTCGTTTTGACCAACGCGTTGGCTGTTATTGCCGATAGTTTGTTTAAAAACTGCGTATCCCTTAAGGAAATCACTTTGCCCGATATGGTTATGGAAATAGGTAAGTACGCCTTTGCAAACAGCGGACTTACGGAAATTACGTTGCCGTCGTGGTTGTTTAAGGTGGGCGGCGCAGTCACGGAAACGTTGACCGCAGCAACGGAGTCTTACGCCTTTGCGGGTTGTAAAGACCTTAAGACCGTCACCGTACTCAGCCAAAACTTTGTAGGATTCGGAGCGCACGCCTTTGACGGATGCTCGGCGTTGGAAAGCATTGCATTGCCCGCAAGCACAAAGGTAATAGGTAACGGAGCCTTTGCAAACAGCGGACTTAAGAGCGTGGAAATAGGCGCGGCAGTAGAAGAAATAGGTGCGGGAGCGTTTGAAAACTGCGCCGCTCTCACAACCTTTGTCGTAGCCGAAACAAACGCCAAGTACGGATTAAACGCCGACGGCGCGCTTATCCAAAAAGAAACGGGCGAAGTCGTAGCCACCCCCGCTACCCCCGCCGCAAACGAAGGCAAAGTAGAAGGCGAATAAACTCTCTCGTTTGCTTTTATGCAAACAAAACCAAAAAAACCAACGGTTTACCCCGCAGTAATCTGCGGGGTAAACTTTTTCCTTTTGGTGACAATTAAAGCGCCGTGCAGAAATCCGAAGCGCTCTCGCAACGCAATCTTTTGCCGTTTTGGTTTTATTTTAAAAAGTGTCGCGCCGTTTTGTTTGCAAATCGTTGATTGATTTTGATTTTTGTGTTAAACTGTTAACGTGAAAAATGTTGCCGTTTTGTCCGATAAGGACGCAAAACAACTTAATCCTATAGTTCTGGCGTTTGTGGGTGACGCCGTGCATACTCTTTTTGTCAGGCAAAAACTTGTTTTGGGTAGCGATGCAAAGGCGGGGGAACTGCACAAAATCGCGTCCAAGAGCGTATGCGCAACGCATCAAAGCAGAGTTGCGGACAGCATTTTGCCTTTTTTGACAGAAGACGAATCGGATATTTTTAAGCGCGCACGCAACGCGCACACTCACAGCGCGGCAAAAAACGCGCAACTCGGTGATTACAAAAAAGCCAGCGGGTTTGAGGCGGTTTTGGGGTACTTGTATCTCACGGGGCAGGAAGACAGGTTGGCGGAGATAATAGAAGCAGGAGAAAATATATGAACATAGAAGGCAGAAACGCCGTTTCGGAAGCGATAAAATCAGGTGCGACGATAGAAAGTTTGCTTGTAGAAAAAGGCACAAATCATTCAATCGTTGCGTTGGCTCGTCAAAACGGGATAAAAGTTCAGTTTGTGGAGCGCAACGTTCTTGACAAAATCAGCGTGACAAAAAAGCATCAAGGGTTTATTGCAAAGGTCACGTCGTTTGAGTACAGCGAAGTGGAAGATATTCTTGCCGTCGCAAAGGAACGGGGCGAGGACGAGTTTATCGTTATGCTTGACGGGGTAGAAGACCCGCACAATCTCGGCAGTATTTTGCGCGTGTGCGAGTGCGCGGGAGTTCACGGCGTGATTATTCCCAAAAACAGGGCGGTGGGCGTCAACGAAACCGTCGTAAAAACAAGCGCGGGCGCAAGCAATTATGTCAAAGTGGCGCGCGTGACAAATCTCGCAAATACTATCGACGACCTTAAAAAAGCGGGGCTTTGGGTGTACGCCGCAGATATGGACGGCGCGGATATTTACGCCACAGATTTGCGCGGTCGCGTGTGCTTGGTAGTAGGCGGCGAAGGCAAAGGCGTCGGGCGTTTGGTAAAGGAAAGATGCGACGGCGTCGTGGCGTTGCCCACACTCGGAAAAGTCAACAGTTTAAACGCTTCGGTTGCGTGCGGCGTGACCGTATACGAGATTTTGCGACAAAGAGCGGGCAAAAAATAAAGTTGACAAGGCAAAAAACACAAAAACACAAAGCAAAACCCACCTTTAAAAAATCTTGAAAGGAACAAAATGACGGAGCAAAAAGACGTGCTGGTTTTAAAGGCGCAGTCCGGCGACGACGACGCGATGGAAAAGGTTTTGTTGCAGTACAAAAACGTTGTGCGCGGTATTGCAAACAGATACTTTTTGGTCGGCGGCGACAGGGAGGACTTGTTGCAGGAGGGTATGTACGGTTTGTTTAAAGCCGTGCGTGATTTTGACGCGCAAAAAACTTCTTTTCGCACTTTTGCGCACACTTGCATTTTGCGTCAGGTTTTGACGGCGGTAAAGCGGTACGGCAACGACAAAAACAAATCGTTGCAGTTTTACGTTCCTTTAGACGACGAAGTTTTAAAAAACGCGTCGCTTACATCTTCCGATCCGTTAGAAAGCGCGATTGCGCGGGAAAGTCAAGAGATTCTCGACAAAAAAATATCCGACAAATTGTCCCCGTTGGAGAAATCGGTGGCAAAATTGTTTATCAACGGGTTTTCCTACGAAGAAATTGCCGCGCAACTCAACAAAAGCGTCAAGTCGGTAGACGGAGCGTTGCAAAGAGTACGCAAAAAACTGGTATAAAGGAGGACAAAATGAGCCATTTGGCGTTGTACAGACAATTTAGACCAAAAACTTTTGACGAGATTATCGGTCAGCAACACATCACCGCCACGTTAAAAAATCAGATTAAAAACGGCGGGTTGGGGCATGCTTACCTTTTTTGCGGCACTCGCGGAACAGGCAAAACTTCCGCCGCAAAGGTCTTTGCAAAGGCGGTAAACTGTACGCAAACTACCGACGGAAACCCTTGTTTGGAGTGCCGCAACTGTTCCGTCGCAAACAACGTGGATATTGTCGAGTTGGACGCCGCAAGCAACAACGGCGTGGATTATATCCGCGACATTAAGGAAAAAGTAAGTTTTACGCCGATAAACGGCAAATACAAAGTTTATATAATAGACGAAGTTCATATGTTGAGCGCGGGCGCGTTCAACGCCTTTTTAAAAACGCTGGAAGAACCTCCCGCGCACGTCATATTTGTGCTTTGCACGACAGAACCGCAAAAAATTCCGCAGACGATTTTGAGCCGTTGTCAGCGGTTCGATTTTAAACTCGTGGGTTTAAACGACCTTGTCGCGCACTTAAAGTTTGTGTTTAAGCAGATAGGTCAGCAAGCCACCGACGACGCAATAACGGCAATTTGCGCCGCAGGCGAAGGCAGCGTGAGAGATACGCTGTCCATTGCCGACAGATGCGTCGGATTTAAACAAGGCGGCGTGTTGAAGTACGAGGACGTCACGAGTCTTTTGGGAGCGGCGGACGCAGATACCGCCGTCGGAATTGCGGAAAGTATAATAGACGGCGACGGCGCAAGCGTTCTCGTCGCTACAAATCAATTGCTCGGTCAAGGCAAAAGCGTGAGCGTGTTGGCGAGAGATATAGCGGCGATAATGCGTAATATGCTTGTGGTCAAAACAGTTCCCGACGCCAACGCCGTGTTGTGTCTGCCTAAGGAAAATTTTGAGCGGTTGGAGCGTATTGCGGCAAAAACAAACAGCAAAAAACTCTTGTACGGGTTAAAGATTTTTACGCAAAACGACGCCGCGTTAAGGACTGCGTTAAACCCGAGATTGTTGTTTGAGTCGCTTGCCCTTTCCGTTTGTTTAAGCACGGGAGAAGTAGACGCAGAGGGACTCGATATGCGCGTGACTCGGCTGGAAAAAAAGTTGGAGCAGATTTTGGCGGGAAGCGTTGCGATTTCTTCGACGACGCAACGGCAACCGTCGGCAAAAAACGAAGAAACGCCCGCAGAGCCGCAAAAAAGCGTGGTAAAAAACTATCGCACTGCGTCGTCGCTTTGGGGAAAGGTTATTGCGGTTTTGAGAGAGCGCAAAGAGAATATATTGCTTACGCTTTGCCAAAAGGTTGAGGACGTGTGGATAGAAAACGAAAAAACGCTTGTTCTTTGCGTCAGCGACAGCGCAATGGCGGTCTTGTCAAAGTCGGATTACGTAGCGATACTGCAAGATTGCGTAAAAAAGTTTGGCGATTTTGATATAACTTTTAAAAAATTCGAGCAGAAAGATACGTGGGAAGAAACGTTGCGGCAGGTAAAAGTTCTTGCTGGCAACGCTCCCGTCAAAGTGGACGGAAAAGAGTTGACAGAGTCGTAAAGGCGGCTTTTTAAACAAAAAACAACAAAAAACAACAAAAAGCAACTAAAAAAACGATAAATAAACCGACGATAAAAAGGCGCGGTTTGCAATAATTTATTACGAGTTTACAATTTTAATCCAAAAGGAGATATATTTATGGCAGGTTTTAAAGGCGGTTTTGGCGGCGCAAGTATGCAACAAATGATGCGTCAGGCGCAACAAATGCAACAAAAACTCAAGGAAGCGCAGGAAGAACTTGAAGAGATGGAGTTGGAAGGTTCTGCGGGCGGCGATATGGTCAAGGTAGTGTGCAACGGCAAAAAAATAATTTCTTCCGTCACCATAGACCCAAAATGCGTAGATCCCGACGACGTGGAGATGTTGGAGGACCTCATAGTTGCGGCGATAAACGACGCTTATGCGCAGGCAGACGAGGAATACAGCGAAAAAATGGGGCCTTTTGAAGCGTTGGGAGGATTGATGTAATTGAAAGAGTTTATCGACCCTATCGCAAGGTTGGTCAATCAATTCAGCAAGTTGCCGAGCGTCGGGCAAAAAACGGCGCAACGGTACGCGTATAAAGTGTTGGAAATGTCCGACGAGCAAGTCAACGAATTTGCTCGCACGCTTGTGGACACAAAAAAATCGGTGCATTTTTGCAGTATTTGCGGCAATTTTACCGACAGCGACCCGTGCAAGATTTGCAGGCAGCGCGACGCAAGCGTAATTTGCGTGGTTCGCGACGCTCGCGACGTCGTAGCGATGGAAAAAATCAACGAGTACAAGGGCGTATACCACGTTTTGGGCGGCGTATTAAACCCGATGGAAAATATCGGACCGGAAGATTTGCGGATAAAGCAACTGCTCGGTCGCATTGACGGCAAGGTAAAAGAAGTGATTATCGCTACAAACCCGACGGTAGAAGGGGAGGCTACGGCTATGTATATCGCACGTCTTATCAAGCCGTTGGGAGTCAAAGTCACTCGTCTTGCGCAAGGCGTATCGGCGGGCAGCGAGTTGGAGTACACCGACCAAGCGACGTTGACTCGCGCGTTGGAAAACCGCAGAGAAATTTAAAAAATCAACAAAAATAAAAAACAAAACAATTCAACAAAAAACAAGCCTTGCCCGTTTTGGGTAAGGCTTTTGTCGTCTTAAAAACGCTATTACGTAAGCAAAAATCGCGTACAAACGGTCAAAACGAGCGTCTACGGATATTACTTTTTGTCTATGCCGCAATACTCGTTGAGAATCTCGTTTTCGGTCGGTTTGCGCGGCTGTTTTGCGTCGGGATCGCGCACAACGGCGTCGGCAGTCTTTTGACCGTTAAACTTTGCCAAAGACTCTTCCATTTCTATGCTCAACTGAATTGCGGGTTGGATATATTTGACGCTCAAAGTGTCGGCTATCCGCGTCATTTGGGCAGAATCGAGTTTTTTGACGTTTTTTAAACTTGCGGAAATTATCTTTGTAGCCGTTGCCAGCGTTTCGCACAAAATGCGGTGTTGTCCCAAACTTTGGCTATCGACTTCTTCCGCAATCGCAAGGCAATACCGCACGCTCAAATCGGCGTGGCGCAGTTCTTTTGCAAATTTTTTGGTCGTGAGAGAGGAGGAAAGGGCAAGTTTGCTCATTTTTTCTTCCAACGCAATCAGACCGTTTTTGACGGTACGTTTGATGGAAATCGTGCGTTTTACTAAAATCGCGACTACGATTCCCGCCGTCATTATCGCCGCAAAGACGGGCAAAAGAGTTTTTACCAATTCCGCAAAGTCCACGTCGGAAACTTTGAGTCGCAACTCGTTTGCTTTGACAAATTCTTCGGCAACGTTTATCTTGTAGTGTCCTTTTTTTGCGGAAAGCAACGTAAACGAGCCGTCGGAAAGGGTTTTTATCGGCACGGTATAGTCGTCGTGTTCCTCGAGTTTTGCCGTCCACGTCGGCGTATAGTTTAAAAACTCGGTGTACCCGCCTATCGACAGTTTGACCGCCGCGTCGCTGCCCGTTTTGTTAAATTCGTTTGCGACAAAGGAAGTATTTTTTTCGGTGCTTTGTATCACGTTTAATACGAGACTCTCGGCAAAAGTACCCGCCGTCGCGCTGACAAACTTGCACAGTATCGTCGCTTTACCTTCCGCAACGGGCAAAAGGGAAACGCTTTTGTCGGTTTGCTCCGTTATGTTTGCCGTTCCGCCAAAAACGTCAAAGAAACAAACGAATTTTTCGTCGCCAAAAACTTGGTTTATCGTCGCGGTGACAACGACTTCTTTGCCGCCGACGAGCAACACGCCGTCTTTGGGATAATTGAAAGTTATCGTGTACACGGGAGCGATACGCGTCGGATTTTCGCTGACGTTTATTAAGATGTCTTTAAAGATTCGCACGGTTTGGTATGCGTTAAGTCGCGCTTCGTAAACTATTCTCACGCGCTTAACTCCTACTTGGTCAAAGGTGTACTTTGCCGACGTTTCTTCCGTTTCCGTAAATTCTTGCGACGGAATGTCCGTCTGCATATTGTCAACGCCCGTTATCCAGCGTATGCGTTCTTCCGCTACCGCCGTCGCGCCCCTATCCAGCAAAACCTGATAAGTCACTTCTTCCCCGACGGGAACGTTTGTGGTATAAATTCCGTTTGTCTTTATCTCCAACGAGTGATTTTTGACGAGAACTTTGTTTGTGGACAATTCTATTCTGTTGCCGCCCTTATCGTTAAAAACGTATTTTCCGCGCAAATAGTATTCTTCGGCGGGAAACTCGTCGATTTGCAAATTAGGTTGCGTGGCAACGAGTTCGGCGGATTCGTTCAAAACAAAAAACCATTCGCCGCCAAAAGGCATTCCGTCGATAATTTCCGCGTCGTACCCGTAATCGCCGCCAAAAACGTCGCTATTAAGCGAAAAAGTAACGTTGAGCGAGGAAGAGCGGTTTTCTATGTTGTCGGAATAAAATTCCGCCGTCGCAGAGGCTTGTTCTCCGTCGGCAACGGGCGCAAGGGTGACGGAGGAAACGGGTACGGAGTACGTAAACCAAAAATATTGATTTGCCTTTTCGTCGTAAAGGGTTGTTTCTACCGTCAACGTTACGGTCAAGGCGTAGTTTTTTTGTATGTCTTTGAGTTCTATGCCGCGTTTGTTTGTCGTCCATTCGTTAAAATCAAAGGCGGTTTCGTTGCCTTCGTAAGTACGCGTTTTGTAGGTGCCGTCCGTTTCCGACCTGTCGAAATCCGCTTGCAAATCGCGCACGGATATGTTGTCCACAGCGTACTTGAGGGATACGGAAAGGGTTTTGGGCAGTTCTGTCAAAGAGGAAGCCGAAGCAACCATTCCGCCCGCAATAGCAGTGAGAAGACTGTTTTGCGCGACGGCGTAAGCGTATCTTCCGTCAGGCACGGCTATCCCCGTTTTTATCGTCAAAACTCTTTGCATCGCTTCGTCGTACTCGTATTGCCGCGAAAATTGCGTGGTGTTGCCGTATTCCGTTTTGGTTTGAGAAAAAGTGTACGTTCCGTCCGTTTCCGCAAGGGCGGCGTTGCCGCAAAACGCAAGGCACAACACGAAAGCAAAACAAGCGGCAACTAATACCAAAGTGCTTTTTTTGCGCTTATTCATTGCCTTTCACCTCGCTGTCGTTTTTGATATGAACGTCGATTTGAGAGTAGGGTATTCGTATTCCGTCGGCTTTAAAAGCCTCGTAGATGCGACGCGGAAAAGCGTTTTTGACGGTAAAGTAATCGGTCGTATTAGTCCACGCTCTTATTATGTAGATGGCGGAGTCCGCGCCGTGAGAGTCCATAAATATTGCCGGTTCTATCGATTTGAGAATAAGCGGCTCGGAACTGCAAAGGTAGTTCAAAATTTTTTCCACCTTGTCCATATCCGCGTCGTAAGGCACTCTGCACTTTACGTCAACGCGGCGCAAAGGGTAAGCGGAGTAGTTGAGAACGTTGCCCGTCAATACGGCGGAGTTGGGCAAGACTATTTTGGTATTGTCAAACGACACCAACTCGACGGTAAGCAGTTTTATGCTCTGAACTTTACCTTCTATGCCGTTTATGGATACGTAGTCGCCCCGTTTAAACAGTTTGTTGCCGATAATAATCACGCCGTTTGCAAGGTTTGCAAAGGAATCTTTTAGCGCGACGACGATAGCCAGCGCGACGGTGGATAGGCTCACGATAAGCGAAGAAGTGGACAAGTCCAGTATGCTCGCACAAATAAGGGTAATGATTATCGCCATAACTATTTTAAACAGCGCGGTGATAAAGGATATTGCGGCGTCGTCTATTTTTGTTTTGTGCAATATCTTTTTTAGTATCCACGTAAGCAGCCACGTTAGGAGAATACCGAGTACGATGACGCAAGCCACAAAAGCGATACGAAGTCCGTATTGTTTTAGGTATTGTCCCGCATTGCCAAATAAATCACTCATTTTTTTGTCCTCTTTAAAAAATGTATTTTTGCGGAGAAAAACTCCGTTTTGTCCGTTTTTTTGTATACCGTTACTCCGTTTTTGTGACCAAAACGGTTGCGAAAGCGGCTATGCCCTTGCCTTCTGCCGTCACGCCCAAGTTTTCTGTCGTGGTGGCGGCAACGTTTACGTCGTCGTAATGTATTCCCGTGACGTCGCTGATTTTTTTGCGCATTTGCGCGACAAAAGGCGATAGTTTGGGGGATTGCGCAACTATTTCTATCCCCGCGTTGACGAGAGAATATCCTTTTTGCCTTGCAAGTTCTACGACGGTTTTAAGCAAAACGCAACTGTCGATATCTTTGTAACGGTCGTCTGTATCGGGAAAAAGTTTGCCTATGTCGCCCATTCCCGTCGCGCAGAGTACGGCGTCGATTAAAGCGTGAACTCCGACGTCGGCGTCGCTGTGTCCGTCAAGTCCTTTGTCAAAAGGCACTTGTACGCCGCAAAGCGTCAGTTTTCTCCCTTCCGTCAAGCGGTGAACGTCAAATCCCACGCCCGTTTTTTGCTTTTTTAGGTCGGACGGGTAAGTGATTTTTACGTTGCCGCGTTCGCCTTCCGTAAGGTTGACGGAGCCGTAAAAAGAAAGCCATATCTGCCCGTCGTCGGTAGTCGCGATTTTGCTTGCGGCGTAAGCGGCTTTGAGTTTTTTTGCGTCAAAAACTTGCGGAGTCTGCGCCAAACGGCACTCGTCGCGGTTTAGAGGAACAGTGTTCTCGTCGGTCACGGAGTAAGCCGTGTCGGTAAGCGCAACGGTAGGCACTGCGCTGCCTTTTTTTGCCGCCTGCTCAAAGGTTTTTTTGTATAGCGAGGGAGAGGCGTAAGGGCGCGCTCCGTCGTGTATCGCTACGAGTCGAGCGTCGTCGGGAAGTAAAGCAAGTCCGTTTGATACCGATTGCGCCCGCGTTTCGCCGCCGTCGGCGTAAATCACCGTATCGCCAAACAGTCGGCGTATTTTTTGGCGGTTGTCGGCGTTTGTTACCAAAATCACGTTGTCGCAAACGCTTTGTGCCGTTTTTACCGTATTAAAAATAAGCGGTCGACCGTTTAAGTCCGCAAACAGTTTGTCCTTGCCAAACCTCGTCGCGCCGCCCGCCGCAACTATAATAATATAGTCCTTGTCGTTAATATAGTTTTTGTCGTTGTCAGCCATTGTCGTTTTGAGAAATTATTCGGTACATAGACGCAGCTTGCTCCTTTTTTACCGTTTCTTTAAGGTCAAGCACTTCAAAGGTGAGATCGCCCCCCGCAAACCCGATGGTCACGACGTCGCCGACTTTAAGGTTGAAACTCGGCTTTGCAGACCTTCCGTTTACGTCTACTTTGCCGCCGCGACAGGCTTCGTTTGCGACGGCTCGTCTTTTGAGAATACGCGATACTTTTAAAAATTTGTCTAATCTCATATAAAACATTATATAACAGTATTTTAAAAAAAGCAACACAAAAGTAAAATTGAATAAAATCCTAATTGTTATTGCCGCGCAAAAAAAAGCGCTCGCCAGAGCGCCTAAAAATGAAAAAATAAATTAAATTTTTTTTTTGCATTTTGCCCTTGTCAATCAGTTGACTATTGACAATGGTGGTATTAAAATAATCTAATGCAAAAATATCGCTTATTTTGCGCCCTGTTTAAAAGCAAGGCGCAAAATCAAGCCTTCTTGTCATTTGTATCGATTAGATTATAAACAAAAATCGACAAAAAATCAAGACAAAATCGCAAATTTTAAAAATATTTTTTTTCGAGGTAGGATAATGCAAATTCGTACTCAAAAATTCGGCAATACGGAAAGAAAGACTTTTTCCAAAATCAGCGAAGTTGTCGGGCTTCCCAACCTTATAGAGGTACAAAAGAGAAGTTATGACAATTTTGTCAAGAAGGGCATTAAAGAAGTATTCAACGACTTTTCTCCCATTATCGATTACTCCAACAGGTTTGAATTGCAGTTTCTCGATTACACTATCGACACGACCAGCAAATATTCCGAAAACGAGTGTCGTTTGCGCGACGCGACGTATTCCGCTCCGCTCAAACTCAGGGTTGGTTTGACGAGGCGCGACACGGGAGAAATTACCGAAACGGAAATTTATATGGGCGACTTCCCCTTGATGACGGAAAACGGCAGTTTTATCATAAACGGCGCGGAGCGCGTCGTCGTAAGCCAACTTGTACGTAGTCCCGGCGTGTACGCCGCGAGCGAAATGGACAAGAGCGGAAAGACAAAGTACGATACTACCGTCATACCTAATCGCGGCGCGTGGTTGGAGTTTGTTCACGATGCAAACAACGATATATTATACGTGCACGTAGACCGCAACCGCAAACTGCCGGCAACGGTACTTTTGCGCGCTATCGGCATATCCACCGACGACCAAATAAAAGATTTGTTTTTTAACGACGTGACCATATCCAACACTTGCGACAAAGACGAGAGCAAGGACGAGCGCAGGGGAAAGTTGGAGTTGTACAAGCGTCTTCGTCCCGGAGAAATTCCCACCGACGACTCCATTGACAAGCAAGTCAAGGATTTGTTGTTTGACAGCAAGCGTTACGACCTTGCGCGCGTGGGGCGTTACAAATTCAACAAAAAACTCAGTCTTGCAAACAGAATATCTCCTTATCGCGACGCGTCCACCAACTGGGTGAGATACACGTTGTCGCGCGACGTTGAGATTACGCTCAACACGACGGAAGGTCCAAAAACGATAGTATTAGGCAAAAAAGGCGACGTTCTCACAAAGGAACAAGCCTACGCCATACAGCACAGCGGCATAAACGTCGTTTACGTTTACGACGTTCGCGATAACGCGACGGAAGTCAAGGTAATGGGCAACAACACCGTCGATATAGGTTACTACCTCAATCTTTTTGACAAACAATATGCCGCTATCGACTGGGAAGACAAGGGAATAAACGAATCGGTCAATCTCGGCGTATTAAACGATATTCTCAGCAGCAATCTCCCCGTAGAGGAAACGGTTGCCGAGATAGAAAAGGCAAGAGAAGTTCTTATTCCCCGCCACATAACGACGGAGGACATCGTAGCGACGGTCAGTTACAATCTCGGACTCAAACACGGCGTCGGCGTTGTGGACAACATCGACCATTTGGGCAACAGACGCGTTCGCAGCGTGGGAGAATTGTTGCAAAATCAGTTCCGCATCGGTATTGCTCGTTTGGAAAGAGTCATTAGGGAAAGAATGGCAATTCAGGAAGTTGACAAGGCTACTCCGCAAACGCTCATCAACGTTCGTCCCGTCACTTCTTCTATCAAAGAGTTTTTCGGCAGCAGTCAGTTGTCGCAGTTTATGGACCAAACAAACCCCATAGCGGAGTTGACGCACAAGCGCAAGTTGTCGGCGTTAGGTCCCGGCGGACTCAACAGAGAACGCGCCACGTTTGACGTTCGCGACGTACACTACAGCCATTACGGCAGAATGTGCCCGATAGAAACGCCGGAAGGACAAAACATCGGTCTTATCACTTCTTTGGCGAGTTACGCTCGCATCAACGAGTACGGTTTTATCGAGAGTCCTTACCGCAAAGTGGACAAGGAAACGGGCGTCGTCAGCAACGTTGTGGAGTATCTCACCGCAGACGAAGAAGACGGCAACATCGTAGCGCAAGCAAACGAGCCGCTCGACCAAAACAACAGATTTGTTAAGGAACGTATCACTTGCCGCTACAAAGCGGACATAAAGGAATATCCTGCGGAAAGAGTAGATTATATGGACGTCAGCCCCAAACAGTTGGTATCCATCGCAACGAGTCTTATTCCGTTTTTGGAGAACGACGACACAAACCGCGCGTTGATGGGTTCTAACATGCAACGTCAGGCAGTACCTTTGCTTAAACCGGAGAGTCCCATCGTTGCGACGGGTATCGAAGGTCGTATTGCTTACGACAGCGGCGTAATGATACTTGCAAAGGAAGACGGCGTTGTTTCCTACGTTGACGCGGACAAAATAGAGGTCACCGACGAAGTAGGCTTTGTTCACAAATATCCGCTCAAAAAGTTTGTAAGGAGCAATCAAGGCACTTGCATAAATCAGCGTCCTATCGTCAAGGTCGGACAGCCCGTATATAAGGAAACGGAAGAAAGAGAAGCGACTATTCTTGCCGACGGTCCGAGCACAAACGAAGGCGAGTTGAGTCTTGGCAGAAACATTCTCATAGGCTTTATGACGTGGGAAGGCTACAATTACGAAGACGCTATACTTATTTCGGAAGAATTAGTACGCGACGACGTATTTACCACCATTCACATAGAGGAACACGAAACGGAAACCCGCGACACGAAACTCGGCGCGGAGGAATTTACGCGCGATATACCCAACGTCGGCGAGGACGCGCTCAAGGACCTTGACGAAGACGGAATTATTCGTATCGGCGCAGAAGTTCATCCCGGTGACATTTTGGTCGGAAAGGTCACACCCAAAGGAGAAACCGACCTCACTCCGGAGGAAAGGTTGTTGCGCGCGATATTCTCGGAAAAAGCGAGAGAAGTTCGCGATACGTCTTTGCGCGTACCCAACGGCGAAGGCGGCATCGTAGTGGACGTAAAAGTGTTTACTAAGGAAAACAAGGACGAACTCGATCCCGGCGTAAACAAACTCGTACGCGTATACATCGCTCAAAAACGCAAGTTGGGCGTAGGCGACAAAATGGCGGGACGTCACGGAAACAAAGGCGTCGTATCCCGCGTTTTGCCGAGAGAAGATATGCCTTTTATGGAAGACGGCACGCCTTTGCAGATAGTTCTCAACCCGTTGGGCGTTCCTTCCCGTATGAACATCGGACAGGTTTTGGAAGTTCACTTGGGACTCGTCGCAAAACTGCTCGGTTGGAAGGTAGCCACGCCCGTATTTGACGGCGCGGAAGAAACCGACATTAAGGAATTGTTTAATCAAAACTGTATGATAAACCCCGATACGGGCAAAGTTGACGGCAAAGTCACTTTGTACGACGGGCGAACCGGTATGCCGTTTGAAAACAGAGTAACGGTAGGTTATATGTATATGCTCAAACTTATCCACCTTGTCGACGACAAGATACACGCTCGTAGCACGGGACCGTACAGTTTGGTTACGCAGCAGCCTTTGGGCGGCAAAGCGCAATTTGGCGGACAACGTTTTGGCGAGATGGAAGTGTGGGCGTTGGAAGCGTACGGCGCAGCCAACATATTGCAGGAAATTCTTACGGTAAAATCCGACGACGTAGTAGGCCGCGTAAAGACTTACGAATCCATCGTCAAGGGCGAAAACATCAGCGGACCGGGTATTCCGGAAGCGTTTAAGGTTTTGATAAAAGAGTTGCAAAGCCTTGCTCTCGATGTAAAGGTTTTGAGCGAAGACCACGAAGAAATCGAAATCAGAGACAGCGTAGACGACGAAACCGACTACATCGAAGCGACGCTTAAGGAAAACGAGCAACGCAGAGAACAATTGCTCAACTTCAACGGCGAGGAAGACATAGAAATCGACGACGAAGACTTTGCGTTTGATTTCGAAAAGGAAGAAGCCGACGAAGAAGCCGACATCGACTTTAACGGTTTGTTTGAGGACTACAACTCCGACGACGAAGAAGATATTTAAGGAGGGGAAAAATGTTTGAATTAAATAATTTTGAGTCTATTCAAATAGGGATAGCGTCTCCGGAAAAAATAAGGGAGTGGTCGCACGGCGAAGTTACCAAGCCGGAAACCATCAACTACCGCACCACCAAGCCGGAAAAAGACGGTTTGTTTTGCGAAAAAATATTCGGGCCGACAAAGGACTGGGAATGCCATTGCGGAAAGTACAAACGTATCCGTTACAAGGGCGTAATTTGCGACAAGTGCGGCGTAGAAGTCACCAAAGCAAAGGTAAGACGCGAGCGTATGGGGCATATAGAACTTGCCGCTCCCGTCAGTCATATATGGTATTTTAGAGGAGTACCGAGCAGAATGGGACTTTTGCTCGATATGTCCCCAAAACTTATGGAGCAGGTACTCAACTTTGCGAGTTTCGTAGTGCTTGACCCAAAGGAAACGCCTCTCCTCAAAAAGCAGGTTTTGACGCCCAACGAGCATAGGGAAGCGGTTGCGATTTACGGCAAAGACGCATTCAGAGTAGGTATGGGCGCGGAGTCCATCAAGGAATTGTTGCAGTGCGTTAATATGGAGGAGGAATCGGCCTCTCTCAAAAAGCAACTTCAAAAAGCAACGGGACAAAAACGCGTGAGAATAATCAAGCGTTTGGAGATAGTGGAGAGTTTCCGCCGCAGCGGCAACAAGCCCGAGTGGATGGTTTTGGACGTTCTCCCCGTCATACCGCCCGAGTTGCGTCCTATGGTTCCGTTGGACGGCGGCAGATACGCCACCAGCGACCTCAACGATTTGTATCGCAGGGTAATAAACCGCAACAACAGACTTAAAAAACTCAAAGAAATAAACGCTCCCGACATACTTATTCGCAACGAAAAACGTATGTTGCAGGAGGCTGTGGACAGTTTAATAGACAACAGCCGCGCAAAGCGTCCGCACAGCGGCGCGGGAAACAGAGAACTCAAATCTTTGTCAAGTATGTTGCGGGGCAAACAGGGACGTTTCCGTCAAAACCTTTTGGGCAAGCGCGTGGACTATTCGGGACGTAGCGTTATCGTAGTAGGTCCGGAACTCAAACTGCATCAATGCGGTTTGCCTAAGGAAATGGCTTTGGAATTGTTTAAGCCTTTCGTCATGAAAAAGTTGGTAGAAACCAACCAGTCCCAAAACATCAAGAGCGCGAAACGCCGCATAGAACGCGCCGACGCGAAGGTGTGGGACGTGTTGGAAGAAGTCATTGCCGACCACCCCGTCATGCTCAACCGCGCGCCGACCTTGCACAGACTTTCTATTCAGGCGTTTGAACCCGTCCTTATAGAAGGCAGAGCGATAAAACTGCACCCGTTGGCTTGTACCGCCTTCAACGCCGACTTTGACGGCGACCAAATGGCAGTACACGTACCTTTGAGCGTAGAAGCGCAAGCGGAGGCTCGTTATCTCATGCTTGCAAGCAACAATATTCTCAAACTGTCCGACGGCAAACCCGTCATCAGTCCGACGCAGGATATGGTAATGGGTTGCTATTACCTCACAATCGACAAGTGCGGCGACACTCTCGTAGACGGCACTGACAGATACAACAGAGGCAAGGGCGGTTACAACCAACCGACAGGCAAAAATTACGACCTTTACACCGTCACCGACGCAGAACTGTACGACGCAGGATTTGCGGATTGCATAGGCAAAAGTTTTGTTTCTAAAGACGAAGCGATACTTGCGTATACCGCAGGCGACATAGAGTTGGAAAGCATAATAAACGTTCGTCGCACCGTGACTACTCCCAACGGAGAAAAAATCACGGGTATGTTGCGCACGACGGTGGGCAGACTCATATTCAACGAGGCTATCCCTCAAAATCTCGGATTTACCAAGAGAGAAAAGCCGGAAGATTATCTCAAACTCGAGTTTAACACGATAGTCAAAAAAGGCACTCTCAAAAAGATGGTAGAAAAGTGCTTTAAGGTAAACGGCGCGTCGGCGACGGCGGAAATGTTGGACAAAGTCAAAGCGTTGGGTTACAAATACAGCACGATAAGCGGACTTACCGCCAGCGTATTCGATATGCACATTCCCGACAGCAAAAAGGAATGGCTTAAAAAGGCGGACGAAAGAGTGTTTGGTCAAGACGGCATAAACGATATGTTTAACGAAGGTATCTTGACGGAAGAAGAACGCTACAAGCAAGTAGTAAACGTTTGGAAGGAAACGACGGAACACGTCACCACCGACCTTGAAAAAACGCTTGACAAGTTCAACCCCATTTGGATGATGGCGGACTCCGGCGCTCGCGGAAGCATGTCGCAGATAAGACAGTTGTCGGGCATGCGCGGTCTTATGACCGATCCGTCGGGCAAAACCATAGAGTTGCCCGTCAAAGCGTGCTTTAGAGAAGGTTTGACGGTATTGGAGTACTTTATTTCTTCGCACGGCGGACGTAAAGGTCTTGCGGATACGGCGTTAAAAACCGCCGACTCGGGTTACCTTACTCGTCGTCTTGTAGACGTTTCTCACGACGTTATCGTCAGAGAAGAAGATTGCGGCGACAAAACGGGCGTTTGGGTATCCGCGCTTTTGGGCAGTACGGAAGGCGAAGTTATCGAAAAGTTGGAAGACAGAATAGCCGGCAGATACACCATAGGCGACGTAATAAATCCGACTACGGGGGAAGTTATCGTTCCCGACGACGCTATGATATCGGAAGATCAGGCGGCAGAAATAGTCAAAGCGGGCATCGATAAAGTTCACGTTCGCAGCGTGCTTACCTGCAAGAGCAAACAAGGCGTATGCAGCAAGTGTTACGGCAAAAACATGGCTACCTGCAAACCCGTAGACTTGGGAGAAGCGGTAGGCGTAATAGCCGCTCAAAGTATAGGCGAACCGGGCACGCAGTTGACAATGCGTACCTTCCACACGGGCGGCGTCGCGACCAACGAAGACATCACGCAAGGTTTGCCCCGCGTAGAAGAATTGTTTGAGGCTCGTCAACCCAAAGGCAAAGCGACTTTGTCGGAAAGCAATGGAGAAGTTATTTCTATCGAAGCAAAACAAGGCAAGCAAGTCATTACCGTATTTGACGATACCGCAAAGGAAGGCAGTAAGGAACAACATAAAGATTACGAAGTACCCTATACTTCCCGTTTGAGAGTTCACGTAGGCGACAAGATTAAGATAGGCGAAAGGTTGACGGAAGGCAGCATTTATCCTCAGGATTTGTTGAGAATAAAGGGCATAAAGGACGTTCAGGACTATCTCGTCAAGGAAGTTCAGTCAGTTTACCGCCTGCAAGGCGTCGAAATAAACGACAAACACGTAGAAATAATCGTAAGACAGATGATGCGTAAGGTCAAGGTTGAGGACAGCGGCGATACCGAGTTGTTGCCGGGCGACATCGTGGATATTTTCCGTTTTGACGACGAAAACACCGCCACTTTGGAAAACGAAGGTCGTCCCGCAGCGGGCAAGAGAGTGCTTTTGGGTATTACCAAAGCGTCGCTCGCAACGGACAGCTTTTTGTCTGCGGCGTCATTCCAAGAAACAAGCAGAGTTTTGACCGACGCGGCTATCAAAAACAAGATAGACCCGTTAAGCGGACTTAAGGAAAACGTCATTATCGGCAAACTTATATCTGCGGGTACGGGATTGCCTCAGTACCGCAACTGCGGCGTAAAAGAAGTTTTGCAATCCAAAGAGAGCGACTAAAAACGCTTGACAAAACAAAAAGGATTTGTTATTATAACTTTTGCGTTTAAATTTATGGACGATTATCACATTAAAACGAGCAACAAAACGGTGGGGTTGAGGCAAGTATTAAAAAGCCTTAACTCCGACGCCGTACAAACGGTAGTTTTGGCTACCGACGCCGACGACGTTTTTAAACGTACCGTGACGGAAGCGGCGGCGGCAAAAAACGTACCGTTGGAGATTTATTCTACAAAACAGCAACTTGCAAAGGTGTGCGGGGTAGACAAAATCGTGACGGTGATAGGACTGCTCTCAAAAGCGGACGAGCGCGAAAGCGCAAAAAATATATCCGACCAAATATCAAAAGGAGGTAAAAATGGCAACAATCAATCAATTGATTAAGCAAGGCAGAGAAAGCGGCGTAGTCAAATCCAAAGCGCCTTTGTTGGACAACTGTCCTCAAAAAAGAGGCGTATGCTTAAACGTAACTACGACGTCACCCAAAAAGCCTAACTCCGCATTACGTAAGATTGCAAGAATCAGACGTACCAACGGGGAAGAAGGTACTTGCTATATTCCCGGAGAAGGTCACAACCTTCAGGAGCATAGCGTAGTGCTTATTCGCGGCGGCAGGGTAAGAGATTTGCCCGGCGTGCGTTATCACATCATCAGAGGCGTGCTTGATACCGCAGGCGTTGCATCGAGAAAGCAAGCCCGCAGCAAGTACGGCGCAAAACGTCCCAAAAAATAAGGACAAAACGTGATTACAGCTTTTGATTGGTCGGACGAAATTTTTGTTTCTCCCGCCATTCGGCAGTATGCGTTCCGTTGTTCGGAGCGTCAGAAGGTTCTCCGATATCGTTATATCGTTGAGTTAGCTGTAAAAAAGGACAAACAAAAATTACAAGGAGGTAAACAATTATGCCAAGAAGAAGTGGCGTACCCAAGAGGGACGTTCTTCCCGATCCCGTATACAACAGCAAAGTCGTGACAAAAGTGGTAAACCAAGTTATGTTGGACGGCAAAAAAGGTTTGGCGCAGGAAATAGTCTACGGCGCGTTTGATATCATTAAAGAAAAAATGAACGCCGAGCCTATGGACGTGTTTAATCAAGCAATGAACAACATCATGCCTTTGTTGGAGGTAAAAGCAAGGAGAGTAGGCGGCAGCAACTATCAAGTGCCTATGGAAATCAGACCGGAAAGACGTCAGACTTTGGCTATCAGATGGCTTGTGTCCTACGCTCGCAACCGCAGCGAACGCGATATGTGTTCTCGTTTGGCGGGCGAACTTATGGACGCTTACAACAGCACCGGCGGCGCTTTCAAAAAGAAGGAAGACGTCCACCGTATGGCAGAGGCCAACAGAGCGTTTGCTCATTATCGTTGGTAATTTCAGTAAACAGGAGTAAACTTAATGAGACAATATCCTTTGCAAAACGTGCGTAATATAGGGATAATGGCACACATAGACGCGGGTAAAACCACTACGAGCGAAAGGATACTCTTTTTTACCGGAAAAACGCGTAAAATGGGCGAAGTTCACGAGGGAACCGCCGTCATGGACAGTATGGAGCAGGAGCAGGAGCGTGGTATTACCATCGCAAGCGCGGCTACTACCGTTCACTGGGTAAACTCCGACAACGGCGTCGATTATCGCATAAACCTTATCGACACACCCGGACACGTGGACTTTACTGTAGAGGTAGAACGCAGTTTGCGCGTATTAGACGGCGCGGTAGCAGTCTTTTGCGCAAAGGGCGGAGTAGAGCCTCAATCCGAAACTGTGTGGCACCAAGCCACAAAGTACAAGGTACCGCGTATAGCCTTTGTCAACAAAATGGATATCAACGGCGCAAATTTTTTAAACGTCGTATCCATGATTCGCAATCGTTTAAAGGCAAACGCCATGCCTATCCAACTGCCTATCGGCAAGGAGGAATCTTTTGAAGGTATCGTAGATGTCGTCAAAATGAAGGCGTACTATTACACAGACAATCAAGGCGCGGTAGAAGTGCGAGAAATCCCCGCAAACCTCGTTGAGCAAGCGCAACGCTGCCACGACGAGTTGGAGGAGTTTATCGCAGGTCGCGACGACGTCTTGATGGAAAAGTTTTTGAGCGGCGAGCGTCTCACGGAGGAAGAACTCAAATCTGGTATCCGCGACGCGGTAATCAAGTTGGAAGTCAACCCCGTCTTGTGCGGCACCGCTTACAAAAACAAGGGCATACAACTGTTGCTCGACGCAATAACGGCGTATTTGCCGTCGCCCGTAGACGTGGACCACGTGACGGGATTTGATCCCGACGACGCAAACAAAGTTCTCGTTCGCAAAACCGGCGACGACGAGCCGTTTAGCGGGTTGGCGTTTAAAATCGTTTCCGACCCCTTTGTCGGCAAACTTGCTTATTGCAGAGTATACAGCGGCACGCTCAAAAGCGGCACTTACGTTTACAACTCGGTAAAGGGCAGGAGAGAACGTATAAGCAAAATTTTGCAAATGCACTCTGCTCAACGCACCGAAATCGAGGAAACTTACGCAGGAGAAATCGTTGCGTTGGTAGGTTTAAAAGACACTACGACGGGCGACACTCTTTGTGACGAAAAAGCCCCGATAGTGTTGGAAAATATGGTGTTTCCCGATCCCGTCATCAAAGTGGCAATAGAGCCAAAAACAAAGCAAGGTCAGGAAAAAATGGGCATCGCTCTCGCAAAACTCGCGGAGGAAGACCCCACATTCAAGACTTATACCGATCAGGAAACGGGACAAACCATAATAGCCGGTATGGGAGAACTTCACCTCGAAATTATCGTAGACAGACTGTTGAGAGAGTTTAAGGTGGAGGCAAACGTAGGCAAACCGCAAGTCAGTTATAGAGAAACCATTCGCAAAACCGTCGAGTGCGAGGGCAAATACGTCAGACAAAGCGGCGGCAAAGGTCAATACGGACACTGCCGTTTGCGTCTTGAGCCGTTGCCCGCAGGCACTGGATACGAGTTTGTGGACGAAACCGTCGGCGGATGCATACCCAAAGAGTACATTCAACCCATCAATCAAGGTATTCAGGCAGCAGCCAAAAGCGGCGTGCTTGCAGGGTACGAAGTCGTTGACTTCCGCGCTACCGTTTACGACGGCAGTTATCACGAAGTCGACTCGTCGGAAATGGCGTTTAAAATCGCGGGTAGTATGGCGTTTAAAGACGGTTGCGCAAAAGCAAACCCCGTACTGTTGGAACCGATGATGAAGGTAGAAGTCACTATGCCCGACGAGTATCTCGGCGACGTTATGGGGGACATTTCTTCCCGTCGCGGCAATGTTTTGGGTATAGAACCCCGCAACGGTATTCAGGCGGTAAACGCTTATATTCCTTTGTCCGAGATGTTTGGCTATGCGACGGATTTGCGTAGCAAAACGCAAGGACGCGGCAATTTCTCTATGCAATTCGACCATTATGACGAGTTACCCAAGTCTTTGGCGGAAAAATTAACGGGTAAAAAGTAAGTTTTTTTAAATATGTTTTAAAAAACTTGCAAAAACAGCAAAAGTATATTATAATATGTTACGCTAAGTAACAGGCGAAATTAAAAAAAGAAAATTTATTGGAGGAAACTCAAAATGGCAAAACAAAAATTTGACAGAAGTAAGCCCCACGTCAATATCGGTACTATCGGTCACGTCGATCACGGTAAAACCACGTTGACGGCTGCTATCACAATGGTTATGGCTATGCAAGGCAAAGCGGAAGTTATGCGTTATGACCAAATCGACAAAGCGCCCGAAGAGAAGGCTCGTGGTATCACAATCAACACCGCTCACGTAGAATATCAAACAGACAAACGTCACTATGCTCACGTTGACTGCCCCGGCCACGCCGACTACGTTAAAAACATGATTACCGGCGCAGCGCAAATGGACGGCGCAATCCTCGTCGTTTCCGCCGCTGACGGTCCGATGCCCCAAACTCGTGAACATATCCTTCTTGCAAGACAGGTTAACGTTCCTTACATCGTCGTGTTCCTCAACAAAACCGACCTCGTTGACGACCCCGAACTTATCGAGTTGGTCGAGATGGAAGTAAGAGAACTTCTTAGCAAGTACGACTTCCCCGGCGACACCATTCCTATCGTTAAAGGTAGCGCAAAGGTCGCTATGGACGCAGCCATTGCAGGCGCTCCCATCGACGATCCTCGCTTTGACTGCATTAAGGAACTTATGAACGTCGTTGACGAGTACATTCCTACTCCGCAACGTGACAACGAAAAACCCTTCCTTATGCCTGTAGAAGACGTGTTCACCATCACCGGTCGTGGCACTGTCGCTACCGGCAGAGTAGAACGTGGCGAAATCAAACCCCTTGACCCCGTAGAAATCGTAGGTCTGGAAGACGAAGTTAAAAAGTCCGTCGTTACCGGCGTAGAAATGTTCCGCAAACTGCTTGACGTTGCATACGCAGGCGACAACGTTGGTTTGTTGCTTCGCGGTCTGCAAAGAACAGACGTCGAAAGAGGACAAGTTATCGCTAAACCCGGTACGATTCATCCTCACAAGGACTTCCAAGCACAAATTTACGTCCTTAAGCAAGAGGAAGGCGGACGTCACAGCCCGTTCTTCAACGGATATCGTCCTCAGTTCTACTTCCGTACAACCGACGTTACCGGCAGTATAGAACTTGATAAAGGCACGGAAATGATTATGCCCGGCGACAACACGACCATCACCGTCAAACTTATCACCCCGATTGCTATCGAGGAAGGTTTGAGATTTGCTATCCGTGAAGGCGGCAGAACGGTTGGTTCCGGTGTTGTTACCAAAATTCTTAACTAATTAAGCAATTTTATGTATTCTCATATCCTTTAAAAAAAGACTGCTTTTTAAAGCAGTCTTTTTTTTGCTTTATTTTTTTACTTTAAATTTGGTTTTGCAATGACACTTTAAAAAACAGCCACGCTAAAACACTTTCGCTTATATATAAAATATTACTTTATACTTTGCAAGTAGTGAGTACTTTTGCGTAGCTATCGTTAAAATGTCATTGCGAAGCGTAAATTTTTGGCTTTTTTAAATTTAACCTTATAAATAAAAATTTACGCTGTGGCAATCTCGCGGAAGCGAACCTTATGCAGACGGCAGTATTGACACGCACTTTACTAAATGCGTAAAGGCAAAAATTATAATTGTAAATTTGCGAGTTAACAAAGAGTTTACAAATAGTATATTGTAAATTTGCAAGTTTACAAAGAGTTTACAAATAGTTTGCAAAACGTAAATTGCAGGCTTTTTTTGTCAATGATACAATACGGGTGTAAAAAACAAAAAGGAGATAAAAAACTATGAAAAAAACATTTATGGCAATTTTAGCAGTTTGTATGTCGGTAGTTATGGCGTGCGCTTTGACAGGTTGCGCAAAATTTAATCCCGACAAAAACATCACGGTAGTGGCAAGAGAAAACAGCAGCGGTACTCGCGAAGCTTTTGACACGGTAGTTACTGACGGCACTCATTTTCTTATGGAAAAAGTAAACGGCGAAAAAACTTTTTACACCACCAAAAAAGCCGATGTGTTAAATACGACGGGCGCAGTAGTGACAAAAGTTCAGTCGGACAAGCAAGCTATCGGATACGTTTCTCTCGGTTCGGTAGGGGAAGGAGTCAAGGTAGTCAAAGTAGGCGGTATTCTTCCGAGCAAAGCCGGCGTGCTTGACGGAACGTACAAGATTCAACGTCCGTTTGTGGTTATGACAAAACACGGGCAGGCGCTCACCCCGCTTGCGGCAGACTTTTTGAACTTTTTAAAGAGTGACGCCATCGAGGCGATTTGCGACAGCGAGGACGTCGGAACGGTATTTTTGAAAGACCCCGCAATGCGCGCAAACGAAGGCTACGCACCCATCTCTGTATCGACCTTTACCAAGCAAGCGACTTTGCCCGCAGGGGACAAAATAATAGTACGCGGCTCGACTTCTATGGAAAAACTCATTTACGCGGTGGCAAAAGCCTACGCCAAACAGTACAACGTAGACGCAACGGCGATATTCAATATCGAGTTGGAAGGTTCGTCAAAAGGCGTCAGCGCGGTAGAAAAAGATACCAACGGCGACGTAATAGGACTTTCTTCCGCAGCGGTCAAAAAAGACGCGATAGACAGTTTTAACGTATGTCTTGACGCAGTGGCGGTAATCGTAAATCCCGACAACGATATAGTAAAAGACCTTTCTTTGGCGCAACTTTACGATATATTCACAGGCAAAACTACCAAATACAGTCAACTTGCAAACGCTTAATGCGGGGGGCAAAAAAAGACTACCGATACCTTCTTGTCAAGGAGAAAAGAGGCAATCAACAAGGAAAAATTTATGATATCAACCAAAACCAAAGACAAAATAGGTAAGACTTTATTTGCGATGGCGGCAATCGTTTGCGCGATTTCCGTCATTGCGATATTTGTTTTTCTTATAGTCAAAAGCGCGCCGGCGCTTAACAAAATAGGATTTTTTGATTTTTTGTTAGGCGACAAATGGGCGCCGGACAGAGAGGCAACCTACTCAAACCCGTCGGGAAAATACGGAGTTTTGACAATGATAGCGGGAACGCTTGCGGCAACGGCGGGAGCGATTTTGATAGGCGGCGTTTCGGGATATTTTACGGCAGTATTTCTTGCCTTTTTCTGTCCCAAAAAACTAAAAAAAGCGTTGTCGTCGGTGATAAATCTGCTTGCGGGGATTCCGTCGGTAGTGTACGGATTTTTCGGGATAGTGTTTTTGTTGCCGATACTTGCTACCGTCGCGCCCAACAACGGTAGCGGATTGTTGGCAACGTCGATAATTTTGGGCATTATGATACTGCCCACCGTCGTTTCGCTGTCAAAAACGAGTTTAGAAGCCGTTCCGCGCAGTTTTTACGAAGGTTCCGTCGCTATGGGCGCAACGCACAGTCAGACGGTATTTCGCGTTATGTCGCCCGCCGCAAAATCGGGAATAACGGCGTCGCTCGTTTTGGGCGTAGGGCGCGCTCTCGGAGAAACGATGGCGGTGGTTATGGTTGCGGGAAACTCCGTAGCCTATCCCGACGGACTGTTTGGTTCTTTTAGGGTGATGACGGCAAACATCGTGTTGGAAATGGGTTATGCAGGAGAATTGCAGGAAGGCGCGCTCATTGCGACGGGTGTAATTCTGTTGGTTTTTGTGCTTTTGATAAACCTATTGTTTAACGCCGTAAGCGGCAACGTCGTCAAAAAAATAACGGCAAAAAAGGTTAAAACGGACAAAACGCAACAAGAAAATATCGCAACGAGCGACAAAGAAAGCAAAATTGCAAAAAAAGACAGATTAAACAAATTAAACCAAGCGATAAAAGACCGGTTGGGCGCGATAGGTTACAAAATCAACGCTCCTAAAATAGGCAAAATTTTGTCCGTTACGGCGGGCGCGCTTGCAAGCGTAACTTTGTTGACGGTGATAGGATTTATTATGGTAAAAGGGTTGCCGTTTCTTGTCAAAAATCCCTATTTGCTGGTGGGTAAATACGAGTTTGGCAGCAGCAAAATAACCGTTTTTCCCGCTATCGTGACAACTTTGCTTGCGGTACTGTTGAGCGTTGCGGTGGCTGTTCCGACAGGGGTTATGACGGCGATATTTTTAAACGAATACACAAAAAAACGCAGTTTTTTGGTCAGGGCGGTGAGAGCGTCTATAGATGTGTTGAGCGGCGTTCCTTCTATCGTTTACGGATTGTTTGGAATGTTGACTTTCGTGCCGCTGTTTGGCGGTAAAAGTTGCATTTTGGCGGGCGTATGCACGATAAGTATGATGTTGTTGCCCACCGTCGTTCGGTCGACGGAGGAAAGTTTAAAGTCCGTTCCCGACTCGCTACGAGAAGGCAGTCTTGCTTTGGGCGCAGGCAAACTTCGCACAATACTCAAAGTAGTGTTGCCGTCGGCTTTGCCCGGAATACTGTCGGCAGTCGTTTTGACGATGGGCAGAGTAGTAAGCGAATCCGCGCCCTTCCTGTACACTATGGGTTCGGTAATAAACGCAACGCCTACAAAACTCACCGACGGCGGCGCGACGCTTGCGGTGGCGTTGTACAAATTATCGGGCGAAGGGTGGTATATGGAGCAAGCCTACGCAACGGCGGTAATACTAATCGTAGTAGTATTGTTGTTGAACTTTGCGGCGGAGGTTATCGGCTCAAAACTTTCAAAAAAACTCAAAGGCGGTACTCATGAAAACTAAAACTAAGGCAGAAATCCCCGTAGAATTCGGGCAGAACATATCGGTAAAAAACGCTAATCTTTGGTACGGCGACTTTCAGGCGTTAAAGAACATAAGCGTCGAGATACCTTCCCGCAAGGTCACGGCGTTTATCGGGCCGTCGGGTTGCGGAAAATCCACTTTTTTAAAATGTTTCAACCGCATGAACGACCTTATCGAAGATTGCAAGATACAAGGCGAGTTTAAGATAGGCGAAATTGACGTTTACGGCAAAACGGACGTAAACGCATTACGTCGCAACGTAGGAATGGTTTTTCAAAAGCCAAACCCGTTTCCTATGAGCGTGTACGACAACATAGCGTACGGGCCGCGAACTTTAGGGATACATTCCCGTCAAAAACTCGACGAAATAGTAGAAAAATCTTTGCGCGACGCGTGTATGTGGGAAGAACTCAAAAACCGTCTTGACAAATCCGCGTTGGGGTTGTCGGGCGGTCAGCAACAGAGATTGTGCATAGCCCGCGCTTTGGCGGCGGACCCCAAAATAATACTTATGGACGAGCCGACTTCTGCGCTCGATCCCATATCCACAGGCAAAATAGAGGAATTGATGGAGCAACTCAAAAAGAGCGTCACCATCGTCATTGTCACGCACAATATGCAACAAGCGACGAGAATAGCGGACAAAACGGCGTTCTTTTTGTTGGGCGAACTCGTCGAGTACGGCGATACGGAAAAGATTTTTTCCGCTCCCGACGACCAACGCACGGAAAACTATATCACGGGAAGATTCGGTTGATAAAAAACGCTTGAAAAAAGGAGTGCAATAAGTTATACTATGAGCATAAGAAACAAATACGAAAAAGAACTTTCTCTCGTTTTAAACAAACTTATCGATATGTGCCACGCCGCGCAAATGGCGATAGAAAAATCGATAAACGCGCTTAAACTTCGCGATGACGACCTTGCGCTGGAAGTTATGCGGGAAGACAAACAGATTGACAGGGCAGAGCGGGAAATCGAGCAGGATTGTTTAAAGATTCTGCTTATGGAGCATCCCGTCGCGAGCGATTTTAGGGACGTATCGGCGGCTCTCAAAATGATAACCGACCTCGAACGCATAGCGGATCAGGCGGCGGACATATCGGAAATATCGTTGCAGTTTGGCAACCAAAAGTTTATCAAAGAGCCGGAACACATAGAAATGATGGCAAAACTCGTCATCGGTATGGTGCGCGACGGAGTAAACAGTTACATCAACCGCGACGTTGACGTTGCGCGCGGGCTGGAAAAACGCGACGACAGAGTTGACGAGTTGTTTGAAACCGTCAAACAAGAACTCGTAAACCTCATCAAACAAAACCCCGACAACGCCGACCAAGCGATATTGTTTATGATGATAGCAAAGTATCTGGAAAGGATAGGCGACCACGCCGTCAACATAGGCGAGTGGGTGGAGTACGCTGCGACGGGATATCACAGAGCGAGCTAAACAAAAAAAGCCGCGTTAAAAAAAACAAAAAAAGACTCTCGACAACCGACAAAAAGTCAAAACTAAAAAAAGAGGGGAATATGCAACAAAAAAAACTTATTTACGCCGTTGACGACGAGCAATCCATCAGAGAAGTTTACGGCTTTGCGCTTGACGGGGCGGGTTTTGAAACAAAATGTTTTTGCGGCGCGGCGGATTTGTACGCCGCAGTCAAAGAGCGAGTACCCGATTTGTTTATTTTGGACATAATGTTGGACGGGGAAGACGGTTATTCTATTTTATCGCGCCTCAAAAGCGACGCAAAGACGGCAGACGTACCCGTCATAATGGTATCGGCAAAAACGACGGAAATAGACAAAGTTAAAGGTTTAAATCTCGGCGCGGACGATTACTTATCAAAGCCGTTTGGCGTTTTGGAGTTGGTGGCTCGGATAAAGGCAAAACTTCGCGCGACAAAGAGCGAGCGGAACAAATTGAGTTTTAAAGACGTTTGCATAGACGACGACAAACACGTCGTCACCGTCGGCGAAAAACCCGTACGATTGACCTTAAAGCAGTACGAATTGCTAAAAGTTCTCGTTTTAAACGCCGAAAAAGCGATGCGCCGCGACGACCTTTTGGACGCAGTGTGGGGGCTTAACTACGGCGAAACGAGAACGTTGGACATTCACGTTGCGGATTTGAGAAAAATCTTGGATTCCTCCGCCGCCGAGATAGAAACGGTAAGAGGCTTGGGGTATATTTTAAAATGAAAAACAAAATAGTATTGTTTAATTTTGCGATAGTGACGATATCTTTGCTGATAATTTTGCTGTCGGGAATATCGGTAAACAAAACCGCTCTCAAAAAAGAAGCGCAGGAAAAAATAGTTCAGATGACGGAGATTTATGCCGCCAACTACAACGTTGACGTCACCAAAGACGTACCTGACGGCGTGAGATTGACGGTTGTTGACAAAAACGGCATAGTTTTGGCGGACAGCGCCGACGCGGCTATCGTCGGTATGCAACACATAGACAGGGCAGAAATTCTTGCGGCGTTAAACGGCAAACCGTCGGTGCAGATTCGTCGGAGCGACACGCTCAAAAAGGATATGGCGTATTATGCGTTAAAGGTCAATGTCGGCGGGGACGATTACGTTTTTGTGCGGACGGCGATAGCGGTGGACTCGGTAAACGAATACGTAGCGGAAACTTTGCCGACTATGATATTTGTGCTTGTGGCGGTTCTCGTTTTATCCTATCTCGCAGGCGTGTTTGCTACCGACAGCATAATAAAGCCGTTGGCGCAAGTCAAAAACAGTCTTGCAGCGGTCAAAGAGGGCGCTTGCAAAAAAATCACCGCAACGACAAACGATAAGGAAGTCAACGCAATGCTTGCCGAGATAAACGAATTAAGCGAAAAATTGCAGGACAGTATGCGCGCCGCAACGACGGAAAAAGAAAGGCTGGACTATGTGCTTGGCAACATTTCCGACGGGATAGTGGTTTTGGACGACGAAGGAACGGTCACTATGCTAAACGACAGCGCGCGCGCGATATTTTGCAGCGGCGCGCAGGGCAGACTTTACACCGCTCTCACGGCGGACAAAGAGTTCAACGACGCTTTGGCAAAGAGTCTTGCCGACAAAACCGACGCTTCTTTTGATATGGACAAAGACGGCAAAATTTATATCGTTGCCATAAGGTCGCTCAAAAAAGGGTATACGGTTGTGGTTTTGACCGACATAACCGCCGTAAAAAACAGTCAAAAGATGCGCGGCGAGTTTTTTGAAAACGCTTCTCACGAGTTAAAAACGCCGTTGACGGCGATAAAAGGTTTCAACGATATTATTTTGCTTAACACTGCCGAGCAAACCACAAAAGAGTTGTCGGGCAAAATAGACAAGGAAGTTTGCCGCATAATTACCCTTATCAACGATATGCTGGACTTGTCGCGGTTGGAAAAGCAGCGGCAACCCGACGGCGACGCGGCGGAAGTAGTAGACCTTGCCGCAGTGGCGCAGGAAGTCAAAGACAGTTTGTCGGGGATTGCGCAAAGCAAAAACGTGACCGTCACGGTGTCGGGCGGCGGCAAAATCAAAATAGAGAAGGAGCACGCCGTAGAACTCGTCAAAAACCTTGTGGAAAACGGAATAAGATACAACGACGACGGCGGAAAAGTCAACGTCGATATATCCCAAAGCGACGACGGCGCAGCGACCACGCTCACGGTATCCGACGACGGCATAGGCATAGAGGAACGGCATCAAAGCAGAATATTTGAAAGGTTTTATCGCGTAAACAAATCCCGTTCTCGCGAAACGGGCGGTACGGGGCTCGGTTTGGCGATAGTAAAACACATTTGCAGTCTTTACGGCGCGGACATCTCGTTGACTTCCGCTTACGGCGTCGGCACGACGGTAAAAATAACCTTTAAAAAGCAGTAAACGGCGGGCAAAAACAACTCGTTTTATCCCAAAAGTTTACTTTGCGGTGCGCGTCGCTCAAAAAAACAGTTGCGGTTTGCTTGATTTTTGGCTCGCAATTTGTTATTATAATAAACAAGGCTAATATTTTAGGCGGGCTAAACGACAAACTCGTCAAAAGTATAAACCACTCGTTTTTTTTGGAGAATTGCGCACATGTCAGAGACAAACGTCGGCGTCAACGAGCAGACGCAACAAAAAAAGAAGATTATTTTCAGCGGAGTTCAGCCGAGCGGAAAAATCACTATAGGCAATTATATCGGCGCGATAAAAAACTGGGTGACGTTGCAAAACGATTACGACTGCGTATTTTGCGTCGTAGATATGCACGCCATCACCGTTGCGCAAGAACCTGCCAAACTTCGCGCAAACACTATGGAGTTGCTTGCGCTTTACCTTGCTTGCGGAATAAATCCCGATACGAGCACGGTTTTTTTGCAATCTCACGTACCGCAACACGCCGAGTTGGCGTGGGTACTCAACACCGTCACTTATATAGGAGAACTCAACCGTATGACGCAGTTTAAGGACAAGTGCGCGCGTCACGCGGACAATCTCAATATGGGACTTATGGATTATCCCGTGCTTATGGCGTCGGATATTTTGCTGTATCAGGCAGACCTCGTTCCCGTCGGTGCCGACCAAAAACAACATCTCGAACTTACTCGCGATATTGCGATGCGGTTCAACTCCCGCTATTCTCCCACCTTTGTAGTGCCGGACGCGTACATTTCCAAAACGGGCGCGAGAATAATGAGTTTGCAAGACGCAACTTGCAAAATGAGCAAATCCGACGAGAACGAAAACGCTTACGTTGCGATGAGCGACTCTGCCGACGATATTCGCCGCAAATTTAAAAGAGCGGTGACGGACAGCGACACCGTCGTGCGGTACGGCGAGGACAAGCCGGAAATAAGCAATCTTCTCAATATTTACTGCGCTTTTGCGGGGTGTACGTTGCAAGAGGCGCAAAAAGAGTTTGAAGGCAAAGGTTACGGCGAGTTTAAACCGCGCATAGCCGACGCCGTGATTGCCGTTTTGCAGCCCGTTCAACAAGAACAAAAAAGATTGCTTGCCGACAAAGCCTATCTCAATCAAATCCTTAAAGAAGGCGCGGCAAAAGCCGAGTATCGCGCTCAAAAAACGCTTGCAAAAGTGTACAAAAAAATAGGGTTTGTCCCCAAAATCTGATGTTTGGATACGTAAACGTAAAAAAAGACAGCCTTACAAAACAACAGTACGGGCTGTGGCACACCTTTTTGTGCGGGCTGTGTATGTCGCTAAAGGATATGTACGGCAATACGTCGCGGTTGACGGCAAACTTTGATATAAACTTTTTCAACTTGCTGTTTCATTCCGTTGCAGACGTTCCGGCGCAAATAGTGATGGCTCGGTGCGTTGCGTCGCCCTTTAAAAAAAGAAGCATATTAAAACGCGATTCTGTCACCGACAAACTTGCGACGGCAAACGTTCTGCTCATAAGGCTTAAAGCGGCGGACGACGTAGCCGACGAGCCTTCGCTAAAAAAAAGAGCGGTGTTAAACGCGCTAAAAAAAAGTTACCGCAAAGCGGCGCAAGACGCGCCCGAGTTGGACAAAGAATTAAAACGGCATTACGCCGATTTGTACGCGGCAGAAAAAAGAAACTGCGACAACATAGACCAAGTTTGTCATTATTCCGCGCTTATTACGCAAAATATAGCGGAGTACGGGTTGGGAAACGATTGCGACAACCTTGTCAAGAGTCTTTGTTACAACGTAGGCAAATGGATTTATCTTATCGACGCGTTGGACGACCTCAAACGCGACGTAAAACGCAAAAACTACAATCCGTTTGTCGCGTGGCTAAAAAATTACAAAAACCGCAAGCAGTTTGTCGCAGACAACGCGCAGGAAATCGAGTTTGTGATTTATTCCACGCTCAACAGGATAGCGGCGGATTTTAACGACTTAAACCTCAACGCATACGCATGCGTACTCAAAAATATAATATACGAATCTCTCCGCCAAACGACGGAGCGGATTATGTACGACAAGGAGAGCAAAAAATGACTTTCGAGCAAGCGTGCAAAGTTTTGCAGATAAGTAAAGACGCCACGTTACAAGAGGCGCAGACGAGTTATGACTCATTAAGAGAGCAATACCGTCAAAAACAATTCGAGCAGGGCAGAGTAGGCAACGAAGCAACCAAAAATCTTGACAAAATAGACGAAGCGATACGAGTGTTTTCCGCAACTTACCAAGCGCGTCAGGCAAGCGAAAGCGGCGACGCAAACGGGAGTTATGGCAACGGTTTTTATTCAAAGGTGGAGCAACACATCAAAAACGACAACCTTGACGCCGCGCAGGAAATGCTCGACGACGTGACGGAACGCGACGCCGAGTGGCACTATATGCAGTCGGTGGTGTACTACAAAAAAAGTTGGTACGTAGAGTCCAAAAAACAGTTGGAAACCTGCGTAAAAATGGAGCCCGACAACCCGCGTTACAAAAACAGTCTGGACAAACTCAACAAAATTCTGTCAAGCAAAAAAGTGTCGCCCGACAAAATGTCGGGGCAGGAACAATCCCGCCCCGCCGGCGACAGCGGAACGACTTATACCGACAACGGAACGTGTACGGGTAGTTGTTGCGGCGATATATGCCTTGCAAATATGTGTTGCGATTGTTGCAACTGCATCTGTACGGGCTGCCGCTAAAAATATGTCAAAAGCAAAGATAATAGCCGTGTGCGGAGTTCTTTCCGCGCTTGCGACGGTGTTTTTGATAGCGGGCGCATATCTCCCGATAAACTATACGACTTCTTTGGCGGCGGCGTTGTGCGTGCTTGCAAACGCCTTTGTCGCGCCAAAAAACTTTTGGAGTTGCTTTGCTTCTTACGCCGCGTCAACTATTATCGCGTGCCTTATTACCGGCAAATATTTGGAAGTTTTGCCCTTTGTCTTGCTGTTTGCGCCGCTGTGCGTGAGCAAGTACTACCTCGACCAAACAAAAATACCAAAAGCGGCGGGGTGGGTAATAAACGTCGCGTTGTTTGAAGCAGGGCTTGCCGCGTATTTATGCGTCTATCGCTTTTTGTTTTTTGAAACGTGGCAAACGGTGTTTGAACAAAAATGGTATCTTTACGTCGCAATCGCTGTGGCGCAAGCGGTATTCGTTTTGTATATGATTGCGTTAAAGTATGTTTTTTTGTGGCTTAAACAGTTTATGACAAAGTTGCTAAAACTTTAATGCAACGCAAAACGGCAACCGACAAAAGGCTTAAATTGTCCGCAAAAAACAAAAAATCCAAGACGGTGAAAAAATCACCGCCTTTTTTATTTGGTTGATTTTTTTAAAGGAGAGCGTTTCCGTATGTAAAGTTGCTTTGGTATGGGTTAAAGTTGTTGCGATAGTTGGCGCACTGATTGTTTCCGCCGTTTAAACAACCGCTCGTGCATACCAAAACGCCTAAGGCAATCAAAAGTCCCGTCGAAGTACTCAATTTGCCGTCTTTATCGAGCACCGCATACAAAAGCAAAAGATACAAAAGGTTGTTTGTCGTTCCCATACCTACCTCCCAAAAAGACAATAATCGTTTTTGTATTACAATATGTCTTATTTTTCTAAAAGGTGACAGTGTTAGACTAAAACCGATGAAAATAATAGATTCCGCCCAAAAAAACGAAATATTATATTATCTTCCCAGCCAAAAAGACGCATTTGCATTGTCGCGGTTTTTTGCGGCGTTTGCCGACGGAACTCGATTGCGGGTTTTGAGCGCGTTGGCGATAAAAAAGATGTGCGTAAGCGACATAGCCGACGTATGCGGACTTAATCAAACGACGGTATCGCATCAGTTGGGGTTGTTAAAAAGTCAAAACATAGTGAGTTGCGAGAGGCAGGGCAAAATTGTATTTTATGCGTTGACCGACGCCAAAATAAATCAATTATTACTTTTTGGAGTAGAGTTTTGCGGGTAACGCCGTTTAAAATCGCGGCGTTGGGAAAAAATATAGCGGGAGAGTTTTTGACATGCGCAAAAAAACGATGAACGTAGAAATCGCAAAAAAGAAAGTGGAAAGTTTGTTGGGCAAGCAGTTGACGGTCAGATACAACAAAGGACGCAACAAGATAGTGTACTTTGACGGCAAAATAAGCGAGTTTTACAACAACGTGTTTGTAATCACCGCATACGGACAGATATTTGACAGAGTAAGTTGCAGTTACACCGATTTGTTGTGCGGCGACGTCGCGTTTAGAGAAAAACCCGTTCCCGACGCCTAAAAAGTTCTAAAACAAAAATATCGTCATATTTTAAATTGTGCAAGCGTTTAGCGGGAATTGCCCAAAGTTTACGCCGACAGCCGCTTTTTGCAAAATATTCCTTTTGAGCGGCGATTGATTTTCTTGGCGGCGGAAATGCGGACGATTTTTGCAAAAAACCAAAAAAAGTACGGCGGCGCGCCTTGCGTCTGCTTTAAACGGAGGTAACAATTTAGTATGGCAGAAAAAATGGCAGAAAAAAACGTTGGAAGTTTCAAATACGGCGCGCTTACCGCGATAGGTCAAAAGCAAACGGAAGTTCGCTTTAAGGCGACGTTAAAGGACGGAAAAATAGAAAAAGTGCTTTGCGTAAACCTATCCCCCTACTTGACGCGTTCGGAGTGTTTTGCGGGGCAATTAAGTTACGGCGGAAAAGCGTCGGCAAAAATTTTGTTGACCGACCAAGACGGCAAAGTCGTCGGTTTAAACTATACGGTGGATTTTGACGACGTGTTTAAAAACGAAGAAATCACACCCGACTCGTTGGCAAAAATCGATTTGTCGGTCATCGATTGCGCTTATTCCGTCGATACGCAGGAAATATCCGTATCGGCAATAATAAACGCCGCCTTTTTTGCGATAAACACGCAGGAAAAAGAGTACGTGGAAAGCGGCGACTTTGAGTTTAAGACCTGCGACTTTAACTACGGCGCAGTCACTGCGGCGGTGGAAGAAACTTTTACCGTCGGCGGCGAAGCGGAGATAGACGACAATATCGTTCGCGTTTTGTCTGCGCAAAGTCAAGCGGTGATAAATTCCGCGTCGGTGAGCGAAGGAGTACTCACTGTGGACGGCGAAGCCTTTTTAAATCTGGTGTACTTATCCGGCGATGGCAACGTAAAAAACGCAATAAGCGGATTTTTGTTTAGCCGTCAGATAGCGACGGGCGGTATCGGAGAGCCTTTCGTATACGCAAACGTCAAAAGCAACCGAATACATCTCGACGTAAAGGAGGAAGACAAAAACAGCGGTTTTCAAGCGGAAATAACGTTGGAAGCGAGAGGTTTTATCACTCAAAAGCAAACCGTACCCGTGATTTGCGACGCTTACAGCGCAACGCATAAACTCGACCTTAAAATCTGCCCCGCATACTCCGTATTGAGTAGCGGCGTGTTTGGCAGGCTGATAAACGCGTACGGCGAAATATCTTTGGCAAACCCCGACGCCGCCGTTGCTATGGCGGGCGTAAGCGTAGACGTAGTAGAGTCAAAAAGCACGGAAAACGGCGTTACGGTAAGCGGAACCGTAGAGGGAACGTTGTTGTACACGACCAAAACGGAAAAAATCGAAGAAGAAACCGACGAAGAAAAGGACAAAGACCTGTTTGTCGTTAAGACGGAGAGTGAAAAATTCAGCGTACCGTTCAGCGAAACGGTAGACATTCCTTTTGTAGAACTCAGCGATACTCCTTTTGTGCAAGGCGCGGTAAAACAAGCGCAAACAGAACTCAAAAACGGCGTATTGTCGCTGGATTTTGACGTTGCTTTATCGATAAATATCGTCAAGGATATGACTACCACCTTTGTTTGCGGCGTTACGGAAGGAGAGCCGCTGGCAAAATCGGACAGCGCGATAGAAGTTTGTATCGTAAACGAAGGCGACAGCGTTTGGGAGGTCGCAAAAAGTTTAAATATGACGGTGGCGGACATTTTAAAGATAAATCCCGAGTTGACCGACCCCGTGAGTAAAGACGACAAAATAGTTATCTATCACCAAAAAACGGCATAACGTATTGCGTTTTTAGCGACAAAAACACCAAAAAACGGTAAAAAGGTTTTAATATTTTCTCTGCAAAAACGGACAAAAAGCAAAGAAGTTTACGCTTTCTTTGCTTTTCTTTTTTGCCGCGCTGTGCTAAAATAAAATTATGAAGGTAAAAGCATACGCAAAAATAAATCTCGGACTTGCCGTCACCGCCAAACGCGCGGACGGTTACCACAATCTTGACAGCCTTTTGACTTGCGTCGATTTGTGCGACGACGTGAACGTCAAGTTGGACAAAAGCGGAAAAGTGGAAGTTTGCTTTGCAAATTGCAACCAAATAGAAAACAATTCCGCAAAAAAAGCAGCGGAAGCGTTCAAAAAAAAGTTTGCGCTCGATTGCGGGATAAAGGTAAAAATTGTCAAAAACATACCGTTTGGCGGGGGTTTGGGCGGTTCTTCCGCAGACGCGGCGGCGGTTTTGCGCGCGCTTTGCGTTTTGACCGACAGGGCAGTTGACGACGATTTGCTTTCCGTCGCTGCGGAAACGGGCAGCGATACCGTCGCTTTAGTTAAGGGCGGATACGTGAGAATTACGGACAAAGGGGATACCGCCATCAAACTCAACGTAAAAAGAAAACTGTATTTTGCCGTAGTTTGCGGCGGCGGCGCGGATACCGCAACGGTGTTTAAAGCCTTTGACGATTTATGCGGCGGCGGCTCGACGGGCAAAAATTGCGACGAAATCGTAAAAACGCTGACGAGCGGCGGCGACGTATCGACGGAAACTTTCAACGATTTGACGGAAGCGTGTTTTGCCGCATATCCCGCTCAAAAAGTTTTGGCGCAAAAGTGCAAAGTTTTGACGGGGAAGGATTTTTGTATGACGGGGAGCGGCTCTTGTATGTTTTTTTGCTGTGATTCCCGCCGCGCCGCAACGGATTTGCAAAAAGTTCTTAAAAGCGGCGGCGTCGAGTGTTTTGTGTGCCAAAGCGTAGACTTTTGACAATTTGATTTAAAAACAGACCAAAAAAGCCTTTTTTATGGCGTTTTTCTCCTCTTTACGCGTCGATAATATAGACGCAACCGCTCGTAAGTTTGACGCACGTTTAGTTTTTTAAAACTGCGACGGCTTACGGCAAAAAAGAGGAGATTTTTTATGAAAAGAATAATTGCGTTTGCTTGCGTTACGCTTGCCGTCGTCGGACTCGTGGCGTTGTGTTTAAACACAAAGACCGATTTGGACAAGGAAAATTTTTTGCGTATACATATTCGCGCGGACAGCAACGACGCCGCCGCGCAACAAGTAAAATACAAAGTCAAAAACGCGCTGATTGATTTTTTGACGCCCTACCTTGCAGAGGTCAAAACAAAGCGAAAGGCTACCGAAACGGTAAAAAGTCTTTTGTCAAAAATATCCGATACCGCAACGGCGATTTTGCGACAAAACGGGTTTGAATACGCCGCAAAAGCGGTGGTCAAAAGGGAAGTTTTTCCTACCCGCAGTTATGACGGGTTTACTCTCAAAAGCGGAGAGTACGACGCGTTGATAGTCAATCTCGGCAGCGGAAAAGGCGACAACTGGTGGTGCGTGGTGTACCCGCCCCTGTGCTTTTTAAACGGCGAAAGCACGGGTAGCGGCAAAACGGAATACAAAAGCCTTATTAAGGAAATAATTGATGACTTTGCAAAACGCCGTCAAAAGTAAATCTTTTTAGCGACAAATCTCTGTTTGCATAAAAAATCCAAAAGTATAAAAACTAACAAAAAAAGCAAACGGAGGTAAAAAAATGAAACCAAACAAGCAAATTGCGATATTTGCCGTCGCTTTGGTGTTGTGCGTTGCCGTGTCGGCGGCGGTTTGTCCCGACGCATTTGCCGCAGTATTAAAGCGTGGAAGTAGCGGCGCGGAAGTTCGTTCGTTGCAGACTCGGCTTAAAAACTGGGGATATTACGCCGGCGGCATAGACGGAATTTACGGTAGCAAGACGGTAGCGGCGGTAAAGTATTTTCAGCGTAAAAACGGGTTGACCGCAGACGGAATAGTCGGAGCAAAAACGGCGGCGGCGCTCGGATTGAGGTTGAAAGGTCAGCAAAGCCAAACGACGAGCGGCGGCAAAGTGACGGACAGCAACCTTTATCTTTTGAGTTGTTGCGTTTACGGCGAAGCGCGCGGAGAGAGTTATACGGGCAAGGTAGCAATCGCGGCGGTCGTACTCAACAGAGTCAAAAGCAGTAGTTTCCCCAACACGATAAGCGGCGTTATTTATCAAAAGGGGGCGTTTACGGCAGTATCTGACGGTCAAATAAATCTCGGAACAAACGACGAATGTACTCGCGCGGCGCAGGACGCTCTCAACGGTTGGGATCCGACGTACGGGTGCGTATACTATTACAACCCCAAAACCGCGACAAACAGATGGATAAGAACCCGCCCCGTAGCGGTGACTATCGGCAATCACGTGTTTTGTAACTAAAAGGGGGAGAGAGCGGCTATGAACAGCGAAAAATCCAAAAATCTGTGGTTGTGTTTTACGTCGTCGGTTGCGGTCGTTGCCGTTTTTGTCGGCGTGTTTTTTAGCGTATCGCTAAACCGAGCGCAACGCCTTGACGCAAACAATCGAGAGTACTTTATAATTCAGGCGCAAAACGCCTGCCGTCAAAGTTTGTACAGATTGAGCGACAGTCTTGACAACAGCGAAGCAAACATCGACAAAATATCCGTTTCCCGCGACGCAGAGGTAATAAACGAGTTGCTGGTAAAAACGGCGGCTTTGGCGGACGGCGCGGTTGCCGACGTCACTTCTTTGTCGATGTCGGCGGAATTGACGACGGCGGCGACAAAATATTTCAATCAACTTTCCGACTACTGCAAATGCGTTGCGGAGGACGTTGCGGCGCAAAACGGATTGACGGAAGCGCAGATAAACAGTTTTGTAGATTTAAAAAACACCGGCAAAAAACTCAATTCTTCTCTCAAAAAGGCTTGTACGAGCGAGGATTGTTTTGAGTATAAAAAAGCCGACGACAAAAACTACGGCGACGTCGCTTTTTATCCGAAAGAGGTGGACAAAACTACCTTCGACTACAAAAAACTCGTGTACGACGGACCTTTCAGTGACAGCGTGGCAAAAAAGACCTTTGATTTTGAGCGTATTTCCCACCAAAAAGCGGCGGAAAAACTTGAAAAATATTTTGCCGATTACGACGTCAAAGATATAAAGTTTCAGTGCGAAGTCAAGTCCGACGTAAACACTTATATGTATCAAATTTCTTTGTACGGTATGCCGTTTTGCGTACAAACTACCACTGACGGCAGAGTTGCGCAACTAAACAGAGCGGGATACGAAAAAGAAAAAGAATCGTCTGCGGCGGCAACTAAACAAACGCAACAAACTTGCGACTGTACTCGAGCGGCGCAAAAAGCGGCGGCTGCGCTCGGATACGACGTTGCGCCTATGTGGACTTCCGAGCCGATAGACGGCAGAGTTTACGTCAATATGGTTCACGAGCAAAACGGCGTCGCGTGCTATCCCGATATGGTAAAAATGGCGCTCGACTCACAAGGCAAAATCGTCGGAATAGACGCTTTCGGCTATCTCGCAAACCACAAAACGCGTAGCCTTCCCAACGACGCAATAGGCGTTTCAGCGGCACAAAACGCAGTAAAAAAGGGCGTTTCCGTGACAAAATGCCGGCTGTGTTTTATTCCCGACGGCAGCAAGGAAAGGTGCTGTTACGAATTGCTCGCAAATTACGAAGGCAACGGTTTTTTAATTTATATCGACGCCAAAACGGGTAAGGAAGCGGATATTTTAAAAATAAAACAAGACAAAGGCGGCTACACGGTTATGTAAAAAACCGCCGCCAAAAAGCGACGCGCAACGAGTTTGTACGTCGCTTTAAAACGCCCAAAGACTAATTAAGACTTTAAAAACAAAAAAGACTGCTTTTTGGTTGCGTCGTATAATTTTTTCGCTTGACAGCAGACGGAAAAAGTTATAAAATAAATACGTTGCGTAAAGGCGCGCTTTGCTGCGTTTCGTTTTGCGAAGGACGTCGGACGCAAATATTACGTCATTCGGAGAATATTATGGATTTTAAACCAAAGGGCTTCGGCACGTTGGCTATTCACGCCGGCAATATCGAGAAAGAAACTTACGGCGCGCTTGCCACGCCTATTTATCAGAGTTCTACGTTTTACTTTGACTCTTGCGAGCAAGGCGGCAAACGTTTTGCAGGGGAGGAATCGGGATATATTTATACCCGTTTAGGCAACCCCACAACCACCGTTTTGGAGGAAAAAGTTGCCGCGTTGGAAGGCGCGGAGGCGGCGGTTGCGTTAGGCTCGGGTATCGGTGCGGTTACGTCCTGTTTGTGGACCATTGCGGCGGCGGGCAAGCACATAGTCGCGGACAAAGCGTTGTACGGCTGTACTTTCGCATATCTCAATCACGGCATGACGCGTTATGGCGTACAAGTGACTTTTATCGATACTTCCGACCTTGAAGAAGTAAAAAAAGCCTTAAAACCAAACACATGCTGCGTGTATCTCGAAACGCCCGCCAACCCCAACTTAAAAATTACCGACATCAAAGCCGTAGCCGATATCGCGCACGCTTACAACAAAGATATAATGGTGGTTTGCGACAATACCTTTGCGACGCCGTACCTTCAACGTCCGTTGCAACAAGGCTGTGACGCGGTTGTTCATTCGGGAACAAAATATCTCAACGGACACGGCGACGTTATCGCGGGTTTTGTGTGCGGTAGCAAGGAATTTATTTCAAACGTCAAATTATTCGGACTTAAAGATATGACGGGCGCGGTTATGGACCCGTTTGCGGCGTTTCTTATTTTGAGAGGTCTTAAAACGTTGGAAGTCAGAATGCAACGCCACTGCCAAAGTGCGCAAAAGTTGGCGGAGTACCTTGACAAACATCCCAAAGTCACAAAGGTGTACTATCCCGGTTTGCCCGACCACGTCGGATACCAAACCGCCAAAAAACAAATGCACGGCGGGTTTAGCGGCGTAATCGCGTTTGAAGTAAAGGGCGGCATGGAGGAAGGCATAAAATTCTGCAACAGCCTTAAACTTGCCACTATCGCAGTGAGTTTGGGCGATGCGGAAACGCTTGTCGAGCATCCCGCGTCTATGACTCACTCGCCGTATACGGCGGAAGAAAGAGCCGCAGCAGGCATTTCTGACGGACTTGTCCGCATTTCCGTCGGTTTGGAAAACGTAGAGGACCTTATAGCCGACTTTGAACAGGCTTTTGACAAAATTTAAAGGATAGACAAAAAACGATAATATCGGTTTAAAAAACAATACCGATAAAAAAAAGCAAAAACATCGATTTAAAAAAGATAGTATCGATTTTAAAAAGATAATATTGATTTAAAAAAAACAATCGGCGATACCAAAAACAACGATTTGAGTTATTTTTGGTATCGCTTTTTTTAGTTATGCAACCTTTAATATTTAATATTTGAAGCGAGTATTTGCCCAAAAATTAACAAACGAAAGCCGCAATAAAAACCGCGACAAAAAACGCCGACTCGTTGGCTTTAACGATACGGAATAATTAAAAATATTTTGCGCGAAAATACTCAAGTGGAAAATTTTTCAAGAAAACCCAACAACGATTTCTTCTGCTCGTCAGTCAGGTCGGTCACCTTTTTAAAAAGTTTTACCTCCGCGCGGCTGATGGCTCGTTGCGGCGGCACGCGACCAAACAACTCGTCCAGCGTAACTTCAAAAAAATCCGCAAGTCGGACGATGGATGCCAAATCCGGTTCGGTCACCCCGTTCTCCCAATTGCTAACGTTTTTTTGCGCGCTGCCTATCTTGTCCCCGAGTTGTTTTTGCGTAAGATAACGCTCTTCCCGCAACTCTCTGATTTTTAGGTTCATAGTAATTATATTTCCCTTTTTACAACAAATACCATAAAAAATTCTAAAAAATCTTGACAATGTAAAAATTTTACTATACAATGCTATGTGAAGTAAATTTCATACTACAAAACACCCTTTAAAAACGTGTTTTAAAGTTGAAAATTACCGTCATACAGTTTTTTAAGACGGACTATTTGCTCGATTTAATCGATACGGTTTGTTGATTTTTATTGCTTCCGTCCGTTTTATTCTTTGACAGCCTCGCCTAAAAACGAGGCTTTTGCTTTGTCGTTCACAAAACGGTAGCCGCTTGCGGCGGAATTGTGAAATACAGAAAAAACTTTAATTTTTTGCTTTTCTTTTGTTGACAAAAAGGGCGGGCATAAATATAATGTTTGCAAACTAACTATTAGCAAACTAACAAATACGATAATAACAAGCACGATAACAAAAAAACAGTCGAGAGCGGGCAACCGACTTCTCAAAAAAGGAGGTTTTTGTATGGACAAACCCGTCGGGTTTAAAATCAAGCGTTTGGCTAATCTTATCAGTCGGCGTTTGTGTAACAATCCCGTCATCAAGGAAACGGACAATCTCACAGGCATGCACGGTTGGATGATAGAGTACGTATACAGGCATGGCGGCGTATGTCAGCGCGACATAGAAAAAAACTTCAACATAAGGAGCAGCACGGTGACAAAGATGTTGCAGTTGATGGAGAAAAACGGATTAGTGGAGCGAATGCCGGTAGAAGGCGACGCGCGCAAAAAGGTAATAACGCTGACCGAAAAGGCGTTGGAGATTCACGCCAACGTAGAGAAACAGATAGAGATAATGGAGAAGGTTTTGTGCGCAGGGATAAGCGCGGAAGACATGGCGGCGTTCAATTCCGTACTTGAAAAAATGCAACAAAATATCGGTGAAGACGGAGGCGGGGACTGCAGATGTTAAAATTACTTAAAAAACTCAACGCCAAAGAGTGGTTGGGGGTCGTATGCTGTATTATTTTGGTAGGGGCGAGCGTATATCTCGATTTAAGAATCCCCGATTTTACCAAAGACATCACGATAAAAGTTCAGACGGGCGGAAACACCGTAAAAGACATATGGAGCGTCGGGCTAAAAATGATAGCGTGCGCCGCGCTCAGTTTTTGCGTAACGATGTTGTCGGGGCTTTGCACGGCGCTTATTGCGGCAAGTTTTTCTCGCAGGCTTCGCAAAATGCTTTTTGAAAAAGTGGAGTCCTTCGGCATGGAGGAAATCGGAAAATTTTCTACGCCGAGCCTTATCACGCGCAGTACCAACGACGTTACGCAGGTGGCAATGATCATAGCGATGGGAATGCACATCTGCATAAAAGCGCCCATAATGGCGGTATCGGCGATTCTTAAAATAAGCGCAAAAAACTGGCAATGGACGACGGCAACGGCGGTGGCGGTGGTTGTAATGTTGACGGTACTCGGCGTGATAATGGCGATAGCGACGCCGCGATTCAAGCGTGTTCAGAGTCTTATCGACAACGTAAACCGCGACATGCGCGAAAATCTCACGGGTTTAAAAGTTGTCCGCGCGTACAATGCGGAAGCGTTTCAGGAAAACAAATTTGAGCAAAGCAATACGGAATTGACGGAAAACTATCTCAAAGGCATCAAAGCGATGGCGTTTTTAAACCCGACGATAAACGGCGTTCAAAACTTTTTGACGTTAACGATATACTGGTTGGGCGCGGCGCTGATAAATTCTGCGGGCAACGTAGTCACAAAAATAGGATTATTCGGCGATATGGTTACGTTTAGCAGTTATTCGATGCACGTAATAATATCCTTTATGATGCTTACGATGATATTTATGATGGCGCCGAGAGGCGGCGCGGCGGCGGCTCGCATTTTGGAAGTACTCAACACAACGGCAAAAATCGTTGACGGAACAAAAACGGCGGGCGCAACCGACCAAAACGGCGTTCCGCTGGTGGGCGAAGTCGAGTTTGACGGCGTAAGTTTCAAGTACCCCGACGCAGAAGAATACGTTTTGGAAAACGTAAGTTTTAAAGCGAGCAAAGGTCAGACGGTGGCGTTTATCGGCAGCACGGGAAGCGGAAAAAGCACTCTTATCAATCTCGTACCTCGATTTTACGACGTTACGGAAGGCAGCGTCAAGGTGGACGGCGTTGACGTAAGGGAGTACACGCAAAAGGCTTTGCACGATAAAATGGGGTACGTATCGCAAAAAGCGGTACTATTTAGCGGAACCGTCCGCGACAATATCGCTTACGGCGACAACGGAAAACCCAGGCCTGCCGACGACCTGATAAAGCAAGCGTCCCAAATAGCGATGTGCTCCGAGTTTGTAGAAAAGATGCCCGACAAATACGAAGAACACATAGCGCAGGGCGGTTCTAACGTCAGCGGCGGACAAAAGCAAAGGCTTTCTATAGCGCGGGCAATAGCAAGGCAACCGGAGATTTACATATTTGACGACAGTTTTAGCGCGTTGGACTTTAAGACGGACAAAATTTTGCGTCAGAACCTAAAAAACAGCACGAGCGGCGCGACGTGCCTTATCGTTGCGCAACGTATCGGCACGATAATGGACGCCGACAAAATCATCGTTTTGGACGACGGAAAAGCGGTGGGAGAAGGCACTCACGAGCAGTTGCTCAAAACTTGCGAAGTGTACCGTCAAATAGCCTTGTCGCAGTTGTCGGAGGAGGAATTGAAAGATGTCGGATAACAGAAAAAACGTACAAACCGTCACCGACGCGCAGCCAAAACAATCGCATATGGCCAGAGGCCCTATGCGTGGCGGCGTGAGAATGATAGAAAAACCAAAAAACTTTAAAGCGGCGATAAAGCAATTGCTTAAATTTGCCAAAAATTACGTTGCCGCCCTGATTATTGCGACGATACTTGCTATTATCAGCGTGGCTACAATAGTTGCGGGACCTTCTCGGTTGCAAGAGGTCACAAACCTTATCAGTAGCGGCGCAACTACGGGGAATATGGATATGGCGGCGATAAGCCGAATATGCGTAGTTTTGTTGTGCCTGTACGTAATCAGTTTTTTGACGCACTGCGTGCAGGACCTTATTTTTGCAAACGTATCCCAACGCATCGCGCAAAAGTTGCGCAGAGAAATCGACAAAAAGATAAATCGTCTGCCGTTGAAATATTTTGACGATACCACGTACGGCGACGTTTTGTCGAGAGTCACCAACGACGTTGACACGATAGGTCAGATTTTGCACAACAACATTGCGGTATTCGTGCGGCAACTCATATTTTTGAGCGGTTCGCTCGTGATGATGTTTATTACGAGTTATATTATGGCGTTTACTGCGGTGGGAAGTACCGTCGTCGGCATAATCATTATGTTGGTGATAATAAAAGTTTCGCAAAAATACTTTAAACGGCAACAAGAGGGACTTGGCGCGCTCAACGGACACGTGGAAGAAATTTATTCCGGTCACAACGTCGTCAAGGCGTACGGCGGAGAAAAGGACGCTATCCTCGAGTTTAACAAAATAAACGACGAGCTATACTCGGCGGCGTGGAAAAGTCAGTTTATCAGCGGACTTATGCAACCCGTCATGGGGTTTGTGGGCAACTTCGGGTACGTGATGGTGTGCGTTGTCGGCGGTTCTTTGGCAATCAACGGAAACATCGAGCTGGGAGTTATCGTTGCGTTTATGATTTATATCCGCTACTTTACAAACCCGCTGTCGCAGATAGCGCAAGCAGCGACGACGTTTCAGTCGATGGCGGCGGCGAGCGAACGCGTGTTTGAGTTTTTGGAAGCGGAAGAAATGACGCCCGACCACCCGACTTGCACGCTTGACAACGTAAAAGGCGACGTGGAATTTAAAAACGTCGTGTTTGGGTACGACCCGCAAAAGGTGATAATTCACGGGTTTAACGCCAAAGTAAAGGCGGGACAAAAAATAGCAATCGTCGGACCGACGGGCGCGGGCAAAACCACGATAGTAAACCTTCTTATGCGGTTTTACGAACTCAACTCGGGGGAAATCACCGTTGACGGCGTTCCGCTCACCGACTTGACGAGACAAAACGTTCACGATTTGTTTGGTATGGTGTTGCAGGATACGTGGATATTTGAAGGAACCATTTTTGACAACGTTCGTTACAGCAAAACCGACGTTCCGGAAGAAAAAGTAATCGCGGCGTGCAAAGCCGTCGGACTCGACCACTTTATAAAGACGTTGCCAAAAGGTTACAACACCGTGCTCGACGACAAAAGCGGTCTGTCGCAAGGACAAAAACAGTTGCTCACTATCGCAAGAGCAATGGTAGAAGACGCGCCGATGCTTATTTTGGACGAAGCGACGAGCAGCGTCGATACCCGCACGGAAGAAGTCATTCAACGGGCGATGGACAGACTTATGAAAGGTCGCACTTCGTTTATTATCGCGCACCGCCTCTCTACCATCAAAAACGCCGACCTTATCCTTGTTCTTAAAGACGGCGACGTCATAGAACACGGCACGCACGAGCAGTTGCTTGCGCAAAAGGGATTTTACGCCGAGTTGTACAACAGCCAGTTCAGGCACTAAAAAACAACTCTCGTCAATCGATTGACAAAGCGGGATAACGGGGCTAAAATGATTAAAGTTGTTTGTCGTTGCTTTTTGCTTTTGCCGTTTTTGGGCGGCGGGAGTTAAACAAACGACTTGCAAAGTTGATTTTTCGGGAGGTCATTTAAGTAATGTCTGAATGTACACACGACTGCTCGTCTTGCAGTCAAAATTGCGAAAGCCGCGCAGAAGATTTTATCAAGCAACCGCACAAAGGCAGCCATATCAAAAAAGTTATAGGCGTAGTCAGCGGCAAAGGCGGCGTAGGCAAATCTCTCGTCACGGGGCTTCTTGCGAGCAAACTCAGCCGTATGGGGTACTCGGTGGCGGTTCTTGACGCCGACGTGACGGGGCCCAGCGTTCCCAAAATGTTTGGAATCACGCAAAAAGCATACGGAAACGACGACGGTTTGTTGCCCGTAGAAAGTCTTAACGGCGTCAAAGTTATGTCGGCAAACCTTCTGTTGGAGGACGGCACGGACCCCGTTTTGTGGCGCGGTCCGATTATTGCGGGACTTGTCGAGCAGTTTTGGACGGAGTGCGTTTGGGGGGACGTAGACTATATGTTTGTCGATATGCCTCCGGGAACGGGCGACGTCGCTTTGACGGTATTTCAGACGATAAAACTCGACGGAATAATCGTCGTTACAAGCCCGCAGGACTTGGTGTCTATGATAGTGGAAAAAGCCGTCAAAATGGCAAATATGATGAACGTAAAAATTCTCGGTCTTGTCGAAAACTTTGCGTACGTCGATTGCCCCGATTGCGGCAAACGTATCTATCCTTTCGGCAAGGGCAAGACGGAAAAGATTGCGGAGCATTACGGATTGCCGCTGTTGGCGCAGTTGCCCATAGACTCAAAAATCGCGCAGGCGGTGGACGACGGCAAGATAGAAGCGGTAAGTTGCGACGAGATAAACGGCGTGGCGGAAATGATTTCAAAAATCAAATAAATCAAAAAAAAATCAAACGAATCAAAAAACTTACAATCTCACCAAAACCAAAAAGGTCGCATACAAAAATATGCGACCTTTTTGTTGCGTAAAAAAATATTACGCAAGGTCGCGGCATAAAATATAGTAAATCGGGGAGGACGTCAAAATAAAAATATCAAAGTACGGTGCGTTGGGCAACACTTTTGCTATTTGCGACAAATATGTTTTTGACAAGGATTTTGTAGTCAAAACGTGCAAAAATCTCTCGTGCGACGGGTTTATTTGCGTCAAAATCACGCAAGACGGAGCCACTATGCGGTTTTTAAACGCCGACGGGAGCGGCGCAAAAATGTGCGGAAACGGCTTGCGTTGCGTCGCCGCTTTTTGTATTGACAACGGGTTTAACCGCGACGAAATAAAAGTTTGTACCGACGACGGAAAGTACGCGGTAAAGGTTTTGAGCAAAAATCCGCTATCGGTCAAATTCAGGTTTAAAAGTCCGCAGACCGTAGGACTGCCTTTTTTGACGGAAAAAAAGGTTTGGGGGAGAGAGTTTTGCGGGTTTAAAGTTTGGTGTATCCATATCGGGGCGGACCACGCAGTAGTTATGACGGACAAAGATTCGTCGGATTGCGTCGAGCAAGTTTTGTCGTTGCCCGTACTAAAAAGCCGCGTCAACGTCGATTTTGTAAAGGTTATCGACAAAAAAACCGTGTTTTGCAAAACTTTTGAGCGGGGCGTGGGTTGGACGGCGGCATGCGGAACGGGCGCGGCGGCAGCGGCGTACGTATGCAGAAAGGAAGGGTTGACGGAGCAAACCGCGCAAATACGTTTTGACGGCGGCAATCTTCTCGCCAAAGCGGGCAAAAATTACGTTGAGTTGACGGGCGGCGCGCAAAAGGAAGGAGTATTTTATGTCTAAAAAAAAATTAAAGGGGAGCATAACGGCTCTCGTCACGCCGTTTGACAAAAATTTAAAAATCGATTTAAAAACTTTCAAACGGTTGCTAAAAATGCAAGCGCAGGGCGGTAGCGACGGGGTTCTCGTCGGCGGAACGACGGGAGAAGGCAGTACGCTGTCTGTCAAGGAAAAATTGCTTTTGCTCGACGCCGCCGCAAGTACGGTAGGGCAAGATTTGACGGTCGTTGCTTCGTGCGGCGACAACGACACAAAAAAAGCCGCTAATCTTGCGCAAACGCTTTCGAGTAGCGGCGCAGACTACCTGCTTGCCATCACGCCTTTTTATAACAAATGCAACGAGGAAGGAATGTACCGCCATTTTTGCAGTATTGCCGACAAAAGCGCAAAGCCGATAATAATATACAACGTTCCGTCGCGGACGGGTTGCGGCGTAAACACAGAAACTTTGCGGCGGCTAAAAACGCACGGAAACATCGTCGGAATAAAACAAGCCGACGCCGATATGGACGTTTTTGTTAGTACGTCTTTACTTTGCGACGACAATTTTAAACTGTTTTGCGGAAACGACAACCTTATCGCGCCGTGTATGGCGGCGGGCGCGGCGGGAGTAATATCCGTTGCGGCAAACTTAACGCCTTCCGTAGTCAAAAAAATCGTTGACGCTTACGACGGGGGCAACGCGGCGGAATGTACCGAGTTGTTTAAAAAGTATTACCCGCTGTTTAAGGCGTTGTTTTGCGACGTAAACCCGATACCGATAAAATACGCCTTAAAAACGCTGGGCGTTCCGTCTTGTTTTTTGAGGTTGCCGCTATGTTTCCCGTCGGAAAAAAACGCAAAAACGATAGAACAAATATTGACGGCGTACGACGCGAGGTTGAGTTATGAATAAAAACACGCCGCTTTTGCCGCAAAAAAGCGATAACGTTAGCGACTTTAACGCACTCAAAAAGGACAACCGCAAAATTATTGCAAAAGGTCAAAAAATAAAAATCGCAATATCGGGCGACGGCGCGATGGGCAAAAAAATTCTTGCGCAAACGCTTACGTCGGATTTTGAAACGGTAGGCGTAGTAGGGCAAGACACGGGCAGTTTTTTGAGTTTTTGCGATTTGCCCGTATTGCCGCAATGCGTCGTTGATTTTTCTCATACGGAGCAGACCTACAAAGCGGCAAAATACTGTTTTGTCAACAAAATACCGCTTGTGGTAGGCACAACCGATTTGTCGGAAAAAACGTTGGCGGCGATAAAGGAAACGAGCGCAGTTGCCGCCGTATGCGTGAGCGCGAATTTCAGCGTAGGAATAAGCGTGTTTAAAAAGGCGTTGAAAGCGGTTTTGCCGTCGTTAAAAAATTTTGACGCGGAATTGATAGAGTGTCACCGCCGCGACAAAAAAGACAGTCCGAGCGGCACGGCAAAAAACATTCTCAAAATTCTGACGGATTTTTACGGCGGAAAGGTAGCGACGGACAGAAGCGGCAAAAGAAAAAGCGGCGACGTGGGATTAGCCGTCATGCGGGGCGGCGACGTTGCGGGCAGACACGACCTTTACTTTTTGGGCGACGGCGAAAGTTTTGTTTTGAGCCACGTCGCGACGGACAAAAAGATTTTTGCGGCGGGGGCGTTGAAAGCGGCAAAACTATTGATAAACAAGCCGAGCGGGCTGTACGATTTTGACCTATTGACGGAGAGTGACAAAATATGAATTTATCGGACAAAATAAAAAACTCAAAAAAGCAAACGATATTAAAAGTGTACCTAAAAAGCGTCAAACCGCTTGTGTTTGACGGTTGCGAGGCGTTTGGTGACGCCAACTTGACGGTTGTCGTCGGTCAAGCGCAAAAAATTCTGCCCGTGCTCAAAAAAAACGCGCAGTCGATATTGCAAAAGCGGATAGAATATTACGGACTAAACAGCGCCGTTCCGCTTGCCGATTATGCCGAGTTTGACGCGCGCATCGAGCCTTTTGCCGTTGTCAGGCAAGGGGTAAAAATAGGCGCAAACGCCGTAATAATGCACGGCGCGGTGCTTAACATCGACGCAGAAATAGGAGAAAACACTATGGTAGACATCAACGCCGTCATAGGCAGCGGCGCAAAGGTGGGCAAAAACTGTCATATAGGAGCGGGCGCGGTGATTGCGGGTATGTTAGAACCCGCTTGCAATATTCCCGTCGTTATTGCCGACGGAGTGTTGATAGGGGCAAACGCCGTAGTGTTGGAAGGCGTCCGCGTCGGGCAAAACGCCGTTGTCGGAGCGGGGGCGATAGTCACAAAAAACGTTCCGCCTTTTGCCGTCGTCACGGGTTGTCCCGCAGTAGTCAAAAGATACGTTGACGACGCCAACAACCGATTTGACGTCATCAACTCGGACTTGAGGGGCAACTAAATGGTTTTGAGCGTAGTTGGCGCGACGGGTTTGGTCGGTCGGACATTTTTGAGCGAGATAGCCCGCAAAAAAATAAATTACGACAAAATAAACCTGTACGCTTCCGCCAAAAGCGACGGAAAAACGTTGTTTTTAAAGGGAAAAAAACTAAAAGTCAAGGCGTTGACGGAGAGTTTTGAAGCGGGCGATTACGTTTTGCTGAGCGCGGGCGGAGAAGTTAGCAAAAAGTACGTTCCGCTTGCGTTAAAACAGGGTGCGACGGTAATTGACAACAGCGGTTTTTGGCGTATGCACAAGGACGTGCCTTTGGTGATACCGGAAGTGAATTTTTGCGACGTGGGCGGCGGCAGGCTTATCGCAAATCCTAATTGTAGCACCGCCTGCGTAATTGCGGCGGTAAACGCTTTAAAAAAGTGGGGCGTAAAAAGTTTGAGATACGTCACGTTTCAGTCGGTGAGCGGCGCGGGGCGGGCGGGGTTGAAAGATTTGCGGCGTTGCCAAAAAGGCAATGCGCCGACGTTTTTTGCGCATAATATTGCTAAAACGTGCATACCGCAGATAGGCGATTTTTGCAAAAACGGTTACACCGTCGAAGAACGCAAAATGATAAACGAAACGAGAAAAATTTTGCATATAGACAAGTTGCCCGTGTCCGCTACCTGCGTCAGAGTTCCCGTACCCTATTGCCACGCGGCGGCGGTGTTTGCGGAACTCGATTTGCCCTTTCAACTCAGCGCGATAAGGCGTGCGTTTTTTGAGGCGGAAGGCTTGACGCTTGCAGACGACACGACAAACAATTTGTATCCGCTTTTTGATTCTGCTCGGTTTAGCGAAAAAAGTTTTGTCGGGCGGATAAGAAAAGACGCCGCGTCCAAAAACGGCGTAACTTTTTACTGCGTTGCGGACAATTTGTACAAAGGGGCGGCGTCAAACGCCGTAGAAATTTTAAAAAGGCTCGTAGATGCTAAAGGATTACTTTGATTTTTTGCGGGAATGCCGCCGCGTTTTTCACATAAACGCAGAGACGGCGTTCAACGAAAAAAATACCGTGCGATTGATAAAAAAATACGCCGAAAACTTTTGTTGCAAAGTCAGCGACGTTGCGGGCGGCGTTTTGTTGTTTTTCGATTGCAAAAAAGGTCGGACGTTGCTTTTTAGGGCGGAGGAGGACGGGCTGCCGATAAAGGAAAACACGGGGCTTGATTTTGCCGCCCAAAACGGAAATATGCACGCGTGCGGTCACGACGGACACATTGCCGTTTGTTTAGGTCTTGCAAAATACGTTGACCAAGCCATCAAAAAGGGGCGTATGTTCAGTTGCGACGTTGCCGTTTTGTTTCAGCCTGCAGAAGAAGGTTGCGGCGGAATGGCGGGGGTAATAGACAGCGGGCAACTCGACAAACTCAATCTTTGCGCCGCCTTTGCTCTGCACGTAATGCCCGACTTAAAAAAAGGAAAAATATTTACTCGCAGCGGCGGCATTTTTGCGGGAACGACGGAAACCGACGTAATTTTTGTAGGGAAGGAGCGGCACATAGCGGCGCAACCCAAAGAAAACGCTTTGGCGGCGGCGAGCGAGTTTGTTTTGCTTTCGTCGCGATACGGCGGCGACGGTAAAATTTTTTTTGGCAAAATCAACGGCGGCTCGGCAAGAAACGTCGTTTGCGGAAAAGTTACGCTAAACGGGAGCGTAAGGGTTTTTTCGGCGGCGGCAAAAAAGGATATAATGCAATATTTAAATTTTTACGCCAAAAAATGCGCGCAAAAGTACGACTGCAAAGTCGATATACAAACGAGCGAAGGCATACCGCCCGTGATTAACGACGACGATTTGTATCAAAAAACAAAAGCCGTTTTAAAAACGGCAGAGTGCAAAAAATTTTTGTACGGGGACGATTTTGGAATGCTGAGCGGGAAGTGTCCGTACCTGTACTGTTTGTTGGGCGCGGGCGACGTCCCGCCGTTGCATTGTCCCGAGTTTTGTTTTGACGAAAAAATTTTGATTGACGGTCTTGACTTTTTTGTTGGTGTTCTCGGCGCGTCGCAAGCGTTTTGATACGGGCAAAAAGACAAACAAAAAAGGGCAAACGCAAAGCAAAAACATATGCCGTCAATGCGTCACAAAAAATCGTTATGTTTTAAAAACGTCAATACGTTTGCTCGTATTTTTGCAAAACGTGCGCTTTTTGCAACGTAAACATAATGAGCGGAATGGCTATTATCTGCAACACGAGCGCGGGCCAAGCCTTTAATACCGTTGCGGTCACAAACATTGCGAAAGTATATTCTTGTCCCGACGCCGCAAGCATTATCCACATAGCAAGACCAAACAACAATCTTGCGGGAATCCAACAAACGACCACCGACCACACGTAGCGGCTCTTTTTAAAAAACCCGTCGGGCGATTTGTTTTCCAACAGAGCGAGAACAAGTCCCGCCACAAATCCATAAGCCGCCAACTCCAAACTCATAGCTACGGCGGTGGGGTAAATGGGCGGCATACCGTTTAGCAAACTGCTCAAAAACGGTGTAACAAACCCGACGATTGCGCCCGCCGTCGCGCCGCAAATCAATCCGCACAAAATTACGGGGATATGCATCGGACTAAAGGTCGAGCCCAACCCTACAGCGTGAAAAACCAGCGGAAAAATTATTCCCAACGCGATAAACAGCGCGGTGGTAGTCACGGTAAGAGTTTTGTTGTTTTTAAAAAACAATGATTTCATAATAACGTCCTCCCTTTGGCAAAAACCTTATCGACGGGCGTTTGCCGCAATTAAAAAAAGAAAAATAGATTTTTATACCGATACTTTACCATATCCTTGCTTGTTGGCAAACCCGATAAAGCAAATTTTTTTTGTTTTTGCCACAAAAATGAAAAAACACGTTTGATTTTTGCGTTTTAATGTGGTAGAATAGTTTTAGTAGAGGTATTTTGATATGTCAGACGTTTTGGAAAGATTTTTGAGATACGTACAAATCGACACGCAATCGCAAGAGGACGAGGAAAGTATTCCGAGTACGGCAAAACAATTTGATTTAAGCCGACTTTTGGCAAAAGAGTTGGAGCAACTCGGCGCAACGGACGTCAAAATCGACGACCACGCTTACGTTTACGCCACCATTCCCGCCACGACGGACAAAACCGATTACGTTTTGGGATTTATCGCGCACGTAGACACTGCGCCCGTAGTCAGCGGCAAGGACGTGAAGCCGACGGTAATAAAAAATTACGACGGCAAAGATATACGTTTGGGTGGCGGCGCAGTAATAAAAACGGACGATTACCCTTGTTTAAAAAAGTATATCGGGCAAGATATAGTCACTTCGGACGGAACGACGCTTTTGGGCGCGGACGACAAAGCCGGAGTTGCGGAAATTATGGCAATGGCAAAATATTTGACGGAGCATAAGGAAGTGAAGCACGGCGCGATAAAAATCGCATTCACTCCCGACGAGGAAGTCGGTCGCGGCGCGGATATGTTTGACGTCGAGGGTTTTGGCGCGGACTTTGCGTTTACCGTTGACGGCGGCGAGATAGGCGAGATAGAGTATCAAAACTTCAACGCCGCTTCGGCAAAGATAGAAGTAAACGGACTCAGCATACATCCCGGTGACGCTAAAGGCAAGATGGTTAACGCGGCGGAAATCGTGTGCGAACTGCAAAGTATGCTACCCGCAACGCAAAAACCGCAGTATACGGAAGGGTACGAAGGGTTCTTTCACTTGGTAGAAATCAGCGGCGACGTAAGCGTTGCCAAATGTTTTTACATTATTCGCGACCACGATATGGCTGAGTTTGAAAACAAAAAAACCGTTATGCGCAACGTTTGCTTAAACCTCAACAAAAAGTACGGGGACGGAACGGTCAAACTTACGTTAAAAGACGGATATTACAATATGGAAGAAAAGATTTTGCCGCACCTCGACAAAATAGAACTCGTCAAAAAGGCGTTTGAAAAAAACGACGTAAAACCGCTCGTCGTTCCGATAAGGGGCGGCACGGACGGCGCGAGATTGTCTTTTTTGGGATTGCCTTGCCCCAACCTTTGCACGGGCGGCGCAAACTATCACTCGCCGTTGGAGTTTATTCCCGTACAAAGTATGGAAAAAATAACGCAAACGCTCGTCACCATAGCGCAAATGTTTGCGGAAAAGTATTAAAATTGTCTGTACCAAAAACAAACTGCCGTTGTAATTAAAAAAATTACAACGGCTCTTTTTTTTATCTTTGCAACGCTTACTTTTTTATCTTTGCAACGCTTACTTTTTTATCTTTGCAACAGCTGTTTTTTATAGCGGCGGCGGGCGTAAAAAAGGCAATTTTTTGTCTTGTCGTCAAGTCCTTCAAACGCGAAAAAAAATTCCTGATATTTTTTTTGAGCGGCAGTTTTGGTTTCACAAAACCGTTAAACACGTTGTCCACAAAAACGCGCTTTTTGGTGGATAACTCTGTGGATTAGTGTATAACTCCCTTTAAAATAAAGGTTTTTAAGCCATTTTTGGGCAAATATGACAAAAAGTGGCAGTTGTGTGACAGGTTAAAGAATGTAAAAAAACACTGAAAATCGTCAAAAAAATCAGTTTTGCGCAGTGGGTTTTTTGCATTAAAACAAAGAAAAAACAATACAATTTTGTATGGAAAAATCTTTGCGTAAAAACGGGCGGTTTATTGCTTTTGTCGCTTGCTGTTTGGCGGCGATTGCCGCGTTGACCGTCGTTACCTTTTTTAATTTCCGCGCGCCCGCAAAAGCGGCTGTTCCCGCGCAGAACCTCGTCGTGGTTTTGGACGCGGGACACGGCGGAGTGGACGGCGGCGTTGTAGGGGAAAGCGGGGTAAAGGAGAGTCATCTCAATTTGCTTATGACCAAACAAATCAAAAAGCGGTTGGAAGCGCGCGGCGCAACCGTCGTATTGACGCGTTTGGACGAGAACGGTTTGTACGGCGACGCAACAAAAGGGTTTAAGTTGCGGGATATGAAAAAACGCAGAGAGATAATACGCGCGGCGTCTCCCGACTTGGTGATTTCCGTACACATGAACAAGTTTTCCGACGCAAACAGGCGCGGTCCGCAGGTATTTTTTCAGCGCGGCGATAAGGAAAGCAAAAGGTTTGCCGATAATATTCAGACTGCGTTAAACGCATTTGTAGGCAACGATAAGCACGCGGCGTTGAGCGGTGATTTTTTTATTTGTCAGTGCGCGCCCGTTCCCAGCGTAATTGTGGAATGCGGATTTTTGTCCAACAAGGAAGAAGAACGTTTGCTGCTAAACGCCGATTATCGCGAGCAGTTGTCGGAAAGTATAGTACGGGGCGTATTTTTGTACCTGTACTCAAAATAACAAAAAAAGGTAAAAGCGGAATAAATCAGGGCGCGACGGTTTTGTCGTTAAAGCCTAAAAAACCTTACAAAAGCCCTAAAAAACACAGCAAAAGCGCAAAAAAACCGCTTAAAATTGCAAAAAAAGCGGAAAAATCTCAAAGATAATCTACAAATGACGAAAAGTGTAGCCGTTTATTCAGATTTTTTTACTGCTTATTTATCTCAAAAAACATATTAAAAACACTCTCAAGACACAGTTGTTTGTTAATATATAGTTGCAATAAGCGATACAACAATTGCTTAATTGCATTTTCATAACGCCCTCCTTAATTAAATTTAGAGAAAACGGTTGCCTTCATCCCGCAACCGTTTTTTCTTGTCCGTTATTTTTGGGGACGTATACGAGCAATACTGCGTTATTTGTCGTTATGAGAAAAAAATTTTTCAAATAAAAAAACTTGTAAATAGAAAAACTTTCAAATAAAATAACCTATCCTTTTTTATTTTTCTGCTCTTAGCGGCGGTGTTATTGTGCCGTCGGGATTGCTTAAATCGTACTTTTTGTTTACTTCTACCAACCGTTTAAAATAGCCTATCAACCTTTCGTAAATCGCGTCAAAATCTTTTTGTTCTTCTTCGGTGAGAGCGAGATTGAGTGAGGAAGCCAAGTGCAAAGTCACGTTTTTGCGATGTTCCTCCATTTTTTGTTCGCCGTTTTTGGACAGGCGCAAATAGACAAATCGTTTGTCGTCGTCCTTTCTGTATCTTTCAATCCAGCCGCGCTGCTCCATATCTTTAATGATAGGGGAAAGATTTGTCGGCAACACCCTGACGATTTTGCACAATTCGTTTACGCTCAAACCTTCTATATTGTTGATATATGCAATAATATTGCTTTGCAAGACGTTAAAATTCTCCTTATATAAAGGTGAATCCACTCTAAAATCCACAAACTCGTTGTACACCATATCGTGATTTGACATTTTTGCTCTCAAATCGCTATAAAACTCTATATCAAACATAATAATTTATCCTTATTAAATACGGTCGGTCGTTGCAATACGGGTTACGTGTCATATTCTATAATAAAATTATAATTTACAAATGTCAATGATTTTTGTTGACAAGAAAAAATTAGTATGGTAAAATATAATTATCTAATATATAATTATATTACAAATAAATATAATCAAATAAATATAATTCGGAGGCTTTTAAAATGAGAAAAAACAAAACGTTGTATCTGTTTGCGTTGTTTGCCGTGCTTGTCGTGGCGGCAATATGTTTTTCGGCTTGTCAGGCAAAGACTTACGTCGTTGACTTTAAAGAGCAAGGCGTAGCGCAACAAAGGGTAATAAGCGGCGCAAAAGCGGTAAAGCCGTATGCGGAAAAAGACGGAATGTCGGTTGAGTGGTACGTTGACAAAGAGTTGACGACGCCGTACGATTTTGAGTCTTCCGTCAAGTCGGATATTACGCTTTACCCAAAATGGACGAGCAATACGCCCGTCTTGGTCACTTTCAAAAGCGAAGGAAACACGTTGGGAACAATAAACGTAGCCGTCGGCGCGGCGTTTAATCCCGTATTTGTCGCGCGGCAAAACAAAGCGTTGCTCGGCTGGCAGGCAGAAGGTCAAACTGATTATTTTGATTTTTCGGCAGGCGCAAACGCGGACGTTACGTTAAACGCCGTTTGGAGCGACGCGCCTTCTGTGGTAAGCGCAACCTTTAAAAACGGCGACAAAGAAATGATTGTCGCAGTAAAGGAAGGTCAAAAAATTTTTGCGCCGCAAATCGACGCAGACAAAAACGTAGAATTTGTCGGCTGGTTTACGGACGGAGCAACCGAACCTTTTGATTTTGACGTCAATGTAGTGACTACCGATGTCGTTTTGACTGCGCGGTTTAAAGCAAAAACCTTTACCGTCACCTTTTTAAATCACGACGGAACGGAATTTGAAAAACACACCGTCGATTACGGTGCGGACGCGACGGAAATTGCAGAAATACCGTTGCACAAATATTCGGATTATTTTTGGTTTGACAAATGGGACGCGGACTTATCCTGCGTGACAAAAGACATTACAACAAAAGCACGTTTTGACGCGCATTATCTTCCGGAAAAAATGTTGAGTTTCGAGTTGCTTGACGACGACACTTACGGCGTGCGACTTAAGGACAAATCGGAGGAGAGTTATGCTCATTACGACGTTGCGGAGTATGCGGTGCTTCCCGAGTCGTTTGGCGGAAAACCCGTTACTATGGTGCTTAACGAAGGGTTTATGCCAAAGCAATCAGTTGTTTTTGGCGAGGAACAACGTCTTCTTATTCCGGAAAGTTACAAAATAGTAGGCGGCAGAGCGTTTGAAGGGTTTGGCGGCAGCGAAATAGTGCTTGCAGAAGGCGTTAAAGAGATATGGAACAGAGCCTTTGGCGATCAATTGTATCGTTCCGTCAAGTTGGTGTTGCCCTCCACGCTCACCAAAATAGAGTACTGGTCCATTACTTTCGGTCATTTTGAAATCGAGTTGACCGACGGAAAAAGTTACGTAAGCGACGAAACGGGCATTTGGACGGCAGACAAAACGGAACTGTGTTACATACACAACCGCGACGGTTTAAGCGAGTTTGTCGTACCAAACGGCGTAAACTATATCGCTCCCGCCGTCTTTGCGCACACGAGTTTTGAGAGCGTGACCATAGAAGGCAGCCTCAAAGGCATTGGCGGCGACAACTTTATCGACGGCGATTATCTTACTTCCGTCACCTTTGGCGGCGCGGTAGAGAGGATAGAAAGCGGCGACGATACCGATTATCGACTCAATTACTGGATTGACGACACGGTCGACCGTCATGATTTGTTTGTCGGGTTGTGGTATACGGGTTGTTTCGGCAAGTTGTACATGTTGGAAGATTTTACTTTGCCGCAAGGCTTAAAACATATCGGCGCAAACTGTTTTAAAAACACACCGATAAAAAATATTGCGCTTGACGGCGTAGAACACATAGGTCGCGGCGCATTCGCAAGCGTTATGGAAGGTACTCCCGACTTGGAAAGCGTCACCGTTACAAACAGTCAAAAGTATTACGTCGATAACGGCGTCGCGCTGATAGAAAAAGGCGGCGGCGCAAACGGCGGCGACAAACTTATGATGTACGCCACGCAAAACAAAACGGTCGCCGAGTACGCAACGCCGACGAGCGTGACGACGATAGACAGTTTTTCTTTTATAGGAAAATATTTGACAAAACTCACAATAAGTCAAGGTTGCAAAGAGATTTTTGGTAGCGCGATAGCTTTTGCGCCCGCAGTTGCGGGACAACTCGGCGTTCCCGTAGTTGTAGAGTTGCCCGCGTCGTTGGAAAAATTGACGACCAAAATTTCTGCGGACTACTGGGGATACGACGACGTATCGATGACGACCGAACCGTCTATCAATTTGTGGTACGGCAGTTTTGCTTTTGCCGACGGGTTTAAAATCAAAAACATAGAGGCGGGGGCATTGAAATCGAAAGGGTATTCGCAAGACGACTTTGTAGTGCCTGCTTCCGTTGAAGAATTTGGCGACGGTTTTCGCGCTTCTGATATTCCTTGCAAAAACTATGCGGTAGAAGAAGGAAACAAATCGCTTGTGGCTTTTGACGGGTGGCTGTACAAAAAGTTGTCCCCGACAAAACTGCGCCTTGTTGCCGTACCGCGCAAAACGGACAAAATCAAAGCCGACGGAACGCTTGAATTCCCCGAAACTATCGGTTTTACCTTGACGGAAATAGGCAATTACGCTTTTTACAATTACAGCGAAAACTCTTTTATGGGTTATGCGGGAATCAAAACGCTCGTAGTGCCGGAAGGCGTCGAAACTATCGCTTGTTTTGCTTTTGGCGGTTGCGCCGCGCTTGAATCCGTACAATTGCCGACGACGCTCAAAACTTTGGAAACGGGCGCGTTTCAATCGTGCAGAAGGCTCATAAAGGTGTTGTTTAAAAACGACCTCGTTCCCGCGCTCGGCGGTAGACGTCCGGCGCTCGATAATGTCGGATATATGGCTTACAGCGTGTTTTACTTGGACGGATATTTTGACGAAAAAGCGGGTGAGTTTGTGGTAGTAAAAGGACTTAACCCCGATTGCAAGATTTATGTGCCCGACGAGTCGTTTGACGCATACGTATCGGCTTTTGCGCAACACGGCAAGCAAGAAGATGGAAACGATACGTATTCTGCAAAGGTCAAAAAAGCAACCGAGTTTTAGTTGCCGCTTAAATTTAGTATCAAAAAAACACATATCCAACGTAAAAAAAGCGACTGCCGATGCAGTCGCTTTTTGAGTTTGATTTTTTGTTGTTTAAAATTATCGTTGTTTAAAACTTGCAATACTTAAACTATCGTTGTTTTAAGTAGTGGTTGGGTTTTAGTGCTTAAAAAACGCGACGTACGCTTTGTAAGCGTTGTAAATGTCGAGTTTGGATACGAGTTCAAACGGGGAGTGCATACTGAGTACGGGTACGCCCACGTCAACGACGTCTATATCCATATGCGCGACGTATTGCGCTACCGTTCCGCCGCCGCCTACGTCTACTGCGCCCAACTCGCCGATTTGCCAAAATACGTTTTCTTTTTCCAGCATATCGACGACTTTTTGCATAAGTTCCGCAGACGCGTCGTTGCTGCCGCCCTTACCTCTTGCGCCGGTATATTTGGTCAAAACGCAACCTTTATTGACGTAAGACGCATTGTTCGGCTCGTGAACGGAGGGGAAAGTGGGGTCAAACGCCGCGTTGACGTCGCTGCTCAAGCAAACGGCGGTTTTGCAAATTTGTTTGTAGTCGATGCCTGCGTTTTGGGCGAGGTACTCGATATAGTGAAGGATAAAGTCGCTGTTTAAGCCGGTATTTCCGACGCTACCGATTTCTTCCTTATCGACCAAAGCGGTGATGGTGGTATAAAGGGGTTTTTCGGCTTCGATTTCCGCCATCAAAGCGGTATAAGCGCAAACTCTGTCGTCCTGTCCTGCCGCGCCGACAAAACTGCGGTCAAGACCGACGTCGGCGGCTTTTGCAGCGGGAACGATTTCTATTTCCGCGCGAACAAAGTCTTTTTCTACGACGCCGTACTTATCGTGAAGAAGTTTGAGCGCAAGCAATTTTGTAGGTTCTTTTACTTCCTTGTCGTCAAAGGGAAGACTGCCGATAACGACGTTGAGTTCCTCACCTTTGATACCGTCGCTTAAAGTGCGTTTGGATTGTTCTGCCGCCAAATGCGGGAGAAGGTCGGTAATGACAAATACGGGGTCGCCCGCTTCTTCGCCTATGCAGATATTGACGGTTGTGCCATCTGCTTTGACCATTACGCCGTGTATGGCAAGGGGAATGCACGTCCACTGATACTTTTTGATTCCGCCGTAGTAGTGCGTTTTGAAGTACGCCAAATCCTTATTTTCGTACACGGGATTTGGTTTGAGGTCCAAACGCGGAGAATCGATATGCGCAAAGTTGAGGCGAGAGCCTTCTGCCAAAGGCTTTTGTCCGAAAGTGGTGGCTACCACCGCCTTGTTGCGGTTTACAAAATAAACTTTGTCGCCCGCTTTGTACTTTGCGTTGACGTCAAATGGCTTATAACCCGCCGCAACGAGTTTTTTTACCGCGTATGCGACGCATTCCCTTTCCGTCTTGCCGTTATCCAAAAAGTCTTTGTAACCTTCGCAAAAAGCGTTTGCAAGCGCGATTTGGTCGGGCGCTTTTTTTGCGACGTGGGGAATATCCCACACGAGTTGCTCTCTAAGTAACTGTCCTTGTGTTTTTTCACTCATAAAAATACTCCTTGCGTCAAAACGACGCTATTTTATATTTCCCGATTATTATAGCAAATATTTGCGATTAAATCTATCGATTTTTAAACAAATATCGACAATTTGCAAAATTGCCCCGTTTTTTTTGACTAAAAACAGGGCAACTACTGATTTTTGCGGATTATTTTGATTTTGCGGCGGTTTTTTGCGCCGCAAAACTTTGTGGCGGCGCCGTTTTTTTGTTGCCGCAAGCAAATATCGGTTGCGGTCGATTTTACCGTTTAAACGCGGCAAAAAACCTATTTTTCTTCTTCTTCGTCTTCTTTTTGCGGCTTTATTTTTGCTTTGACCTGCAATATGCGCTTTACGGAAGACTTTGTTATCTCAAACTCGACGTTTTGATACTCCGTCTTTTTGCCGGCGGGAGGAATTTCTCCCAAATATTCTATGAGCCACCCCGACAGGGTAGACGCCTCAAAGTTTTCTTCTTCGCCTTTCAGCCCGAAGTACTCGAATGCGTCCGACAACGGAGCGTTTCCGTCTACAAGCACGGCGTCGTCGGTCAGTTTTTTAAAGTAGTTGACTTCTTCGTCGTACTCGTCCCAAATTTCGCCAACGAGTTCTTCCAAAATATCTTCCAGCGTGACGAGTCCCAATGTTCCGCCGTACTCGTCGAGAACGATGGCTATGTGCGTCTTTTTCTTTTGCAACTGTTTAAGAAGTTCTGATATTTTGACGTGTTCCGTAGTGTAAAAAACGGGGCGCAAAATATCTCGGATATTCTTTTTGCCCGCAAGGTACGCGTTAAAAAAATCTTTTTCGTGTATCGTTCCCACTATCGTGTCGATGGTGTTTTTGTATACCGGCACGCGCGAATATCCTTCCGAAAGAAATACGTTTTTGATTTCTTCCGGCGACGCGTCGAGTTCTACGGAAATAACGTTGACGCGCGGCACAAGAATATCGCATACTTCCAAATCGTCAAACTCTATGACGGAACGTATTAAGCGCGTTTCTTCTTCTCGTATCGTGCCGTCTTCTTCCGCTTCTTCTACGACGGTCATAAGGTCGTCTTCCGTGATTTTGTCGTCAGGTTTGAGTCGGAATATCTTGGAGATGAGCCACTTCAACCCGCCAAAAAATACCTGCCCCAAAAAAAGAACGTAGTAAAAAAACATCACCAAAGGATAAAAGGTAAGGGCAAGTTTTTCCGGATATACCTTCGCTATGTATTTGGGTATGATTTCGCCAAACGTAAGTACCGCAAGCGTGATGACTATCGTGGATACGAGGGAATAATTTGCTCCGCCGTTCATCACCCGCTGAAAAAATAAAACCGACAAAGTAGATGCCGTCAGATTGACGATGTTGTTGCCGACAAGCAGAATACTTATGAGTTTGTCAAATTTATTTTCCGCCAAATCGAGAACTTTTTTTGCTCTCTTGTTGCCGTTGCCGACAAGTGTGCGCAACTTTATTCTGCTTGCGCAGGAATAAGCCGTTTCCATTGCGGAAAAGAAACCCGACGTCAATATCAAAACGATAATAGAAACAAGTAAACCAACGGGAAAGGGTAAGGGTAAAGGGTCGTCGCCCATAAAAAAACCTCCTGAATTTTGCCGTCTTTGCGGCATGTTGCTACTCATTATAACACAAAACCGCTTATTTTGCAAGCGATTGCACAAAACAACATTGTACAAAACAAAAGAACAAACCTCCAAAGAGAACGAGAAAAAGTCGGCAAGCAAAAGGGAAGCGACAAAGAGGGCAAAAAAAACAACCCAAAAAGTTGTAAAACTTTTTGGGAGAGGAGCAATCTGCCACAAGGCAAGGACTTGTATTAAAAATACAACGTCCGGATAAAAAGCAGAGTTGCGACGATGGAGCGGGTGAGAATGGGAAGTCGTAAGTAGCGATAGCGAGTTTGGACAAGTATAGCGGCAACGTCTTTGCCCTGCGTACGCACTCAACGGACAGTCGCGTACGGCAAGTACGCTCCTTGTCTGTTTCGTGCGACAGCCGCCCAAATCCGCACCACTCTCCTTGCCCAAACCAATAAAAGTGTAGTCACAAAAGCGTTTAGACGAAATAGAACGAGAAAAGAGTCGGCAAGCAAAAGGGAAGCGACAAAGAGCGCAAAAAAACAACCCAAAAAGTTGTAAAACTTTTTGGGAGAGGAGCAACCTGCCACAAGGCAAGGACTTGTATTAAAAATACAACGTCCTGCTATAAAGCAGAGTTGCGACGATGGAGCGGGTGAAGGGAGTCGAACCCTCCTCTCAAGCTTGGGAAGCTCGCATTCTACCGATGAACAACACCCGCACGATATTGCTTGTTTAATATACCACAACTTTAAAAAAAACAAAAGTAATTTTGCGATAATTTTTAAAAAAAAGGTTTATTTTTTAATTTTTAATTTAATTAAACGATATGCAAGTTAAAAAACAATTTTGATTATTTTTAATTCTAATTTTTTGATACGGGTTATGTTAAAGATATTGAATTTTGTGGTTTTATATGGTATAATAAAATCAGCACAAATAGGACAAGGATATACAAAGTGGTCAAAAAGTCGGCGTTTACAGTGGAGAGCATCAAAAAATTAGGCAAAGAAAAGAGCGATAAAAATTTATCGCTTTTGATTGAACTGTTTAATCGCGACGATTTGACCGTTGATATTAAGAGAGAGGTTGTTTCTTCTATCGGTCGACAAAGCGACCTTGACAAAGTTTATGAGTTCATTTGTCAAAACGCTTTTAAAAGTTCTGTTTTAATGGAATTTGTTTATCAGATGTTTAGAACTTGTCTTTATCGCCGAGCAGCGGACGAGCGATTTAAAGAGTTGGGACAGAAAATAATGGATTACTACAAAAACGAAAATTTGTCAAAAATGAATGAGTATTACGATTATCGCCATGACAAATGCAAGCGCAAAAAAAACAAAATAAGCAGGCCGCTTTTGCTTGTGGGGGATTCGGAAACAACCTTAAAAACATTGCCTGAAGGTTGCATACAGTTAGCATTTACCTCACCGCCATATTATAATGCGCGCGATTATTCTGACTATCATTCTTATGACGATTATCTCAAAAAAATGGAACGGGTGTTTAAGGAATGTCACAGGGTAATAGAGGACGGAAGGTTTCTTATCGTAAATGTTTCTCCGGTAATAACCAAAAGGCCGGGCAGAGAATTTGAAAGTATAAGGTATCCGATACACTTTGATTTTCACAAAGTATTGCAGGAGGCGGGGTTTTACTTCGTGGACGAAATTATTTGGATAAAACCCGAGCCGTCCGTTAAAAACAGAGTAGGGGGATATCAGCAAACAAGAAAAGCATTGAGTTACAAGCCCAACTGTATTACGGAAAGCATAATGGTATACCGCAAAAATTGTTCGTTTTTGTTGGACGAAAACATCAACGAATATGACGAATATGACAAATTTGAGGCTGAAGATATTGACACGACAAATTGTTGGTACATTACGCCAAAAAGCAACAAAAATCACCCTGCGGTTTTCCCTGATGAATTGTGTAGGCGCATACTAAAATATTATTCTTTTGAGGGCGATACTGTTTTGGATCCGTTTGCAGGTTGCGGCACGTTTGGCAAAGTTGCGTACAACATGAACAGAGTGCCGGTATTAGGAGAAATCAACAATGATTACATCCGGTTAATAGAGGGGGGCAAAATAAACTATGACGTTCGAAAATGAAATAATCAAAAAAACCATAGAAAAGTTAATGAGAGGGGAAGATTATCGGGAAGAAATTGTGCGAGCAATAAACGCCGTTTTTCTTGATTTTACTATAGATTTTTTTAAAAAAATAGTAAGCGCCAAAATGAACGCAGAAGATATAACCCTCGACTGGTACAAAAAATACTTTATCAATTTTGCAAACTTTTCGCCGGAAGAAGCGGCAATTTATGCCGGCGTAAACAAAAAAACAATAACAAATATTTACGGAACGGCAACCAAAAGCGTAGTTTTTAGCGTTGCTAACCAAAACTTTGAATATTTAAGCGACTTGTTGCAGTCTATGGAAAACGATGCCGACGCCGGACTTGCCATATCGATAAAAATTTCTTACAACGGAGTTACCGTTGATTTGACTTTATCTGAGAGTTTAATTGTGATAAATGCTCTTGCAACCAAAAAACTGCAGATAAGGGGCGGTGCGTGGAGCGCAATAGGCAAAAAGGTAGAAAAACCTTTGATTGACCGACTGTGTGCAGAAGCGGGTGTGCCTGCAGAAAATATCGACAACAAGCATTTCAAAAAAGATAAAAGCAAGGAGTATGACAGAGAAGTAGATTACAAACTGATTTCTCGTACGGGTAAAATTTATCGTACAGAAGTTAAGTTGATGGGTAAAGGTAATTCGGAAAGCGCAGATGCAACGATAGCGAGAGATTCTAACGTATTTATAGCGGATACTTTAAGCGAACAAAATTGCAGACAACTGGAAGCGCGCGGCGTGGAGTATTTGGAATTAAAGGGACATACGGACTCTTTGGATAAATTTAAAGTAATTTTGGATAAACTCGACGTACCTTACAAAAAGTAATTTTACCGTAAAAAAGTACCACAATGCTACACGCGACTTTTTTATTGTTGTCGTTTGGTCGGTTGAGTTAAACAAAACCGCAAGTCGTTTGCTTGCGGTTTTTTTTGGTTGTGGTTTCTGATTTTTTGTATTGTTGCGGTTAAAGGCATACGTATTACGTTTTTATTGTTTCAAAACGCAAACTTCGGGCAAGTTGCGGTATTTTTCGTCAAAGTCCAAACCGTATCCCACGACAAACTCGTTGGGAATGACAAAACCGCTGTACTTTGCGTGAACGTCTCTTTCGCGCCGTTCGGGCTTGTCCAAAAGCGTACAAATTTCCACGCTTGCCGCGCCTCTGCATTTAAGGTTGTTGACGAGATAGTTGAGAGTAATTCCCGTATCGACAATATCTTCTACGATGATGAGGTGTCTGCCTTCCACTTGGGTGTTGAGGTCTTTGACGACGCGAACCTCTCCGCTACTGCTTTTGCTTGCGCCGTAACTGCTTATCGCCATAAACTCCAACTCGCAGTCGATACTAACCCTGCGGATAAGGTCGGCATAAAACATAACGCTGCCTTTAAGCACGCAGATAAACATCGGGCGTTTGCCGTAATAATCTTTTGAAATCTGCGCTCCCAATTCGTCGCATCTTTTTAAAATGCTTTGTTTGTCTACCAGAACTCTTTCGATATCCCGCATTAAATCTTCCATGCCTTGTTTTCTCCTTGAGTAAACGATAAAAATTTTAACTTATATTATAAACGCAATCCGTCGATTTGTAAAGGATTTTTAAACGATTTTCAAACCAAATTGTCTTAAAACAAGGATTTTTAATTTGTTTTTAAGTCATGAGTAAAAAATACTTGCATACGTATCCAAATTTTTGCCGCAATCGACTTGAGTTTTTGGTATCTGACGACAAAAAAAGACTCGCATTAAAGCAAGTCCTTTTTTTGTTTGGCGTTTAGCCGTTGCACTTTTTAAATTCGCTGTTGTTGCATTTGGGGCAGGGGGGACATTTGTCACTTGCGTTTAAAGTAACGTCCGTGCCGCAATTAGTGCAGGAATAAGTGCCTTTACCCGGCTTTTCGCCCGTCTTAACGATGTTTTTCATAATTTACCTCCGTTTTAAGACTGTACTGATAGTTTGGTCAATACTCAAAATTTTATTCTTAAAAAGTAAAATTTTCCGCCTTTTTTCCGTTGTCGACGCGACGAAACGGCCGACAACCCCAGCCGTTTAAAGTTCCGCCCGAAACAACGCCCACAAAACGCTGTATTCAGGCGGTGCTGCGACGATGGGGTAATCTCACGGAAGCGTTGACGTAATTGTTTATCAGCGTAAAGAGTGCGTCGGTATCGATAAAACCGCTACGGTTTATTCTTTTAAGGTCAAAAAGGGTGGTTTTGTCGCCTTTTTTTATTGAGGAAACGCCTTCCTTGCACGTCAACGAAACTTTAAAACCGAGTTGCGGCAATTGTTTTTGCGCAATTTTGGTTACGTTGCCAAAAGGATAAGTGAAGGTGTCGGGCGTTACGCCGCAGTTTTTTGTCAAAAGGCGTTGCAACTTGCTTAAATCTAGCCTTAAAGCGTCGGCGTACTGTTCGTCCGTTTCTCCTTTAAGCCTACCCGCGCCGTGTCGAGGCGCAGTTTTGTGCATATCGAAAGTGTGGTTTGCAATACTGACGAGCGGGTTTGCGGCAATAATTTTTAAGTCTTGCGCGGTAAGGTAGGAATAGTTGGGGTTGTGTGCGTCTTTTTCGCTCGATTCGCAAAACGCTCCGACGACGCTTACTACCGCTTTTGCGCCGTATCGCTCCAAAATCGGCAATACGTAATACAAAAAGTTGTAATGGCCGTCGTCAAAAGTAAGCATTACCGTTTTGTTGGGCAGGTCGCAAACGCCGTCCGCGTAAGCGATAAGGTCGGCGGGCAAAACAAAGCGATAACCTTCGTCGATAAATCGTTTTATGTCGTTTTCTATCTGCGTCGGAGAACAAATATATTTGTTTTGGCGGCTTTTTAATACCGAGTGGTACATTATTATCACCGTTTGCTTTTCTTCGTTTTTAGCGACAAAATCGCAACAAAAATCGTCGCTCAAACAGCAACAAACCTCGTCGTTTTTGGCGGCGTTGCAAATCGTCCTTTTGCCTGTCGCGGGGGCGGCGGCGCAAAAAAACGCCGAAAAAAAGGATAAAAACAAAATTAAAAACAATATTTTACGTTTCATATTGTTAGCGTAAACGCAAACGCCGTTTTTATTCCTTATGCGTTCCGCCGCTTTGCAAAACAGTCATAAAACCTTTTTTGCCGTCATAATTATAAAGGAATACAGGCGAGGTAAAGAAGTATGAAAAAATCTTTAAAAATTCTGTCTTTAATTTTGGTGACGGCGGTTGCGCTGGGGGTGGTCGTATGCTTTGCGGCGTGCGGCGGCGGCAACTATGCGGACAGATTAAAAAAGCAAAGCAAAAAACTCAATTCCTATACTTTGGAAGCGGGTTTTGACGAAAAAACTAATACCGTATCCGCCGTTTTGGTCTTTGATTATCGCAACGACACGGGCAAAGAGCAGGACAAATTGTTGTTTCACTTGTATCCCAACGCATTCAGGGAAGGAGCGGCAAAAAAGCCCGTTTCTGCGACCAAGTTGGCGGCGGCGTACAAAAACGGGTACAGTTATGGCAAAATCGAAGTCAAATCGGTAAAGGCGGCGGGCGAGGACGTTGCTTTTGAAATATGCGGCGAAGATTACAACGTGCTTTCCGTACCCATTCCCAAACCGCTCAAACAAGGCGACAAGACGCAAGTATCGATACAATTTGACACGACCTTGCCCAACGTTTGGCATCGGTTCGGGTACGGCGACAACACGATAAATCTAAACGACTGGTACCCGATACTTTGTCGATACGACCAAACTGCGGGGTGGTTGACCGACTTGTACTCTCCCGTAGGCGATCCGTTTGTTTCCGACGTCGCAAACTATGCGGTAAAAATCAGCGTAGACAAAAGTTACGTCGTTGCGGCGGGCGGAGATTTGACGGACAAACAAGAAAACAACGGCGTTGCGCGCTACTGTTTTTCTGCGGAGGGCGTGAGAGATTTTTCTATCGTTATGTCGCAAAAATTTAAAACGGTATCGCAAAATTGCGGCAAAACAAGGCTGGATTACTACTATTTTGCCGACCAAAAACCGGAGGAAACGGCAAAGATGTGTTTGGCTGCGCTAAAATATTTCGGTTCGGTTTTTGGCGAGTATCCTTACAAAACGCTTTCCGTCGTCGAGAGCGACTTTTTTGAAGGAGGTATGGAGTATCCGCGCCTCGCTATGGTTACGAGCGGTATGTCGGAAAAAACTTACAAAAAAGCCGCAGTACACGAAATAGCGCATCAGTGGTGGTACGGCGTCGTCGGCAACGACCAAATACGCAACGCTTGGCAGGACGAAGGTCTTGCAGAGTACAGCACGATGTTATTTTTTGAGGACAACGACTTTGGCGTTGATGCAAAGGGGGAGATTGCGGCGAGCAAACAAAGCCTCAACAATTATCTTGACATAACTCACAACTACTTCAACGATATAGACACGAGTTTAAACCGCAGTATCTACGAGTACCGCAACGACGCGGAATATTGTTATATGAGTTACGTAAAGGCGATGATAATGTTTGACGATATAAGACGCGTCACGGGCAAAACAAAATTTTTGCGCGCGTTAAAAATTTATTACGACGCAAACTTTTTGCAAATAGCCCCTCCCGCGTCGCTTGCGGACAGTTTTTCTAAGGCGTACGGCGCGGATATGTCCAAAATATTCGATTCCTACGTTACGGGCAAGGAAAAAACGATTTGATTTTGATTCCGCTCGGTTTTTAGCGGCGATAAAGCGCAAAAACAAGACGGCATAAGGGCGTTTCCCTTAGGGATTTTTTAGACAATATAAAAGGATAGCAGAATTTTTGCTATCCTTTTTCTTTTTGCTTTGCAAAACACACGACTTTGCTTGCAAAGTATAGTGTGCTACACTTTATGAAAATAAATAAATTATTATCCCGTTTTTGGTACAATAATTTTGATAAAATACAATCACAAAACAAGAGGAGAATAAAATATGAAAAAATTTGAAGCAATTATCGGTTATGAAACTGAAAAAGAAGAATTGATGCGCCTTTGCGACGTAATGAAGAACAAAGAAAAGTACTCTGCTTTAGGCGTAGAGATGCCAAAGGCTATTCTCTTACATGGAGAGCCTGGGTTAGGAAAAACTCTTATGGCTAAAACCTTGATTGAAGAAAGTGGAAGAAAATGCTTTTCGTGCAAAAAAGACCGTGCAGACGGTGCTTTTGTAGATAAAATTAGGGAAACTTTTGAAAATGCAATCAATAATCAGCCGTCAATCGTTTTTTTAGACGATATGGATAAGTTTGCGCAAGACAATTTAAGAGAAGATAACAATAAAGAAGAATTCGTAACTATCCAGTCTTGCTTTGAAGATTTAAAAGGAAAAGACGTATTCGTTGTAGCAACGGCGAACGAGATATTAAACATTCCCTATTCCTTATTAAGAGAAGGAAGATTTGGCAAACAAATGAAAATTGAAATACCAAACAAGGAAGATTCAATAAAAATTATTGCACACTTCTTGAAAAACAAGGCAATAACTGAAGACGTTTCAGCAGAGTTCGTTGCAAACCTTTTAGAAGGGAAATCATGTGCTTTTTTAGAAAGTGTCGTAAACGAAGCAGGTGTATATGCTGGATATGAAAATTTAACAAGCATAAATAAAAAGCATTTTATAGATGCGGTTATGCGTTTATCTACAAAACATCTTCCGTCTAAAAAGATGAATGAAACGGAAAGAAAAATGGTATGCTATCATGAAGCAGGACACGCTGTCGCCTCAATTCTTTTAGGGAAGAAAATTGCACTACTTACGTCCAAAAAACACGGAGAAGTCGGTGGTTTTTGCTCTACTTATGAGCACGAAGAAGAAAATCATACCTTTGAAGAATTCAAGAATGAAATCATAATATTACTTTCAGGAAAAGCAAGTACAGAAATTATTTATAACACACCTGATTTAGGAGTAGAATCTGACATTAAAAAAGCTAGTCAGTTGACGAGATATTACATAGAAAAGTTGGCGATAAAAGGTTTTTATTATCTTTATGACGGTAGTCCCTATCACGACAAACAACCGATTAAACGTGTCGAAGAAATCACCGATAAAATTTCAGAGATGCTTGAAGAACTGTATAACGAAGCATTCACGTTACTTAAGGACAATCAGAAACTGCTTGAAACAATAGCTACCGCTTTATTTGAAAAAGAAATTTTAGTCTGGGAAGATATTTGTAACTTATCCGAACAAATAGATGCTTGATTTATTGCGACAGTTTTGGTATAATAAAAATACTGAAATAAAGGCGGTTATAAAAATGGAAAGTTTTGAACCGAAAAAACTGGCGCTTATTCGTGTCTTGCAAATTTTAGAAAAACATAGCGATAGTGAACACCCTATAAAACACGATAAAATAGTAGAACTATTAGAGAGCGAATACGGACTTACAATTGAAAGAAAGGCAATCGGTAGAAATATATCACTGCTTAACGAAGCAGGATATGAAATTGAGACTACAAAAAAAGGCTCATATCTTGCGGAAAGAACTTTTGAAGATAGTGAACTAAAACTCTTAATAGACGGTGTTTTATCGAGTAAGCATATTACACCTAAACAATCGAAAGAACTTATAGAAAAGCTTTGCGCTCAGTCGAACAAGTATTTTAAGAAGCGCGTTAAAAATATTTATTCTGTACAAGAATGGAATAAAACGGAAAATGTCGCCGTTTTTTACAATATTGAAATTATCGACGAGGCGATTGAGTCGGAACGTCAAATCAAGTTCGATTATAATAAATATGGCGCAGATAAAAAAATGCACCGTTCGGCAATTCATACGGTTAGCCCCTATCAAATGATACTTCACAATCAACGCTATTATTTAATGGGTTATAACGAAAAGTGGCAACATATTCAGTATTACCGTATGGATAGAATTACTGATATTGAACAACTTGATACGATTCGTACACCGTTAAAATCGGTTAAAGGGTTTGAGTATGGCATAGATTATAAACGCTTCTCGCAAAGTATGCCGTATATGTTTTTTGATGAACCTCAAACTATTGAATTTACTGCAGACGGTTGGGCTATCGACCAAATTATTGATTGGTTTGGTAAAGATATTCGCATAGAAGAACGACAAGATGGACGTTTTTTAGTGAAAGTGCACGCTAGTATAAACGCAATGGAATATTGGGCGATGCAATATCTTAACGCCGTTGAAGTTTTGTCGCCGCTAGAACTTAGAGAACGCATAAAGAAAAACGTGCGAGCTGCAAATGAAAAATATAAGGAGTAAGTCAAATGAAAAATTTATTTGATTATGCGACAAAAGAATTATCTCAAGATGCTTTTTTAAGATGGTTGTTTGAAAACCACGATTGTGAAAATGAAGAAGTTGTTAAAATCTGTAAAAAGGTTTTTAATGCTTTCACAAAAGACAGCCTTAATTTTTCAAAAATTGAAGACTTAAAAACGACTGCGCAATGGAACAAAATAGATATTTCTGTTTGGTTTAAATATGATGGCAAAGATTATTTAATAGTCATTGAAGACAAGACAATAAGTGAAGAACATAAGCAATTAGATAATTATAATGAAAAAATTAATGCACACTGTAATTGGCTTGTAAAAGTAGGTGAAAAACCTATAGAAAAAGTGTATAAAATTTTTTATAAAACAGCTAAAATATCCAATGAAGAAAAAGAACGTATAGATAAGGCGGGATGGAGTATATTTGATATTGACAGTATTTATAATCTTTTTTTAAATGATAATAGCACTTTCAATGATGTTCTTGACTATTATATTGCTTACGTGTATAAGCTTTATAGTGCTTACTATACGAACGAGAAACCAAAAGAAAACAACACTAATATAGATTTTGTAAAGTGGGAAAGTTATTTTAATAATTCAATAGTTCCTCACTTAAATAAAAACGGATACCAAGTAGGCGTGTGGAAAGCAGGACAATACCCATATATTTGTCTTGTAATTAAAAAATTGGGGTTTTCAGAAAAATCTCCATATTTAGAAATTAGAAGTAGAGATTGTTTGGAAGATAATTTTGCGGCAAGAATTTTGCTTTATGGCGTTGAAAGAGATGCGGAAAAATTTAGTATCCTAAAAGAAAATATTAAAAGTTATACTTCATTTATTTGTCAAAATTATAAACAACAAATAGGCGAAACACCAAAAGGGTTAAAAGCAACAACAGACGAAGAATTTATAACTTTGGTGGAAAAATTCACTAAAGAATTTTTAATTGTTATGAAGGACTGGTCTTTATAATCCCAAATATGGTATAACGACTATGCTATACTTTGTTTATCAACAAAAGGAGAGTTAAAAAAATGGAAAACAGATTACCAAGTTCTTTTAAAGTATGCGCCACTTGTGCTTTATGGGCAGGAAGTAGAAGTACGGACGCTTTCGGTTCATACTCTGTATTTGAACAAAACCAAACGGGTAAATGTTGTGGAGGGGGATTTAATCAAGCGCAGATGAATCCTATGGCAAGTTGTAGCAAATGGCAAAAATGGCAAGCATTAAAATAAAATTCAAAGGAGTATTACATTATGAATAATAAAAAGCAAACAATTTTGGTTTGCTTTTTTACTTTATTTAATTTAAATCCCTATGGGTGACGCACTTAGAGAGCGGTTTGTGCTTTCGGCCGTCTTTTTTTTTGTTATAAATAATCTACAAAATTAAAATTCATGTAGATTTGTGAAATTTTTGCTTTTAATCCTTGCATTTGTTTAAATTTTTTGTTACACTATAGTACGGAAAAGCAGAAGTCGGTTTAAACGGCTATTTGCGCGATAAATACCGCAAAAGCGTTTAAAGGGCAAAAAAAGGCGCAAAATGAAAAAGGACAAAAATCAGGTTGATACGCACGCAAAAAAAGAGACTGTCACGACGGACGAGCCTCCCATGCTTGCCGACGATTTCGGTCCTGACCACGTATGGCAAGACGACGGTCAAACGAGTTTTGCGGATATGGACTTGACTCGTCCCGTATACAAGCAACGCAGAACCAAAAAAAACGGGTTGGATTTGTCCCGCAAGGAGCATTCCGCGCTTATGCGGGCGGCTTTACGACATTATCTTCCTGCGGTTTTGAGCGTTTTGTGCGGGTTTGCCGCCGCCGCGCTGCTTATGTTTTGGTGGCTCGGTAGATGAATCGGAAAGACAAAAGCGAGCGGGAAGAAACTTCTACGGCAAGCGTAATGGGTATGACGCCAAAGACGCCCAAGCAGATATTGCGGTTTTTTATCAACGCGACCATCACGGGCGGCATGGCTTTGGGCAGTTTTTGGTTGTTGTCAAAATTAAGCCCGTTTGGCGACTCGCAAAGAGCGATAGGCTTGTGGCTTATGCTTGCGGAAGCCGTTTCCGTTTTGTTGTCCTGCGTATGCAATTATTTGTTAAACAGGCGGTTTACGTTTAGGTACAGCGGCAACAAGTACGGGCTGTTGTTGTACGTTTTGTATTACGCCGTTACGACGCCGTTGGCGGGGCTTTTGATAGTTTGGTTTGTCAACAAAGGGTTGACTCCCGCCGTCGCAAAACTGATAAAAATGGCGATAAACACGGTATGCGATTTTCTTTTTTGCAGATTCGTCGTGTTTAAGGCTCGCAAGAAATCCAAAACCGACAAAGAAACGCAAATCGCTTGCGACGTAGAGCAAGGGCAAACCGCCGTCGAGCAAGCCGACCAAAATCCAACCGACCAAACGACAAATTAACAAACCCAAAAACCAAAAAACCAAAAATAGAAAAACCAAAAACAACAAAACAACAAACAAAAATATAAATAAAGGAGTTTTAACAGATGAAAAGAATTCTTGTCGTCGATGACGAACAACAAATCAGAGAGGTTCTCAAAGAGTACCTTGAGTACAACGATTTTGAAGCAGTCTGTGCCGCCGACGGTCTGGAAGCAGTCAAACTGTGCGAAAATCAAAATTTTGACCTCATCATAATGGATATTATGATGCCCAAAATGGACGGTATGAGTGCGCTCAAAGAAATCAGAAAAAATCAAAAGAACATTCCCGTCATCATCTTGTCCGCTCGTGACCAAGAGTATGACAAACTGTTCAGTTTTGAAATGGGCGTAGACGATTACGTCACAAAACCCTTTAGTCCCAAAGAGGTTATCGCTCGCGTAAAGGCGGTGTTAAACCGTTTTAATCGCGGCGAGGAGAAGGAAAGGGATACTCGCGTATACGGCGGTCTTGTCATCGATTTTGAAGGCAGAAACGTTATCGTTGACAAACAAAAAGCCGATATGACTCCCAAAGAGTACGAAGTACTGTTTTTCCTCGTCAAAAACGAAGGCAAAGCCGTCAGCAGAGAAAAATTACTTGCCAACGTTTGGGGATACGATTTTTACGGTGACGACCGCACCGTCGATACTCATATCAAAATGCTGCGCAGCAATCTCGGACCGTACCGCAATTGCATCGTTACGTTGAGAGGACTGGGCTACAAGTTTGAGTATGAACAACCGGAAGTCGAGGGCTAAAAACTACTCTCCTCAAACCAAAAACTCAATAAAAACCGCGCCCGACGCCGCTAAAAACGGCGTCGGCGCGCCACGCAAAACAAAGTCAAATCTCAACGGCATACGCTTTGGGATATGGCTTTATTTTATGCTTTTTGCGGTGTGCATACTCGCCGTAATGTGGTTTTTTCAGTTTGTGTTTGCAAAGTCCTACTACAACGGAATGCGTATGAACGACGTTCGCCGCTTGTGCGAGTCTTCCGTATCTATGATTAAGGCAAACGGCTGGGAAAAATCCAAATCCGACCTATACGGGCTTGCTCGTACAAACGGATTCAACATTTATCTTTTCGGTCCGTACAAACAGTGCCTGTACGGCGTGGATAGCAACGGAAACGAGGACAAACTCGTGTTGGCGGACAAAAACTTCGGCACTTTCCACAACGGAAAAAAGGAAATAATATCCGGCGTCGCAAGATTGAGCGCAGAACTTAAAAATTCTCCCGACAAAACCATTTGCGAAACCATAGCCGACGACAACAGCACGGAAAAAACCGCCATAAGGTTTGCCGTCGCTTTTTACGGCGAAGGCGGACAGGAATTTATTTTTTACGCTTACGTTCCGCTGTTTAATTTGGCGTCTACGATGTCGTTGATGGCGGCGCAGTTGCTCGTCGTCACTATATCGGCGTTGGTGTTGTCCTTTGCGGCGGCGTGGTTGTTGTCCGCGCAGTTGTCGCGTCCCATAGAGCAGATGTCGCGTTCGGCGGCAAGGCTTGCGTCGGGCGACTATGACGTGCGGTTTGCGGGCAACGGTTACAACGAAGTCGACGAGTTGTCGGAGAGTTTAAACCTCACCGCAAAGGAACTTGCTCGCGCCGAAACAATGCGCAAGGATATGATAGCAAACGTCGGTCACGACCTACGCACGCCGCTTACTCTCATCAAGTCTTATGCGGAGATGATTCGCGATTTGTCGGGCGACAACAAGGAAAAACGCGAAAAGCATCTCGCAACGATAATAGGAGAAGCCGACAGACTCACCGAGATGGTAAACAACCTTCTCGTTCTTGCAAAAAACGAAAACGCCACGCAACTCAAGTTTGAAGTGTACGACCTTTCCGAGCAACTCAACAAGACCATCGATATATACGCCGACGCAAACAAAAAGTTTAAATTCGAGCGGGATATAGACGGCGGAGTATACGTCACCGCCGACAAACAGCGTATGGACAGAGTTTTTAACAACTTTATATCCAACGCCGTCAAATACAGCGGAAACAGCACGGTGATACGGTTGGTTCTCAAAAAATACAAAGACGCCGTGAGATTTGATATATTTGACTACGGCATAGGTATTTCTCAAGAGGAACTGCCTCATATTTGGGACAGATACACCAAAGCCAGTATAAAGCACCAACGCGGCGACAGCAACGGTTTAGGGTTGTCGATAGTCAAGGATATTTTGATAAAACACAAAGCAAAGTACGGCGCAAACAGCGTTTTGGGCAAAGGCAGCGATTTTTATTTTGAAATGCCGTTGGCAACCAAAGAAGAAAAAGAAAAAGCGATGTCGGAGCAAAACGAATCTAAACAGCCGTCCATCGCAAGCAACCGATGACTTTAAAACGTCAAACTTTAAAACGCCGCAAAACCGAATACTACGATACTATATATTATATAGCGTAATCGAATTGCAAATACGGCAAAATGCGCCGCAAACTCACAAAAACCGACGATATTACAAAACCGCAAGGCAATCTTTGCGGTTTTTTTTGTCTATGCGCGGCGTTCGGTTTACTTTTTTTGATTTTTGCGTTAAAATAAAAATTAAGCAACAGTCGGGTTTGCTTTGGCTTGCTTTAAGGTTTTGACAATGACTTTCGGGTTTTGACAAAATACAAGGAGCGGCGGCAATTCCGTTTGCGCGAGAGAGGTTTTTTTTATGGAATACAAAGTTTTGGGAAAAAGCGGCTTAAAAATATCCGTCGTCGGGTTGGGTGGCATACCTTTGCAAAGGCTTGACGCGGAAGAAGCGGCAAAAGTGGTAAACTATGTGCTTGACAAAGGGATAAATTATATAGATACCGCACGCGGGTACACCGTCAGCGAAAGTTATATAGGCAAAGCGATAAAAAATCGTCGGCGGGAGGTAGTTCTTGCCACAAAAGGTCCTGCCTGCGACGGCGAAGGCTTTGCAAAAAACATAGAAGATTCCCTTGCGGCGTTGGAAACGTCGTATATAGATTTGTATCAGGTTCACAACGTCAAGGATATTGCGGGAATAGACAAAATTTTTGCGGAAGGCGGCGCGTACCAAACCTTTAAAAAATACCGTCAACAAGGCAAAGTGTTGCACTTTGGTCTTACGTGCCACAAAAAAGAAATTTTGCAGTACGCGATTGACAACTTTTCCGACAAAATAGAAAGTATTATGTTTCCTTATAATATAGTGGAAAGGCAGGGCGACGATTTGTTTGAAAGCGCTTTTAAACACGATATCGGCGTAGTGGTAATGAAACCGCTTGCAGGCGGCAATCTTACCGACGTCAAACTTGCGATGCGTTTTTGTTTTGACAATCCGCACGTATCCGTCGTTATACCCGGTATGGCGAGTTTTAAAGAAGTGGACGAGGACGCCGACCTTTCCTTTGACGCGCTTAACGCGGAGGAAAAAGCCCGTTGCAAAAAAATAGCGGCGGAGTTGGGCAACGTTTTTTGTCGCAGATGCGGTTATTGCGCGCCCTGCACCGTAGGCATAGATATACCTACCTGTTTTACCTTTCAAAACTACCTAAAAAATTACGACCTTGCGGACTGGGCGGCAGACAGATATTTCAGTATGAAAACCACCGCCGACAAATGCGTAAAATGCGGAAAGTGTATGCAAAGATGCCCGTACGAATTGGATATAATCAAAAAGTTGGAAAAAGTGACCGCCGATTTTGACGAGTACAAAGCAAAACGCGCCAAATAGCCGAGCGCGACGTCAAGACCGCGCAAAACGCCGCCGTCTTATACCGTCGCAAAAAGGGCGGGCGAAACAAAAAGCAATTCTTACAAAAACTATTTCAACAAAAATGCAAAAAACGATTGACAAGCCCGTCGAGGTGTGCTAATATATTCAAGCACTCTTAAAGGGGTGTAAATTTTTGTGCTAAAAAACAAGAGGTTTTACTATGGCAAATGCAAAAGGCAACAGAGTTAAAATTACTTTGGCCTGTACGGAATGCAAACAACGCAACTATGACGGTTACAAAAACAAAAAGAATACGACCGACAGATTAGAGTTGAACAAATATTGCCCCTTCTGCAAAAAACACACTGCGCATAAGGAAGCAAAGTAGTCTTAAATCAACTTTTTATTAAAGTCGGGGAGGCACTCAAAATGGCAAAAAACAAAACGGACAAACCCAAAAAGAAAAACCGTCTTGGTACGTTTTTAAGCAAGAGCGGGTCAGAACTCAAAAAAGTTACTTGGCCTACCTTTGCTACGGTCATGCAGAACATGGGCATAGTGCTGGCAGTCGTCGTCGTATTTACGGCGTTTACGACGGCAGTCGACGTCGGTTTATCGGCATTACTTGATTTGCTGGTAGGCTGATTTAGCGTTGCATTATCGAGGTTATCGAGGACAAAATGGGCGAAACAGAGCAAGCAAAATGGTATATTTTGCATACTTACAGCGGGTATGAAAATATAGTCAAGGCAAATCTCGAGCAGATGATAGAAAACAACAATCTGCAAGACCAAATACTTGACATAAAAATCCCGACGGAACAGACGATAGAGGAAAAAAACGGCAAAAAGAAAGCGGTGGAAACCAAAATTATGCCCTGCTACGTTTTTGTCAAACTTGTTTATTCCTCTCAATTGTGGTATATGCTCACCTACACGACGCGCGGCGTGACCGGTTTTGTCGGTCCGCAGGGCAAGGCGTGGCCTTTGGAAGAGGAAGAAGTCAAGCGTTTGAGGCTGGAAGACGTTTCCGACAATATGGACGTTAACGTCGGGGACAACGTAAAGGTAATTTACGGACCGTTTGAAGGGCTTATCGGCGTTGTCAAATCGGTGGATAATTTGCACCGCAAAGCGGGGCTTATGCTCAGCATGTTCGGTCGCGAAACCGCCGTCGATATGGATTTTAACCAAATCGAATTATTAAAATAGTTTGCTAAAAGTGGGAGGGCGTAAATATTTCTGCGCCCACTAAAACCACAAAAAATATAGGAGAATTATGGCAAAAAAAGTTACTGCGGTTGTTAAACTTCAACTGCCCGCCGGCAAAGCGACGCCGGCGCCTCCCGTCGGCTCTGCGTTAGGACCTCACGGTATCAACATACCCGGTTTTACTAAGGAATTCAACGCAAAGACGCAGGATAAAGCGGGACTTATCATTCCCGTTATCGTCACTATTTATCAAGACAGATCTTTTACCTTTGTATTAAAGACTCCCCCTGCGGCAGTGCTTATCAAAAAGGCGTGCAACATAGAGTCCGCAAGCGCAACCCCCAACAAAACTAAGGTTGCAAAAATCACAAAGGCTCAAGTTGAGGAAATTGCAAAACTCAAAATGGTAGACCTCAACGCAGCAAGTATAGAAACCGCATGCAGCATGGTGGCGGGTACTGCCCGCAGCATGGGCGTAGAAGTGGTTGACTAAGGAGGATTGACATGACAGGCGGAAAAAAATATATCGACAGTTTAAAATCCTTCGACAAAACAAAGGCTTACGAAACGGCGGAAGCAATTCAAATCGCTATCGACACGGGCAAAGCAAAGTTTGACGAAACTATGGAGTTGCACGTGAGATTAGGCGTTGACACCCGTCACGCAGACCAACAGGTCAGAGGCGTAGTGGTTCTTCCCAACGGTACGGGCAAAACGGTGCGCGTACTCGTCATCGCAAAGGGCGCAAAAGCCGACGAAGCGACGGCTGCAGGCGCAGACTTTGTAGGCGCAGAAGACGTAGTAGCAAAAATTCAAGGCGGTTGGTTTGACTTTGACGTATGTATCACCACTCCCGACATGATGGGTTTGGTCGGTCGTATCGGTAAGTTGTTGGGACCTAAAGGCTTGATGCCCAACCCCAAGAGCGGCACGGTCACTACGGACATTGCAAAAGCGATAAGCGACGTCAAAGCAGGTAAAGTAGAGTACAGAGTAGACAAAACTTCTATCTGCCACGTTATATTCGGCAAAAAATCCTTTGGTAAGGACAAACTGCAGGAAAACTTCAACACCATTATGGACGCAATAGTAAAAGCAAAGCCCGCCGCGGCAAAAGGCACATATATCAAGAGCGTTACTATTGCCACCACGATGGGACCGGGCGTAAAAGTCAACTACAAAGCCAACTAACGCCGACAAAACAAAACCATCAAACAACAAAATATCAAACCCTTGAGCAAAGACAGCGAGTGCAAAGGTAAATCTCGCCGAGCGCAAGCAAAACGGACTTTTTTTAAAACAGTCTTTTTTCCCTTGTGCTATCGGTACAAGGGTTTTTTATAAGGGGAAACCATTACTAATACTAAGGTCACCCCCGCAAAAATAAAAAAAGGAGGTAAACAAATGAGACCAAACCAAGAAGCAAAGAGAGTAGTTATCGACCAACTCAAAGATAAGGTCAGCCGCGCAAAAGCGTTTGTGATAGTCGATTACAAAGGTTTGACGGTAGAAAACGACACCGTTATGCGCAAAGCGTTTAGGACTGCAAACGTAGAGTACGGCGTACACAAAAACACTCTTTTCCGCATCGCCCTCAACGAGTTGGGATACGACAAGTTTGACGAAGCGTTAAACGGACCGACGGCAGTCGCTTTTTCTTACGACGACGAAATCGCGCCCGCAAAGACGACAAAGGAAAACGTAGACAAAAATCCCACGATGAAAATCAAGTGCGGTATGATGAACGGTGAATTTATCGACGCCAAGACGGTAGAAACGATGGCTAAGATTCCCGCAAAACCCGTTTTGTTGGGTATGCTGGCAAACGTTCTCAACGCGCCCGTACAAGGTCTTGCAATCGCGCTCAAAGCAATTGCGGACAAACAACAAGCGTAAAATTTTTTTGCGCAAACAAACAAAAAATATCGTAGGGCGACTGCTTAGCCCAAAAAAATTATTAAAAGGAGATTAAAAAAATGGCAGACATTCAAAAATTTATAGAAGAAATCAAAACCATGACCGTTCTGGAACTCAACGAGTTGGTTAAAGCAATCGAAACCGAATTCGGCGTATCCGCCGCAGCAACCGCCGTCGTAGCAGGCCCCGCAGCCGCAGCCGCTGCTCCCGCAGAAGAAAAGACGGAGTTTGACGTCGTTCTTAAGGAAGTCGGCGCAAACAAAATCGGCGTTATCAAAGTTATCCGCGAACTCACCGGACTTGGTCTCGTTGACGCTAAAAACCTTGTTGAAAAAGCACCCGCTACCATCAAGGAAGCACAACCCAAAGAAGTTGCCGAGCAAATGGCAGCAAAAATTAAGGAAGCCGGCGCAACGGTGGAACTTAAATAACTTTAAGCAAAACACAAAAACGGACTCGATATTTGTTTCGAGTTCGTTTTTTTGCGGTTTTTTTTCGTCTTTTTGCGAGGCGTATCCCGCAAAAAAAAGATTTTGTCTACATTTGTCGGTTGTTCTATTGCCAAAAAAATATACTTGTGCTACAATGTGCTTGTTTAAAGTAGCGGCGGAATATGTCGCGTAATAAACCGCGCCGCCGTCGGTTGAGTTGGTCCGACGACCGCAAAAACGGATTGCGAATGCAAAGGCATCTCGACCAAAAGTATTTTTGCAAAACAAAAGACAAAAGCGAGGAGGTTAACATGAACAAATCCGATAGGGACGCAATGATTGACGAATTGTGCGAATTGTTGCTTAAACTCAAAACAAAGCAAGACTGCATCGACTTGCTGGAAGATTTGTGTACCAAAAAGGAAGTCGAGCAAATGGCTCAACGCGTTCGCGCAGCGCGCCTTCTTACGGAAGGGGAAACGTACTTGCAGATTATCGAAAAAACCGATATAAGCAGCGCAACGCTTTCACGCGTGAGTCGCAGTTTGCAGTACGGCGAAGGTTACAAAAAATTTATTTTGCCAAAAAAACAGCGTTAAACGTTTTGAGTTTTTGCTGTAATGTGGTAAAATAAAGGCGTAAGGGGACGTACTATGTATTTAGGGCGCAAACAATTTTATACAAACGCAAAACCCGTCGGCATTGACGACGCTTTTAAAGCATAGATACAAACCGTCTATGCTTTTTTTAGTTGGTTAGATTATTTAATACGGAGGTTTATTATGGCGGTAAAAATCGTTGTCGGAGGACAATGGGGTGACGAAGGCAAAGGCAAAATAGTTGATTATCTTGCGCAGGACATGGACTTGATAGTTCGCTATCAAGGCGGTGACAATGCGGGGCATACCGTAGTCAACCAAAACGGAGTATTTAAACTGCATCTTGTTCCTTGCGGAATATTTTACAAAAAGTGCAGCGTGCTTGCCGGTACGGGTATGGTGATAAACCCTGACGAACTTATTAAGGAAATTGCAGAAATAGAAAGCAAAGGCGTTGACGTTTCTCGTATGTACGTCAGCGGCAAAGCGACCATACTAATGCCCTACCACGTGACGTTGGACACGGCGTTTGAGCGCACCAAAAGCGGCGTAGGAAGCACAAAACGCGGTATTGCATACGCTTATGCCGACCGTGCGCGTCGTATAGCCTTGCGTATGGAAGATTTGCTCGACCTCGACTACTGCAAAGAGCGGCTCAACACCGTTTTGCCTATGATAAACAAGGAACTTTCCGCCTTTGACTGCGCGCCCGTCAGCACGGAAGAAATTTTTGCAAAGTGCGAGGAATGGGCAAAGGTTTTGGGCAAACGGATAGTCGAGCCTGTCGGCTTTATTCACGACGCTCTCAAACAAAACAAGGACATTCTTTTTGAAGGGCAGTTGGGCGCAATGAAAGATTTGGATTTGGGCATCTACCCCAACGTGACGAGTAGCAACCCGACGGCGGCGTACGCGTGTGCGTCTGCGGGCGTTCCGATAAAAAGCGTCAGCAACGTAATAGGCGTAATAAAGGCGTTTAGCAGCGCGGTAGGCAACGGACCGTTCCCGACGGAGATGGGCGACGAAGAAGCGAGCGCGTTTAGAGGCAGCGGCGAAAAAGTCGACGACGAATTTGGCGCGCGCACGGGCAGAGCGCGTAGACTCGGTTGGTTGGACTTGCCGGTCGTTAGGTACGGAGCGCAGGTAAACGGATATACCGACATTGCCGTTTGCAAAATAGACAAACTCGACTCGTTTGATACGATAAAGGTATGCGTCGGCTACACTTTGGACGGGAAGGAAATCGATTATATTCCCACCACAAAAGATATGTACAGAGTCAAACCGATTTACAAGCAAGTTGACGGTTGGAAATGCGACACCACCAAAATTCGCAAAATAGAAGATTTGCCGCAAAATGCCAAAAACTACCTTAAACTTATTCAAGAGTTTACCGACGTCAAAGTTACTTACGTCGGCGTAGGACCGGACAGGGACAGCATAGCAAAATAAACTTTTTTATCGAGTACGGACGTCTTAAAAAGGCGTCCGTAAATTTTGCGGCAAAACGAGCAAACATCAAAAAGCAAACGACGATATTTTACAAAAGAAAAAACGCAAAGAAAAAATACGGGGATTATGGAGCAGATTTTTTGCGGCTTTGAGCCGTTTTGGGACAAAAACAGCAAAATTCTCGTTTTGGGGAGTTTTCCGTCGGTCAAAAGTCGGGAGCAAGGCTTTTTTTACGGAAACAAACAAAACAGATTCTGGAGTACGATGGGCAAGATATTTTGTTGTCAAATAGAGTACGACGTCGAGTCAAAAAGGAAGTTTTTGGCGGACAACGGCGTTGCGTTGTGGGACGTGGTGTACAAGTGCAGGATAAAGGGTAGCAGTGACGACAGCATAAAGGCGGAGCAGATAGCGGACGTAAGCGGTTTGCTCAAAAAAAGCAATATACAAGCGGTTTTTTGCAACGGAACAAAAAGTTTCGAGTTGTACCGCAAATATTTTCCCGATTGTTTGGCGGCGACAAAATTGCCTTCAACAAGCCCCGCCAACGCAAGATTTGACCAAAACGAGTGGATAAAAGCGTTAAAACCTTACGCAACAAATAGCGTAAAGCGGTAAAAACTGCGGTTGCGCAAAATTTTTTGCGCAGTCAACCTAAAAAAACGCCGCGCAATCCCAAAAATAAGGCTATAAAAAGTTGTATTTTGTTTTAAGTGGTGTTATAATTCAAAAAAATCCTTTTTTTTGAGGCGTCAGCCTTTTTTATGGAGAAAAAACTATGGACATAAGCGTTTTTGACGTTATCGGACCGATAATGACGGGACCGAGCAGTTCTCACACGGCGGGGGCGGCTCGTCTTGCGCGCATAGCGGCGGAAATTTGTGAAAAGCCATTTGGCAAAGTTGCGTTCGGATTGTCCGGCAGTTTTGCAAAGACGGGAGCGGGGCACGGCACGGACAGGGCGTTGCTTGCCGGCGTCATGGGTTTTTTTGAAGACGACGAAAGAATATCCGACTCTTACAGGTACGCCGACGCGCGCAAACTTATCTACCGTTTTTATGAAATCGACCTAAACGAGCAGTACGAAAACAGTTGCAAAATTACTTTTTATTGCAACGACGGTTCACGCACCACCGTCGTGGGCAGCAGTATCGGGGGCGGCAGGATAGTGGTCACAAAAATCAACGGAGTACCCACCGAGTTGTACGCCGAGTCTCCCACGATTCTGATAAATCAAGTTGACCAAAAGGGCGTGATAAGCAGCATAACGCAGTTGCTTGCGTGGCAGGGCATAAATATTGCGGTTATGCGGTTGTCGCGTCAAGTCAAAGGTCAGAGCGCGACGACGATAATAGAAACCGACGATATCGTACCGACGCACCTAAAAAATCTTTTGATGCAGTTGGACGGGATACGAGACGTCAGAATACTCAATTTTTCCGACAAAGAGGAGCAGCAGGAAACAAACTCGTTGCGAGACAGGGAGGCGACAAATGTATAAAAACGTGGCGGAGTTGCTGGACAAAGCAAAAAAACTCAACGTACCGCTTCACGAGGTGGTTTTGCGCAACGAAATGCTTTTGAGCGACCTTACCAAAGAACAGGTTTATCATAGACTTCAAAAGCATTACGACACGATGGTTGCGTCGGCGACTCGGGCGATAATGCAACCGTTGGAAATGACGGGCAACTTTATCAAAGGTCAGAGTTTTAAACAAGGGCGGTACGCCGGCGGAAAAACGTTGAGCGGCAGTTATCTCAACAATATTATGACGATGGCGTTGTCTTGTTGCGAAGTTAACGCAAGTATGGGGCGTATATGCGCCGCGCCGACGGCGGGAAGTTGCGGAATTTTGCCCGCAGTACTTATCGAAACGGCGCGAGAACTCAATCTTGCGCAAAAAGACGTTCTTGACGCTTTGCTCGTTGCAAGCGGGTTCGGCGCGATTTTTATCGCAAACGCCACCGTATCCGGCGCGGAAGGCGGATGTCAGGCGGAGTGCGGCGTAGCGGCGGCAATAGCGGCTGCTGCGGCGGTATATATGGCGGGCGGAACTCCCAAAATGTGTTCCAACGCGGTAGGCATAGCCTTGATGAACTGTATGGGTTTGGTTTGCGATCCCGTTGCGGGTTTGGTGCAGTTGCCTTGCAGTTTTCGCAACGCAAGTCAGGCGGCAAACGCCGTTGCGAGTGCGGATATGGCGTTGGCGGGGCAGACGGCAAACATACCCACCGACGAAATTATCGAAGCGATGTATAAAGTAGGCAAAAAAATGCCGTCAGAACTCAAAGAAACGTCGCAAGGCGGTCTTGCCGCGACGCCGACGGCAAAAAAACTCGAAAAGAAAATTCACAAAATAAGTATTTTTACCGAATAGAAAACGCCAAAAATCAAAAGAGCGACTTGACAAACGCTTTTTTTGCGCCAAAATCAACCGACTACAACCAAAAAATCCCGACAAAAAACGCAAAAGTCGGGATTTTGTTTACAAAAAAGTCATATTTGTTAAGAGTGTCGTATTTTGCCGTTGTAGGCGTTGTAAAGTTGCAAAAAACAATAATTTATGCTAATATTATTAGTATGTTAAAAAATTTTAGCCGCAAAAAAAGTATTATAATCTTTGCAGTTTGTTACGCCGCTTTGTTTATCGTATTGATGGCGGTAGGCAGCGCGTTTGATTTGCAAATATCTCAACGGCTTACAAAGGGCGTTCTTGCGGCGGGGCAGTACTACACCGACTCCGTATTCGCAAAAACCGTAGAAGTCGTGGGCGCGTCGCCGATATGGATAGCGATGGCGTTTGCCTTTTGCTTTTTGTTCAAGTGGTTTTTTGACGGAAACTTTAAAAAGCCGCTAAAAATTCTTTGTTGCGTTGCGGCTTTTGGCGCGGGAATATTTGTGTGCTTTAAACTGTTTGCAGAAATATTAAAGTATCTTTTGAGAGATTCCGCCCTTTCTGCGGGCGTTTTTGGCGTATGTTTGGCGTGCGGCGTTGCGACGTGGATAGGCATTTTTGTCATCGCAAACAACTTTAAAGCGGACAGAACCAAACTTTTAAGGTTTGCGGCGGCGATACTGTGCGTTTCCGCCTTGTATCTTATCGTCGCATTGATAAAAACGCCTGTCGGGAGAGTAAGGTACCGCGCGCTCAACGTTTTGGGCAGTACGGAAAAATACACCGCTTGGTTTGTGGTCAACGGCAAACGCTTTTTGGAAGGGTTGCCTTCCGACGCTTGCAGGTCTTTCCCCTCAGGTCACACGTTTAGCGCGGGACTCATAGCAATGTCGTTGTGTTTGCCATACGTATCGCAAAAATACGACAAAAAAGTGTGGCGAATCGTTTTTTGGACGGTAAGCGTGGCGTATACGGGACTTGTGGCGATAGGTCGCGTGGCGGCGGGAGCGCATTATCTCACCGACGTGGTTGCGGGCGGCACGCTTTCTTTGACCGGCGCGTTGGTTGCTCGAGAAATTGCTTTGGTTGCGCCGCAAAACAAGGCCGAGCAGAAGGTTGAGTAAACCTATGGACAAATACAAATTGAGCGTAAATTGCGCTTTCGGGATAGAAAACATACTAAAAAGAGAGTTGCAACTATTAGGCAAAACCGACTTAAAGGCGCAAAACGGCAGTATAGTATTTGACGGGGACAGCGACGACGTGGCAAACTGCAATATGTTTTTGCGTACTGCGGAGCGTGTTTTTATCGAGGTCGCAAGGTTTAACGCAGAAACTTTCGATGGTCTGTTTGACGGTGTATACGGCGTAGACTGGCAAAACTATCTTACTTCCGACGCTTGCATAGTGGTCAACGCCAAAAGCGTCAAAAGCGATTTGTTTGCGTTGTCTGCGATACAGAGCATAAGCAAAAAAGCCATAATCAAAAAACTGACCGATGTCACCAAAAACAGCGTTTTTTCGGAAACGGGTGCAAGGTATAATATAGAAGTAAACCTGTCAGAAAATCAAGCGACGGTACTTATCGACACGAGCGGGGCGGGGCTTCACAAGCGCGGATACCGCGATTACGTTGCCGCCGCGCCGTTAAAGGAAACTTTGGCATGCGCGATACTGTTGTTGTCGGATTTCGGTTTTGACAGACCGTTTTACGATCCTTTTTGCGGCAGCGGAACTTTGGTGACGGAAGGGGCGAGAATCGCTCTCAACGTTGCGTCGGGGCGTGACCGCGATTTTGCGTATACGCACTGGCAAAACTTTGACAAAACGGCGTACTCAAAAGCGAAACAACGCGCTCTCGACACTCAAAAAACCGACCGAAAGATAGATTTTTGCGGCGGCGACGTCAATCCCAAAGCGATAGAACTTTGCGAGCGGCACGCGCACAGGGCGGGCATATCCGACAAAGTAAAATTTTTTGTAGCGGACGTTGCGGACTTTAAACCCGCGATTTCTCACGGAACGATAGTGACAAATCCGCCTTACGGGCAGCGGTTGTTGGACGTAAAAAGCGCGAGAATTTTGTTGCGTACTCTCGGCGACAACTACAAAAACGCAGAGGACTGGTCGGCGTTTATACTTACTGCCGACGACCAAGCGGAGCGCGCCTTTGGCAAACGCGCCGACAAAAAACGCAAGTTGTTCAATGCGCAGACTCAGTGCAATCTTTATCAATTTTTCAAGCGCAGCAACACGGGCAAATATTTTACTCCATTGAGAGATTTTTTATAAAAAAATGAATATAGAACATCAAAAAAAGTTGACTCCGCACATATCGTCGACGACGACGGAGCAGAGCAAAAAGGAAAGAGCGGCGGCAAGACGTCGCAAAAAAGCGTTGGAAGGCATATTTTTTAGGCAAGCGCGCGCAGAGATACGTATGCGCAACCTTTTGCGCGGGTACAAAGACGCTTTTAAAAAGGCAGAGGACAAGGTAAAAAAGGAAAAAATTGCCGCCGAGCAAAACGAAGTCAAACGCCGCCTATCAAAGATAGCGGAGGAGCAGAACCCCACTGCGGACTGGGTAAACTTGGATAATGCGGCGATGATTTTTCCTTCTACCGATTCTCCCGACATCAACGGAATGTTCAGGTTGTCTGCGATACTCAAAGACGAAGTTGAGCCGGAAGTGTTGCAACGTGCGTTAAACAGCACGGTAAAGCGTTTTCCCACCATTAGCGGCAGCGTAAAGCGCGGATTTTTTTGGTATTACAACGAGCCGTGCATATATCCCGTCGTGGTAGAAAAGGAAAGTCTTTTTCCTTGCACTCGCATACCTATGGACAGTCGCCACTCGGGGATAAGAGTCACGTACTTTAAATATCGCGTATCGGTGGACTTTTTTCACGCCGTAACCGACGGAAACGGCGGTTTGGTATTTTTAAACACGCTTTTGGGGGCGTATCTGCGGCTTAAAGGCGTGCAAATCACGCCAAACGACAACTATATCGACGACCGCGACAAGCCCAACAAGGAAGAAGCGGTAGACAGTTTTTTTCAGATGGCGGACTTAAAAACGCCAAAAATGCAAAAAGACGTCGTAAGTTACCAAATACGCGGGGAGCGGCTCAACAACTTTTCTCTCGTAGTGGTCAACGGAAGCGTAGACAGCGACAAACTCAACGCCGTCGCAAAATCTTACGGCGCGACGGTGGGGCAATATCTTACCGCCGCAATCGCGTGGGCGGTAGAAGAGGACAGACGCTTTTACGGGCACGACAAAAAACGTCCCGTCGTGGTGAGCGTTCCCGCAAACTTGCGCAAAATGTACCCGACTCCGACGTTGCGCAACTTTATTTCCGTTATGAGTATTCACAGCAACGGCTCGACGGATTTTGACTCCGTATTGCAAACGGTAAAGGAGCAGTACGTAAAGTACAACACAAAAGAGTACTTTATGGGGATAATAAACTTCAACGTAAAAAGCCAACGCAACTTTTTTATCAAGATTTGCCCGCTGTTTATCAAAAACATAGTGCTAAAAATTGCCTTTGAAAAGTACGGCGCAAAAGCGCGCACTACCACGCTCAGCAATCTCGGATTCGTAAACCCGCCGCAAGAGTTTTTGGACAAAGTTTTGCGGTACGAGTTTATTTTAGGACCGCAAAAGAGAGAGATGGTGAGTTTTTCCTGCTGTACCTACAACGGAAAAACCGTAATATCTTGCAGTCGAACCATTAAGGAAAACAACGTAGTCAAACTGTTTTTCAACAAGTTGGCTGCCGACGGTCTTGACGTGTGTTTGGACACAAACTGCGACGCCGTTTGAGCAAAACCGCAACGATTTTGTCGTTGACTTGCCGCCAAAAGTTACGATTATTCGCTAAAAACGAGAGGTAAAACACAAAAATGAAGTATTGCAAAAAATGCAAAGCGCACGTAAACGAAGGACTCACTCATTGTCCGTTGTGCGGCGCGTACGTGGGGGAACAAAGCGTCGACGTTGACGAAGTTCAGCGGCGGTTGATATACCCTTCTCTCACGGTAGAAAGCAAAAGTTACGACGCTTTTTTAAAAAAGAGATTGTTTTGGGTGCTTGTGGTCATAGTTGCCGTGTGCGTCGCAATAAACTGCCTTACTTACGACGGAAAATCGCTTTGGTCGGGTTACGTCCTGTTTGGCGCGCTCGTCGGCTATTTTGTAACGATAAATTCCGTTTATCGTCGCCGCCGTCTGTACAGCGCGTTGGGACTTGCCGCCGTCGTCGCTTGCGTATGCGTTTTTGGGTTGGAATCGATTTATAGTTTTGAGCAATGCGGAAGTTTTGCCAAAGTTTCGATATCGGTAGAGTACGTCATTCCCGCCATACTTCTCGCAACGATAATAGCGACCGACGTTCTTATCGCTTGCAACAAGTCAAAATATAAATATTACTTTGTGTCGCTTTTGGCGGCGTCGTTGCTTGCGCTCGTGCCGCAACTCGTCATTTGGATAGCAAAATTAAAGTTGAAAGAGTGGTTTACTTTTTCCTTGTTCTTTTTTGACCTACTCAATATTCTGGTAATGACGCTGGTGTTTTGGAAGATGTTTAAGCAGGAAATGTTGCGTAAATTCAACCTTTGATAAGTTTTTGGTAAAACACGCCTAAAAAAACGACAAACAAAAAATATCTCGCCGTATTTTCGTTAAATCAAATACGGCGGTTTTTTATTGAAAATTTGTAATTTTTGCCTATTTAACCCGCAAAGCGATACAAAAAAGTACCCGACGGCAAAACCGACGGGTACGTATTTGCAAAAAACTGTGCATTCGCAGTTGACAAGCCTTGCCGAAACGGTATACGCATAGGTGACTACTTCAAAGCGCCCTTGTGGCACATAACGTGTTCCGCTTAATGCTGCTGCTTCCGCCCTGACATGGTTCACGGAGCGCTATTGCACAAGACCTTGAGATCAACGTTCCTTTTGCGGGCCTGCTTTCCACAAGACGAGCCGCCTGCGACATTCAGCCACGCTGTAGCGGATTGCGTGTAACAGGGCACCGCTAGCTCCCCGCTTAGCACAGTAACGATATTTTAGCACAAAATAAAAAAATAATCAACTTTATTGAGCAATATTAAAGATAAAAACTTGCATAAAAACGCAAATTGTTGTAAAATCAATAAATACAGCAAAAATGCGCTCGAAGATACAAGGGCGCAAAGGACGGATTTTTATGTACAAAAAAGTTGATACCACACTCGATTTTGCCCAAAGGGAAAAATCGGTGCTGGAGTTTTGGAAGCAGAATCGGATTTTTGAAAAGACAAAAACCAAAAACAGCGGCGACAAAGTGTTCACGTTTTTTGACGGGCCGCCTACGGCAAACGGCAAACCGCATATAGGTCACGTTTTGACGCGCGTTATGAAGGACATAATACCGCGTTACAAGATAATGCAAGGATATTCCGTGTTGCGCAAAGCGGGTTGGGACACACACGGTCTGCCCGTAGAGTTGGAAGTGGAAAAACTTTTGGGTATCGACGGCAAGCAAGAGATAGAAAAGTACGGCATAGAGCCTTTTATCAAGCAATGCAAACAAAGCGTGTGGAAGTACAAAGCGCAGTGGGAGGAAATGAGCGAGCGCATCGGATACTGGGTGGATATGGACCATCCTTACGTGACGTACGACAACGACTATATAGAGTCGGTTTGGTGGGCTTTAAAAACCGTTTACGACAAAGGATTGTTGTACGAAGGTCACAAGATAGTGCCGTACTGCCCGCGTTGCGGCACCGCGCTGTCCTCGCACGAAGTAGCGCAGGGTTACAAAGATGTAGAAGAAAACACCATATTCGTAAAGTTTAAACTTCTTGACGAGGCGGACACGTATTTTGTCGCGTGGACAACCACGCCGTGGACTTTGCCAAGCAACGTCGCTTTGTGCGTAAACCCGAAGGAAACTTACGTAAAAATCGCCGCAAAAGGAGAAAAATACATACTTGCGAAGGCTCTCGTCAAATCGGTGTTTGGAGAAGACGAGCCGACGGAAGTTTTGTCCGAGTTTAAAGGCAAGGACCTTGAATTTATACGTTATCAACCGCTTTTCGATTACTTTAAAACCGACAAAAAAGCGTGGTTTATCACTTGCGACGGTTACGTGACCTTGACCGATGGCAGCGGAATAGTTCATATTGCGCCGGCATTCGGTGAAGACGACGCAAAGGTCGGCAAAAAGTACGATTTACCTTTTGCGCAGATGGTGGACGACAGAGGCAGGTTTGTAGACGGTTGCGGTACGTTGACGGGACTGTTTTGCAAGGACGCCGACAAAGTAATTACCAAAGAGTTAAAGGGACGCGGACTTGTATTAAAGGAGCAACGCTACACGCACAGTTATCCGTACTGCTGGCGTTGCGACACGCCGTTGCTTTATTACGCGCGCAAATCGTGGTTTATCAAGATGAGCGAGTTGCGCGGCGAGTTGCTCAAAGTCAACGACAAAATAAACTGGATACCGCCCACGATAAAAGACGGCAGAATGGGCAACTTTTTGGAAAACGTCATAGACTGGGGCATATCGAGAGAAAGGTACTGGGGTACGCCCTTGCCTATCTGGCGTTGCCAAAAATGCGGCAAAATTCACGTTGTGGGCAGCAGGAAAGAACTTCACGAGTTGAGCGGTTGCGACCAAAACGTAGAGTGTCACAGACCTTACATCGACCAAGTGACGTGGGATTGCGAGTGCGGCGGCACAATGCGCCGCGTTCCCGAAGTCTGCGACTGTTGGTTGGACAGCGGAAGTATGCCCTTTGCTCAACACCACTACCCCTTTGAAAACAAGGAAGTATTTCAACAAAACTTCCCCGCCGACTTTATCAGCGAAGCGGTAGACCAAACGCGCGGCTGGTTTTACACCTTGACCGCAATGTCCACGCTGTTGTTTGATAAGGAGCCCTTTAAAAACTGCATAGTGTTAGGTCACGTTTGCGACAAAAACGGCATCAAGATGAGCAAGCACAAGGGCAACACCATAGACCCGTGGGTAGTGCTCAACGCACAGGGCGCAGACGCGACGAGATGGTATTTTTACACCGCATCTGCGGCGTGGTTGCCGAGTCGTTTTTATCCCGAAGCGGTTTCGGAGAGTCAGCGTCGGTTTTTGGGTACGTTGTGGAACACATATGCGTTTTTCGTGCTTTACGCCGATATCGACAAGTTTAATCCGTCAAAATACGCTCTCAAAGATTGCAAATTGACGGTATTAGACAAATGGGTTCTCAGCGAACTCAACAGCCTTATCGCTTACGTTTGCAAGGGGCTTGACGAGTATGATATTCTCGATACGTCGAGAGCCATTCAGCAGTTTACCGACAAATTGAGCAACTGGTACGTTCGTCGCGGCAGAGAAAGGTACTGGGGAAGCGAGTGGACGGAGGACAAGCAAGCGGCGTACGTTACGCTTTACACCGTATTGAGCGAATTGACAAAACTTTGCGCGCCTTACGTGCCTTTTGTCACAGAACAGATATACCAAAACCTTGTTACGCCGTTTTTTGCCGACGCGCCTATGTCGGTTCATTTGTGCGATTACCCGAAGGCAAACGCGAAATATATAGACAAAGAGTTGGAGCGCAAGATGGCGCAGACTATGGATATAGTCGTATTAGGTCGTAGCGCGCGCAACAACAGCAACCTCAAAAACCGTCAACCGCTTGCGGCAATGTACGTGACGGGCGGCAAAGACATAGACGAGGAAACGATAGAGATTTTAAAGGAAGAACTCAACGTCAAGCGCGTGATATGCGGCAAAGAGGCAGAAAAATACGTTGATTACGAAATAAAGCCGCAGTTAAAGACGTTAGGTCCCAAATACGGCAGTTTGCTGGGCGAAATACGCAAGTTTTTGGCAAACTGCAACGCCGTAGAAGTCGTCAACACGGTAAAGCAAGGCAAACCGTACGTTGCGGAGTTTAACGGCAAGCAAGTAGAGTTTAGCGAAAGCGACCTTCTTATCGGCAGCAAAAACAAGGAAGGATTTGTAGCGAGCGGCGACGGCGTGTTCACCGTCGTTTTGGACACGAATCTCACGGAAGAACTGGTCAGCGAAGGCATAATGAGGGAAATCGTCAGCAAAATTCAGACGATGCGCAAGGAAAACGATTTTGTAGTTACCGACCACATTGCGGTCAGCGTAGAAGGCGACGAGCAAGTACTTTGCGCCGTCAACCGTTTTAAAGACGACATTGCGCGTGACACGCTTTGCGACAGACTCACCTTTGACGGCGACGGCGAGTTTAAAAAGCAGTGGGACGTAAACGGACACGACGCCGTGATTGCAATCAAAAAGATTTAATATGAGATACGACGACAACTGGCAGGATTACAAAATTATCGCTACCGGCGACGGAGAAAAATTAGAGAAGTGGGGCAACGTCACGCTTCTCAGGCCCGATCCGCAAGCCATTTGGCACGCGCAAAAACCGCTCAAAGAGTACGAAGGATTGAGCGCGCGGTACCTACGGAGCGATACCGGCGGCGGAAGATGGGAGTATTTTAAACCTATCGACGAGTGGACGGTGAGTTGGAAAAATCTCACCTTTGCCGTCAAGCCGATGGGATTTAAGCACACGGGACTTTTTCCCGAGCAGGCGGTCAACTGGGAAATAATGATAAACCTGATAAAAAACGCTCAAAAACCCGTCAGAGTGCTAAATTTGTTTGCTTATACGGGCGGAGCGACGGTAGCGTGCGCTTACGCGGGGGCAGAAGTTTGCCACGTCGACGCCGCCAAAAATATGGTGGACAGAGCAAAACAAAACGCGCGCCTGAGCGGACTGTCCGACAAACCCGTCAGGTACATCGTTGACGATTGCGCAAAATTCGTGGCGCGAGAGATTAAGCGGGGCAAGTTTTACGACGCCGTTATACTCGATCCGCCGAGTTACGGACGGGGCGCAAACGGAGAAGTGTGGAAGTTGGAAAACGACATCGCAGACTTTTTGCAACTCGTCAAAGGCGTTTTGACGCCAAAACCGCTGTTTGTATTGTTAAACAGTTATACTACGGGACTTCAACCGACGGTACTCAAAAACCTACTCAATAGCGCGCTAAAAGGGTTTGACGGCTCGACGGAGGCTTACGAAGTGTGTCTGCCCACGCAGGAAGACGGCATTTTTCTTCCATGCGGTGCGAGCGGCTTGTTTATCGGAACAAACGACAAAAGATAATTCGGAGAAATACATGAAAAAACAATTTACAATGGACGACATACCCGTTTTGTACGAGGACAACCATATTTTAGTGGTTCTTAAACCGCAAAATATCCCCGCGCAAGAGGACGAGAGCGGCGATACGGATTTGCTCAATATTCTCAAAGAGTATATCAGGGTAAAATACGACAAGCAAGGCAACGTGTATTTGGGGCTCGTACACCGACTTGACAGAATGACGGGCGGGATAATGGTGTTTGCAAAAAGCGCAAAAAGCGCGGCGCGGCTGACCGAAGCCTTTAAAAATCACGAAGTAGACAAGAGTTACCTTGCGGTTTTGTGCGGCACGCCCAAAGCAAAAGAGGGAGTTTTGGTAAACTATCTCAAAAAAAATCCCCTCAACAACACGGTGTACGTCGCAACGGAAGTCACCGACGGAGCAAAACGCGCGGAGTTGTCTTACAAAGTGCTTGCGACCACGCCGCTCACCAGTCTTGTAAAGGTTGATTTAAAGACGGGGCGCAGTCATCAGATTAGGGTTCAGATGAGCGCGATAAACACGCCCGTATTCGGTGACGCAAGGTACGGCGGAAACAAATACGGCAAGCACAATCTTGCGTTGTGGGCATACCGACTTTGTTTCTATCATCCGGTAACAAAGGACAAAATGATATTTATGGTTTACCCGCCGGAAGGCGTTCCTTGGTCGGATTACGACGTAAACGCCCTTATCGGGGTAAACAAAGATTGATTATTTACGCCGAATATTAAAAAATTAACGGTATTTGTTTTTAATATTGTTGACATTCGGCGGTGTTTATTGTAGAATTTATAAGTTAAGTCACGTCAACTTTGGAGGACTATTAACATGAAGTTAAAAAAGTTATCAACATTAGCTCTCGTATCGGTATTGTTTGTCGCTGTGTTTTGTATGTGCTTTGTCGGCGGTACTGCGCACGCGGCGTCGTCCGGCTCTATTTTTAAAAGCAGCACGGCAAACAACAGCAGCATGGCGTCAAATACGGAAAAAGGCGGTATCGACATCGTAATAAAAACGACGTCCGACTCCGGTTACGTCACTTCTTACAACAATATCGATCTCAACAAGTACGCAATAGAGTTTTATCCTTACAAGGCAAACTTTAAAAAACTGTACTTCAAGTTTGTAAACACGGAAGACAGCGACGTCGGTTTTGTCGTCACGTTGGAAAGCGTTGTAGAAGGCGAAACGACTTCTCTCGTTTTGAGAGTGTTTGACACGCTTGATTTTGTAGACGCAGACGTTTCTGCAAAAGTTACAAAGACGATAAGCGCGTTTGACTTCACCCAAAACTATTTTTGGTTGGAGTACGCCGCAGGTACTCTTTCCTACAAAACCAAACCCGTAAACGACGACGGTACGGCGGCTTATACCGCGCTTGCCGTTCTCGCGCAAAACGGCAAAGGGGAAGGCGAAGCGGACTTTTCTTGGGCGGAAGAAACTATTTACGGTTGGCGTCCTTTGAAGGAATCCACTTTGGAAGTAGGCGTTTTGGGACAACAAAAAGTCGGTGACGATCTCGGCAAAGACGCAAACGGCAAAGATATAGAAGCAAAAGAAAGCCGCATAAACGTTCTGTCCGTCACAAACTGGTACGGCACGCAACAAGCGGGAGACAAACTCACCGTTCGCCCCGTCATAAAGAGCAGTTTAAAAGACTATCGCGGTTACGTCATTGACGAAGGCATCGACGGACTTGACCTTGCCGCATTGTTTAACGCCGCAAACTTCAAGTTTGAAACGGAAGGCGACGACACGCCCGACATCGATTGCAAAAATATCGTTTTGGCGGCGGCGCAAGGTCAAAAATACACCTTCCCGTTTTATACCGTCGGCTTGGAAAAAGAGCAGAACGAAAGCGAATCCAAAGACGACAAAGTATACTTCAACAGTTCCTTTTCTTCCATCGCTTACTACACCAAAGAAAACGGCGGCGAATGGAAAAAAGGTACGGATACCATCACTGGTACTACCGACGCTTATACTTTGAGCAAAGACGCGGGTACGGCTTATGCCTTTGTCTTTAAAGCAAAGACGGGCAGAGACGCCGCAGCGGAAAAAGATACTTTCTTTGAGTTTGCCGTCACCGTCAACAGCGTAGAAGATACCGTCGCGCCTACCGTAGACAAAGCAAAGTTTTTGGAGTGGGCTATGACGGAATATCCGGAAATTTTTGGACAGACGCAGTTAAACGCTCCCGACTCGGGCAGTTATATTTTCCCCGCCATCACGCGTAGCGCAAACGCTCGTTATGGCATCGTATCGGACAAAATCGGCGTGAAAGACGAGGACGAAACCACTTGGTACGACAACGACTTCAACCAACTTTCCGTCGTCGTAGGTTACAAAAAGGACAACGCCACCACCGATTACGTTTACGGGACTTCTACTTCCGTCAGCATTAAGGAAGTAGGCGAGTGGACCTTTGCGTATATGGTCAAAGACCAAAGCGGCAACAAAACCGTCATTTACGCCTTCACGATGAACGTAAACGACGTCACCGCCCCCACGATAAGAATAAGCACCCCCACCAAAGAATTGCAAATAGATAAAGTGTTGGAAGTGCCTACCGCAACCAGAAGCGACAACTGCAGCGGAATAGATACTTCTCTCAACAAATACACCGTCTACTACCTCGATTACAGTCTTGGAGAAAAGGGTTATGCGACGGACGCAGACGGCAACATCAAGTTTGAAGACTTAAAAACGCTTTCTTCGACGGCAATTACAAACGGCTTTAAACTCACAAAAGAGTACCAGTACAAAGACGAAAACGGCAACGTCAAACCGGCGTTTATCGTCGTGTACGAAGCAACCGACAAAGCGGGCAACCACACCGTAGCAAAAGATTACGGCTATATTAAGGTCATAGACAAATCAGAAACGGAAAAAGAGAAAAACCCCGTCAACGAAACGTTGGAAATCGTTCTTATCGTAGTAGTGGCGTTGCTTATCGTCGGAGTTCTCGTGCTTCTGTTTGTAAACCCCGCCCAAAAGAAACACGACGCGCGTCTTGCCGCGCAGGAATCGATTGCCAACGACAACGGCGGCGACAAAGATACCGACAAAACGGAAAAAACCGACGAGCAAGACAAATAACCACGTCGATTGACAAGACTCAAACGATCTAAAAAAATGATTTTGTACCGCAAAGGCAAACCCTTTGCGGTATTTTTTTATCCCCGCCGATACCAAAATCAAAACAAAAAGCGGTTTGTTGCGATTTGGCGAGTTGCGAGGCAAAAATTAACGTTAAACGCCCTTAAAACGCTTTAAAAAAAAGCAAAAACGTGGTATTATATTGTGGATATGAAAAACAAACAAGATATAGAAATCGCACGACATACCCCCGACTTAAAAACGGGACTCACAGAGGAGCAAGTCAGACAACGCTATGCGGCGGGGATAACCAACGCCGCCAAAAACAAGACGGGCAAAACCGTTTTGTCTATTATTCTCGGCAACGTACTTACCTTTTTCAACCTTTTGGGGTTGGGTATTATGTTGCTTATGTTTGTGTTGGGCAGTTACGAAAATCTTGCTTTTGCCGCCATTATTCTTGCAAACACCGTCATAGGGATAGTTCAGGAGTTGCGCGCAAAGTATATGATAGAAAAACTGTCCCTCGTCACCGCGCCTACCGCAACTTTGATTCGCGACGGCAAGACGGTGAGTTTGCCCATAGAGCAAGTCACTCTCGACGACGTGATAACTTTTAAAAACGGAGACCAGATTTGCGCCGACTGTATCGTTGCGGCGGGGGAAGTCGAAGTAAACGAAAGTCTTTTGACGGGAGAGGCCGACGCAATAAAAAAGCGCGCGGGCGACAGGCTTTTTAGCGGAAGTTTTGTAGTCAGCGGAAACTGCGTCGCGCGCGTCGATAAGGTTGGCGACGACAACTATTCCGCGCAACTTGCCGCAAAAGCCAAAAAGTACGTCAAGCCCAAATCGGAATTGATGAACGCCATAAACGGGATAATAAAAGTGCTTGCCATCATTATTTTTCCGTTGGGGTTGGGCGTGTTTTTGACCGCCCACTTTGGCGACGCAGGTTTAGGCGTCAAAGACGCCTTGCTAAAAACTGCGGGAAGTATGATAGGTATGATACCCAGCGGAATGGTTCTTCTCACCAGCGTTGCGTTGACCGTGTCGGTAATACGACTTGCCCAAAACAAAGCGTTGGTTCAGGATTTGTACTGCATAGAAATGTTGGCGAGAGTCGATACGCTTTGCCTTGACAAGACGGGTACTATCACCGACGGAACGATGACGGTAGAAAAAGTCGTTGCGCTTTCCGACGCTTTTGACGAAAAATATATTGCGATGTTCAACGGCGCGACGGAGGAAACAAACCTTACGGCGCAGGCGTTAAAGAGGCGGTTTGGGGAAGATAAAAGCCAAAAACCGCAAGCGGTGATTGCATTTTCTTCCGCAAGAAAATACGGCGCGGCGGCGTTTGATTTTGGCACTTTGGCGTTGGGCGCGCCCGATTTTGTAGCAAAAACCGATGACGATACAAAAAAAATCGTCGAAGAATACGCAAAACAGGGTATGCGCGTGCTTATGTTGTGCAAAAGCGACGGCGGAATCAAAGACGATAAGGTTGTAGGCAAATTGATTCCCGTTGCGTTGGTCGTTTTGTCCGATACGGTCCGTCCCGACGCAATAGACACGATAAGTTGGTTTAAGAAAAACAACGTCGACATAAAGGTAATCAGCGGCGACAACGCGCAATCGGTATCGGTTATCGCGGCAAAAGCGGGAGTAAACGACGCAGACAATTACGTCAGTTTGGAAGGGTTTACCGACGAGCAAGTCAAAGACGCGGCGGCAAAGTATACCGTATTCGGCAGAGTTACGCCGGAACAAAAAGCGTTGCTGATAAAAACTTTCAAGCAAAACAAACGCACGGTAGCAATGACCGGCGACGGAGTAAACGATATTCTCGCTATGAAAGAGGCGGACTGCGCCGTCGCAATGGCGCAAGGCAGTCAGGCAAGCAAATCGGTGGCGCACCTTGTGCTTATGGACAGCAAATTCAGCAGTATGCCCAAAGTCGTCGGAGAAGGCAGGCGCGTAGTCAACAATATTCAAAACAGCAGCAGTTTGTTTTTAATGAAAACGACTATGACGATATTCACGACTTTGCTCACGATAATAATAGGCGCGTCTTATCCGTTTGAGCCCAAAAACCTTTACCTTATAGAAGTCTTGGTCATCGGTTTGCCGTCGTTCTTTTTGGCGTTGCGTCCCAACAAAGATTTGATAAGGGGCAGATTTATTTCCAACACGTTGATAAAAACCATCCCGTCGGGGCTTGCGCTCAGTTTGTCGGTGCTTATCGTCTATCTGTACAACGCAAAATTAGGCTTTGACGCAAAAGAACTATCCACGCTTTGTACCGTATCCATGACTTTGGCGGGAGCAATCGCGCTTGCGGTGATGTGTTATCCTTACGACAAGATAACGGCAACGGTAGCGTTTGGCGGGCTTGCTTTGGTAGTTGCGGCAATTTCTTTGTCGGTAGCCGTACCTTTTGTGCGCAATATATTCGATTACGTCCCCGTAAACAAATATTACGGAGTAATCGGCGTGTGCGTAGCCGTAGCGACGGTAGTTATCGTTGCGGGCAGAATAATTTTTGAAACGCTTAAAAAACGCCCTCAAAAGTTAAGTTAGCCTTCCCTAAAATTTAAAAAATCACGCAACCAAAAAAAAGAGAAACAAATCCGTTTCTCTTTTTTGTTACACAAAAAACCACCCGCTATGCAGGCGGATATTTATTTGTTTTTTGCCGCAATTGACGGCAATTTTTAAAAACTTAAACAACACAAAATCGGCAACGACTGCTATTGTCGTAGCCGACGATGGATATTTTTGTAATTATTCGATTTTTTCGTATGCGTCGAGAATTATTCTGCGCAATTCTCTGCGCGTTTCGATATTGAGCGGGTGAGCAATATCCTTATATTCGCCTTCCGCGTTTTTGCGGCTGGGCATAGCGATAAACAATCTGTTTTCGCCCTGAATTATCTTGAGATCGTGTATCACAAAGCAATCGTCAACGGTGATGGAAACTATGGCAAGCAATTTGCCAAGCGGTTCGTCGAGTTTTTTTATTCTTACGTCGGTGATATTCATATATTACCCCTCGTTTTAATATAATTTAATAAGACCAAACATCGGATATTGCTATTATACACTATCGTTTTAAAAATTTCAATACATTATATCAAAATTGTATCGACACAAACATAAAATAATCATAATAACGTACAAAAAGTATTGTTTGTGTTTGTTAAGGAGCATTCATGTCAAAGATAATGCATTTTATCGGGATAGGCGGCGCGGGCATGAGCGCGCTTGCGCAGTATGCGTTAAACAAAGGATATACCGTCACGGGCAGCGACGCGACGAGCAACGAGTACACGGAATTGTTGCAAAGCAAAGGCGCGACGGTTTTTTTGGGGCATAACGCAAAAAACTTACCGCCGCGCGCCGATTTATGCGTTGTAAGCGCGGCAATTTCCGCTGACAACCCCGAACTTAACAAAGCCAAAGCCGAAGGCATAAAAATTATCGAGCGTGCGGAATATCTTGCGGAGGTTTTCAACGGATTTAAAAAGAGCGTAGCGATAAGCGGCAGTCACGGCAAAACGACGACGACTGCGCTTGTTTTTTGCATTTTGCAAAATGCGGGAATATTGCCGACGTTGTTTTTGGGTGGGGAATACGGCAAAACGGGCAATTTTTGCGACGGCTCGGACATATGCGTAGCCGAAGCGTGCGAGTACAAAGGAAGTTTTTTAAAACTTTCTCCCGATATTGCCGTTGTACTCAACGTAGACCTTGACCACACCGATTGTTACCCCGACAAAAAATCGTTGATTGCCGCTTTCGACGGTTTTGCGGCAAAGGTAAAAAGCGGCGGAAAGGTAATAATTCGCGCCGACCTTAAAGACGAGTTGACGGCGGCGGGCAAAAATATCGTCACGTTTGACGTAGACAAAACCGCTGACGTAACCGCAAAAAATCTTTCTCACGACGGCGGAAAATTTTGCTTTGATATTTACGAAAAGGGAGAGTTTAAAACGAGAGCAAAGTTGTCCGTTGCGGGCAGGCACAACGTTTTTAACGCGCTTGCCGCATACTGCGTGTGCCGAGATTGCGGCGTTTCACCTACAAAAATTGCGGAAGGTTTACAAAAGTTTGAGGGGGTAAAAAGGCGTTTTGAGCGGTTTGAAAGCAATTTTACAAACGTAATAGCCGATTATGCGCACCACCCGACGGAAATATCGTTGCTTTTGGACACGGTAAAAAGGCAAGGCTACAAAAAAATATTCGTACTGTTTCAGCCGCACACTTACAGCCGAACCCGCGACCTTTACGGTGATTTTTGCAAATGTTTTTGCGGAGCAAAAAAAGTGTACGTTCTGCCCGTTTTTTCCGCGAGGGAAAAATACGACAAGGCGGGTGACTCCCGCAGGCTGGTAAGGGGTATAAACCGTTTTTTAAAGGCGCGTTACGTTGCGGATTTTAAAACTGCGTCGCGTTTGATAAAAAAAAGAGCGGGCAAAAACGACGTCGTGCTGGTAGTGGGCGCGGGCAACGTCATAGATTTTTGTTGCCGCCTTTATCTTGACAAATAGCAAAAAAATCGTAATTATTAAAAATATATCGGCGCGTATACTTTGCAAAAGGTTTACAAATTTTTATAATATGGTATAATAGAGTCGATTAGTTAGTATTTTCTATTAAATTGTTTTTGCTTTGCAACGGAGGTTTAGTTTTATGAGCGCAACAGATATGGAATTAGTTAGGTCTATAGCGGACAAAAATCATCTTTCTCTTACAGATGCGGAAAAAATAATCGAAACCGTATACACGGAAGAAGAATTGCGCAAGATGAATCTTGTCACGCAACTCAGACTCATAGGCAGAGTCAAGGGCGTAAAGTCACCCACATCAAAAAATATGAAGGAACTTATTTCCGACATACTTGCGATACAGCAAGGTACTCTCAAGCCCGTATTTTCTACAAAAGGGCGCAAGGTAAAGTACGTGCCTGCGCCGGAAGAAAAACAACTTTCCGATACTCCGCCTATCGACGACCTAATGACGCGGCGTCCCAACAATCACGGAGAAACGCCTTTGCATGTCGACGCAGAAAACGTTGCAGCCGCCCCGCAGGAAGGGGCGTCGTCGTCCGACCTTAACGCGCCGAGTTCGTCAGCGACGGCAACGGCAGCGGCAACGGCGGAAACGCCGACAGATACGGCGGACAGCGGCGAAGAAAACACCGACGGCAAAGTTATCGACGTCAAAGCGACGGATTTTCTCGTCAGCGGAATATTAGAACTAATGCCCGACGGGTACGGTTTTATGCGCACAAACAACTATTATCAGTCAAAAAACGACATTTACGTAAGCGCGCAGCAAATCAAGCGGTTCAATTTGCGGGAAGGTGACAAATTAGAGTGTACGGCACGCAGTTTTGACCGCACAAAATCGCCGTCGCTCATATACATTCACACCGTCAACGGCACGCAATGCGACAGGTTGGGCAGGCGACCGTATTTCAACGATTTTGAAGCGGCGTACCCCAAAGAGCGTATCCGCTTGGAAAAAGGCGCGGACAGGTTTGATTTTTCTTTACGACTTATCGACCTCGTAGCGCCCGTCGGCAAAGGTCAAAGAGGTCTTATCGTCGCTCCGCCCAAAACGGGCAAAACGACGCTACTCAAAAAAATAGCGCAATCGGTTACAAAGGCGTACGGCGACTCGATAAAAGTGCTTGTACTGCTCATTGACGAGCGCCCTGAAGAAGTCACTGATTTTAGAGAGAGCGTTCCCGATGCGGAAGTTGTTTACAGCACTTTTGACCAAACTCCTTCTCACCACGTCGCAGTGGCGGAAATGCTACTCAAAAACTGCAAACACCGCGTAGAGCAAGGTCAAGACGTTCTTTTGTTGTTGGACAGTATAACGAGGCTTGCCCGCGCGTACAACAAGACGGCGGAAGCGACGGGGCGTACTCTCACGGGCGGGCTTGACATTGCCGCGTTAGAAACTCCCAAAGCGTTTTTCGGTTCTGCAAGGCGTGTGACGGCGGGCGGAAGTCTTACTATCCTTGCCACCGCTCTCGTAGACACGGGCAGCCGCATGGACGATATAATTTACGAAGAATTTAAAGGCACGGGAAATATGGAAATTCATCTCAACCGCGCGCTCAGCGACAGAAGAATTTTCCCCGCCATCGACCTTATCAAAAGCGGAACTCGCCACGAAGAAATGTTGCTCACGCAAAAGGAACTGGAAGGTATGTGGATGATTCGCCGCAAACTTGCCCGCGCGGACAATATCGAAGCAAGCCTTCAACTGTTGGATTTGCTGACTTGCACTTCAACAAACGAAGAATTTATCGATATGCTCAAAGTAATGAAATAACCCCAAAACGGTATAGGGTATTCACAAAAAAACGGCTTTACAACCGTTTTTTTTCATTTTTTTACGTTCAGGCTTTGACAAAACGCAAAGATGTATATATAATATTTTTTTAAAAGTCAACGGGAGGCGCGATATGAGAGTCAAACAAGACAAAAAAATAACCGATTACTTCGGGTGCAACGTTTTTGACGACGCAAAAATGAAGGAATACTTGTCGACGGACACTTACGACGAGTTGCGGCAGGTTATCGACGAAGGCAAGCCGTTGGAAAAACAACTTGCAAATCAGGTTGCGGCGGCGATGAAAGAGTGGGCGATAAGCATGGGCGCAACCCATTACACGCACTGGTTTCAGCCTTTGACGGGTACGACGGCGGAAAAACACGACAGTTTTATTTCTGTTGACAAAAACGGAAACACGATACTTGAGTTTACCGGTAGCAACCTTCGCAAAGGCGAAGCCGACGCGAGCAGTTTTCCGAGCGGCGGCATACGCGCCACGTTTGAAGCGCGCGGCTACACCGTTTGGGATTGCAGCAGTCCCGCGTTTATCAAAACGAGCGCAGAAGACGGCGCGCCGATATTGTGTATTCCCACCGCCTTTTGCAGTTATACAGGGGAGGCGTTGGATAAAAAGACGCCGTTGTTGCGTTCTATGAAGGCTCTCAACAAGGAATCTTTGCGGCTTCTCAAAATTTTGGGCGTTGACGCAAACAAAGTCACTGCGAGCGTTGGCGGAGAGCAGGAATATTTTTTGATAGACCGCGCCGATTTTGACAAGCGCGACGACCTACGCTTTACGGGCAGAACGCTGTTTGGCGCGCCGCCGCCCAAAGGTCAGGAAAAAAACGACCAGTACTACGCCACGATAAAGGACAGAGTGAGCAGTTTTATGGCGGATCTCAACGAGCAGTTGTGGAAGTTGGGCATTTGCGCCAAAACGCAACACAACGAAGTCGCTCCCGCTCAGCACGAACTTGCGCCGATTTATTGCAGTTGCAATATTGCCACCGACCAAAACCAACTTATTATGGAAACGATGAAAAAGGTAGCGGAGGAGCATCGTCTTGCGTGTTTGCTGCACGAAAAACCTTTCAACGGCGTCAATGGCAGCGGAAAACACGACAACTGGAGCATTTCTACCGACAAAGGGCTAAACCTGCTTAAACCGAGCGACGATCCGTACTCAAACTATCCGTTTTTGCTGTTTTTTATCGCAGTCATAGGCGCGGTAGACGAATACAGCGATTTGTTGCGTATGAGTGCGAGCAGTCTTGGCAACGAAGCGCGATTAGGCGGGCACGAAGCCCCTCCGACGATAATAAGCGTATTTTTGGGGGAAGATATGACGCAAATGTTGGAAAACATCGCTGACGGCGCAATTCCCGCAAAACGAGGAAAAACGCGGCTCAACGTCGGCGTAAACTACGTTGCGGACCTGTCAAAAGACAACAGCGACCGCAACCGCACGTCGCCTTTTGCGTTTACCGGCAACAAATTTGAGTTTAGAATGGTGGGCAGCAGCGCAACCTTATCCACGCCCAACGTTATTCTCAACACCATCGTTGCAGAAATGGTGAGCAGAATCAGCGACGAGTTGGAAGGCACTCCCAAAGAAGAAATTCCGCAGGCAGTGTACGCCGTCGTCAAAAAAATGTACAAACAGCACAAAAAGGTTGTTTTTAACGGAAACAATTACAGCGCGGAGTGGGCGGACGAGGCAAAACGCAGGGGACTTAAACACATCGACAACAGCGTAGACGCTTACAACGCATCGGTATTGCCCAAAAACGTGCGCTTGTTTAAAAAATTCGGCATTATGTCGGAAAAAGAGTTGACAAGCCGCAGAGAAATTTACCTTAGCAATTACGAGTTGTCGGCAAATATAGAAGTAAAAACGATGATAATGATGGCAAAGCGAGAAATTTTGCCTGCCGCAATGGAATGGGTAAACAAACTTTCCGACGACCTGATAAAACTTAAAGCGGCGGGCGGCAACACTCAAACTTCGCAAAAGCATTTACAAAAAGCCAACGGTATGCTTGCCGCCTTTGACGCAGGTCTTGACGCTTTGGAGCAGTCGCACAAAGAAGTTTCAAAAATAACCGACCTTGACGCAAAGTGCCGTTACTATCGCGACGTAGTGTACGTAAATATGGAAAAATTACGTGCCGCCGCCGACGAGTTGGAAAGCACCGTCAGCAGAAAAATTTGGCCATTACGCACGTACGCAGACATCTTGTTTTACGAATAAACTGTCGCAAACCGCCTTTTTTATTTTGTCAAAGCAAAGAGCGATTTTTAAAGTTGTAAAAAATAAAACCCAACAAAATGCTTGCATTTTGTTGGGTTTTTAGGGGTACTACCATTGCAAATTTTTTCCTCATAATGACAAGAAAAGCACTTTTGCTCATTTATAAAGATATTACTTTACACTTTGCAAGTAGTAGGTGCTTTAAAGTGTCATTGCGAGGAGCGATTTTTTAACTTGATAATACTAATCGACAAAAAAATCGCGACGTGGCAATCTCGCGGAAGCGTACCATATGCAAGATACGGTACAAATACGCACTTTGCTATATGCATAGAGGCAAAGAGTATAAAGGCTCTCGTCAAAATATTACGAAATCGCACGGAAGTGAACCTTATAAAAAAGGTAAAAACTGCAGACAATTTGTTAGGTTTTGGGTTGCGAGTGTTTTAAATTACAAACCATTACGACAAAAAAATTCCCGCCTTGTAGCGGGAATTTTTTTGTTTTAAGTCTAATTTTAAGTTTTTGTTTTGTTTAGATTTAACCGATTAAAACTCAAAGCCTGCGCCTACTTTCCAGTCGCTTGCGCCGGAGGGAAGAGAAACAGAACCGTTGAAATCTTTCAGGGTAAGAGTTGTTTTAGATGTGGTTTTGTCGTCTAATTTGGCAGTCAAATCAACTTTGAGAGCGGTGATAACGTTCTTTTGGTTAAAGACGAAAATAAAAGTGCCTTTGTAATTGCTTTCTTTGCCGTCAGCCTTTTTGCCGGAGCAAACTACCTTGATTTTAATACCGGTTTTGGCGTTGTCGATATAAACTTCTATGCCTTCGGCTTTGAGTTCTGCAGAACTTTCACCTAATATATCGGTAAATTCGCTAAGGTCGATTTTGTTGAAAGCTTCGTTGACTGCTTTGCTAAACATAACGTTAAGCGCGGCGTCGGGAATAGGAAACTTTGATTTAGCTTCTTTTTTGTTGCCGTCGTCATAACTCATGAAAGAGTAGCCAAAACCGTCTTTTACGTATATGCCGGTTTCGCTCTTGATGGTTGTTTTTTCTCCTTCTTTGTTTGTCATAGTGCCGTTGGATTTGATGGATGCGGCAAACTGTTGTTTTTCGATATTAGCTTTGATTGTCGCAGTAGAAGTCCCTTGCATATCGCCCGTAAAAGTCACTTTCATTGTGAGTTGAACGCCTTTGCGGTCTTTTATGTCAACTTCGCTGTTTTCTACCTGTTTAAAGGTTTGGTCGATTTGTTCGTCGCTGGCTTTAACGTAGTTGCCGTTAAACTCGGAGTCGCAACCTACAAAGCAAAAGCATATAGCCAAGCAGAGAGAAAGAGTTAACAAAATAGATAAAAACTTTTTCATTTTATTTACCTCCTACAAGTTTTTATTATCAAGGCAATAATACAATCTAAATTTGATTTTGTCAAGTAAAAAATAATATGTATTTTAAAAAAACAACAATCCGACAAAAAACCGTATATTATTTATACAAAATTTATAAGGTGTTTTAGGAGTAACCCAATTGCCGTACAAACACGCTTTTTTGTCCCGTTTCAACCCTTTTTCCGGTAAAATCCGCCCCGTCAAACGGCAAATATTTTGTTGGGTTTTGGTTGCGACAATTATAAAAACGCTATTACTTCAAATGTCGGCAACTTCCTTAACGGTCAAAACAAACGATTGTCCGTTTAGTAATTTGATTTTTAAAAAAGCGGGATTGTATTCAAATTTAGCGACAAAATAATCTTTTATCAACGCCTTAATGTCTGATAGCAAAGTTGTTGCGTCGATTGTATTTTTGCCGCCGTCAACAACTTTGTCGAGTGGGCGCAATTGATTTTGATACTTTAAATTATTGTTCATAATAAAAAATTCTCCTTGTTTTTTTGGTGGCGGGGTTTGTTGCGCTTCAAATTCCATATAAATTATATACTGTCCCGCCGTGCGATGTCAAGACTTTTACTGTCCCGCCGTGCGAAAATTTATTAAAAGCGAGGACTTTTTTATGGATAATTTGTCGATTTTTGTCGATTGTTTAAAAGAGTATATGGCGCAAAACGGTCTTTCGATAAACAAATTTGCGCAAAAGACGGGAGTAGCGGAGCGAGCCGTATCCAAATGGATTTGCGGAACTTACTTTCCGTCGATAGATTGCGTCAAAAAAGTTGCCGTCGAGTTGGATTGCAGTACGGATTATTTGTTTGGAATGAGCGAGCGCAAGATGTCTTGTCCGAGTTTAAGCGGCAAAGCGTTTATCGATAAGTTCAACAAAGCCTGCGCCGACAAAAAAGTGACGGCGTACAAGGTAGCAAAAGAATGCGGATTTGGCGAATCGATGATATCAAAATGGAAGAAAGGCAAATCTCCCAAAACGGAAACGCTGATAAAATTAGCAAATTATTTCGGTTGTTCTTTGGACTATTTTATATTTTGATAGTCGCGCCGTTTTTTTGGTCGCATTGCCTTGTTTTTAGTCGGCAACGGCGTATTATTTACCCACCCAAAAAAAACAAAAAAACCAAAAAGGCGGAGTTTTTTGTCAACTTCGCCTTTTTTTGTATAGATTTAAAATTTTTACGCTTTGTCGTTGCTGCCCAAAACGTCGATTATTTTGTGTTTGACCATTTGTTTTATGGCTTCTCTTGCGGGTTTAAGGTATTGTCTGGGGTCAAAATGTTCGGGGTGTTCGACAAGGTGTTTTCTTATTTCTGCAGTGCAAGCGAGGCGAATATCCGTATCGATATTTATTTTGCAGACGCTCATCGTAGCGGCTTGGCGGAGCATTTCTTCAGGAACGCCTTGCGCGCCCGCGACGTTTCCGCCGTAATTGTTTATCATTTGGACAAATTCTTGCGGAACGCTGCTGCTTCCGTGCAGAACGATGGGGAACTCGGGTATTTTTTGTTGAATTTCTTCCAAAATATCAAAGCGAAGTTTTGCTTCCCCCTTAAACTTGTATGCGCCGTGACTTGTGCCGATAGCGATTGCAAGGCTGTCCACGCCGGTTTTAGCGACAAATTCTTCCACTTCCGCAGGGTTGGTGAAACAGCCGTACTTGTTGTTGACGTGTTCTTCTATGCCGGCGAGTTTACCGAGTTCTGCCTCGACGACCACGCCGTGAGCGTGTGCATAATCCGCCACTTTTTTAGAGAGGGCGATATTTTCCTCAAAAGGAAGTTTGCTGGCGTCAATCATGACGGAAGTAAACCCGTCGTCCACGCACTGTTTGCAAAGTTCAAAAGTGTCGCCGTGATCGAGATGCATGCAGATGGGGATAGAAGTTGTCAGCACTGCGGCTTCTACGAGTTTTTTGAGATAGGTCATATTTGCGTAGTCGCGCGCGCCCTTACTTACCTGCAAAATGAGCGGGCTGCGAGTTTCCTCACCCGCCTCCACGATACCTTGAATGGTTTCCATGTTGTTGACGTTAAACGCGCCTATAGCGTATCCGCCGTGATATGCTTTTTTAAACATATCCTTACTTGTAACTAATGGCATAAAAAACCTCCGTTTTTAGTTGTCAAATTTAAATATTTGACTTATAATTTATAATATAAATATATCACATTTGCAAACTTATGTAAACCAAAAACGTTTGCAAATCAAGGAGGATTTTTTTATGGCAACTATCAAAGTGGGTATCAACGGTTTTGGTCGTATCGGCAGACTTGTTTTGCGTGCGAGTCTTAAGCGTGACGACGTGGAGGTTGTCGCGATAAACGACCCCGCATTTACGGATATGGCATATATGAGTTATATATTCCGTTACGATACCGTGCACGGACGTTTTAACGGTTCGGTCGAGCCGACGGAAGGCGGCGTTTTGGTAAACGGCAAAAAGATTGCCGTATTTAACGAAACCGTTCCCGCAAACATTCCGTGGGGCAAACTCGGCGTTGACGTCGTTGCGGAAGCGACGGGATTTTTCACCAAGACGGAAGGCGCGATGGGACACATACAAGCGGGCGCAAAAAAAGTTGTTATCACCGCTCCCAGCCCCGACGCTCCTATGTTTGTTATGGGCGTAAACCACGACGAGTACAAGCCGGAAATGAAAATCGTTTCCAACGCAAGTTGCACGACCAACTGTCTTGCTCCGCTTGCAAAAGTAGTAAACGACAACTTTGGCATTAAGGAAGGTCTTATGACTACCGTTCACAGCATAACCGCAACGCAAAAAACGGTGGACGGACCGAGCAAAAAAGACTGGCGCGGCGGCAGAGCGGCAAGCGGCAACATTATTCCCAGCAGCACGGGCGCGGCAAAAGCCGTCGGAAAAGTTATACCGCAACTCAACGGAAAACTTACGGGTATGAGTTTGAGAGTGCCAACCCTTGACGTATCCGTCGTAGACCTTACCGTAACGTTGGAAAAACCCACCACCTACGAAGATATTAAAGCCGCTATGAAAAAAGCAAGCGAAGGACAACTCAAAGGTATTTTGGGATACACGGACGAAGACGTAGTAAGCAGCGACTTTATCGGAGAAACTTGCACGTCGGTATTTGACGCCAAAGCGGGCATTATGCTCAATCCCACCTTTGTAAAGTTGGTGGCGTGGTACGACAACGAAACGGGTTATAGCAACAAAGTAGTGGATTTAATCAGACACATCAGCAAATAGTTTTAAATCTGCTCAAATCGTCGTTGCGACAATCTTGCCAAAACGGTCAAAATCGTTTTTAAAAGGTAAAATAATCGCACAACCCGAGCAAGGGAGAAACAAAAACTCTGTTTCTCCTTTTTTTTTCTTTAAAAAAGCCTTTGTTTTAGCGATTTGCAGATTTTTTTTGGCGAACGCAGGCTTTTTGGACAGGTTTTATACGCCGATTATTTGATTTTGCCGCAAAATTGTCTTTCCGACTTGTTTTTTTGCAAGTTGTATGCTATAATAGTACAAAATAATAGTACGAAACAAGCCGTTTAAACAAACGGAATCAGGATTTTGCTCGATGGAAAAACTTTTAAAACAGAAAAAACGTCTCGTTATCGTTTCGGTCATACTTTCCGTATGCTTTGTCGCAGGGATACCTATTCTCATTGTAGGCGCAAGCCATATGTCAAAAGACGACGGCGGCGTGTTTATGTTTGTGGCAGGCATAATAATGACCGTTTGCGGCTTTTACGGCGCGCCTATCGCGTGGATAAACGTCGGACCGATAAAACAAAGAATAAATTTGTTAAACGCAGTGCTAAATCAGCATTTTTACACTGTGGAAGAACTATCTTTTTGCATGGGCAAAAATGCGGCGGTAGTCAAGCGCGAGTTGCAGTATCTGTACGAACGCGGTTATCTTGTCGGATACAAGTTTGACGGGCAAAAAATCACTCTCAACCAAAACGTTTCTTTAAAAACACAAAAGCATACCGTGCGGTGCGAGGGTTGCGGCGCAAAAGTCACCTTTGACGGATCGCAGACCGTATGCCCGTATTGCGGAGGGGCAATTTCGCTAAAAAATCAGTAAGGCAGAAAAATATTCTGCGTCGGAAACAACTATGGACTTTTATTCTGTTTTGTCGTGCAACGTTATGTCGTCGCTCGTGCTGTTGGTGCTGGGCATTAGCGTATGCCGCGTCGACAACCGAAACGTCGCAACAAAAAGACTTATCGCATACACGGTTTTTGTGTTGATTGCCTTTTTGTTGTCAG
>CAKQEP010000002.1 GCA_934230325.1 uncultured Clostridia bacterium | reverse complement strand
GTGGAGATGAGGGGGGTCGAACCCCTTACCTCTTGAATGCCATTCAAGCGCTCTACCAGTTGAGCTACACCCCCAAACCGCTTTAGCCATACTATTATATATAAATATTTCTAATTTGTCAAACTTATCCGCCAACTTTTTCGATAATTTTTTTGGTTATATTACGGTAAAAAAATCGAAAAAATTTTCATATTTTTTTGAAAATAATGTTGACAAAAATGTGTAATAAGCGTATAATATTTATATCAAATAGAGGAGGTTGCTATCATGAATCGCAAAAAAGGTACTTTGTTTGGTTTATTGGCGAGTTTGTCGGGCGTTGCGTTGTGGATATTAGCGGGAAGTTTGGGCATTGTCGCAGGTTGGGCTGCCGCGCTTGTCGGAGTGATATTTATTTTGGTATACGGCAAAATAAACAAAAACGACAAAACCGCATACAAATACGCAATTGCGACGGTTGCGTCGGTGGCGGGCGCAGTGATTGCGGATTTTGCAACCGTAGCGATACTGTGTCAAAAGGCGGGCATCGATTTTTCTAAAGCGTTTACCTATTCCGATATGTTCAACTTGTTTGTGCGTGATTTGGTTTTGGGAATTTCTCTTACAGCGTTGACGCTGGGCGTAAGCGCTGCAAATTTTAAATTCCGCGCAAAAAACGACCAAGACGACAAAATCGTACTGCTTGACGATACTTTCAACGACGTAGGGACGGGAGCAATCCCCGATTAAGTCCGCAAAGCACGTTTGTTTAAAATTAAAAAAACCACACAAAACACAAGGCGCTCGGCTGCAAAACGCAGCCGAGTTTTTTTGCGGCAAATTTTTTTAAAGTGGTCGTTGTCGCAAATTTTTGTATACGTTTACGAGATAATGCGACGAATTTCCTCTTTGGAAGGAATTTCTACATAGGCGCAGTAGGGCAAAGAGCCGTCGTTTTTAAACATTGTGACGGTGGCTTGCCGTTGTTTTTTGTCGTACAACACAAAATTGAAAATTACGAGCGGAAGGTAACCGTCCTTTTTAAAGACGACGGTAACCCCAAACCACTCGGAATTTTTGTTTAAGTCGGTGTGAAGGATAGGTATGTTGCAAAAAGTTATCGAGCCGTTTAGGTCGGTTGCGGTAACGTCGTATTCTTTTATAGTTGCGGTAACGCCGCAAAGAGTGTTTCCGTCGGTATCGGTCAATTTTATCTCGCAGGAAGTTTCGGGTTGTTTTTTTACGCAACCGACGGGGAAGGTAATGGCGATACAAGCCAAAACAAGGCACAAAAGGACAAAAAGTGATTTTTTTACGCTGTTTTTCATATTAAATTGTATTCCGTCCTTAAAAAAACTTTACGACAAAAATAAAATATCGACGCAAAACAAACTAAACGGCTTTATTTTTCAATTTAAAAAACTTGTCGACAAAGACGAATTTTTAAATTCGAGCGATTTTTTTGATGTTAAAGCGATATTTTTTTAACTTTAAGCAATTTTTTATGCTTTTTTAGTGGAATTTTTGATTTTTTATAGAATAATATTCTGTATTGATTTAAAAAATGGCGATTGATAGGGTTTGGTCAAATTTCATACTCGATTTAAAGGCAAAAAACGATATAGTCGACGTTATATCGTCGTATTTGCCTGTTACGCAAAAGGGCAGGAGTTTTTGGACTTTATGCCCCTTTCATAATGACCGAAATCCGTCGATGTCCATCAACAAGGAAGGTCAATTTTACCACTGTTTTGTGTGCAATGCCGGCGGCGACGTAATCAAATTTGTTCAGGAGTACGAGAGTTGCTCCTTTATAGAGGCGGTCAACATACTTGCAAAGCGCGCCAAAATGGAAGTACCCTTGACGCGCGGCAATCCCGACAAAGACGTTGCCGACAAAAAGAGGTTGCGCGACGCTTGTTTTGACGCTTGTTTGTATGCGGCGCGTTTTTACAACAAAAACCTATACAAGCCGAACAACGCATACGCTTTGGAATATCTCAAAAAGCGCGGATTAAAGATATCCACAATCAAGAGTTTCGGGTTTGGCTTATCCGATTCTTGGGACGGGTTGCCGACGGAACTTAAAAAAGGCGGCAAAAATACCGACGACGCGCTCAAAGCGGGTTTAATAGTCAAAAAGGCTGACGGTGATTTTTTAGACAGTCTTGCGATGCGGCTGATAGTGCCTATTTTTGATATAAACGGCAACGTAATTGCGTTTGGCGGCAGAACTTTTTCTCACGACAAAACCGTCGCTAAGTACAAAAACACTTCGGTAACGCCGATATTTGACAAAAGCAAGACCTTGTACGCGTTAAATTATGCAAAAAAAGCCAAACAGAGCGGCAATCTTGATTTTATCGTCGTAGTAGAAGGGTACATGGACGCCGTTGCTTTGCATCAAGCGGGATTTTGTCAAGCGGTGGCGAGTATGGGAACGTCGCTCACGGCAGAGCAAGCAAAACTCATCAAGCGGCTTGTTCCGCTCGTCTACATATGTTACGACGGGGACAAAGCGGGGCAGAACGCGACGGTACGCGGTTTGGATATTTTAAAAGAGCAAGGGTTGGAAGTACGCGTCGTATCCCTTCCCGACGGCGTAGATCCCGACGAATACGTCAAGGCTCACGGCGCGGACGGTTTTAAAAAACTGCTTGCGCACGCGTTGCCGCTAATCGATTACAAACTCAAACTTGCAAAAGCGGCGTGCGCGCCCAAAGTTGACGGCAAAATCGCATACAACGAGTACCGCCGCAAATATGCGCAGGCTGCGCTCGACATATTAAAGGGGTTAACGGCGGTAGAGAGAGAAAGTTATCTTGCTCCGCTCAGCGAAGAAACGGGCTTATCCGTCGATTTTTTGCGGCGTCAATCGGACGTTGCGTCGGACGAGGCGCCCGCTCCGAGCGTAGAGCCTACCGACGAACCGCCGCCGCGTGACAACAAAGCCGTCATATATATACTAGCGAGCAAATTATCTTGCAAACCTTTTGCCGCCGACGGCGAATATTTTTATTGCGACGACAATTTTTTAAACAACGTTACCGATTTTTTAAAGCAAAACGACGCGGAAGGGCGAAAAACGACGTTGGGCGACGTATACAATTTGCCTGACGCAAGCCAAAACCAAAGCGTTGTAGACGGGTTGTTGTCGGTTAAGTTCGGTGACTTACAGACGGACAAAAAGAGATACGACGACTGTGTTGCGGCGCTCAAAAAGGCAGAATTGACAGAACTTCTTGCAAAACTCACGGCAGACTACCAGACGGAAACGGATACGGCAAAAAAAGGAGAAATTTTACGCAACATTGCCGTAATCACGCAAAAGATAAATACGAAAGCATAACCAAACGGAGGACATATATGGAAGATACGGAAAAACAAAATATAATACAAACCTTTATTGCCGAAATCAAAAAGGACAGTGCGAAGGGCTACGTTACGTACGACGAAGTTGAGGCAAAAATAGAGTCTATGCGGCTTAATCTCACGGCGGAGGAGAACGCGCAACTTTATCAGTCGATGGACGAAGCCAACATAAACGTCGTTGACGTTGCGCCCGGCACTATGGACCTTGCCAAAGGGATAGTTGACGTCAGCATTGACGACCCCGTAAAAATGTATCTTAAAGACATAGGCAAAGTGCCGCTTTTGTCCGGCGAAGAAGAGTCGGAACTTGCCCGTCGCATGCAAGAAGGCGACGAGGACGCCAAGCAAAAACTCAGCGAAGCAAACCTTAGGCTTGTGGTATCCATTGCAAAGCGTTACGTTGGTCGCGGAATGTTGTTTCTCGACCTGATACAGGAAGGCAATCTCGGCTTGATGAAGGCGGTAGAAAAATTTGATTACACAAAAGGTTTCAAATTTTCTACTTATGCGACGTGGTGGATAAGGCAAGCGATAACCCGCGCCATAGCGGATCAGGCGCGCACCATACGCATACCCGTACACATGGTAGAGACGATAAACCGTCAAGTACGCGTCAGCCGCAGTTTATTGCAGCAATACGGCAGAGAGCCCACTCCGGAAGAAATTGCGCGCGAGATGAATTTGCCGGAAGAAAAAGTTATCGAAATTCAAAAGATAGCGCAAGACCCCGTCAGTTTAGAAACGCCCATCGGCGAGGAAGAAGACACGCATCTCGTGGACTTTATCGAGGACAACAAGACGGCGGCCCCGAGCGACGTAGCGGCGTACTCGATGTTAAAGGAACAAATGATATGCGTACTGCACAAACTCACCCCGCGCGAAGAAAAAGTTTTGCGGTTGCGGTACGGTATCGACGACGGACGCCCCCGCACGCTGGAAGAAGTAGGCAGGGAGTTTAACGTTACGAGAGAGCGTATCAGACAGATAGAAGCAAAGGCGTTGCGCAAGTTGCGTCACCCGTCCAAGCGCAAAAAGTTGGAAGACTTTTTGGAGTAAAGGATTGAGCCTTACAAAAAGACTGTCAAAAATACTTTCTCTCGCGCCCGTTTGCGACGTTTTGGCGGACGTCGGTTGCGATCACGGCAAACTCGGCGTTGCGGCGATTGAGTGCAAAAAGGCGCAGAAGGTTATTTTTACCGACATAAGCGCACCGTCGTTAGCCAAAGCGCGGGAGTTGGCAAAAAGGAGAGGCGTAGAAGACAGATGCGAGTTTTTTTGCGGCTCGGGTTTATGCGGAAAAACGGCGGATTGCGCGGTTGTTGCGGGAATGGGCGGCAAGGAAATTCTTGCGATACTTTCCCAAGCGACAGAGTTGCCGCAGAGCCTTGTGTTAAACCCGATGAGGGGTGCGCCGCAATTACGGCAAGCGTTGCAAAAAGATTATTTTTTTGAGTACGACCAAAAATTTTTTGACGGCAAGTATTACGATTTAATGCTGCTCAAACGCGGCGGCGACTTGCTTGACGAAAAGCAAATAAAATACGGCAAGACAAATTTGGCGGATTTTTGCCAAGATTTTAACAATTATTTACTGTCGGAAAAGCAAAAGTGTGATATTATATTAAACAAGGCTTTTTCTCAATCGGTAAAAGACCGCAGGGAAGAAATTGTGTCGTTGCTAAAAGGATTATGATTATGATGGACAATATTTTAAAGTATCAGGAACTCGACGCTCGATTGAGAGCGATAGAGGTAGAGTTGAGCAACACGGAGGAACGCAAAAAGACGCGCGTATACCTTCAATATCTCAAAGAAAGCGAGGAAAATTTAAAAAAGATGGAAGGTATTGCCGCCGACCTCAACGCAAAGTACGCGACTCTCAAAAAGCAATACGAGAGCAACGTTGCGTTTGTAGAAGAATATTCCTTGCAGGTGGACAAGTCTTTGGACGAGGACGAACTCAACTATCTCGGCAAAAAACTTGCCGACCTATCCAAGACGATTGCCGCCATCGAGCGAGAAGCGGCAGAAATAGCGGAGGAAGCGGAAAAAATCGCAAAGCAGTTTGACGACTACAAAACCAAACTTCCGAGCGTCAAAAAGAAGTACGGCGAAGCGAAGGAAAAATTTGACTCGGTACGCAAAACGAGAGAGCCGGAAATGATAGACATTCAACGCAAAAAGGCGGCGTTGGAAAAAAAGATAGACCCGTCGTTGCTTGCGATTTACAAAGAGTTAAAAACGCAAAACGTTTCGCGCCCGTTTGTACCGTTGGAAGGAGCGGACCGTTGCGGCGGGTGCAGAGTGGACTTGCCCAAAGTATCCATAGCGACGCTGGAAGAAAAAGGTTTTGTCCGTTGCGGAAACTGCCACAGAATAATTTACAAACCTTAAGAGGAAAAACGATATGAGCGATAAATTAAACGATAAAATAGTGCTTTTAAACGAGCGTAGCGGACACGTGGAAAAACTCGTAAACGAGTTGTCCACAGGCGGATTTTTCAAGTACATTTACAGTAAGGATATGTTCAAAATTTTCGGACTCAACTTGCTTATGTGCGTGTTTCTCGCGCCGCTCGTCGTAGTATATTACAAGTATATGGTAGCGACTTCTGCTTTCAACGCCACGTTGCCGTCAAACTCCTCCGTAGGTATGGGATTTGTGTACTGGGCGGGACTGCAAGAGTATTCGACTTCCGTTTTAAACGGATACTCGTCAAAATTCTGGCTGTTGACGATACCGTGCATAACTTGTTTCGGATTTGCCCTTGCGGGCGGCTTGTGCGTGCTTAGAGACGCCTTTTGGACGGGACGAGTAAAAGTGTTTAAAACCTTTTTTAAAGGCATCTACGAATGCGGTTTGGTAGTGGTGATAGGTATTGCCGTTATTGCCGCCGCTTTGTGCGGAATAATGGAGTTGAATATGGCTATCGCAAACCTTGCCGTCGCGTTGAAAGTGTTGATAAATATCGCGCTTTGGATAGTGTTTGCGCTGTTTGTAACGTATTGCTTTACGCTTTTTAGCGTTACCGCGACTTACAAACAGAGTCTTGGCGTAAATATGCGCACCGCTTGGGGAATAATGTTTAAGTATATTACTTCTACTTTGTTCAACGTCGTAATGACGTTTGTGCCGGTGTACCTCGTTTTGTTGCTTGGCAAAACCACGTTTTGGATTTTGCTTGCCGTACTCATTCTTATGATAGGATTATTTTATATTCCGCTGGTATGGCAGACGCACATGATGAAGATATTCTCCATCTACCACCCCGTAGAAAAAAAGGTAACAAAGCGTAAAAAAGCGTACAACTGATTCTTTTTAGAGGACTTTGATTGAAAGATAATCTGCTTGATTTTAACGTATCCGCCCAAACTCTTTTGAGTATGGCGGAAGAATATTCCGACAAGGGACGGCGCGTCGAGGCAATCTCGTTGATTCGTCGCGCGCTAAAACAAAACCCGTCGTCAAAAAACGTCTTGTACGCGTTGGCGGGCGAGTTGGCGGAAGCCGAACAATACAAAACGTCCAACGACGTGTTGTTTAAGATGCTTGCCGCAGACCCCAAAGACAGCGACGTATTGTTGTTGTTGAGCCAAAATTTTGCCGACCTTGAACGTTTTGATTTGACGGAGTATTACTTTGGCAAATTTTCTCAAACCGACGTATTTGACGCGTCGGCAATAGACGTCGAGTTTGTGCGGGAAGAACAGCGTTCGCAATTAGCGGGATTTTCTCTCGTTCACCCGATGAGCAAAAAAAGAGCGGAGCAACTCAAAGATTACGCCGCCGCCGCAATACGAGTAGGCGACATGCAAAAGGCGCGCAACATTTTTTTGGAGATAGAAGAGGCGTTTCCGCGCGACGCGTCGGCAAAAAGCGGCATTGCTTTCACTTGTATAATAAGCAACGATTTTGAAAACGGAGAAAAGTACGCAAAACAAGCGTTGGAGATTTCTCCCGACGACGCTTTTGCGCTCAGCAACCTTGCTTGCGCGTATTACCTGCAACGTAAAGACGCCGAGTGCGAGGAAGTAGTCGCAAAACTTGCCGCCGTCGATTGCGGTGACGAGCCCGACCGACTTTTTAAAATAGCCACCACTTTTTGCGAGTTGAAAAAGGACGATTTGGCGTACGAAAGGTTAAAAAGATTTTTGGAAGTTACCGGCTCGCTAAATCGCGACGTAAACCTGCTTTGCTTTTTTTCCGCATTCAACAGCAAGCGGTTTGAACAAGCAAAAAAAATTCTCGGCAATATGCTCGTCGTAGATCCTGACGACCACATAGCGCGGTATTATAAAAATTATATCGACGAGTACACGCTAAAAACCCACGTAGGCAAACCCAAAAGACTGGACTATTTTCCGCAGATACCCATTTCGGCAATGACAAAAACCATCACTTTTTTGCGTACTGCGCCGGATTTTTATTCGATGTGGTCGGACAAAAAGTTAAAAGGTCAGATAGACTGGGCGTTTGACACCGTTTTAGAACCCGATTTGCACGACGAATTGATAGGTAAAGTAGCGGAAACGGACAAGAAAAAGAGTACGCCGTACCTAAAGAGTCTGTTGCTCAACCAAAATCTCGAAGTATCGGTAAAGGGAAAAGTATTTTTCTGTTTGCTGTTAAACGGCGTTAGGGGAAAGTTTTTTATTGTCAAAGACGGCTTTTTTACCGCCCTTGACGTGCCTAAAAACATTCCGCACGTGGTGGAGGAAGAAGTTTTGCTGTGCATCGCAAAACTGTCCACCGTATACTTGTCCGACGAAAAATTTATCGCAAAAATTATCTCCGTCGGCAAAGAAGTTCAATCGCGGGTGATAGAATGCGGATTGGTTACCGACTGGGATATTGCCGTTATGGCGGCGTGCATTGCCCGCAACTGCGGTTTCGAGCAGTTAAACGACGAAACGATAAGCAACCTTTTCGGCGTAAAATATAAGGAAATGGCGGCGTTGACGGAGCGTATTTTTGCGGATAGCGACGATATTAAAGGATAAGTTTTAATTTTTTTGTCCATTGCTTTAAAGCGGCTTGCTTTGTGACCTTTACCGCCACAAAGTTTATACGATAATAAATCAAGGACTTTTTTAATACCATAGAAGTATGAAAAAGTCCTTTTTTGTTTTTGTCGCAGACCTTTGCGCGGTTACGGCTGCCGTGATAGGGGCGGGATTTGCCACAGGTCAGGAAATTTTGTTGTATTTTAAAAACGCAAACCCGTTTGTTGCGGCGGCGTGCTGTTTTGCGTTGTTTTTTGTGTTTTTGCGCGCGGGCACGGAGTTTGGAGCGTATTTGTGCGAAGAAAAAAAGTCCGCAAAACTTTTTAACGTTTTTTACAGAGCGTCGATTGCCGTGTCGTGTTTCGTCGTGTTGTGCGCTATGGCGGGCGGCGCGCAGACCAACGCCGACATAGTAGCGGGAAAAAGCGGCGGCGTACCCTTTGCAAAACTGTTTACGCTTTTGTTTTGTATGATTTTTTGTTGTTTTGACTTTAAAAACCAAAAAAAGGTATACTTTATACTTGCTCCCGTGATGGTGGGCGGTATTTTGGTAGTTTGTTTTGCCGACAAAAACTTTGATTTTAGCGGAACCGTAGCAAAAGGCGCGGTCAACTCGTTGTTTTACGTTTCGTTAAACACCGTAAGTTTGGCGGGTATTTTGTGCGATTTGTCAAAAAATTACTCAAAAAAGCAAAAAAACGTCTTTTGTTTGGCGTGCGGCGCAATTCTTTCGACGTTGATATGTTTGATTATCGCAAAAGTCAACGCGTCGGAAAGCAAAATCGCTCCGCTCGTGGATTTAGCGGCAAAAAACGCCGTACGGGGCAAAACGTACGGCGTCGTAGTGACTGCGAGTATAATGACCACTATGTGCGCAAGCGCGTATCCGCTGATAAGAGAGTTAAACGCAAAAATCAAAAATCGATTCGTTTGTTCTCTCACTGTATTTTGCGCGGCGTTTGCGGCGTCCTTTGCGGGGTTTAAAAACATAGTAAATTATCTGTACCCGCTCGTGTCCGCCGTCGGAATCTTTTTTGCAGCTTATTTTGCCTTCGATTGCATAAAAAACGCAAAACGTAGTCGAGTAATAGCGACAAAATGCGAGTTTGAAAAAACTTGAAAAACCGCAAAACGTCGTCATCTGTTCCACCGGACCAACGCTTTTTCCAGCATCGCCACCAAAAGGTACATGACGGCGGCAACCACGCACAAAACGAGTATACAGGTCATAACGAGGTCGAGTTTAAACACCTGTCCGCCGTAAAGAATAAGGTATCCGAGTCCTGCTTTAGAAGTCAAATATTCTCCCATTATCGTACCTATCCACGCCATACCGACGTTTATTTTTAGCGTTGCGAGCAAGGCGGGGATATTTGACGGAAACACGAGTTTGCAAAAAACCTGCAACTTTGTCGCGCGCATCGTTTTTAACAAAAGCAGTTTGTTTTCGTCGGTGGAGTTAAACCCGTTTGTCATATTTATTGTGGTGATTACGACGGAAATAAGCACCGCCATAGTCACGATTGCCGCCTGTCCCGTTCCCGCCCAGATGATAATGATAGGTCCGAGCGCGACTTTGGGCAAACTGTTTAAAACCACCAAATACGGCTCGAAAACTTTATACAAAAACGGCGACCACCACAGCAAAACGGCAACGGCAGTGCCCAAGCCCGTGCCTATTGCAAAACCTATTACGGTTTCTTTGGCGGATATCCAAAGATGTTTAAAAATCTCGCCGCTTTTGGTGAGCCGAGCCAGTTCTGCGGCAATTTTAGAAGGGCTGCTTGTGATAAAACTATCGATGACGCCGGTTTTTGCAAAAATTTCCCACAACAAAAACGCCGCCACGACAAAAATCACCTGTCCCAAAAAAACAAGAAGTTTGTTTAGTCGTACTTTTTTAAGATACTTCCCGTGCAAGGGGGAGAGTTGTTTTTTTATCATCGTTTAGTTCCTGCCATATTTCTTCAAATTGTTTTGCAAATTGAGCGGTTTCTCTGCGTTTTAAGGGCGTGAGAACTTCGCTCGTATCGGTATGGTAAATTTTTTTGACCGTAGCGGGACGTTTGCTCAACACTACTATTTTGTCCGCCATACTTATCGCTTCGCTTATGTCGTGCGTGACGAGAAGCGCCGTTTTTTGTTCCTTTTTGATGATGTCGTACACGTCGTCGCAAAGGTTGAGCCTCGTCTGAAAATCCAAAGCGGAAAAAGGTTCGTCAAGCAAAAGCATATCAGGGTCGGTCGCAAGGGTACGTATAAGCGCAACCCTTTGACGCATTCCGCCGGACAACCTGTTTGGATAACTCGTCGCAAAGTCTTTAAGACCGTACTTTTCGATAAGTTCGCGCGCTCTGTTTACGTTTTGCGGCGTAAGTTTTTTTTGAATTTCCAAGCCCAAAATAACGTTTTTGTATATCGTTCGCCACTCAAAAAGGTGGTCGCGCTGCAACATATAACCAACGTTAGCGTTGGTGTTTTCTACAGGTTTTCCCTTTAAAAAAACGTGTCCGCTCGACGGCTTTATGAGTCCGCACACCAACGACAAAAGGGTTGTTTTTCCACAGCCGCTCGGACCTACGATAGCGACAAATTCTCCTTGCTCGACGTCAAAACTGACGTTGTTTAAAGCCTGCGTTTCCGTCGTTTGGCTGTAATAGGTAAGACAAACGTCTTTCAAACTCAAAATCGTCTGCAATTTGCTCCTCCCGAATGTTTACAAAGTATTATATTTGTCGCTCGATTTTTGTGTGAAAGGGGACAACCTTTTTGCCGCTTGTCCAAAAAACAAAATACCGTTGTGCGGTTTTAAGTACAAAACGGTTTTGCTCGGACAAATCAACGCAAAAAAAAGAGTTTGATTTTTGCTCAAACTCTTTTTGCGTCGGTTTTGACGATTTTGGCGGTTTTGTTTTGCTTGCGCCGCGATTTTTACATCGTTATCGCGTCGGCAATGCTGTTGTCAATCAGTTTTTCAAACGCCACTCGACTTGACAGTTCGCCCGCGTTTTGCATTATATCCTGAAGCCGTTCAAAACTGTCCTTTGTCATTGACGGGGTAGTTTTCCACGTATCGTTCGCGCGGTAGTTTGCGAGCGCTTTGGATATATCGTTTACGTCGGTTCCCGTAAAAAACGGCGCGAGAAGTTGAGCAACGGAGTCGTTGTCGTGGCTCAAAAGATACATCGTCGCATCGTGAACGCACTTCAAAAAGGTTTTGAGTTTGTTTTTGTTGGCTTTGAGGTAACTTTGAGTTGCGACAAAGCAGGTGTAGGGAACTTCTCCGCCCGCCGCTCCGATGCTTGCGACGATATGACCGTTGCCCTGATTTACGATTTGAGTAGCCGTCGGCTCAAACAGCGTCACGTAATCGCCCGTTCCGCCCGCAAAGGTAGGCGCAAGCATATTGAAAGACACGGTATAGTCCATAGTTATATTTACGCCGTCGGTGTACCCGTGATTGTTTAAAACGTACTGCAAGGTCATAGCGGGCATACCGCCTTTGCGCCCCATAATGACGTGTTTGCCTTCCAAGCCCGACCAGTCAAAGTTAGGTTGACTGCCGCGCCCCACCAAAAACGCGCCGTCACGTTTTGTCAACTGACCAAAAACGACGGGATAATCCTTACGCCCTTGCTGATAGACATAAACGGTGGTTTCGGGACCGAGCAAGGCTATATCCGCCTGTCCCGCAACTACGGCAGTCATACTTGCGTCGCTGCCGCCGCCGTTTGTCAACTCGATTTTAATATCGTTTTGTTCAAACAAACCCAACGCTTCCGCAAGGTAAAAGGGCGCGTAAAACAGAGAGTGAGTGACTTCGTTTACGCGGACGACGTCTTCCTTTCCGCCGCACCCGACAAAGGAAAGAGCCAAAACCGCAACGATAAAAAAGATAAATATTTTTTTCATGTATTCCTCCGAAAACAATACTGTAGCATAATATTCAAGACGCAAGATTACTGTTAACTATTGACAAAAGCGGCGCGAGCGTGTTAAAATTATTTTTTAATCAAGGAAATAATTTATTATGATGGAAAAAACCTATTCCCCAAAAGATTTTGAAGGCAGAATTTACGAAAAATGGGAGCAAAGCGGCTGTTTTACTCCTAAAATCGACAAGGACAAAAAGCCTTTTACCGTACTTATGCCCCCGCCCAACATTACCGGTCAACTACATATGGGACACGCTCTTGACGAAGCGATACAGGACTGCGTAATACGTTTTAAGCGTATGCAGGGGTTCAGCGCGCTTTGGCTTCCCGGGACGGACCACGCAAGCATAGCGACGGAAGTCAAAGTCGTAGAAAAAATCAAATCGGAAGGCAAAACCAAAGAGCAACTCGGTCGCGACGGATTTTTGGACGAGGCGTGGGAGTGGAAGCGCAAATACAACGACCGCATACTTTCGCAACTCAAACGTTTGGGAGTCAGTTGCGACTGGTCGCGGCTTGCCTTTACGATGGACGAAAATCTCAGCAAAGCGGTGCGGCACGTATTTGTCAAACTGTACGAAGAAGGGCTTATTTATCAAGGCAACAGGATAACAAACTGGTGTCCCGAGTGCAAGACGGCGTTGAGCGACGCAGAAGTTTCTTTTGAGGAAAAACCGAGTCATCTTTGGCACTTTAAATATTACACGCCTGACGGCAAACAAAGCCTTACTTTTGCCACCACTCGTCCGGAAACGATGTTGGGGGATACGGCGGTTGCCGTCAACCCCGCCGACGAGAGGTACGCCGATATGGTGGGCAAAACGCTTGTCGTTCCCTTTGTAAACAGACAAATTCCCGTCGTTGCGGACGATTACGTAGAAAAAGATTTTGGTACGGGCGTGGTAAAAATCACTCCCGCGCACGATCCCAACGACTTTGAAGTGGGTTTACGCCACAATCTTCCTTCTATCACGGTCATGAACCTTGACGGCACGATAAACTCCGTCGGCGGCAAGGAATTTGAAGGGCTTTCCGCGTCTGCCGCCCGCAAAAAGATAGTGGAAAAAATGAAGGAAATCGGTCAGTTGGTAAAAATCGAGCCGTACAAACACAACGTTGGCGAGTGTTACCGCTGCAAAACCGTCATAGAACCTATGGTCACAAAGCAGTGGTTTGTAAAAATGCAACCGCTTGCAAAACCCGCCGTCGACGCCGTAAAAAACGGCGATTGCAGATTTATTCCCAAACGGTTTGAAAAAATCTATTTCAACTGGATGGAAAATATCCGCGACTGGTGCATTAGCCGTCAGTTGTGGTGGGGACACCGCATACCCGTATGGTATTGCGACGATTGCGGCGAAGTGATATGCCGCGAGCAAGAGCCTCATTCCTGTCCAAAATGCGGTAGCGCGCGCCTACGTCAGGACGAAGACGTGTTGGATACGTGGTTCAGTAGTGCGTTGTGGCCGTTTTCTACTTTGGGATACCCGCAAAAAACGCCCGATCTCGACTACTTTTTCCCGACGAGCGTGCTTGTGACGGGATACGACATAATTTTCTTTTGGGTAGCGAGAATGATTTTTTCTTCTCTCAAAAATATGGGAGAAGTACCTTTTAAAGACGTTCTTATACACGGTTTGGTTCGCGACGAGCAGGGCAGAAAAATGAGCAAATCTCTCGGCAACGGCGTAGACCCGCTGGTGGTGATAGACCAAGTAGGCGCGGACACGTTGCGTTTCAGCCTGTTAAACGGCGTTTCTTCCGGCGGGGATATAAGATATTCCGAGTCCAAAGTCATCGCAAACCGCAACTTTATCAACAAATTGTGGAATGCGAGTCGTTACGTGCTTATCAACGTAGAGGGCAAACAAATTTTGCCGATAGAAAAATGCAAACTTAACCTTGCCGACAAGTGGATATTGTCAAAACTCAACGACGCTATCAAAACCACAACCAAAAACTTTGAGAAGTACGAGTTGGGCAACGCGTGCGCCGCAATGTACGACTTTGTGTGGAGTTATTTTTGCGACTGGTACATCGAGTTTACAAAGCCCGTACTCACGGGGGACGACGAGCAACAAAAGAACTATGCGGCAAGCGTTCTCGTGTACGTTTTGGACAATATACTTAGACTTATGCACCCCGTAACGCCTTTTGTGACGGAAGAAATTTATCAAAGTTTGCCGATGCACGGCGATACGATAATGACTCAAAAATTCCCCGAAACCGTCAAAAAATTCGGTTTTAAAAAGGAAGCCGCCGTCGTTGACGCAGTGCGTGATTTGATAACAAAAATCCGCAACGCAAGAGCAGAAACAAACGTTGCTCCGTCCAAGCAAATACGGCTGTTTATCAAACTTGCCGACGGGTTTGCCGACGTAACCAAAGCGCAGGCGTATATCCAAAAACTTGCAAACGCGCAAGTGACCTTTGTCGATAAATTAGAAGAAGGGCAAAACGTCGTTTCCGTCGTTGCGGAAGCGGGGGAGGCTCAAATACCGACGGGCGACCTTGTAGACGTAGCCAAAGAAACGGAAAGAGTCAAAAAAGAGTTGGCAAATATCGAGAGCGAAATTGCGCGCGCGACGGGCAAACTCAACAATCAGGGGTTTGTGTCAAAAGCGCCCAAGCAACTGATAGAAGCAGAAAAGCAAAAACTTGCGGGATTTGAAGAAATAAGAAAAAAACTTCTCAACCGTATGGCAGAACTTAATAAGTAACAAACTTAAAAAGGCAAAAGCAGGTCAAACAACCCGTTTTTGCCTTTAATATTTTGATAAAAAAGCATAAAATTCAACTCAATTTTTTAAAGGGTAAAAAGTCGGTATCTTCTATGGGCGATTTGTCCGTCATAACGTCGTTGTTGAGAGTTACGGCTTTTTTTACGCTGTTGTATCCGTATTTTTTGCGTATTTTGTCTACGGTAAAACTCAACGTATCGGCTTTGTCGCGTTTTGGCGTATCAAACAAATTTTCCTGCACGTCGGCGGAAACGGGAATTAAGTCAAAGGTACTCACGCCCAAAAGTCTTAACGGCGTATCGGTTTGACCGCGCCACAATTCTTTTAGCAATTCAAAGGCTTTTTGAGCGATTTCGTTTCCGTCAAAAGAAGGCAAGGGGATTTTTGCCTGTTTTCCCGCAAAATCAAGGTTGTTGTAGCGGATACTGACGGAAACGCCGTTGGCTTTAAGTCCGTATTTGCGCAACCGCATAGCGACCATATCGCTCAAAAACCACAAAACTTGCTTTGCGGTTTGATATTCGCAAATATCTACGACGGTGGTCGTGCTATGTCCTACGGATTTGACGGGCAAAGCGACGTCGCAATAAGAAACGGGGCTGTCGTCGTTGCCGGCGGCGCAGTTTTTTATTTTTACGCCGTTGACGCCAAAAACGTATTTAAGCATTTTTTCGTCGGCTTTGGCAAGGTCGCCTATGGTGCGGATATTGTATTTTGTCAATTTTTTTTGAGTTTGCCGTCCGACCATCAGCATATCCGTTGCGGGCAACCCCCACACGACGCTTTTGTAGTTGTCTTTGTCGATAACGGTAGTTGCGTCGGGTTTTTTAAGGTCGCTGCCGAGTTTTGCAAACACTTTGCAAAAGGACACGCCGACAGAAATGGTAAGCCCCGTACTTTGTTTTACTTTTTCCCGCAGTTCGTCGGCTATTTTTTTGCCGTCGCCAAACAGTTTTAGACTTTCCGTGACGTCAAGCCAGCACTCGTCCAAACCGAAACTCTCCACTTTGTCGGTGTACTGTTTGTATATGTTTTGTACTTTTTTGGCATAATTAACATATTCTTCATAGTGGGGGGAAACGACAACGAGATTTGCGCACTTTTTTTGCGCTTCTGCAATTGTTTCTCCCGTTTTAACGCCCGCGTTTTTAGCATTCTGATTTTTTGCCAAAACGATGCCGTGCCGATGCTCTTTGTTTCCGCACACTGCGACAAACTCGTCGGCAAGAGCGGGGTTTAAAGTACACTCGACGGAAGCGAAAAAATTATTCAAATCGCAATGCAAAATCGTGCGGTCTTTCATACATATATGATAGTACGATTTAGCGACCTTTGTCAAGTCCGAAAAAAACAATCGGGCAGTCGCTTTCGTCAAGCGAGCAATCGGGCAATCAAAAATTTTGTCAACAGCAAAAAGGAAACGGTTTAATGTCGTTGTTACAAACCATAAAAAAGGATAAGGAAATCAAAAATCTTCTCAAAACGGCGGAAGAACAACTCGACGCAATGGGGTACACCGAGCATAGTTATCGCCACGTAAACTTGGTGTGCAGTCGTATGACTCGCATACTAAAAGCAGTAGGCGCGACTTCTCACGAGATAGAAATCGGCAACGTTGCGGGTTTTTTGCACGACATCGGCAACAGCGTAAACCGCAAGGATCACTCGCACAGCGGCGCGATAATGGCGTATTTTTTACTTACGAGCAAAGGGGTATCGTACAAAGACGCGGCGGCGGTATTGCAGGCTATCGGCAACCACGACGAAGAAAGCGGACAAGTAGCGTCAAAAATATCCGCCGCTCTCATTTTGGCGGACAAATCCGACGTACACCGCAGTCGCGTCCGCAAACTCAAAATCAACGGCGACGGGCTTGTAGACAAAGAGGACATACACGACAGAGTAAATTACGCCGTAGTCAAAAGCGACCTTAAAGTGGACGTAAAAAACAAAAAAATAAAGTTTGTGTTTGAAATCGACAAGAGCATTTGCTCGCCTATGGACTATTTTGAAATTTTTCTCGGCAGAATGAAGATGTGCCGCGTTGCGTCCGCATATCTCGGGTACGAGTTTCAGTTGCTGATAAACAGTTTTGAACTTGCTTGATTTTTGTTGCTTTTTTGCTTTTTGTCTTGCCTGTCCGCCTTTTTTTTGCGGCTTTATTTTTTTGACGAATTGTGAAAAAATATTTACGTATCCGCCGTATATTGACAGAAAGTTTTTGCTATGTTAAAATAACTATAATGCGTAAAGTATTACGCAACAAAACGCAATAGTCACAGCCCGTTGTCGTTTTGATATTTTTTTGATTTTATCGATTAACACGGAGGAAAAAACACAATGTCCGCAAAGATTAAATTATTATCGTTGATACTTGTCGTTTTTGTTTTGCTTTCGGCGGTTTTTGTCGCTTGCGGAAGCGGCAAAGTAAAAATCGAATACGACCTTGACGGCGGCGTAAACGCCAAAGGAAACCCGACCGAATACGACAAAAAAAGCGGCAACTTTAAACTTCTCGAGCCGACCAAAGAGTACTTTGACTTTTTGGGGTGGTTTGACGACGAAGGAAACAAAGTGGAGGAATTGACTCCCGTATACGCAAACAAACTTCGTCTTACCGCAAAGTGGCAATACTACCTTGCGTACGAAGGCACGATGGTCACGGGTTTTGCGGCGGGCGCAAACGCAAACTATAGCGAAGTTGTTATTCCGAGCGCAATTTCGACGGAAGACGGAGAAATAGAAATCACGCACATAGACGACGCCGCCTTTAAAAACAACAAAAAAATCCAAACGTTAAAAATAGGCGACAGCGTAAAAAGCATCGGTCAAAGCGCGTTTGAAGGCTGTTCTTCTCTGACGAACATCGACTTTGGGAACGGTTTGGAAAACATTTATTCTTACGCTTTTTCCGGTTGCGACAAACTGATGACCGTCACCATTCCTCAAAGCGTTAAAGAAATCGATTCCGGCGCGTTTAACGACTGTTTTAAACTTGTAGAAGTGATAAACAGAAGCGCTCTCAACATATCTGCGGGCGCAGAAGACAACGGCGACGTCGCTTTTTATGCAATAACCGTTCACAACCAACAAAACAGCAAATTGAGAAAATCTGCAGAAAACTACCTATTTGTGCGCCTTGACGACGCAAACTATCTCGTAGGTTATGACGGCGACGACAACGCTACAAAACTCACGTTGCCCGTTTCAAACGAGCCGTATTACGTCAACAAGTACGCTTTTTATCAAGACGAAACGCTCACGTCGGTAAAAATTCCTGCCGACAGCGCGCTCGAAATAGGTCAAGGGGCTTTTAAAAACTGCGTAAATTTAAGAACCGCCGATATTAAATCTTCTTCCAAAATAGGGGACGAGGCTTTTTACGGTTGCGTTTCTCTTTACAACTTGACCTTGTCGGAAAATTTGCGCGAAATAGGGGAATCTGCTTTTTACGGCTGCTATTCCTTGACAAGCGTTTCCGTTCCGCAATCGGTGGAAACGATAGGCGACGCCGCTTTTAAAGAGTGTTACAAATTAGTAGAAGTCATAAACAAAAGCAATTTGACGATAGAAAAAAATATCGACAACGGTTGGATAGGATTTTTCTCCATTACAATTCACAACCAACAAAGCAAACTTGTTTATCAATCCAACTTTGTGTTTTTGCCGACGGAACAAGCCAACTATCTCGTTTGTTATGACGGGGAATCCCCGATAACGTTAAATTTGCCGGAAAATTACAAAAATCAAGAGTACGTAATCAACGATTTTGCGTTTTACGGTTGCAAAACCCTTACCAAAGTGACGATACCGTCGGGCGGCGCAAAAAAGATAGGCAAAAACGCCTTTACAAACTGCTCAAAACTCGCAATACTAAAAATAGGCGATTCTGTGACGGAAATCGACCAAAACGCATTTTTTGGTTGTCGCGCGCTTATCTCCGTGACGTTGGGGGCGTCGGTGACGGAAATACGCCAGCAAGCGTTTTACGGTTGCTCCAAACTTATCCAAGTGATAAATTTGAGCGCTTTGCCGCTTGTAGAAGGCAGTACGGATTACGGCAATATTTGCCAAAACGCAAAATTCCTTCTCACTGCAGAAAATGAAAACAAAATAAGGGAGGAAGGCGACTACCTGTTTGCTTCCGTGAGAGAATCGGGCAACGCAAAACTCTGTCTTGTCGGATATATCGGCGCGAGTACCGACCTTGTTTTGCCGTCATATTACAACGGCGCAAAGTACGAAATTTACAAAAACGCCTTTGCGGGCGACGGTCTTATCACGAGCGTGGTTATCTCTGCCGGCGTGACCAACATAGGCGAAAGCGCGTTTGCAAACTGCTTTAATCTCAAAACGGTAACGATACAAAACGGCGTGGAAGAGATAGGTTGGAATGCCTTTAAAGGTTGCGACAAACTCGAAAAGATAGTTATAGCGGAAACGGTTTCTACCATAGGATTCAACGCTTTTGACGGTTGCAACGCGTTGACGGAAGCGGTATTTAAAGAGCCTGTCGGTTGGACGTATTCTTTGAGTAGCGAAATCGCGACTATCCCGTCAAAAGAACTCGCAAACGCAAAAACCGCCGCAGAACTGCTTAAAACGCAATCTTATCGCGGTTGGCAAAGACTCGGCGAGCCGGAAGAATCCATAGACGATTGATGATTTACCGCCCAAAGCCTTTTATCGCTCAAAAGCGATGAGCAATTTTACAAAACCCAAAGAAAAAACCGTTTTAAGCGATTAAAACGGTTTTTTTGTATATCGTAGATTATTAAAACTATTTGACGGAATGGGCAATATAAGTAAGGTGGTCGCCCAACCTTTCTATGTTGGATACGAGATTGATAAATATGCTGCTGCTTTCTGCGTGGCAAGTGCCTTTGTTGAGGCGTTCTACGTGGTTGTTGACGAGCGTTTTCTTCATCGAGTCCACTTGTTTTTCTAATTCGTCCACAGTCGGCAACAGCGACGGATCTCTGTTTAAAATAGTGGCTTTAGTGCAGGCAAACAGGTCGTCGATGGTATTAACCATTACGTCGAGATCTTGTTTGACGGCGGCGGAAAACACGAGATTTTTGTCGATTTCCTTGCGGGTATACTTGATAAAGTTGTCGGCAATTTCCGCTATTCTCATAATGTCGCCCAAATTGTCATGCATAGAAGAAACAATGGTTTCCTGATCTATATTGCAGTTGGGGGACAGTTTTATTAAGTAGTTGGTTATGTTTTGGCTTATCGTGTAGGATTCTTCTATGCCGTTTAGCACCTTTTCTATTTGAGAAGCGTCGGCGTCGCAAAACGCTTTGTAGGAAGTTTTAAAGGCGTTCATAGCGGTATCTGCGAGCATCATCATTTCCTTATCTACTTGCGACAGGGCGAGCGACGGAGAAGTAAGTATTCTGTCGTCCAAAAACGTTTCCGCTTTTTTTGTCGGCTTATCTTTAATGAGCCACTCGGACACTTTGACAAAGACGCTTGTAAAGGGCAAAAAGATAATAGTGCAGATGAGGTTAAAAAACGTGTGGAACATTGCAACCTGCGTTGCGGGGGTGGGAAACCAAACAGTGAAAGTGGTTTGCATAAAGGTTGGCCAGCAAGTCAACACGATAAAGAAAATGACCGAGCCAAACACGTTGAACATCAAGTGAATCAATCCCGCGCGTTTAGCGTTTGCGTTTGCTCCGATAGTGGAGATAATGGCGGTGACGCAAGAGCCTATATTTGTGCCGAGAATGATATACAACACTTCGTTTCCGCCGCTGCCTATTACCAGACCTGCCGCCGACATTGCGATAATGACCGACGTAGTGGCAGAACTCGATTGCACCAAAGCGGTGAGAATAATACCCGCAAAAGCGAGCAAAAACGGATTTTTGACCGTTTCAAAGATGCCTTGAATACTGTCCTTATGCTGGCTCATAGAGGAGGACATAAGGGACAACCCGATAAAAACGAGTCCTAAACCCGCAATGATAAGGCCGCTTTTTTTGACTTTTTCGTTGCTGCACAGCATAGCCATCATAATGCCGATAAAGGCGAGCAAGGTGATATATTTAGCAAAATCAAATGCGCTCAAGGCGGCGATTTGCGCCGTAATGGTCGTACCGATATTTGCGCCCATAATCATAGCGGTTGCCTGAGTCAGGTTCATAATGCCGACGTTGACAAAACCGACGATAAGCACGGTAGTGACGCCGGAACTCTGTATAATAGCGGTAGTCACCGTACCTATACCGACGTTTACCAGTTTTTTGTTTGCCGTTTTGTTAAACAAACTTTTTATTTTTGCCGTAGCGAGTTGTTCTATATTTACCGTCAGCAACCTTACTCCCACGAGAAACACACCCGTTCCCGCCAAAATCTGCACGATAAACAAAATAATTTCAGATGTTGTCATTTTTTTCTCTCCGTAAAAAATCCGAACTTTAACAAATACATTATAACATAACGATTGTACAATAATCAAGTTATTATAGCGGCGATTTTTAAACAAGTTGTGCGTTAAAAAAGTTGCGTTCAAACCGATGTTGTGCTATAATATTTATCTGTCAAAAACGGTTGAAAGACGTATTTGCAAATCTAAAAAACAAAACCGATTGTTTGCGGACTTAAATTTAGGAGAAACGACAATGAAAGTGGACGAGAGTTTGTGTATAGGTTGCGGTTTGTGCGTAAGGATTGCTCCCGATTGCTTTTGCCTGACGGAGGGGGAAAAATCCGCCGTAAAAAAGGGCGCGGACAAAAACAGTCCTCAAGCGCAAGAAGCGATGGCTTCTTGTCCGATGGCTGCCATTTACGAAGATTAAACTTGCTTGCGACCTGCGTTTCGGTTTTCAAATTTTCAAAAATCGCTAAAAAAAGGATTTTTATATTAAAAAAGCGATATTTTTACTAAAATACAAATTTAAGCGCATTTATGTGCTTTTTATTTACAATTTTTTAATACCATTTTTGCAAAATGCATTTTAATTTTAACAGATTTCGACAATAATACCACAAAAGTGATTATTTTGTACAAAATAATTTCGATATTTAGTACAAAAATGCTTGTTTTTTACAAAAGTATATGCTATTATAGTGTTACATCGGAGGTAAAGCATCAATGAAGTTAACAAAAATAGCCGTTATCAGCGACGATAAAGAAATGCGCGAGAGTATAGATTCGTATTTTGGACAACGTTCCGACGTAAAAATCGTTCTCAACACGGATGACGGTTATGACGCAATACGCCGCTTGGAAGAAACGGGCGCGCAAATCGTAATCACGCACGTTCTTATGCAAAACGTAAACGGTTTGGACCTTATGCGGCATTTTGCGGGAAAACAGTACAACCCAAAATTTATCATAGTGTCGGATTTAAAGAGCGAAGTGTTTTTGTTTAAGTGTATGTCCGACGGTGCAAGCGGATATTTGTTAAAACCGCTCAATTTAAAGCAGTTGGACGATAAGATAGCGGATATTCGCAACGGTTTTGCGACGACGGAAAAGCAAAAGTCGGTGACGGTACGCGATTTTGTACGCAGTATAGACGAGCGACTTGCGACGATATTTGTCAGCATCGGGATACCGCCGCACATAAAGGGTTATCAATTTTTGCGTGACGGCGTAAAGTGCGTCGTTGACGAGCCGTCGCTTATCAACAGCATTACGCGCGGATTGTATCCGGAAATCGCAAAAAAGTACGACACTACGCCCAGCAAGGTTGAGCGGGCGATAAGGCACGCGATAGAAGTTGCGTGGAACAGGGGCAAGATAGAAAACATAAACAGTTTGTTTGGCGTAAAAATTTATTCCGCAAACGAGAAACCCACCAACGGCGAGTTTATTGCGTTGCTTGCGGACAAAATGTTGTTGGAAGGCGCGGGATAGAACTACGGCGCAAACAAAAAATCGGGCGATACGGCAGAGTATTACCCGTTTTTTTTATGTTTTGCTTTGGATTGAGTGTCAAACTTCTAATAATATGGTATAATAAACAAAACGGTATTAAAATACGCAAAACTAAAAAAATTATCGAGCGAGAAAAAAACATGCAAGACAAATATTTGTTTATCGACGGAAACAGCCTTTTAAACAGAGCGTACTACGCTTTGCCCGTACTCAACAGCAGCGAAGGGCAAAACGTAAACGCCGTATACGGATTTTTAAATATTATGCTCAAAGCGATAGACGAGCAATCCCCGACCAAAGTCGTGGTGGCGTTTGATATGCGGGGCAAAAACTTCCGCAAGGAATTATATCCCGAGTACAAAGCCAACCGAAAGGGTATGCCGGACGATTTAGCGCAACAAATGCCCGTTTTGCAAGGTCTTTTGAGCGATATGCAAATTAGATACGTACAAAAAGCGGGTGTGGAAGCGGACGATATTATCGGAACGCTATGCAAACGGTTTGGCGGCAAAAACGTCGTAGTGACGGGGGACAGGGACTTGTTGCAATTAGTCAGCGACGACACGACGGTTCTTCTCACCAAAAAAGGCGTCAGCGAAGTTCAAACCGTGACCATAGACAATATCGACGAGGAAATCGGCTTGACTCCGCAACAAATAGTGGAGTACAAAGCGATTCGCGGGGACGCTTCGGACAATATACCGGGAGTAGTCGGCATAGGAGAAAAAGGCGCGCTCAACCTTTTGGCGCAGTACGGCGACGTTGACGGCGTGTACGCCGCAATAGACAAAATCAAAGGAAGTTTGCAACAAAAACTTATAGCGGGCAAAGATATGGCGTATTTATCCCGCCGCCTTGCCACGATAGACACCGACGCGGCGGTAGAGTGCGACGCAAACGAGTGCGGATTGCCCGTTTTTGGCGACGCCGCTCACAAACGTATGGTGGAATTAGAGTTTAGAAGCATAATCAAACGCCTTGATTTTTCCGCCGCAAAAGAGCAGGTTTTGCCTAAACTTGATACAACCGTCGTAGAAATAACTTCTCGCGACGAGTTGGAAAATTTTGTTAAACAAGCGATGACCAAATCGCAACTTGCCTTGTACGTGGACGAAGGCGTTTATCTTGCGACGGACGAAAAAACCGAGTACAAAGTCGTATTCAGCGACAATTTTCTGTCGGGGTTACGTTTTGACTCGGCTTTAAATACGTTAAAGCCGCTTTTTGAGAGCGACATTCCCAAAACCGTATACAACGGCAAATCGCTCAACCGTTATCTTGACGACTTCGGCTTGCGCGTCAACGCGATAAAACACGACGTAGACTTGTTGCAATATTTAGCGGAACACCGCAGTTACAAAACGCTGCAAGAGTTAAAGCAGGTACACGGACAAACGACGTTTGCGTCGGGATTGTTTGTTATGCGCGACTTTTACCTTGACAAAATAAAGGAAGCCAACGTACAAAAACTGTATTACGACGTAGAGTTGCCGCTGTCGGAAGTTCTTTTTCAGACGGAAAAAGAGGGCGTAAAGACGGACGAGAGCGTTCTCGACGCATTGAGCGCAGAGTTTGTGGCGGAAACGGAAAAACTCAAAGCGGCGGTATACGAGATGGCGGGCGAAACTTTCAACGTTTTGAGTCCAAAGCAGTTGAGCGTCGTTCTGTACGAAAAATTAGGTTTGCCAAAAGGCAAAAAGACAAAGTTGGGGTACTCCACCGACAACGACGCGTTGGAAAAAATATCGGACCGCCACCCGATTGCCAGCCTTATATTAAAGATAAGGCAATACTCAAAACTCAACGGCACGTACGTAGAAGGCGTAAAACCCTTTATCAAAAACGGAATAATTCATACGCACTTCAACCAAACGCAGACGGCGACGGGCAGATTGAGCAGTAGCGATCCAAATATGCAAAACATTCCCGTGCGCGACGAGTTGGGCAAGGAAATTCGCAAAGCCTTTGTACCTAAACGCGACCTGTTGATTTCCGCCGATTACAGCCAGATAGAATTGCGACTTTTGGCGTATTTTAGCAAGGACAAAAACCTTATCGAGTCCTTTAAAAATCACGAAGATATACACCGTACCGTTGCGGCGGAAATTTTCGGTATTCCGCAAGAGATGGTGACGGCAAGCATGCGCCGCACCGCAAAAGCCGTCAACTTTGGCATAATTTACGGCATAAGCGAGTACGGTTTGAGCAAAAACGTCGGTTGTTCCGTCGCAAAAGCCCGCGAGTACATTGCTAAATACTTTCAAAGATACCCGAGCATAGGCGAATATTTGGAAAGCAGCAAAACAAAGGTAAAAGCCGACGGGTACGTAACCACCATTTTAGGACGCCGCCGCTACATTGCCGAGATAAACAGTTCTAACGCCGCATTAAGGGCGTTTGGCGAGCGCGCGGCAATGAATATGCCCTTGCAAGGCAGCGCCGCCGATTTAATGAAAATCGCAATGATAAACGTTTTCAACCGCTTAAACAAGGAAGGATTAAAAAGCAAAATAATAATGCAAATTCACGACGAACTTATCGTCGACGCCTTTAACGACGAGGCGGAAGAAGTCAAAAAAGTGTTGAAAGAAGAGATGGAAAACGCCATCGTGACGGAAGTTCCGTTTGACGTAAATATCGAGTGCGGAGCAAATCTGTATGAAACAAAATAGCGATAAAAAAATAATAGCGGTGACGGGGGGCGTAGGTAGCGGCAAATCTTCCGTTTGCAAGTATCTTGCGGACAAAGGTTATCCCGTCGTAGATTGCGACGACCTGTCCCGCAAAGCGGCGGAAAATAAAGACGTATTGACAAAAATATCCGATACGTTTGGTAGCAAGTTTGTCAAAGACGGCAAACTTTTGCGCCGCGCTCTCGCTCGGGAGGTTTTTGCCGACCAACAAAAAACTCAAAAACTCAACGCAATTTTTCATCCCGTAATTTTGGAAATGCTTTTGGAGCAAATACGGCAAACAAAAGGCAAAACGGTGTTTGTGGAGTTGCAAGTTCCGCAAAAAGAAATCATAGACGTATTTGACGTCGTATGGCTTGTCAAATGCGCCGACGATACCGCTCAAAACAGAGTTGCGACGCGTGACGGACGAGATAAAGAGGAAATAAAAAACCTTATAGCCCGCCAAAAATCCGCGCTTGAAAAAGCGGAAAAAGATAAGAAAACCGTCGTTTTGACCAACGACGGCGCATTGACCGATTTATACGACAAAACCGATTGCCTAATCAAAACCGCCTTGCTGCCATAACAATCAAAAGCCGTTTTTAAAGTACTTACTAATCGCAAAGTACAACGCAATATCTTTATACCCGAGAAAAGGTGCTTTACTTGTCATTATGAGGAAAAAATTTGCAATGGTAGTACCCCCAAAACCCAACAAAATGCTTGCATTTTGTTGGAGAGGAGCAGCCCGCTGTAGGGCGTAGGCGGTATATGAATATATACTGACAAGCCTTTGGGAGGCGCTGCGACGAAATCGCACGGAAGTGAACCTCGTGCAAGATACAGTAATAATACCGTAACTTGCTTAATGCGCAAAGGTAATACTATATAGGCTCTCGTTTATATTGCCGCCAAAAAGTTTAGATGTTCGCAACCACTAAAACCCAACAAAATGCAAGCATTTTGTTGGAGAGGAGCAGCCCGCTGTAGGGCGTAGGCGGTATATGAATATATACCGACAAGCCTTTGGGCGGTGCTGCGACGAGGTACGCTTCCGCGGGATTGCCACAGCGTAAATTTTTATTTATAAGGTTAGGTTTAAAAAAGCCAAAAATTTACGCTTCGCAATGACAATTTAAAAAAATAGCCGCTTAAAAATACATACTTACTACAAAGTACAACGCAATATCTTTATACCTGATTGAAAGTGTTTTACTTGTCATTATGAAGAAAAAATTTGCAATTTGAATAATTTATCTTTCGTTTATTTGGGCGGATAAAATCGGGGGAAATCGGTTTGTATATTATACACAAAAGTTGCCGATAATCGTGTATTTTTTTGCTTAAAAATCTATATTTATTAGTAAGCGATTTTTCTTGAAAACAATGAATAAATTTCACGATTTATTTTGTGAATTTATTTTTTTTATTCAAAATAGTGCTTGACTTAAATTGTTATATGAACTACAATATTATTGTCGTAATCGGTGTAGTATGTCAAAAATCGCGGTGTACGCCGCAATTTTTCAAATTAGCCGACGCGCATAAAAATAAAATATAAAATTCTTCTCGTGGAGGAAGTCAACATGAAAATCATAAAATGCAAAAACTTAAAGCAAAAGCCCGATTTCAACGACCTGCCTTTTGGCAAGTACATGACCGACTACATGTTGGAAATGGACTGGAACAACGGCGAATGGGGCGAGATGGTCATCAAACCTTACGGTGATTTTTCCCTCAGTCCTGCGGCAATGATTCTGCACTACGGACAAGGCGTATTTGAAGGAGCAAAAGCCTTTAAAAACGACAAAGGCGAGATAAGCATGTTCCGCATCGAGTCCAACCTTGACAGAATGAACAAGTCTGCGTGGCGTATGGGAATGCCGACGTTTGACCTTGCTGCCGTTAAGGAAGGCATCGCAAAGTTGGTCGCCTTAGAAAAAGACTGGATACCCGTAGGCGACGGCAAGGCGTTGTATCTTCGTCCTACGATGATAGCGACGGAACCCAAAATCGGCGTGACCACCTGCAAGCAGTTCAAATTTTACGTTGTATGCTGTCCCGTTGCGAGTTATTTTAAAGCGGGCGCGGGACTCGTCAAAATCAAAATCGAGGACACGCTTGTACGCGCTTGCGTAGGCGGCACGGGCGAAGCGAAGTGCGTAGGCAACTACGGCGCGAGTTTCTTGGCTATGGAACTTGCAAAAAAGCACGGATACGACCAAGTTTTGTGGCTTGACGTTACGCACAAGTACGTAGAAGAAGTCGGCACGATGAACGTTATGTTTGTCATCAACGGCGAAGTAGTAACGCCGGCATTGTCGGGCAGTATTCTTCGCGGAATCAGCCGTGACAGCGCAATCACCGTTCTTAGGGAAAAGGGCTACACCGTCAAGGAAGAGCAACTCAGCGTAGATTACATCGTTCAAAAAGCCTCGACGGGAGAACTCACCGAGATGTTTGGCGTAGGCACTGCGGCAATCGTCAGCCCCGTAGGCGTTTTGGGTTATGAAGGCAAAGATTACGTTATCGGCGACAACAAACCCGGTCCTGTCGGCAAAGATTTGTTTGAGTCAATCATGGGTATTCAACAAGGACGTGTTCCCGACAAATTCGGTTGGGTAACAAAAGTTAAAGCGTAAAAAAACAATCTTAAGGAGACTGTCTATAATGGAAAAGGTTAAAGTAAACTTTGAAGTTTGCAAAGGTTGCGGTCTGTGTGTTTTGGCTTGCCCCAAACACCTTATGCAGATAGGCAAAAAGAGCAACAACAAGGGGTATTTCGTAGCGGAATGCAACGACCAAGACGCTTGCGTCAGTTGCGCTTCTTGCGCGCGTATGTGCCCCGACAGCGCAGTGGAGGTGTACAGATAATGAGCGACAAAGTATTGATGAAGGGCAACGAAGCCCTTGCAGAAGGCGCGATTCGCGGCGGTTGCAGATTTTTCTTCGGTTATCCCATCACCCCGCAAAACGAAATTCCCGAGTATCTCAGTTGGCGTCTGCGCGAAGTAGGCGGCGACTTTATTCAGGCAGAAAGCGAGTTGGCAGCCATCAACATGGTATACGGCGCGGCAGGCGCAGGCGCTCGCGCAATGACCAGCAGCAGTTCACCCGGAGTCAGTTTAAAGCAGGAAGGCATCAGTTATATTTGCATGGCAGAACTTCCCTGCGTAATCATCAATATGACTCGTAGCGGTCCCGGACTGGGCGGAATTCAACCCAGTCAAGGCGACTATTTTCAAGCGACAAAGGGCGGCGGACACGGCGACTATCGCATGTTGACCTTTGCCCCAAGCACCGTTCAGGAAGCCGTCGATATTCTTTATGACGCGTTTGACAAGTCAGAAAAATATCGTGTTCCCGTATTTATTCTCGGCGACGGTATTCTCGGACAGATAATGGAGCCCGTTTCCTTTAAACCTATGAAGGAAATGCCCGACCCCGAAACAAAACCTTACGCAACTACCGGTTCTCATCACGGCAAAGACAGACGTATCGTCAACAGCCTTTACATCGAGCCGGAAATTTGCGAACCCCGCAACCTCGAATTGCAGGCTAAATACAAACAACTTCAAGAGAACGAAACTCAATGCGAAGAGTATCTTTGCGACGACGCAGAGATTATCGTGACGGGCTTTGGTTCTATGGGCAGAATTATCCGCACCGTCGTTGACGACCTCAGAGCAGAAGGCGTCAAAGTCGGTATGATAAGACCTATCACCGTTTATCCCTTCCCTTACGACGTGTACAAAAAGTACGCCGCCAAAAAGGAAGTAAAAGCGTTTATCGACGTAGAACTCAACGCAGGACAAATGATAGAGGACGTACGTCTTGCCGTTATGGATAAAAAACCGGTAGAGTTTTTGGGTAAACTCGGCGGATTTGTGCTTTCTCCGGAAGAAATCTGCCAAAAAGTTAAGGAGGTTTTAAAGTAATATGGCTGTAGTATACAAAAAATCCGCAATGTTGACGGATCACCCGTTGCATTATTGTCCTGGTTGCACTCATGGCATAGTACACAAACTTATTGCAGAAACGGCGGAAGAACTCGGTTTGGTTGACAATATCGTAGGCGTTGCGCCCGTCGGTTGCGCCGTCTTTGCTTACAACTACTTCAACTGCGACATGCAGGAAGCGGCTCACGGTCGCGCCCCCGCAGTTGCAAGCGCAATCAAGCGCGTTCGCAAAAATACGGCGGTATTTTCTTATCAAGGCGACGGCGACCTTGCTTCTATCGGCATGGGAGAAATCGTTCACGCCGCAGCAAGGGGAGAAAACATTACCGTTATCTTCATCAACAACGCAATTTACGGTATGACGGGCGGTCAGATGGCCCCCACCACTTTGGAAGGACAAAAAGCCACCACCTGCATTTACGGCAGACAACCCCGTAGCGAAGCGGGCGAAGTCATAAACGGCAACCCCATTCACGTCAGTGAACTTCTTGCCACTCTCGACGGTCCCGCTTATATCGAGCGCGTTATGCTTACCGATCCCGCAAGCGTCATGAAAGCCAAAAAAGCAATCAAAAAGGCGTTTGAATATCAAATGGCTAAAAAAGGGTTCACCTTTGTCGAGTTGCTTTCCGGTTGCCCGACAAACTGGCACATGACTCCCGTCGACGCTCTCAACTTTGTCAAGACGGAAATGACCAAAAAATATCCTCTCGGCGTGTTTAAAGATATTGAGGAGGCAAAATAATGGAAAAAAGAATTGTTATGTCCGGTTTTGGCGGACAAGGCGTTTTGACCATCGGCAAATACGTCGTTTACGGCGGTATGCACGACGATAAGGAAGTCACGTGGATGCCTTCTTACGGTCCTGAAATGCGCGGCGGCACTGCAAGTTGTTCCGTCGTTGTCAGCGACAGACAAATCGGTAGCCCCATCGTCACGTCGGCGGACGTCGTTATCGTTATGAACAAACCCAGCCTTGCAAAGTTTGAGTCGGCGGTCAAAAAAGGCGGTTATCTCTTTATCAACAGCAGTCTTATCGACGCAAAAGCGGCAAGAACGGACATCAACGCCGTTTACGTTCCCGCAAACGACATAGCAGTAGAGTGCGGCAGCGCGCGTAACGCAAACATCGTTATGTTTGGCGCGTACGTAAAGCACACCGGCATCACCCCGTACGAAACGGCTATTGCGGTATTAAAACACAGTTTCGAAAAGAAACCCGCCGTGTTGGAAACGGCATTAAAATGCTTTGAAGCGGGCTATGCGCTTTAATTAAAACACAAAAATCGCTATTGTCGGCTCTGACGCTCGCCAAAGCCGACAAAACGTTTTTTTAAGGAAAAATCAATATGAAAGATTATCAAAACAAAATCGCGTCCGTACAGGATATTCTTGCTTTGGTAAAAAGCAACGACAAAATCGGCGTCGGTGACGCTTCTGTCGAACCGCAAGGCTTTATGAGTCAACTTCACACCATTGCCGACAGAGTAAAAAACGTAGAAATTTGGACTTGTTTGCAAATGCGCAGTTACCCCTTTATGGAAGACGCAAAATATGCGGACAGTTTTAAAATAAAATGCTTGTTTATGTCCAAGCCGACGAGAGAAGCGTCAAAACTTATCGACGTGAGTTTTGCGCCTACCCACTTGAGGCATACTTGCCGCACTATGTGCGCGCAAGGCGTTCCCGATATATTTATCAGCAGTTGTTCCTTGCCCAACGCAGACGGAATGATGTCGGTGAGTATGTCAAACATTTACACGACTTCGGTTTTGAGAGAAGCGAAAGCGGCAGGCAAAACCGTCGTTATGGAAATCAACAAAAATATGCCTTTTGCATACGGCGACAACCTTATCAGCGTAGACGACGTAGACTATCTCGTTCCCGTCGAGTTTGATTTGCCGCAAGATCCGCCCGTTCCCGTGACGGAAAAAGACAGTATCATAGGCGGATACATAGCGCAATACATCAACGACGGCGATTGCTTGCAAATAGGCATCGGCGGCATACCCAACAGCGTAACGGGATTTTTGGCAGGCAAAAAAGATTTGGGTATTCACACGGAATTGTTGGGCGACGGCATAGTGGATTTGGCGCAAAGAGGCATCGTTAACGGTAGCAAAAAACAGTTTTTGAAAGGAAAAATCGTTACCAGCATCGTGCTCGGCACTAACAAAACTTATGATTTTGTCAACAACAACCCCGACGTATACGTTATGAGTTGCGAAAAATGCAACGATCCGTACACGATAGGTCAAAACGACAACCAAGTCAGCATAAACACTACTTTAGAAGTCGATTTGACGGGACAAGCGTGCAGCGAATCTATCGGAAGCAGACAGTTTAGCGGTACGGGCGGACAAACCGACACCACGATGGGCGCGCAAATGAGCAAGGGCGGCAAGAGTTTTCTTGCGTTGTACTCCACCGCAAACGTCAAGGACCCCGCAACGGGCGAAAGACACGAAATTTCTAAAATCGTTCCGCAACTCAAAGCGGGCGCGGCAGTTTCCCTTTGCCGCAACGATATGATGTATCTCGTCACCGAGTACGGCGTCGTAAACCTTAGAGGATTGACGATAGAGGAGAGAGCGCACGCAATCATATCCATCGCACACCCCAAATATCGCGAATGGCTCACGGTAGAAGCCAAAAAACTCGGACTTATAAGATAACCGATATTAAAAAACTAAATCGCAAAACGATAAAAAACAGACGAATTTAAAGGCTCGTCTGTTTTTTTGCATACAAAAAACTCCGCAATATCAAGCGGAGTTTGTGACTAATAAAATTGTTTTTGTCGCGATTTTGTTATACCGTTTGTTCTTTATGAAGCCAACACGCCTCAAAAATCTTTTCAAACCCCAACTTTGCCGCAAGCGAAAGACTTGCAGTGTTGCCGTTTACTACCTGAATGTAAGGCGTTTTGCCCATAGCGAGCACCTTTGAGATAAGGTCGGCGGCAACGACGTAAGCGTACCCTTTGCCCCTATGTTCCGGCGGCACAAACATTACTCCCATAGACATATCGGAGTGCAACAGATTCCACGCTATTATTTTGTCACCGTCGTACAACGCGCTACTCGGACGAGAAGTGATTTCTTTAAAAAGCCTTGCCTTGCTTTCTGGACCGCGATAAGTGTAGTATCCGTCGATAATATCGAGGTCTTTCAGGTCGATGGCTTTAAGGGTAAGGTTTTGCGGTTTTTCAAAGGAAGGAGCGGTGGGTTTTGTATAGGACAAAATGTGGCAATACTCGTCGTACTGCGCCCCGCAACAATCTCTCAAAAATTTTGCCGCGCCGTGTTCTACGCAACCGAGCATTGTTCCGAAGGAAACAAAGTCGTACGCCTCTTTCAAAAACTCCTTGTTTTGCGAGTGAAGTTGACAGTGATTGCCGTCGCGGATAAGCAAACCCGACGTGTTTTTGTCGCTAAAACACTCTGACGTATTAGGATTTGCGTACAAATACCCGTCGAGATTTATTCCCGTCACGCCGATACGGGATATGTATTCTTGTGCTTTTTTTTGGCTTATTTTTTCCATATTCGCATTATAGCACCGATTTTTGGTTTTTTCAAGTTTTTTTAAAGGTCTACGCGTTTTTAAGTGGGCTTTATTGTCTTGTTGCGTTAGTAATTCAAAATTTTGTTTTGTTGGATAATATCGATTATTACTTTGCCTATTGCAAGTTGACCTTTTTGGTTGGGGTGTATGCCGTCGTGGCACAAATAATCGTTGTAATCCTTTATCGGCAGAAGTTCTCTCCGCAAATCGATGAGCGGCGTATCGGTAACGAGCGCAACGCGCATAATTTCGTCGGAATACATTTCGTGGTCGCGGTACATATTAAGCACGTCGCCCTTCAAAAAGGTCATAACGTTTTCCTTTGTCGCAAGCCCCACGATTCTGTTGTCGATATAGCGGTAAGGATTTATCGGCGGCAAGGTAGTCAGCACCACTCTCACGCCGTTTTGCTTAAAAAGATTTACCGTATCGGTCAAAAGTTCGCCAAACTGTTTTAGCGGCGTATTTTGCAGGTGAAACCCCGTCGGATTTTCGTTGACGGCTCTCCAGTCAAAGTCTGCGTCGTTTCCGCCGATAGCGAGAGCGACGAGATTGTTTGCGGATTTATCCGCGCCGTCCACAAATTTTTTAAAGGTTTGTTTGTCCACAAACTTTTTTAAAGTCATACCAAAAACGCTTTTGTTGGTTATGGTAACGCCAAAATGTTGTTCCACGCAGTTGATTGCGTTGGTTTTGACGGTAGCAAGACCATCGTCCGTCGTGACGCCTTTGCTCACCGAATCACCGAAAACCGTTATGTTGTAATTCTGAATGCTCATACCGAGATTATAACCGTTTTGCCCGCTTTTAGCAACCGTAAAAAACACAAAAAATTAAAAGCATACAACAAGTTGCAAAGTGTAGGGTTGCTATTTTTGTTCTTAAAAAATAATTTGTTTGTTTCGATTAAATAAAATCAAATAAAATTTAATAATTTGCAAACAAAATTATATAATTCGCTTGACAAAATTAAAAATAGTAGTATAATACCATTATAAAAAAGAAACAAAAGAGGCAAAAATATGGCTAAAACGGTTTACAGCCTTGTGCTGGACGACAATTTGATAGCAGAGTTGGACAGAGTCGCTTACAAAAAGGGCGTGTCCCGCAGCAATATGGTTAACGAAATCATTGCCGAGTATCTCGAGTTGGAAACGCCGCAAAGACGTTCTTCCGACATATTCAGTCATATGCAGGCGTTGGTGGAGCGCAGTCAGTCGTTGCGGTTTTTGCCGCAGCAATCGTCGGGATTTGCGACGGTGTGCGGCGCGATTACATTCAGGTACAATCCGACGGTAAAGTTTGCGGTTGAGTTGTACAAAAACCACAAAAAGCATCTTGGAGAACTCAAAGTATCTTTACGCAGCACAAACGCGCAGGTATTGCGGGAAGTAAACAAGTTTTACTGGCTGTTTTTCAGTTTGGAGCAGAAATACGTCGGCGACGTGGAGTGCGAGATAGAAGGCGAAAAATATTTTCGCAAACTTCGTCTTAAAAATGCGGAAAGTTTTGATAATCGCGCCGTCGGTGAAGCGATAGCGGATTACGTCAACGTATTCAATCGGTTGCTAAACTTATATTTTGCAAATTTAGACCAAGCCGACAACGTTTTTCCGCAGTTAGAAGCATTGTACGTAAACACGTTAAAATCGCAAAAAATCGTTTTGAGTTGATTTTTGCGGCGTTAGATTAGCCGAAAGACCGACAAAAAAACAAAAAAACATCGACAACAAACAACAAAACAAAAACAAAATACAGACAAAGGCAGGTGAGGGTATGAATACACAAAATTTAACACAAAAAACAATACAAACGATAAACGACGCGCAAAATCTTGCGCGGCAAAACGGCAACTCGACGCTTGACGAGGAGCATATTTTGTATGCGTTACTGTCCGACAACGAAAGTTTTATCAAGCAGTTGTTACGTCAAATGAACGTCAACGTCGACACTCTTATCGCAAGGGTAAAGAATTCCGTTGACAAGATGCCGCGTATGTCCGGCGGCAACGGCGGCGCGTACGTCAGCAACGAACTCAACAATGCGTTGACGGAGGCGGAAAAAATCGCAAAGCAGATGCAAGACGAGTACGTTTCGGTAGAGCATTTATTTTTGGGGCTTTTGACCGTTCCCAACACGCAAATCAAAAAGATATTTGCCGATTACGGCGTCACTAAGGAATCGTTTTTAAAGACGCTTGCGTCGGTGAGGGGCAACGTAAGGGTGACCAACGACAATCCGGAAGGCACGTACGACGTACTCAAAAAGTACGGCACGGACCTTGTAGACCTTGCTCGCCACCAAAAACTCGATCCCGTCATCGGCAGAGAAAACGAAATTCGCAACGTCATAATGATATTGAGCAGAAAGACCAAAAACAATCCTGTTCTTATCGGAGAGGCGGGAGTTGGCAAGACGGCGATAGCGGAAGGTTTAGCGCAAAGGATAAGCAAAGGCGACGTACCGGCGGGGCTTAAGGACCGAGTAATATTCAGTTTGGATATGGGTTCTCTCGTAGCGGGGGCGAAGTATCGCGGCGAGTTTGAGGAGCGTTTAAAGGCGGTATTGTCCGAAGTCAAAAAGAGCGAAGGCAAAATCATACTTTTTATTGACGAACTTCATCTTATCGTAGGCGCGGGCAAGACCGACGGCGCGATGGACGCGGGCAACATTCTCAAGCCGATGCTTGCGCGAGGCGAGTTGCATTGCATAGGCGCGACGACGTTGGACGAGTACAGGGAGTACATAGAAAAAGACCCTGCGCTTGAGCGTAGATTCCAGCCCGTTCACGTGGACGAACCGACCGTTGAGGACACAATCAGTATTTTGCGTGGCATCAAAGAGCGTTATGAAGTATTTCACGGCGTAAAAATCACCGACAGCGCGCTTATAGCCGCTGCAACGTTATCCAACAGGTACATCAGCGACAGATTTTTGCCTGACAAAGCCATCGACCTTGTAGACGAGGCGTGCGCGCTCATCAAAACCGAAATGGAGAGCATGCCGTCGGAGATGGACGACATCGGCAGAAAAATAATGCAGTTGGAGATAGAGGAAGCGGCTCTCAAAAAAGAAACCGACAACTTATCGATAGCGCATCTTGCAGAAACGCAAAAGGAGTTGGCGCAGTTACGTGACAAATACAACGTGATGAAAACTCAATGGCTCAACGAAAAGCAAAACATATCCAAAGTACAAAAACTCAGGGAGCAGATAGAGTCGGTCAACGCCGAAATAGACAAAGCCGAGCGCGAGTACAACCTTGACAAGGCGGCGGAACTCAAATACGGCAAACGTCCCGACCTACTCAAGCAGTTGGAAGCGGCAGAGAAATCCGTATCCGGCGCAGACGACAATCTTTTGCACGACAGAGTGACGGAGGAAGAAATTGCCAAGATAATCAACAGATGGACGGGGATTCCCGTGAGCAAACTGATGGAAGGCGAGCGAGAAAAACTTCTTCATATGGACGAGATTTTGCACAAACGCGTTATCGGGCAAAACGAAGCCGTATCAAAAGTTTCGGAAGCGATACTTCGTAGCCGCGCAGGGATAAGCGATCCCGACAAGCCTATAGGCAGTTTTATGTTTTTAGGTCCGACCGGCGTCGGCAAGACGGAACTTGCAAAAACTCTTGCCGCAACCCTTTTTGACGACGAAAAGAATCTCATACGTATAGATATGAGCGAGTATATGGAAAAGTTTTCCGTATCCAGACTTATCGGCGCGCCTCCGGGATACGTCGGCTATGACGAAGGCGGTCAACTCACAGAAGCAGTCCGCCGCAAACCGTACAGCGTCGTTCTTTTTGACGAAATAGAAAAAGCTCACCCCGACGTTTTCAACGTTTTGTTGCAAGTGCTTGACGACGGCAGAATTACCGACGGTCAAGGTCGCACGGTGGACTTTAAAAACACCGTAATCATTCTTACGTCAAATCTCGGCAGCACCGTGATTCTCGACAGCATAAACGATAAAGGGGACATTTCCGACGAGGCAAAACAACAGGTCGGCGCATTACTCAAATCGCAGTTCCGCCCCGAGTTTTTAAACCGCCTTGACGAAATCGTATTTTTCAAACCGTTGACAAAAGACAACATTTACAATATAATAGACTTGATAGTAGCGTCGCTCAACAAACGTTTGGAACAGCAAAGCCTCACTCTCAAAATGACCGACGCAGCAAAACAATACGTCGCAGACAACGGCTTTGACCCCGTATACGGCGCGCGCCCGTTAAAGAGATACGTTCAACACACGATAGAAACTTTGCTCGCAAAGGACATCGTAGGCAACAAAATTTTGCCCGACAGCGTAGTGACGGTGGACGTCAAAGACGGCGACCTTACGCTTACGAGCAAAACCGTAGCATAAAACGTACAAACAAAAAATCGCTAAATCTATTTGCCGCCGCCCTAAACTATCGCAACCGGCGGCAAGCATAAAACAAGCAAGTCAGCAGAGTGCGAACCCGCATCTTCGCCTCGTTCTTGATTTTTCGTTTTATTCATTTTTTCATTTTCCTCCTTTTTTAAAGCAAGTCCCGCAGGATTTCTGCGGGACTTGCTTTTATCGCGGATTCAGATTTAAAAAACAGAATGACAAAGCAAAAAAGGCAAGGTTGACGGCGCTTGTCTTTTTTTGTTTGCAAAAACGTATTGTCAATTTTTGCGTTTACTTGCCAAAGAGCCAAAATAGTGGTAAAATAGCAATAGTACACGATAAAAATTAAACGGAGCAGTGTTTGGAGGTATCATGAAAAAAATCGTGATTGTCGGTGGCGGCGTCGTCGGTTGCGCTGTGGCGAGGGAGATGACTCGTTTCGATTGCGAAGTCGTTGTTGCGGAAAAGTGTTTTGACGTAAGCGAAGGCACGAGCAAAGCCAACAGCGGGATAGTTCACGCGGGGTTTGACGCAGAAGTCGGCTCAAAAAAGGCAAAGTTTAACGTTGCGGGCAACGCGATGTTTGACAAGTTGAGCAAAGAGTTGGATTTTCCTTTTTATCGCAACGGAGCGTTTGTTTTATGTTTTGACGATAGCGGCAAAAAGAGCATACAAGATTTAGCGGAAAAAGGCGCAAAAAACGGCGTTAAAAATCTTTTTGTGTTAACGGGGGACGAGGCGCGCGCCAAAGAACCCGCATTGTCCGACAAAGTTAAGTGGGCGTTGTATGCGGCGGACAGCGGCATAGTAAGCCCTTACGAAATGACGCTTGCGCTCGGAGAAAACGCCATTGCAAACGGCGCAAAGTTTGAGTTTGGTTTTAAAGTGGTAGCGTTGCAAAAGCGCGACGATGGTTATCTTGTCAAATCCGCCGACGGACGGGAATTGTACGCCGACGTCGTAGTAAATTGCGCGGGATTGTACGCCGACGAACTAAACGACATGGCGGGGAGCGACAAAAAGTTTAAAATCACGCCTCGCAGAGGTCAATATATGCTTATGGACAAGCAAGCGGGCAAAACGGTGACTGCTACCGTTTTTCAGTTGCCGACAGAAAAAGGCAAAGGCGTTTTGGTTGCGCCGACGGTTCACGGAAACCTTTTGGTCGGGCCGACGGCGGAAGATATTGACGACAAATCCGACGTAGACACTACTTTTGACGGTTTGCAAAAGGCTTTTGAAACTGCAAAAATATCCGTTCCGTCGTTGAGCAAACGCGACGTAATCACGCAGTTTGCGGGCAACAGAGCGCACGACGACAAGGACGATTTTATCGTTGACTGGACGACCGACGCAATGTTTACGTTGGGCGGGATAGAGAGTCCCGGATTGACTTCCGCGCCGGCTTTGGGCGAGTTTGCGGCTATACGTATTGCAGAAAAACTGACGTTAAGCAAAAAATCTCATTTTAAAAACCGCCGTATAGACACGCCGCACATAGCGAATTTGAGCAACGAGCAATACGCCGAGTTGGTCAAAAAAGACGGAAGTTATGCAAAGATAGTTTGCCGTTGCGAGAGAGTCAGCGAAGGCGAAATACGCGACAGCATACGTCGTCCGTTGGGCGCGCGCGACCTTGACGGAGTAAAACGCCGCACCCGCGCGGGTATGGGGCGTTGTCAGAGCGGGTTTTGTTGTCCGAGAATTTTGGAGATAATAAGTGAGGAACTCGGTATTCCTATGGAAAAAATCACAAAAAACAGCCTTGACGGTTGCGTATTGACGGGGAGGATAGATTAGTGTCGCAAAAACTCGTGATAGTGGGCGGCGGTCCGGCAGGTCTTGCCGCCGCAATTTCCGCACATCAGAGCGGAGCAAAGGATATATTGATATTAGAGCGCGAGCCGCGACTTGGCGGAATACTCAATCAGTGCATACACAACGGGTTTGGTCTGCACACCTTCAACGAAGAGTTGACAGGACCGGAATATGCCGACAGATTCGTTCAAAAAGTGCTTGAACTCGGCATACCCTACCGTTTAAACGCCACCGTTTTGGACGTATCTAAAGACAAAACCGTGACTTACGTCAGCGAGCAAGACGGCGTAGTCACACTCAAAGCCGCCGCCGTCATACTTGCGTGCGGTTGCAGAGAACGTCCGCGCGGAGCGATAAACATAGCGGGCGCGCGCGTTGCGGGGATTTTTTCCGCAGGAACGGCGCAAAAACTGATAAATATCGACGGTTATATGGTAGGGAAAGAGGCTGTCATATTAGGCAGCGGCGACATCGGTTTAATTACTGCCCGCAGAATGACCTTTATGGGGGCAAAAGTCAAAGCAGTGGTAGAGTTGATGCCTTATTCTTCGGGACTTAGACGCAACATAGAGCAGTGTTTAAACGATTTTGATATTCCGTTGTTGCTCAGCCACACCGTCGTAGCGATAAACGGCAAAGACGGCAGAGTAGAAAGCGTAGACATAGCGCAAGTAGACGACAAATTGCAACCGATACGAGAAACCACGCAACGCATAACCTGCGACACGTTGTTGCTGTCGGTTGGATTGTTACCGGAAAACGAGTTGGCGCGCGGCGCTTCCGTCACGATAAGCCCCGTCACCGGCGGAGCGACGGTAGACGACGAATTTATGACCGACGTTGACGGCGTGTTTGCTTGCGGAAACGTTTTGCACGTGCACGACCTTGTGGATTACGTCAGCGAGGAAGGCGGCGCGGTAGGCAGATGCGCCGCAAAGTATATAGCGTCAAAACCGCAAAAAACGTGCGACGGCGCAAAAATAGAAACTTTTGGCGGGGTACGTTACACCGTCCCGCAGACGATAAACAAAAAAGGCGACAAAACGGTTACTTTGCGCTTGAGAGTTAATAACGTATACAAAAAAGTACGACTAAACGTGTATGCCGACGGCGTAAAAATTTACTCAAAAATGCGTCCCGTCGTCACTGCCGGCGAGATGGAAACCATATCGCTTGACCAAAACCAAACGGCACTTTTGCGCGGAGCAACCAAAATATCCGTCGGACTGGAGGCGGCTGATTGAAAAATTTGATATGTATATGCTGTCCGATAGGATGCAATCTTACCGTAGACGACAGCGACAAAAATGATATAAAAGTTAGCGGAAACGCTTGTCCGAGAGGCAAAAAGTACGCCGTTGACGAAGTTACCGCGCCAAAACGAATGGTTACGTCGGTCGTACCGATAAAAAACGGCGATATAGCCATGTTGTCGGTCAAAACGTCGCAAGCGATACCCAAAGAGCATATTTTCGACGCGCTAAAGACACTCAAAGGGATATCCGTTTTTGCGCCCGTCAATATCGGCGACGTAATAAAATCCGACGTATACGGCGCGGATTTTGTCGCTACAAAGCGTGCAAAACAAAGCAAATGGAGGTAAAACGATGAAATTTATTCTTGCGTTGGATCAAGGCACGACGAGCAGTCGCGCGATAGTTTTTAACAGACAGGGCGACGTCGTAGGCATGGCTCAACAGGAGTTTGACCAAATTTACCCTCACGTCGGTTGGGTAGAACACGACCCCAAAGATATTCTCGGCAGTCAGATAGGCGTTGTTCCCGAAGCTTTGATACGCGCCGGCATATCTGCCGACGACATAGAAGCGATAGGCATAACAAATCAGCGGGAAACCACCTTTGTTTGGGACAAAAACACTGGCGCGCCCGTTTACAACGCCATAGTATGGCAATGCCGCCGCACCGCCGCATACTGCGAAAAACTCAAAAAGCAAGGTTTGGCGCACACGATATATCAAAAGACGGGGCTTGTTCTCGACCCGTACTTTTCCGCGTCAAAATTAAAGTGGATTCTCGACAACGTACCCGCCGCGAGAGAGCGCGCGCAAAAAGGCGATTTGCTGTTTGGTACTGTGGACACTTTTTTGATGTGGAATTTGTCGCGCGGCAAAATATTTGCCACCGACTACACCAACGCCGCAAGAACGATGTTGTTTAACATTCACAAATTAGACTGGGACGACGAATTGTTGGATATATTCGATATTCCGCGCAGTATGTTGCCAAAAGTTTATCCGAGCAGCCACTTTTTTGGCAACGCCGACAAAACCGTCGTAGGGGCGGACATTCCTATTTGCGGAGTGTGCGGCGACCAACAAGCGTCGCTTTTCGGTCAACTTTGCGTAAACAAAGGCGACGTAAAAAGCACGTACGGCACGGGTTGTTTTATGCTTATGAACACGGGCGAAAAACCCGTTGCGTCAAAAAACGGTCTTATCACGACGTTGACGGCGACGACGGACAAACAAAAACCGTGTTACGCTTTGGAGGGCAGCATTTTTGTAGGCGGCGCGGTTGTAAAGTGGTTGCGCGACGAAATGCGGCTTGTCAAAACGGCGGCGGAAACGGAAGAATACGCGCTAAAAGTCAAAGACACAAACGGAGTTTATATCGTACCCGCTTTTGTCGGGTTGGGCGCGCCTTACTGGCAAAGCGATTGCACGGGGCTTGTGACGGGATTGACTCGCGGCGCAAAAAGGGAACACTTTATTCGCGCGGCTTTGGAGTCCATAGCGTATCAGGTTCAAGACGTTATGCAATCGATGAAGTCCGATTGCGGCATAGAAGTAAACAGTCTTAACGTAGACGGCGGCGCGTCCGCAAACGGATTTCTCATGCAGTTTCAGGCGGATATTTCGGAAACGGACGTGATACGTCCCAAAGTTATCGAAACAACCGCGTTGGGGGCGGCATACCTTGCGGGACTAAACACGGGTTTTTGGCGCGATATAGACGATATACGCGACAATAAGGAAACGGAAAAGATTTTCACGCCGGACATGAGCGCCGAGCGCAGAGAAAAACTTTTGGAAGGCTGGCGTTTTGCCGTCAAACAAACGCTGTGTAAATAAAAAAATGACCTTGCAGGAAAAATTGCGGCAACTACCCACCCAAAGCGGCGTATATATTTATTACGACGTTAACGGCAGGGTACTTTACGTCGGCAAAGCAAAAAACCTAAAAAACAGGGTACGTCAGTATTTTTTTGATACAGGCGCAAAACCTTACAAAGTGTCGGTAATGCTAAAATACGTCGCGGATATGGAGTATATTTTGACGTCGAGCGAAACCGACGCTTTCGCGCTGGAAAATACTTTGATAAAAAAGTACAACCCGCCGTACAACATATTGCTTAAAGACGACAAACAGTATCCTTTTGTCAAGATAGATATGCGGCAGTCTTTCCCGCGACTCGTCGTTACGAGAAAGGTTTTAAAGGACAAAGCAAAATATTTCGGTCCGATAATGGGCGGAATAAAAGAGTTGCTCGCATTGCTGGAAGAATTGTATCCCACCCGCACGTGCAACGTCGATATGGACAACCTACCCAAAAACTTTCGCCCGTGCCTTAATTTTCATATAGGCAAATGTTGCGCGCCGTGCGCAGGCAAAGTTACTAAGCAAGAGTACCAAAAACTTATTGACGGATGCTGTCGGTTTTTGAAGGGCGACACGGGCGACGCGCAAAAAATAATTAGGCAAAAAATGCAAAAAGCAAGCGACGAAGAGCGTTTCGAGGACGCTTTGCGGTACAAACAGCAACTCAAACTTGTGGATAGTTTAAACGATACGAGAGTTGTGACGTTGGGCAAACTTGTGGATTACGACGTTTTCAGCATTGCAAGCGACGGCACGCAAAGCGTAGTCAACGTCACCGTCGTGCGCGGGGGCAGAGTTTTGTCCTCGTCCAACACGAGCGTATCCGACGCCGGCATAGACGAAAAACAAACGCTGTCCGCCTTTTTAAACGCTTACTATTCCGATTGCAACGACGCCGCAAAGGAAGTTTTGCTGGACAGACACATAGAAGGCGAACAAGATTTCGCATTGTTGCTTACGGAAAAATACGGCAAAAAAATCACGGTCGGCGTACCTCAAAAAGGAACAAAAAAGCAACTTTCCGATATGAGCGCGCAAAACTCGGCGGAGTACCTTAAAAAGAGTTTTGCGAGAGAGGAGAGGGAGTACGCCGCAACTACGGGGGCAGTCGTACAACTCAAAGAGTTGTTGGGACTAAAATCCGAGCCAAAACGCATAGAGTGTTTTGACATAAGCAACATCAGCGGCGTAGATAAAGTTGCGAGCATGGTAGTGACCGTCGACGGCAAAAAATCCCCCAAAGATTACCGAAGATTTAAAATACGCACGGTAGAAGGCGCAAACGACTTTGCGTGCATGAAGGAAGTTATTTTGCGGCGGTTGGAGCGGCTTAAACGAGGCGACGAGCGATTTGGGGCAAAACCCGACCTATTTGTTATCGACGGCGGTTTAGGACAACTCGGTTACGTAAAAGAAGCGATGCAAGAGAGCGGAATAAGCATAGAAACGGTATCTCTTGCCAAGCGGGAAGAACTTGTGTACACCTTAAAAAACAACGAGCCGATACGCTTGCCGCTAAACAGTTATGCGTTAAAAGTACTGATAAACACACGTGACGAAGCGCACCGATTTGCGATAACTTATTTTCGCAAACTACACGGCAAAAACGCTTTTAAATCGCAACTCGACGAGATAGAAGGAGTAGGGCAAAAGCGGCAAACCGCGCTAATCAAAAAATTCGGAAGTCTTTCCGCGCTAAAAACCGCGACGGTAGAGCAGATTGCCGCCACCGACGGAATATCGACAAATACGGCGCAAAAGATATACGATTACTTTCACAAAGACTTACCGCAAGACGCGCCGCAAAAATGAGAGAACAAAAAACCGATTTGATTTTTTAATTCTATTTTTTGGGCGTACTTGATGTTTAAAACGACGATTTATACTTTTTTAAAAAGGAAAAACAAGCGGTTTTTCCTTTTTTTTCGTATTAAAAAACCAACCTTAAAAATATAATGCAGTATGAACGACAAACCCAAAACGATAATATCGCTTGCGTTGCTGGCGGCTGTTTTTTTGTCTTTTTTTGCTTTTTTGTTGCCTAATCTGCCGCTAAAAGAGCAAACCGTCGAGCAATCCAAACAAATAATTTTGACGATGTGGCACGTAGAAACTTTTGAAGGCGGTACGGGCGACAGAGGCGAATGGTTAAAAAAACGCGCATACGTATTTCAAAAATCGCACAAAGGCGTTTATATCGACGTGTGCAAAACTGATTACCGACAGTTTAAAAACCGATTGAAAGAGGGGCAAGGTTTTGACCTTATCGGATTTGGCGGCGGCGTGGGGTTGGACGTATTAAACTTGCTTGTTCCCCTGCGGCAAGCGGGAGATATTCCCGACGATTTGCTCTGCGGCGGCAAGGTTGACGGAAAAATTTACGCTTTGCCCTACTGTACGGGGTGTTACGTCACTGCGATAAGACAATCCGACGCGCGGCAGGTCAACGGGTTTAAAGGTTTGCCGTCCGACCTTTACAACTGCGCTCTCGACAAAAAAATAGGAAAAACAACTCGCAAACTTGCTTCTGTCGCGACGGGATTCGGCGCGTTTAACAATCCGCTGGCGGCGTTGTCGCTAAACGCCGACCAAAAAGCAAAAAGCGGGGATGTTTGCTGTGATTTTGATACGACGCAGTACGAAGCGTATACGAGTTTTTTACGCGGCGACAAAGCGACGGTGCTTCTCGGCACGCAAAGGGACTATTTTCGTTTGGACAACCGACAAAAAAGCGGCAATATCGGAGAAATAATTTTTAATGCGTTGGGCGGGTTCAACGACCTTACGCAGTACGTTGCGGTGGGGCAGAACGCCGACGCGGAGAGAGAAAAACTTGCGACTTCTTTTGCGGAATTTTTGTTGAGCGACGCTTCTCAAGCGGCATTGACAAGCGTCGGAATGTTGCCGACGACAAAAAACGCAAAAGTTCCCGACGGGTTTGTCGCAGAAATGTACGCCGCCGCGTTAAAAAGCAAAACGATAAGCGCGTTTGCTTCGCAAGAGGTGTTAAACGGGTTTAAAACTGCGGCAAAAAAGGCGGTTTTTGACGGTAACAAAAGCGACGTAAAAAAATATTTACTGTGAATTTTTGCGCCGAATATTGCGTTAAATCGGATTTTTTACCCTTTTAAACCGTGTTTTTTGTCCGTTCAGGCGGTCTTTTTTGTTTATTAAAGCAGGTTTTTGCTTAGTTTACCGTTAACGACGCAAAAAACAAAAAAAGGCTTAAAACAAAAACAACGTATTATTACTTGAAAAAAATCGAGAAATAGTGTATTATTAAAGGAGAATAAAAATGTACGGATATACTTTTTTGGGCGAGGACGTTTCAATAATTTACGACGTCGATATGTCCTCTATGGTCACGGTAAAAACCGGCGGTAGAGCGCGGGCGGTGGCTTACCCGAAAAACGTTTTTCAGTTGCAAAAAATACTTTATTCCTTACGCCAAAAAGGAGAAAAATATTTTGTTTTGGGCAACGGAAGCAACACATTAGTCAGCGATGAAGGTTATAGCGGAATAGTGATAAAAATAGGCGGCTATTTCGGCAGAATTTCTCTTTGCAAGGACGAAGTTTCCTTATCCGTCGGAGCGGGGGCGAGTTGCGCCGCAGTATCGGCGTTCGCTCTTAAAAATTCGCTTGCAGGCGCGGAATTTTTGTGCGCAATACCCGGTAGCGTAGGCGGCGCGACGGTAATAAACGCTGGGTGTTACGGCTACTGTATGGCGGACGTAGTAACGTCTGTGTATGCGGTGACGGCGGACGGCAAAAAAACTTATACAAAACAAAAAATTTGTTACGGTTATCGCGACAGCGTATTTTGTCGCAACGACGACGTAGTTGCAAAGGTAAAAATCACGCTCAAAAAGGGCGACGCGGCGGCGATAAGCGGACTTATGCAAAAAATAAAGGAAACTAAACGTGCGTCGCAGCCGTTGGATTATCCGTCTTTTGGCAGCGTATTTAAAAGTTGCGACGGCAAAAGCGCGGCTTTGCTGATTGACGCCGCAGGGCTCAAAGGGTTGACGGTGGGCGGCGCTCGGATAAGCGACAAGCACGCAGGTTTTTTTATCAACACAGGCCAAGCCACGACGGAAGATTTTTTGACGCTTATCGACGTGGCAGGCAACAAAATAAGGGAAAAAAACGGTTTGATTTTACAACCGGAAGTAAAATACTTGGGAGATACCGATGATTTGGGGAGACTTTCATATACACACATCTTTTAGCGGCCCGATTCATGCGAAAGGAACGGCGGAAGAAATTACCGCGCAGGCAAAAAAAGTAGGATTAAAGCAGATAGGCTTGACCGATCACGGTTTACGCCACATATGTTTTGGTACTTCCCGAAAAAAACTTTGCAAGTTGCGGCGGCAGGTAGACGCAATCAACGGCAAGCAAAGCGACGTTGAAGTTTTGCTCGGGATAGAAGCCAACATATTCAGCAGCGACGGACTTGTAGATTTGATAAATTTTGACCGTAGCACTCTCGATTTTGTGATAGTAGGTTTTCACAAGATGGTGTGGAGCAAAAATTTTGTCGACGCGTTCAGGTTTAATATGCCTGCGTTTTTCCGCAATTTTAGCGCGAGTATGGTAAAAACTTATACCAAAGCGTACGTAAACATGATAAAAACGCAAAAGCCCGACATTTTGGCGCATTTGGGTTACGCAATGCCCGTCGACGTAAAAGAAGTAGGCAAAGCCGCCGCCGATTACGGCGTTTTGATAGAGTTGAACGGCAAACACGTCGGCAGTTTGTCCGACCAACAGATAAACACGCTAAAAGATTGCGGCGTAACCTTCGTTTTAAACAGCGACGCTCACACGCCCGAAAGAGTCGGCGACGTTGCGTTGCCTCTCAAAACGGTTGAGCGGTTGGGGATAGATTACAGTCGTATTGCCAACATGGACAAGCCCGTCGTTTTTAAAAAGGGGTGACTTATGTCGTTATCCTCAAAGGTCAAGGAAGAAATATTAAGCAATATCACCGATATGCTGCCTTGTTGCAAGGAGGCGTTTTTGTCGGCGTTTTTTAGAGCGGCGGGCAGTATCGTCATAAACAACAAGGGTTTGAGTCTGTCGGTTACGGGAGAAAACGCCAAACTTTTTGATTTTGCAAAGGATATTCTTGCCGTCGTTTACGGATACGTTTGCGACGTTCGCCAAGAGTACAATCCGATAAAAAAACGCGCGATTTACTCTGTGACGGTGGACGACGTGGATATTTTGTACGAGTTAAACATTCTCGAAAGGCAGGAAGAAGGCACTCGGATAGCGGCGGGCATAAACAAATACGCCGTCAGCGAGCCTTGTTGCAAACAAAGTTTTGTCAAAGGGTTGTTTGTCGGGTGCGGCACGGTGACTTTTCCCGAAGAAAAAAAGCCTGCGGGGTACTATTTGGAGTTTAATCTCGCGTCGGAAGAAGTAGCAAACGACCTAATCAAACTACTCGGTTCTGTCGGTTTTGTTTTCAAAACGGCGACGCGGGGAGAAAAAACCGTCGTTTACGTCAAGGACAGCGGCACTGTCAGCGACGTTTTGGCGTATCTCAACGCCGACAAAGCGGTGTTATATTTGCAAAACATGCTGATAGAAAACAATTTTAGAAACAACGCAAATCGTCAATCCAACTGCATCACGGCAAACATAGACAAGGCGGTTGTTGCGGCGGAAAAACAGACGGAAGACATTAAACTTATCGTGGAAAAAAAGGGGTGGAAATTTTTGTCGCCGCCGCTTACGGACGCGGCAAAAGCGCGTCTTAAAAACGAATCCGCCACGATGGAAGAACTTGCCGCGATGTGCGGCGTAACAAAAAGCGGTATAAATCACAGAATGAGAAAGTTGGCGGAGATAGCCGCAAAACTGCGATAACGGGAGAAAAATGGAACAATTTGTACACTTGCACCTACATACGGAGTACAGTTTGCTGGACGGCGCGACGAGAATAAATCAGATGACGGCAGGCGACAAAGAAAAAAAGATAGAGCCGCAAAGCGTGCTTTTTGAAGCATGCAAACAAAAAAATATGCCTGCCTGCGCGATAACCGATCACGGCAACATGTACGGCGCGTATCAGTTTTTCAAACTTGCCAAAAAGGCGGGCGTAAAACCTATCATAGGGTGCGAGTTTTACGTTACGGAAGATTTGACGCTTAAAGCGGGGGACGCCAAAAGGGAATTTTTTCACCTTGTGCTTCTTGCAAAAAACAACGTCGGGTACAAAAATTTGGTAAAACTCAATTCAATAGCCTTTGTGGACGGTTTTTACTACAAACCCCGCATCGATTTTAAAACGATCGTCAAGTATCACGAGGGATTGATTTGCCTATCCGCATGCATTGCGGGGCAGTTGCCGCGTCTTTTGCGCGACGGCGACTGGGAGGGCGCGCGCAAACTTGCCAAAGAATACAAAGATTTGTTTGGGGAAGATTATTACATCGAGTTGCAGGATCACGGTATAGCCGACGAGTTGTACGTAATGCCAAAACTCGCAAAAATAGCGGAAGAACTCGGCATAGAGTTGGTCGCAACCAACGACGTTCACTATTTGAAGGAAGAAGACGCAGAAACGCACGATATTTTGTTGTGTATTCAGACGGGCAGGTACGTAGACGAGCCCAACCGCATGCGTTTTGAAGGCACGCAGTTTTACCTTAAAGATTACGACGAAATGTACGAGCGGTTCAAAAATTATCCCCGCGCGTTGTCCAACACGTTGGTAATTGCCGACAAATGCAACGTAACCATCGACCGCAAGCCGCTTTTGCCGCCTTACGTACCGGAAAACGGTATGACTCCGTACGAATTTTTAAAAGACCTTATGGAAAAAGGTTTGGTAAAGCGTTACGGTACGATTACGCCGGAAATACGCGCGAGAGCGGATTATGAGTTGAAAATAGTCAATATGAAAGGTTTTGTCGAGTACTACCTTATCGTATGGGATTTTATCAACTATGCGCACAGTATGGGGATACCGGTAGGACCTGGACGCGGAAGCGGCGCAGGCAGTATAATCGCATACGCGATAGGGATAACGCAAGTCGAGCCGTTGCGTTACGACTTATACTTTGAAAGGTTTTTAAACCCCGAGCGCAAAAGCATGCCCGACTTTGACATAGACTTTTGCATGGACAGACGCAGCGAAGTAATAGATTACGTCATCAAAAAGTACGGCAAAGAAAGAGTTTCGCAGATAATAACCTTTGGCACTATGGCGGCAAAACAAGCGGTAAAAGACGTTGCCCGCACTTTGCGCATACCCTTTGAAGAAGTAAACAAAATCACCAAATTGATGCCCAACGGCAAAGTAGATCTCAAAACAATTTTGGGATTAAACCCCGCAAAACAGGGAGAAACGATACAGGAATTAGCGGATTTATACAACAACGACTACGGGCTTAAAAAGATTTTTGACCTTGCCGTAGCGGTAGAAGGAATGCCGCGCCAAACGGGTATGCACGCCGCCGGCGTCGTTATTTGTAGCGAAGATATTTCAGACAACATACCGTTGCAGCGTAGCGGCGCGGACATAACCACGCAGTTCGACAAAAACGAGGTGGAGGAGTTGGGTATGCTCAAAATGGACTTTTTGGGATTACGCACTCTCACCGACATAGACAAGACGATAAAAAAAGTATACAAAAACAGCGGCGAAGTAATAGATTTTTCTCAATGCACCTACGACGATCCCGCTATATTCAATCTGATTGCGTCGGGCGATACAAACGCCGTGTTTCAGTTGGAAAGCAGCGGAATGCAAAAGATGATGAAAGAGTTGCGCCCCGACTGTATGGAAGATATTTTGGCGGGTATCGCATTGTACCGACCAGGCCCTATGCAATTTATCGGCGACTACATCGAGGGAAAACACCACCCCGAAAACATAACTTACGTCACGCCTTTGCTCGAGCCGATTTTAAAAACGACATACGGCTGTATGGTGTACCAAGAGCAGATAATGGCAATATTCCGCGAGTTGGCGGGGTATTCTTTCGGTCAGGCAGACATCGTTAGACGCGCTATGGGCAAAAAAGACATGGCAAAGATGATAAAGCAAAGAGAAATCTTTATCAACGGCGATCCGAACGACGCGTCGCACCCGATAGAAGGCGCGCTTAAACGAGGCGTCACGGAAGAAGCGGCAAACACTTTGTTTGACCAAATGCTAAAATTTGCCGAGTACTGTTTCAACAAGGCGCACTCGGCGGCATACGCTTACGTTACGTATCAGACGGCGTATCTCAAACTGTACCACCCCGTAGAGTATTTTAGCGCGGTTTTGGACAACCGTATAACAAATATCGACGACATAAAAAAGCATATAGGCTTTTGTTTGGACAAAAATATCAACGTATTGCCGCCCGACATAAACAAGAGCGGCGTCGGTTTTGAAACGGAACAAGGGCAAATACGGTACGCTTTGGCGGGGATAAAAGGCATCGGAATCGCAGGCATAGAAAAACTTATTGCCGAGCGCGAAAAAAACGGCGACTTTAAAAGTTTGCAGGATTTTATCAAGCGCGTTGACAGCGGCGTGCTAAACAAGCGGCTTGTAGAAAATTTGATAAAAGCAGGCGCATTCGATTGTTTCGGGGATACTCGGTTGGGAATGATAAAGGTTTACGAGCAGATGATGGATCAGGCTTCCGACGAAAAAAAGCGTAAGGAAAGCGGTCAGTTGTCGTTGTTTGAAACCAGCGACCTTCTCGGAAACATGGACGTAATAAAAATCGACAACAGCGAAGAATATCAGACCAAAATCAAGTTGCTGTTTGAGAAAGACGTTTTGGGAATGTTTATCACGGGAAACCCGCTCGCAGAGTACAAGGAGGCGTTTAAGCAGTTCGACTTTAACACCGGCAAAATAGATATGCCGGAAGATATGGAGGAGTTTGACAGAGAGCAACTTATCGACGCGTACGAAGGCAAGCGCGTCAAGTTGTTGGGAATGCTCACAAACATCAGAAAAATAATCACCAAAAAAAATCAGGCTATGGCGACGGCTCGCATAGAAGATTTGTACGGCGGTCTGGATATTACCGTTTTTCCCAAAGCGTACGGCGCGATAAAGGATAGTTTTGTAGAAGACGCCGTCGTGGTGGCGGAAGGCAGACTTTCTTTAAAGGAAGAAAAACCCAAAATGATGATAGAAAAAATCACGACGTGGGAAAGCGAAAATCAACAACCGCAGGTAGTGAACGTTGCGGCAAAAGACGACTACGCCAACGGAAACGGCAACGGAAAAGCAAACGGCAACGGCAACGGAAAATTGTCCGACGCAGAGTGCAAGTTGTACGTCAAGTTGCAAGACGAGAGCGATTTTGACGCATTATGCTCGATTTTGCAAAACTACGTCGGCAACGTTCCCGTCGTTATCGTCGTGGACGGACACAAAAAACGCGCGCCGTATTGCGTCAGGCGCGTAAACGGGCTTGTGTACGAGTTGGAAGGGCTTCTCGGCGACAACACGGCAGTGTTTGTGGACAAAAAGCTCGGCTAAGGAGAAAAAGTGAAACAGGGTGACAGAATAAAACTTAAAGCGGATTTTTTGGGTAGCGAAGGGCAAGGAGTCGGCAAAGCGGACGGCGTTTTGGTGTACGCAAAAAATCTTTTGGCGGGAGAAACGGCGGAGGCGCGCATATCTTACGTCAAACGCGGCGCGGCGTATGCCGAAGTAAAAAAGATTTTTAATGAAAGCAAAGACAGAGCGACGCCGCAATGCCAAAAGTTTTTAAAGTGCGGCGGCTGTCAACTTCAGCATTTAAAGTACGACGCGCAACTCGAGTTTAAACGCAACTTGGTTAAGCAAAACTTGTCAAAAATAGGCAAGATAGATTTTGACGTGTTGCCTGTCGAGCCTTCTTTAAAGCAGTGGGGATACCGCAATAAAGTTCAGTTTCCCGTCGGGACGGCGGACGGAAAGCCGATATTAGGACTTTTTAAAGACAGAACGCACAAACTTGTGGAAATAAAAAACTGTCCGTTGCAAAAAAGTTGGGCAAAAAAACTTGCCGACGCGTTTTTGGCGTACGCGACAAAACTCAAGTTGTCGGTATACGACGAAACGACGCGCAAAGGCTTGTTGCGGCACTTGATAGGGAGATACGTTTGCGGTCAATTACTTGTTACGGTAGTGGTAAACGGCGACGATTTGCCGTTTTTCTCGGAGTTTGCCGCATTACTTAAACGCGATTTTGACGATTTTGGATTGTTTGTCAACGTAAACAAACAAAACACAAACGTGATTTTGGGCGACAAAACAAAGCATCTTTGCGGATTAAAGTATATATCGGGCGAAACGATGGGCATAGATTTTGTGTTGCGTCCCGACAGTTTTTTTCAAGTAAACTTTGATGTTATGCGGGCGATTTATTCCGACGTAAAACGTTTGCTGTCGGAGTACGGCACGGAAGTTTTGGTGGACTGTTTTTCGGGCGCGGGGTTGCTGTCTGCGTGTCTGTATACGCAAGGGGTAAAGGAATATTGTATAGAAATAGTTCCTTCCGCTACGGCAGACGCAGAAAACATGAAAAAATTAAACAACCTCACCGATATGACAAATATTTGCGGCGATGTTGCGACGGAATTGCCTAAAGTTTTGGCAGAAAACGTAGGCAAGCGAACGGCGGTAGTGCTTGATCCGCCTCGCAAAGGCATTGCGGCAAGCACGGCAAAGTTATTGACGGAAGTCAAACCCGACGTAATCGTTTACGTATCGTGCGACAGCGCGACGTTAAGCCGCGACCTGCAACTATTGACGCAAGACGGTGTGTACAAAGTGGAATACGTAAAGCCTTACGACATGTTTCCGCAAACAAAGCACGTCGAAACGCTGTGCGCGCTATCCCGTCAGGTATGATTTGACGGTTTTTAAAAATAATACTAAGGTGACATTATGGTTTGCGTAAGAGAAGTCAAGACAAAAAAAGATAAAAGAGAGTTTCTTAATTTTCCTTTAAGATTGTACAAAAACTGTCCGTATTTTGTGCCGCCGTTGTATGCGGAAGAAAAAAAGATTTTTTCGCTTAACAACGTTTACGCCGATACTTGCGACAGCGTATTTTTTTTGGCGGAGAAAGACGGCAAAACGGTTGGTCGCGTGAGCGGAATTATTCAGCGCGCGTCCAACGAATTGCGCGGGCAAAAACGCGTACGGTTTACGCGGTTTGACAGCATCGACGACGAGGAAGTAGCCGCCGCACTGTTTAAAACCATAGAAAACTGGGCAAAAGACAACGGAATGGATACCGTTTGCGGTCCGCTCGGTTATTCCGATTTAGAGAGGGAAGGGTTGTTGATAGAAGGTTTTGACCAACTATCCACGTTTGAGGAGCAGTACAATTACGAGTACTACCAAAAACTTATCGAAAACAACGGTTATGTCAAAGAAGTGGACTGGGAAGAGCGAAAAATTTACAAGCCTGCCGTCGTTGACGAAAAATTTAAACGAGTATCGGATATGATGCTTAAAAAATACAACCTTAAATTTGCCAAGTGCAAAAGCATAAAGGACTTTATTCGTCGGTACGGCGACAAGTTTTTTGATTTGCTGGACGAAACGTATGCCGATATTTACGGTACCGTACCCTTTACCCCCGCCATGAAAAAGATGATGATATCCAACTTTAAATTCATCGTCGACCTTCGTCGCGTCACGGTAATAGTAGACGAAAACGACAACGTAGTGTGCTTTGCCATTTGTTTTCCGTCTATCGCAAAGGCGGTTCAAAAGTCGGGCGGTCGGTTGACCTTGCCCACTCTGATAAGGTTGCTTAAATCGATAAAAAAGCCCGAAATAATAGATCTCGGGCTCGTAGGCGTCAAGCAGGAATACGCGCAAAAGGGTGTGAGTACTGCCATTATTTCAAGGTTGATGGACATACTTGACGAAGACGGCGTTAAGTATGCGGAAACAAACCTCAATTTGGAAGGCAACGTAAACATTATAAATCAGTGGCGGCGTTTTGACGCGGTACTGCACAAACGCAGACGTTGTTTTGTCAAGTCGCTGACCGACAACGAAAAACAAAATCGTTCCGTTTGATTTGTCGGCGTCGATTGTTGTGATTTTATTGCGATTTTGTCGCAATTTTGTCGTTACGTATCGCTGTAATTTGGTTATCTGATATTATTCGGTCGGCATTTTTGCCGCGACGGGAGGCGTTGCTTTTTGCTCTGCCTTCCATTTTTTTGTTGCCGAAAAATACAAAATCACGCCTATTGCGGTCGTCACCGTTTCTGCAACGGGAAAGGCTATCCAACAATAGTTAAGTCCGACGTAGGAAAACCCCCAAAATACGGGAACAAGGCAAATGAGTTGCCGCAAAACCGACAAAAACGTGCTTGTTTTCGAGTATCCGATGGCTTGAAAAAATATCGGCGACATCATAGAAAAAACTGCGGGCAAAAAACTCAACCCTATTATGCGGAAAGCCGTTTTGCCTATTTCAAACACTTTTTGGTCTTTGGAAAAAATCGATATGAGTTGCGTCGGTATTATTTCAAAGCACAATATGCCCAAAGTCATGCACACGGCGGATATAATCAAAGAATCCGCAAATATTTTTTTACATCGGTCGTATCGTTTGTTTGTGTAGTTGTAACTCAAAATAGGTACTATGCACGTTTGCAATCCAAACAGCGGAATAAAGAAAAACGCTTGCAATTTGTAATACAAACCGAGCACCGTCACCGTCTGATCGTTAAATCGGTTGGCAAGAATAAGGTTGAGCGCGCCTATATAAACGGTAAACATTGCCTGCATAAGTATCGACGGATAACCGAGTTTAAATATTTGTTTTACGTACGCGCCCGATTCCTTGAGTTTGGGCGGTTTGCTGCAACCTTTTACGCCGACGATTACGGCGGCTACAAATTGTCCTGCTACCGTTGCGATTGCCGCGCCTTTTATTCCCATCTCGGGAAAAATCCACCAACCGAAAATAAGAATCGGATCGAGAATTATGTTTGTAACCGCACCCGCTATTTGTGCTACGGTAGGCGTAAACATATTTCCGCGCGCTTGGTGCGCTTTTGTCCAAATGCTTTCGCAAAACAAGCCCAAACTGCCGACGCAGACGATAATTCCGTAGTCAATCGTATATTTTACGGCTTGGGGAGAACTTGCGGAACTTTCAGCATAAGGCTTTAAAACAAAAATCGACGCAACGGAAAAAACCGCCCACATAACCAACGCAACGGCAAGTCCCGCGCCGGCGGTACGTTGCGCTTCCTGCGGTTTGTTTAGGGCGTATTGTTTTGCCATATAAGTATTTACGCCCACGCCCGTACCTATCGCAAGAGCCATAACGATAAGTTGAACGGGATAAATTACCGACAACGCGGTCAGCCCGTCGCCGGAATATTTGCCGACAAAAAAACTGTCTACGATATTGTACAACGCAAGAATGAGTTGCGCCAACATAACGGGCGGAGCAACTCTAAACAATATTTTCCAAATATTTGCAGTACCGAAAAAATGTTCGTCAATAGGCTGTCTTTTTTTCATGATTTTTTCTGTAACAAAGCGTATGCGTTGAGTAAAGTAATATTTGTAATATCGAGTGGATATTAGCACCTTTAAAAATTAAAGTCAATCAAAAAATCAAGGCAAAAAAACGCTTCAAATTTCTTATATAGTCGTTTAATCGATTTATCAAAATCAACACCAAACCGCAATAAAACTTTATATAAAAAGATTGCAAATATTAGTTTTTGCAACGTTTCGATTATGCAAAACGGGGTATATCCGTATCGGCAATATTTATATACGGTATTATCCTATAGCGGTATTAAAGTAGGCGGAGGGGCGGTTTTTTTGAGCGTAATTTTATTATTTTTATTGACATATACGCGCGCGTGCAATATAATAAAAAAGGTTAAAATCTTTAAAAAAGCGACCTTTTGGAGGTGTTTTGCTTAATGGCAGACGGCGATAACGTTATAATAAAAATAGACAATCTCGACAAAAGTTTTGGCGAAGTACACGCGGTAAACGATTTGTCTTTTGAGGTAAAGCGTGGGGAATTGTTTGCCTTTTTGGGCGTAAACGGCGCGGGAAAATCAACCACCATATCGATAATGTGCGGTATGCTCGTCAAAGACGGCGGCTCGGTAGTTATCGACGGAAAAAACGTCGATACCGATATGGCGGCGATTACTCAAAAAATAGGCGTCGTGTTTCAAAACTCTGCGCTTGACGGCGCGTTGTCGGTAAAAGACAATTTGACGGTAAAGGCAAGTTTGTACGGACTTTCTGCGCAGGAATGTAAAGAGAGGGTAGACAATCTTGCAAAAATCTTGGATTTTGAAAGTTTTATCAACCGTCCCGTCGGCAAACTTTCCGGCGGACAGCGCCGCAGAATAGACGTTGCGAGAGCGCTTTTAAACCAACCGCAGATACTTATTTTGGACGAACCGACGACGGGGCTTGACCCGCAGACGCGCAAAACGCTTTGGCAAGTTATCGAGCGGTGCAGAAAGGAAAGGGGAATGACGGTATTTTTGACCACGCACTATATGGAAGAAGCCGCCGACGCCGATTACGTCGTCATACTCGACGGCGGAAAAATAGCGGCGGAAGGCACGCCGTTGAGCCTTAAAAACAGGTACACGGGCGATTTTGTCACCGTTTACGGCGTAGAAGAAGCGGTTTTAAAGGCGCGAGGTTTCGTTTACGAACAAGTCAGCGACGGTTTTCGCATTTTTGTCAAAAACACGGCGGAAGCACGGGATATGATAATAGCAAATCCGCAGATATTTGTTGATTTTGAAATAGCAAAAGGCAAGATGGACGACGTATTTTTGGCGGTTACGGGCAAAAAACTTGTAGGAGGCAACTTATGAGAGCGTTTTGTATGCTTGTAAAGCGCAACGTAAAAGTATTTTTTAAGGATAAGGGAATGTTTTTTACTTCTCTTATTACGCCGATAATACTTCTCGTTTTGTACTCGACATTTTTGGCTAACGTTTATAAGGACAATTTTGCAAACTTTATACCGACGGGATTTTTGGCGCAGGACGCGGCGGACAAACTTATTAACGGCGCAGTCGCGGGAGAACTTTTTTCTTCTCTTTTGGCGGTGTGTTGCGTGACGGTTGCTTTTTGCTCAAACACACTTATGGCGACGGACAAACTTAACGGCGCAAGAAAAGATATGATGGTTACCCCCGTCAAAAAATCTACGGTGGCTTTGGCGTATTACGTCGCGACGATGATATCTACCATTATCGTCACGTACGTGGCTACGGGCGTGAGTTTCGTATACATCGCGCTTAAAAACGGTTGGTTTTTGTCTTTTGGCGACGTTTTGCTCATATTGCTCGACGTTTTTGTGCTTACGGCTTTCGGCACGGCTTTTTCTTGCTTAATCAACAACTTTTTGACGACGCAAGGGCAGGTTTCCGCAATAGGAACGATAATTTCTGCGGGATACGGATTTGTGAGCGGAGCGTATATGCCGATATCGAGTTTCGGTACGACGCTGCAAAGAGTGATGTCCTTTTTGCCAAGCACATACGGAACGAGTCTTATTCGCAATCACGCGTTAAACGGCGTGTTTAGGGAGATGGCGGCGCAGAATTTTCCGCCCGAAGCCATAGAAAAAATCAAGGACAGCTTAGACTGTAATATTTACTTTTTTGACGTAAAAGTATCCGTAGCCGCAATGTATATCGTTGTGATTGCTTCTTTGGCGGCGCTACTTGCGGCATACTTGCTCGTCAACTTTATCAAAATCAAAATCAAACGTAAACCCGCCAAAACAAACGGGTAACGACTACAAAAAAAGGAGGCAAAGACAATGCTCGACATATCGCATCTCACCAAAAGTTACGGCGACAAAAAAGCCGTTGACGATTTGAGTCTTTTTATCGATAGCGGAGAAATTTACGGTTTTATCGGACACAACGGCGCAGGCAAAACCACGACGCTCAAAGCGGTTGTCGGCATACTTTCCTTTGAAGAGGGGCAGATACTCGTTGACGGCATCGACTTAAAAAGCAACCCCGTAGAGTGTAAAAAACGCATTGCGTATATTCCCGACAACCCCGACTTGTACGATTTTATGACGGGGATAAAATACCTCAATTTCGTAGCCGACGTTTTTAAGATAAGCGCGGAAGAAAGAAAGGCAAAAATAGCAAAATACGCCGATTTGTTTGAGATGACCGACAAACTCGGTATGACAATAAGCAGTTACTCTCACGGCATGAAACAGAAACTTGCCGTCATATCCGCGTGGATTCACGCTCCCAAACTCATAGTTATGGACGAGCCGTTTGTCGGGCTCGACCCAAAAGCCGCGCACGTTCTCAAGCAAATGATGCGGGAATTGTGCGACGACGGCGGCGCGATATTTTTTTCTACCCACGTGCTGGAAGTAGCGGAAAAACTTTGCGACAAAGTAGCCATAATAAAGGACGGCAAACTTATTCGCTGCGGCAAAACGGAAGAAGTAAAGGGCGACTCGTCGTTAGAAAACGTCTTTTTGGAACTCGAGGGTTGATTTATGTTTAAAATTCTCCTTAAAAAGCAACTTGCGGAAAATTTTAAAATATTTTTTTACGACGCAAAAAAGGGCAAAATGCGCAACAAATGGGCAAGTATTGCCATTATTGCGGGGTACGTTTTGCTGTTTTTCGGCGTTATCGGCGGAACCTTTGTAAAACTGTCTATTTCTCTGTGCGAGCCGCTCCTTTCGGCGGGGTTTGGTTGGCTTTACTTTTCTATTATGAGTATATTAGCCTTGTGTTTGGGTCTTTTTGGAAGCGTGTTTAATACTTCCGCAGTGCTGTACCAACCAAAAGACAACGATTTGCTGTTGAGTATGCCGATACCCGTCAAATATATAGTCGCGTCGAGAGTCGCAAGCGTTTGCTTGCTGTCGCTTCTCTTTTCCGGTATAGTGAGCTTGCCCGCCGTCGTGGTATACGTCGTGTTTGCTCCGTCGGTTGCGGCGGTATTTGGCGGATTGTTTTTAATTTTGTCTATATCGCTTATCGTGTCTTTTTTATCCTTTTTGGTAGGATTTTTAGTTGCAAAAATCACCGCAAAAGCCAAACGCAAAAGCCTTTTTGCCGTATTGTTTGCCTTGCTGTTTTTTGCGGCGTACTACGCGTTTATTTTTTACGCGCAAGTGTTTTTTGAAAAAATAATTACCGACGCGGGAAACGTCGGCGCAAATATATCAAAATTTTATCCGCTGTATGCGTTGGGGCTTGCGGGTACGGGCAACGTCGTTGCGTTTTTGAGCGTTTTTGCAATATCTGCGGCGTTGTTTGCGCTGTCTTTTTGGGTGTTGCAACGCACGTTTATAAAAATCGCAACCTTTAAAAGCGGCGTCGCAAAAACAAAGTACGACGACCGCAAAATAAAGTCGCAAAGCGTACCGCGCGCTTTGTTAAAAAAAGAATTCGGCAGATTTTTTCATAGTGCAAACTATATATTAAATTGCTCGTTCGGGACGATATTTCTCATTATTTTTGCGGTGTATTTTGCGATTTTCGGCAGTTCGCTTTTTGACGTATTTCAAAATATTTTTAAAGGAATGAGCATTGACGGATTCGCTTTCTTTTTGTGCGGCGCAGTCTGCGCTTTGGCGTCTATGAACGACATTTCCGCTCCGTCCGTGTCGCTGGAAGGCAAAAGCATTTGGATATTGCAAAGTATGCCCGTGTCGGCGTGGCAAATAATCAAGGCAAAACTCAACCTTCACGTTGTTATTACTGCCGCGCCTGCGCTTTTGGCAAATTTGATTGTTCTTATCGTCGTCAAGCCCAACGTGTGGATATGGCTGCTCTCTTTGCCTTTCACCTTTTTGAGTATCGCGCTTTTCGCTTTGTTTGGAATGTTTCTCGGACTTTTGCGTCCTAATCTATCTTGGTCAAACGAAGTAGTGGTGTTAAAACAAAGTTTTAGCGTGTTTTTGTGTACTATTGCAAATATGATTTTTGCGGGATTGTTTATCGGACTATACTTTGCGGTAAGTTCCGTCGCTTCCGTCGAGTTGTATTTGTCAATGTGGCTTATGCTCGTTGTCGTTTTGTGTTTTGCGCTGTACCGTTGGACAAAAACAAAGGGTTGCGCAATTTTTGAAAATTTGTAAAAATCGCATACGTATCGCAGTTTTTGATACAAAAATATAGTTGTAATATAGTTGCAAAAATAGTTTAAAATTCAATCGCCGCAAAATTTGCGGCGATTGTCGTACAAAAAACTGTCTTACAAAAAATTGTCCTTAAAAAAGGTTTGGATTTTTTTAAACGTTGAAAGTTGTCTGCGTAAAAAACAATACGCCGTCTATGGGCAATCCGTAGTTTTTGTCGGTAAGCAAAAAAGCGTTTGTCGGCGGTTGCAAAAACTCAAAGTTTAAGCAAAACTTTCGTTGTTTTTTCGTCACCGTCAAAATTCTTCTTTGCGGTTTTGCCTCTCCGTTAGCAGGGGTAAGGGCAACGACAAAATCTTTTTTTGCCGAGCAAAAATATCCGCTCGTCGTGTTTGTCGTCAAGTCGCAACAACTCACTATATTGCCTTCGAAATCGGTTATCGTCAGTCGCGCGGGTGACAAATTTGACGATATATTCAGATAGATTTTTTGCATCGCCGTCATTGCGCAGAAAATTCAAGCGTTGCGTTGTTGACGGGCAATCCCGAGTAGTTTGCGTCGGTGACGGTAAAGTTTTGTTGCGCCGCCGCCGTGTTAAGCAGGTATTCCGTCTGTTCGTTGCTTGTCATATTGACGGTAATCACGCCTTCAAACGCATTGTGCGTGGCGTCGGAAGTCAATTGTTTAAAGTGCAAGACGTAGGGCGTCGCGCCGTCCCCGAAAGGAACTTTTGTAAATACGGCGTTTCCGCTGCCGTCTATCGTGACGGCGTTTCCGTACTGAGTGTTTCCCGTGCTGTCGGTCATAACGACCGTGCCGCCCGTGACCGCCGTCCCGCCTTCTGCGCCCGTTTCGTTAACTTTTAAAGTCAGCGTGCCGTTAGCCGCAAGGGTAAACGCGCCGTTTCCCGCATTTTCCGTTGCCGTGTACGTGGCGGGGGTGAGGGTGCTGACGTCGTATCCCGCCGCCGTTGCCGCAACGTTGTAAGTTCCTGCCTGCATCGTTTGACTGCCTGCGCCGTTGGTAATAGTTACGTTATAATTTGCCATAAAACTCTCCCGATTATAAAATATTGTCGTATTTAATAATACGCTTCGAATACTTTTTTTGTGAAAACGCCCGTTGCAAAAATAAATTTGTCGTTTACGGTTTTAATGCAAACGAAAGCGGCAAAATTACGTTAAAAAAGCAAAAAAGCGGTTTTTTTCTTGTAAAACGATTTGTTTTTTGTTAAAATAAAATATATGCAGTACAAAAGGGTTTCTTTATACGATTTGACAAAGTTGTCGGACAATCCCGCGCTTTGCAAAAAATACGTGCGCTATCTTTGCGGCTTTAAAAAGAGCAGCGAGTATCGGCATCAGGAAATTGTCGGCATAACCGCTTTGTTGACGCATTTATCTTTGTCAAAATCCGACGCGGAAGGGTTTGTATCGGGGTATACCGTGCCGCAACTCAGCAAAGAGTTTGACCTCATTAAGACTTCGGAAAATTGTTGCGTAAACGTTGAGTTAAAAAGTCTTAACGTCGGTTTAGCGCGAATTAAAAAGCAATTACTTCAAAACAAATACTATCTCGGAATTTTGGGTAAGCGCGACAATTATTTTTTTACCTACGTGACGGAAACGGACAAATTGTACAAGTTGGACGGAGAGCAGGTGAGCGAGTGTTCTTTTGGGGAATTGCGCAAGGTTTTAAAGGGGTTAAAGTCGGACGACGCCGACCTTAACGAAGCGTTTAAGCCCAAAAACATTCTCGTATCGCCGCTAAACAACACGAGCAGGTTTTTGGCGGGTCGGTATCTTTTGACGCAAAGCCAGCAGACGACCAAAAGCCAACTCACAAAGTTTTTAAAGTCCAAAAGCGACCTTTTTGTCGGTTTGACGGGCGGCGCAGGCACGGGAAAAACGCTTTTGGTGTACGACCTTGCAAAGCAGATAGGTCAAAAGCAAAAAGTTTTGGTGATTCACGTCGGTCCGCTTTGTTTGGGGCATATAAGGCTTGGCAAACATCTTTGCGGAGTTACCGTCGTTTCCGTTGACGACAAAGCAAAAATAAACGGCGCGGATTACGACGTCGTAATAGTTGACGAAGCGCAAAGATTGCCTTTTTTGTCGCTTAACGACATAGCGGAAAAATCCGTCAAAAAGGGCGCAAAATGCGTTTTTTCCTACGATAAAGAACAGACTTTGTTTGAAACGCAAGAGTTTAAAGCGGTGTGCGAAAAAATCGACGAATTGTGCGGCAACTCGGTATTTAAACTCACAAACAGGGTGCGGACAAACGAACAGTTGTCTTTGTTTGTTTCCTGCCTGCTCAATTTGTCGCGGTACAAAAAAGAGTACCGCTTTGACGATGTAAAAGTCATTTTTGAACCCGACAAACAAAAAGCCGTCGCTCGCGCAAAGTCGATGAAAGAGTATACGTATATATCTTTTTTGAGCAAACGCGCAAATACAACCTTAAACGCGCTTGCCGTCATAGGTCAAGAGTTTGAAAACGTGTGTATGGTTGTTGACGACGATTTTTATTACGACGGCGACAAATTGCAGGCAAAAAACCAACCCGACCCCGAGTACGTTTTGATAAAAATGCTTTTTCAGGGATTGACGAGAGTGCGCAGCAAGTTGGCTATTATAGTCACGCAACGAGAGGTGTTGGACAAAATTCTGTCGTTGTTTTAGCGGTTTTAATATTGATAATAAACACCGCGAATACGGTTGCAAAAATTCGGTAAAAAAAGAGAGGTAAGTTTTTATGGAAAAATCAAAGGTATATTTTACGAGCAAGATTACGCCGCAAGCGTTGATGGATTTGTACAATGCGGCGGGCAAAAAACTTACGGGCAGAATTGCCGTCAAACTTCATTCCGGCGAGCAAGGCAACCAAAACTACGTCAAACCCGAGTTTGTCAAGTCGCTGATAGATTTTGTCGGCGGTAAAGTGGTGGAGTGCAACACGGCTTACGGCGGAGAACGCAACACGACGGAAAAGCATCTTAAATTGCTTGACAATCACGGTTGGACAAAATATTTTGACGTTGACCTTATGGACGCCGACGGAGATATTTGCTTGGATTTGCCCGACGGTAAAGTTTTAAAACAGAATTTTGTCGGCAAAAACATGGTCAACTACGACTCGATGCTTGTTTTGTCGCATTTTAAAGGTCACCCGATGGGCGGCTTTGGCGGCGCATTAAAACAGTTGTCAATCGGTTGCGCAAGCAGTAGGGGAAAGAGTCTTATTCATTCCGCAGGCAAAGACGACAATCAATACACGTTGTGGCAAAAGAGTATTGCGCCGCAAAATTTGTTTTTGGAGGCTATGGCAGACGCTGCTTTGTCCGTCGTAAACTTTTTTAAAAACAACCTCGTATACGTCAATATGATGGTCAATCTGTCCGTCGATTGCGATTGTTGCGCCAAAGCGGAAGACCCGTGCATGAAAGATATAGGTTTGTTGGCGTCGCTTAATCCCGTTGCGATAGACAAAGCGTGCATGGACCTGATAAAGCAATCCAAAGACGAAGGCAGGCAGCATTTTTTGGATAGAGTAAACCGTCAAAACGGCGAACACATTATCGACGCGGCGCAAAAAATCGGCGTAGGAAACGCCGATTACGATTTGATAAATATCGATTGAGTTTTTTTGCGGTAACGCCGACCGGTTTTGCGTAGATTTTGCCCGTTGTTTTAAAGGATTGTTTGATAAAATTGTCCGAGTACGGCAACGGAGATTCCGCAATAAATGATAAGGGACAGGGCGTCGACGATTGTCGTAATAAAGGGGCTTGCCACGACGGCGGGGTCGAGTTTGCACGCTTTAGCGACGAGCGGCAACGAGCAACCTATCAATTTTGCTATGACGATTGTGATAAACATCGTCAAACAAATGACCAGCGCCACGAGAAAACCGTGCGGTTGTACGGCGTACAGGCGGTCTATCAACATAAGTTTGCCAAAACACGCGACGGCAAGCGTTGCGCCGAGCAGTACGGAAACGCGAAGTTCTTTAAAAATGACTTTAAAAATATCTTTTATTGTCACTTCACCCAACGCGATACTGCGAATGACGGTGACGGACGCCTGACTTCCTGCGTTTCCGCCCGTGTCCATAAGCATTGGTATACACCCCGTGAGAATAATGCCGATAGTGGGGAGATTAAGCATTTCCTCGTTTTTGTTGATTATTATCCCCGTAAAAGTAGCCGACACCATAAGAATCAACAGCCACGGTACGCGGTTGAGCCAAATCCGCCACACGCTTGTTTTGAGATAAGGCGTATCGGACGGCGTGATAGCCGCCATTTTTTGAATATCTTCCGTCGCTTCCTCGTCGATGACGTCGATAATATCGTCGATTGTGATTATTCCGACCATACGTTTTTCCGCGTCGACGACGGGGATACACAACAGGTCGTATTTTTTAATGATATGGGTGACTTCTTCTTGGTCGGTGAGGGTGTTGCAAAAAATGACGTTTGTTTCCATTATATCGTCAATCAAAACGTCGGGTTGCGACAACAGCAATTCTTTGATTGACAGCACGCCTATGAGGTGTTTGGTCGCGTCGAGAACGTAACAAGAGTTGACCGTTTCCTTATAATCGCCTATTTTTCTTATTCTTTCCAACGCCTGATTTACCGTCATATTAAGCCGCAAATCCAAAAATTCCGGCGTCATAATACTGCCGGCGCTATTGTCGGGATAAGCAAGAAACTTGTTGATTTCTCGTCTTAAATCCGGTTTTGCCGACTTGAGAATCTTTTTTACCACGTTGGCGGGCATCGCCTCGATAATATCAACGGTATCGTCGATAAACAACTCGTCGATTATTTTGTTTATTTCCGGCTCGGAAATGACTTCTATTATCTCTTTTTGTTTTTCGGGTTCTATATAGGAAAAAACTTCTGCCGCGTCGTCGGTTTTTAGCAATCGGAAAACTTTTATGGCGTCTTGCAAGTCGATTTCTTGCAAAAGCGCCGCAATATCGACATTGTTCATGTCGTCGAGCAGTTCCGTTACTTTAGAAATTTTTTTCTCTTTCAACAAGTCTAAAATTTCCATTTTTACCTCCTTTTGGCGTTTAGTGTTGCCTTTTGGCGTTTAGTGTTGCCTTTTGGCGTTTAGTGTTGCCTTTTGGCATTTATCGTCAAAACTAATTATCGTTTGCAATGCCTTTAAACATTACAAAAACAATTAGCGACTACCGACGACAACCTTGATTTTGTTTTTTGCGTTTATTCTATAATAGTATTCCTCTTACCCATTGCGGGTGATTTACGGGCATAGCCCCAAAACGGTTTAATATTTAATATAAACAGTTTAATATATGTTTAAAGCATTTAGAAAAAAATGTCAACTGTTTTGCGGTAACGGGCAAAAATTTTTGCGGCGCGATTTGTTTTTGGTTGCGTTAAAAAAGCAAAAAACAAACAAAAAGACGCAGATTTTTTCTGCGTCTTAAAAAACTTTGATACAAATCTAAATCAATAGCGGTTATTGCGCCTGTTCTTGATTTTCTTCTTGCTGTCTGGATTTGTTTCTTGCGCTTTTTCTTGCTTTGCGGCATTCGCGACAACGGACGGGTTGATTAGTAAAACCCTTTTCCTGATAAAACTCTTGCTCGCCGACGGTAAAAACAAATTCCTTACCGCAATCTTTGCATACAAGTTTGATATCTTCCACAGTGTAAACCTCCTTAATTGATTAGAACCCGATTAGAACGTCGTCGATAAGTAAAAATATCGTTGTTAGAACAATAAAATCGACTTCTTGGCACTAATATATCACATCTTGTTAAAAATAGCAAGGTTTTTAATATATTTGTCGCAACTGTTTATAGTGTTGACAAAATAAAAAATATGTTGTACAATACCGCTATGGATAATAAACAGTTTAAAACAAAGGAAGATATGCGTATAGTACGCACGATAAAACTTTTAAAAACTGCTTTGTTTGATTTGTTAAAGGTTCGTTCATACGACAAAATATCGGTAATGGACATATGCAACAAAGCGATGGTTCATCGTACGACTTTTTACAAACACTTTGAAAACAAAGACCATCTTCTTATGTACGCTTTGGAGGACTTGAAGGAGGAAATTTTTCTCGACATCAGTCAAGCGCACGACTTTGATAACCCCAAAGCCATGTATATGTACCTTGCGCGCAACGGATTCGCTTATCTTGCAAAACACAAAAAGTCCGTGCTTGCGGTGTACAAAAATCTCAATTCCGACGACGTTTTTAGCGTGGCTATGGACGCGTTGCAACGCAGCATAAAGTATATTTTGTTGCAAAACAGAGAGTTTAAAAAGTACCGTATACCTATCAATATAATGTCGTCGTTTTTTACCGGCGGACTTGTCAATCTCATATCGTGGTGGCTCAACAACGACAGCAAGTACACTGAGGAGGAAATGGTCAATTATATAGATATTCTTCTCAACGAAAACAGTTTTGACGTTGTGGCGCAGTAATATTAACAAAAATTTAAACCGTCGGAGAGCGTACGTATTATAACGAGTTTGTTTTAACGTACCCACGCCGACGGCTTTGTTTTTTTATACAAACAAATCAATATACCGACATCATTATTTGTTGAATAATCCGCCCATAAGTTGCGTCGTCGATAAGGCTTTTGTTTCTCATTTTTTCCAGATACCGAGTTTTTGTACGCAGATTTGACGTACTCGGCGAAGTAAGTATCGCGCCCAAAAAGGAAGAATAGGCGTTTTGGTCGATAAGTCTTTTTCTGTAAAGTTTTTTTAAGTATCCCATCTTATAGGTTATATCCGCCTGAACGGGCAATCTCATCAAACTGTCTATGCAACCGAAAAAATCCGCCTGATCCAACTTTTTGCGTTTGTAAAGGCGAATAAGCTCGTTAAAGCGAAAGTCCCATTCCTTTGGCGAAACGTAAATTTTTTGAATTTCCGTTGCCATTTGCTGTTGTTGTTTAAGTTCTCTTGCAGAAAGTCGGGAGGGGGAGTCAACGTCCACATAGTTGGGGAAAAGCGACACGGCTTCCAACGCCGCGACGACGGCAAAAAACACGCCGCCGACTATTCCGTAAATATTTTCAAATCCTTTAAAAGCCACGTAAGCGCACAACGCGTTAAACACGACGGACAAAACTGTTGTAATATTGCGTTGATTAAACTTTTTTTTGACGGGGTCGTAAGGATTTTTTAGCAGTTTGCGAGCGAGCGAAAACAAAAACAGACCGACGACGGCGGCAGCGATAGGCACGGCGATTTTAAGCAACAGCGGCGACGTAATTATTTTTGACGCTTTTTGATAAAAATCGGGCAAAAACTCGTTTGTTTTGTTTTGAATCACCCACTTAAACGCAGTAAACAAGCCGCCGACCAAAAGAAATATCCCCGCAATGGCTTGCAACAACCCGCAAAAAAGGTGCAACCGTCTTTTGAGCTTGTTCATTTTATCCTCCCAGACAACTATATTTTAACAAATATAACGAGATAAGTCAATAAATATCGTTTTGTCAAAATAAAAATTAAGTGTGAAAATTCTTGCTTTGGAGGGTATTTGCCGTGTGCGACGGAGGCAAAAAAAGGGTATTGAAAAAATATTCAAAAAGTGCATAAAAACTGCCGTTTTTTGCTTGACATTATCGGTTTAAAAATCTATAATTAAGCCGAACATAAGGGGAGAAAATCCCTAAAATTGTGGAGGAATTTTTATGTCTAACTACATTAACGAAGTTATCGCCGCAACAGAAGCAAAAAATCCCGGACAACCGGAATTTATGCAAACGGTTAAGGAAGTTCTTACCAGCCTTGCTCCCGTCGTAGAAGCAAATGAAGAACTGTACCGCAAAAACGCTATTTTGGAGCGTTTGGTAGAGCCGGAACGTCAAATCATGTTCCGCGTGACTTGGACGGACGACAAAGGTCAACCCCACGTCAATCGCGGTTACAGAGTACAATTTAACAGCGCAATAGGCCCGTACAAGGGAGGTCTTCGTTTTCAATCAAACGTAAACCTCAGCATCATCAAGTTCTTGGGCTTTGAACAAGTTCTTAAAAACAGCCTTACCAGCCTTCCTATGGGCGGCGGCAAAGGCGGCAGCGATTTTGATCCCGCAGGCAAGAGCGACGCAGAAATTATGCGTTTTTGCCAGAGTTTTATGACGGAACTTTATCGTCATATCGGACCTGACGTCGATATCCCCGCAGGCGATATGGGCGTTGGCGGCAGAGAAATCGGCTATCTTTTCGGACAATACAAACGCATCAGAAACGCTTATGAAAACGGCGTTTTGACCGGCAAGGGAGTTTCCTTTGGCGGCAGCCTTATCAGACCGGAAGCGACCGGCTTTGGCGCAACCTACTTCCTCAACGAAGTTCTTAAACACCAAAAAGATACCATCAAAGGTAAGACGTTCTGCTTGTCCGGCTTCGGCAACGTTGCATGGGGCGCGGCTCTCAAAATCACAGAACTCGGCGGCAAAGTACTTACGCTCAGCGGTCCTGACGGATACATTTACGACAAAGACGGCGTAAGCGGCGACAAAATCAAGTATATGCTTGTTATGCGTTCCAGCGGCCGCAACGTCGTTAAAGATTACGCCGACAAATTCGGTTGCGAATTTGTAGCAGGCAAAAAGCCTTGGGGCAACGTAAAGGCTGACATCTATATGCCTTGCGCAATGCAAAACGAAATCCGTATAGAAGACGCTAAAGCAATCGTAAAGATGGGCGTAAAAATCGTTAACGAAGTTTCCAACATGCCCACCACCAACGAGGCTCTTGCTTACTTGCAAGAAAACGGCGTTCTCGTATGCCCGAGCAAAGCGGTCAACGCAGGCGGCGTTGCTGTTTCCGGTCTTGAAATGTCCCAAAACAGCGAAAGACTTTCTTGGTCTGCAGAAGAAGTTGACGCAAAACTTCACGGCATCATGAAGAACATTCACAAGCAAATCGTTGACGTTCTTGAAGAGTACAAACTCGGTTACAACCTTGTTATGGGCGCAAACCTTGCAGGCTTCAAGAAGGTAGCGGACGCTATGATTGCACAAGGCTTGGTGTAATAATCACAACTTTACAAAAACAATCAAAACAAAAACAATCAAAGGGGTTTGGCTTTACGCCAAACCCCTTTTTTGCATATCCTAAAATGCATATTTCAAAATGTTTTTTACCCGTTTTTTTATATAACCAAACCCACGCATGCGCAAAAATGCGCGTTGGCGTCAAAAAACGGTTAATTATTTAGTTTAAAGCGATTTTAATAAAAAAAGCGTTCCGACGGTTAATGTCAGAACGCTTTGACGATGCGTTGCTTTTGCGTTTATCTTCTTGTGTCGGAGATTGCGGCGGCAATTTCCGACGCTTGCGACCTTCTCGCTTCTGCGGCGTGATTTTCTATTGCTTCGTTAACTTTATTTTTAAACTCTTGTGCGTTGCTTACTGCGGGGACAGTGATACTGTCACCACCTGTTCCGCTTATCGTGACGCGGTAGTATTTTAAAAAATTTCCCCACGCACCCGCGTTATAAGATATATTATCTACTTTTTCTATATGATAATCGATTGTGTGTATGCTAAAAACCCCGATTTTGCCTATTATGCGCTTGTTTGTTACTGCAAGTTTTGTAGTGTTGTTTATTATGATTTGTTTTATCAACGGCAACCAAGCAATAACCTGAATCAGTATTTCCAAAACCACGATGATTATTGTCTTTGTTTTTGGATCGTCAAAAGATTTTAACACCATACTGAGTATGACATGGAAAATAATTTCTATCAAAACGCATGATATTATCGGTTTTAGTAGCGTAAGCCAACTGATTTTTGCTCTTAATACTACTTTTTCTCCCATTCCTAAATTGTTTTCTACGTAATCCGACATAAAAGCCTCCTTAAAGTTGTTTTTTGTCGATTTTTGTATCGACGCTTGTATTATATATCACCTAATATACGATTGTCAAGAAAATTATCGTATATTGTGCGATAATTTTTACAAGTTAATAATATTAAATCGGGTGTATAGTAGTGGACTTGAAAGATATACAAATACGATTGCGGGATTGCATAAAAAATTCACAGTTTTCGCAACGTCAAATAGCAAAAGAAATAGGGGTATCGCCGCAAACGGTTTCTAAATATATGAAACGGGATATTTTTCCTGCGTTGGATACTTTAGCAAAATTATGTAAACTTTTGGAAGTAAAATCCGATTATATTCTCGGTTTGAGCGACGAATATTATTAAAAACGCACTTTTTAAGATAAAGAATAACGTTGAGCGTAAAAAAAAACGGCTGACGCAAAATCAGCCGTTTTTTTGTCGTAATTAAATTTTTACTTGTCTATATCGTCAATAAATTTAGCCAAAGTATCTTGAGCGTTGCCGAGATAAAGGTGAACGCCATCTTTACGGGAATACAGGGGGTTTTCTACTCCCGCATATCCCGGTTTAAGGTCGTAGTTGAAAATGTAAATGTTTTTACATTCGTCAACAGACAACACGGGCATACCGTAAATAGGTGTGTCTTTTGCTTCTCTTGCGGCGGGGTTGAGTACGTCGTTTGCGCCTATGACGATAGCGGCGTCTGCAGTTTTAAATTCGGGGTTAATATCTCCCATTTCAAACAAATCTTCGTACTCGACGTTTGCTTCGCACAAAAGAACGTTCATATGGCCGGGCATACGACCTGCAACGGGGTGAACGGCGTATTTTACCTTCGTACCGTTTGCGGTGAGTTTGTCTGCAAGTTTTTTGACAAGGTGTTGCGCTTGAGCAATTGCCATACCGTATCCGGGAACAATAATGACTTCCTTTGCGTTTTTAAGTTGAGCCGCAGGGTTTTGCTCTACAACGATTTGTTCTTGCTTTTGTTCGGTCTTAATAGTTTCGCCTTTGTCTATATCGTTAATGAATTTAGCCAGAGTGTCTTGAGCATTGCCGAGATAAAGGTGAACGCCTTCTTTACGGGAATACAGGGGGTTTTCTACTCCCGCATATCCCGGTTTAAGGTCGTAGTTGAAAATATAAATGTTTTTACATTCGTCAACCGACAACACGGGCATACCGTAAATGGGTGTGTCTTTTGCTTCTCTTGCGGCGGGGTTGAGTACGTCGTTTGCGCCTATGACGATAGCGGCGTCTGCAGTTTTAAATTCGGGGTTAATATCTCCCATTTCAAACAAATCTTCGTACTCGACGTTTGCTTCGCACAAAAGAACGTTCATATGGCCGGGCATACGACCTGCAACGGGGTGAACGGCGTATTTTACCTTCGTACCGTTTGCGGTGAGTTTGTCCGCAAGTTTTTTGACAAGGTGTTGCGCTTGAGCAATTGCCATGCCGTATCCGGGAACAATAATGACTTCCTTTGCGTTTTTAAGTTGAGCCGCAGGATTTTGCTCTACAACGACTTGTTCTTGCTTTTGTTCGGATTCTTTTTTATTGGTTGCAGTGTTGTTTTCGGGTTTACGTTGAGCGGGTTGCGCCGCCGTCGCGCCCATCAAAATCGCGCCCAACCGACGGTTCATTGCCTTACACATAATTTGCGTGAGAAGTAAGCCCGACGCTCCGACGATTCCGCCTACGGCGACAAGCAAAAGGTCGTTTATGGCAAGACCTGCAATTGCGCCCGCAACGCCGCTCAGGCTGTTGAGCAAAGAAATAGTTATCGGCATATCCGCGCCGCCCACTCTTATTGAGAAAATAAACCCAAAGAAAGACGACAGCGCGCCGATAGCGGCGATACCGAGAGCGATGGCGAGGTTTGCGTTTTCCTTAGCAAAGACGCAGTACAAGACGATGCCGACGATGGTCAAAAAAAGGCTTCCCATAGTCCACGCTTGGTGACCTTTGTACACTACGGGTTTTTGCGGCAGAATTTTGTGCAGTTTTCCTGCGGCGACAAGGCTTCCGACGAGAGTGACCATACCGACGGCGAGAGCGACGGAAGCGGTTATTTTGCTGAATACGTCAAAACCGCTACCCACGCCCGCCATAGCGAAAGCGCCGACGATTGCGCTTGCCGCGCCGCCGAGACCGTTGAGCAACGCTACCATTTGCGGCATCTGAATCATTTTTACTTTGGCGGCAAGTATTGCGCCGAAGATTGCGCCGAGAGCAAGTCCGATATAGATGGACCATTCCGCATAAATTTTGTTGTAAACGATAGTAAGTATAATAGAAAGAAGCATGCAAACGGCGCTGACTCTGTTGCCGATTTTGCTTATATTAACCTTGCTCATCATAGCGATACCGACGAGCACGCCCAAAGTGAGCAGAACGCTTGCGGCGAGGTAGAAGTATTGCGCCGTTTCCTCTTGTTTAATATTGCTAAAAACTACGAGAACGCCGATACCTGCGGCAATTATTGCCGTCAACACGTAAATCAAAGACTGATATTTTGCTCTTTTTTTAGCAATCATAGCCAACATTCTGTCGGTGACGGCAAACCCGCCAACGACGTTTACCATTGCGAGAGCGACGGCGACGGCGCCGAGAGTGGCCGACAAAACGACGCTGACGTTTTTAAAAAGCAACGCGGCGGCGGTGAGCGCGCCGAGTACGGTCACGCCGGAAAGGGCGTTCATACCCGACATAAGGGGGGTGTGAAGCAAGCTGGGGACGTTTTTTATGAGGAGGTAGCCGACGATTGTGGCTATCACAAACACTCCCAACAATATCAGTTGATAATAAAGTATATCTAATCCGAACATGATAATCTTCCTTTAATCTTTTTTTAAAAATTCTTTAAAAATTTTTCTCTTAACTTAAATTTTCTCCCGTTTAAAAAAGCGGGAGAAAATTTTGAGTGTGCGACTGTTTTTGCTAATTAGATTCCCATTGCCTCGCGAGCGCCCTTGTGAACGATTTCGCCGTTGAGGGTGACCAAAACGCCTTGAACGATTTCGTCAGAAGTGTCAAGCGCGATTTTGGAGTCTTTGGAAAGGTACTTGAGAAGGTTGTAAATATTGTTTGCAAACAACCAAGTACTGCTGGTGGGCAATTGACCGGGAATATTTTTGATACCTTCGATTACTACGCCGTGTTTAATATCGCGAATGCCGGGAGAAGTAATAGCGCAGTTGCCGCCCTGATCGATAGAAATATCGACGATAGCAGAGCCGGGCTTCATAGATTTGACCATATCTTCCGTCAACAACACGGGAGCGAGTTGTCCTTGAAGCAAAGCGGAGCAGAAAATAATATCTGCGTTTTTGACTGTTTCCGCAATGTTTGCGCGTTCTTTTGCGAGCCACTCGTCGGAAAGTTTCATAGCGTGTTTTCCGTCGGGAGCAACGGCAATCTCTTTGGGTACGCCCGTATCGACGATTTTTGCGCCGAGAGAAGCGGCTTGCTCGTTTGCTTCGGGGCGAATATCTGCGGAGTAAACCACAGCGCCGATGGATTTAGCGGTAGCGACTGCTCTAAGTCCCGCAACGCCCGTACCGATAACAAATACGTTGGAGGGTTTGATTACGCCGACGGCAGAACCGATAAGGGGCATAAACTTGGGTATATCGCTTGCTCCCATAAGCATTCCTTTGTAACCTGCGCAAGTACTCATAGAAGACAAAGCGTCCATAGATTGAGCGCGGCTTATGCGGGGGATACCGTCGAGGGTAAGACCTACGATACCTTTTTTAGCCATATTTTTGACCATTTCGTGGTTGACGGGGGCGGCAGGGTGGATAAAGGTAATAAGGTATTGACCTTTATGCATCATGTCGATTTCGTGCTTATTTTTTTCCTTATTAAAGAGAGGCTCTTTGACTTTAAGGATAACGTCGGATTTTGCAAAAACTTCCTCGCAGTCGGCAACGAGAGTCGCGCCGGACGCGACGTAATCTTCGTCATGATAAAAAGAACCCGCGCCTGCGCCCTTTTCTACAAGGACGGTGTTGCCGTCGGCAACCATCTTTTTGACTGTTTCGGGAGTAGCGGAAACTCTTGCCTCGTCATGCATAATTTCCTTAGGGATACCAATAATCATAAAAAAATTCCTCCTGTAGGCTGTTTAGCCGTACGTAATTATTTATTACACCTCGATAGGGTGGTATAACCTTGTTGTAAAGTATAAAACCTTATTAAACTACTTGCCTTACTCGACCGATACGTCGACCGCCGCGTTGCGCTCGTTTTTTGTGACGCTCAAAACTATATTTGTTTTTGTTTTGGATACGCCCGCGATGCTTTTTATCGTGTTTAAAACTTTTTCCAGCATAGCGGTGTTGTCGGTAATGACTTTGAGTTGATAGTCAAACTCGCCCGCCAAGTAAAAACACTCGGTTATGTGGCTGTTTTTGTTGACGGCGGAAATAAAACCGTCGTTAAACTTTGGATGCTCCAACGTGACGCTCATAAGAGCCATTACGTCCTTGCCGAGTTTTGCGGGGTTTAAGAGAGCGGTATAACCGACGATGATGTCGTTATTTTCCAACTTTTTGATACGCTCGATAACGGCAGAAATGCTAAGATTGACTTTATCTGCTATTTCGGAAGAGTTTGCTCTTGCGTTTTGCGTAAGCAATTTGACTATTTTAGTATCGATAAGGTCCATTAAACGCTCTCCTTGTGACTGTATTGTATCACACAATTCTGTAGTTGTAAAGGGTTTAGACGTATTATTCAAAATATTTTTTGCACAAACTTTTTTTAAACCGAAAATTTTTTGTTTTGTTAAAATTTTTACCGAAAAAAATATTGTTTTAAATTTTCACAATCAAAAACCTAAAAAAAACGCCGTCGAGCGGCGCAAAAAGAAAAATTTTATTTTAATATTTTGGTGATTTCCATAAAGTCGAAGTTGATTTTTTCTAGAAAATCCGCTTGTTTTAGTTTGGTGTGGTTAAAATTTTGCAGATTTTCTACGTTGTTTGCGGTTATTATCGGAGTAGGCAAATCGTACTTGTCGCATACTTCGGTAAGGACGGCGCAAAGATTGTCTACGGTGAGCGGCGCGGCGTCGTTTACGAGGTGATTGAGGCGTATTTTTTCGTTTTTAAAAGTTTTTATCCATATTTTCATTCCTATATAATAGCACAATATCAAAAAATAATAAAGCGAATGCCTTTGATTTTGTTTTCATTTTTTTACTTTTATGCTAAAATCAATCGGTATGGAAAAAGTTTTTATCGCTTCCGTCAAAGATTATTCTCGCGACGCCGTCGATAGCGCGGTAAGTCAGATGTTTGAATATCTCGGCGGGGCGCAAAATATAATAGGCGTCGGCAAAAACGTCTTTATCAAAATAAATCTCGTCAGAGAAATGCCGCCGGAAAAATGCGGCACTACGCACCCGTCAATCGTTCGCGCCGTCGCGCAATACCTAAAAAACGAGTGCAACGCAAACGTCGTCGTCGGCGACAGCAGCGGCGCGCCTTACAACCACGCAGTCATGAACGCCGTTTACAAAACTTGCGGAATAAAGGACGCGTGCGAACAAGCGGGAGTTGCGCTCAATCAGGATTTTGGTAGCGCAACGGAGTACGTTGACGGCAAAAGAGTGAGAATGTTGGATATAATAGACGTTTTTACAAAAGCCGACGTCGTAGTCAATATAGGCAAACTCAAAACGCACAGTTTCACGGGGTTTACAGGGGTGGTAAAAAACCTTTACGGGCTTATACCCGGACTTGTAAAATCGCAAACGCACAGTTTATATCCCGATTTGGACGGTTTTACCGATTGCCTCGTGGACATAGAGCGGTACGCGTCTAAAAAAATCGTTTTGCATATTCTCGATGCGGTTATGGGAATGGAAGGTAGCGGTCCCACAAACGGTCAGCCGAGATATATAGGCAAACTTATCGCGGGCAAAAACCCGTACCTTGTTGACGTTGCGGGGGTATCTTTTTTTGCAAACCCGTCGGATATGCCGTTAGTTATCAAAGCAAAAAAGAGAGGACTTTTGCCCGACGACTTATCCGATACGGGCATAGATTTTGACGAGATAAAGTCGCAACGTATACCCGATTACAAAACCGTCAAGGTACTAAATACGGACTTTAACAAAAAGGGCGTATTCCGTCGTTTGTTAAAGCGCGAATGGGTTACGCAAAAACCCAAAATAAGCGCAAAGCGTTGCAAAGGTTGCGCAAAATGTTACTCGCACTGTCCTCGACAAGCGATAGAAATGCGCTCCGCCAAAAACGGCAAAAGGCATGCTCGCATAATATCCAAAAAATGCATACGATGTTATTGCTGTCAAGAACTTTGCCCTTTTGACGCGGTTGACTTAAAAAAGCCGTTTTTGTATCGCGCTATGAAAGTTTTTAACGGTTCGAGCGACAAAAAAGGACGCAAAAAGGACTAAAAAGTTGTTTTTTCGTTTTTCAGTCCAAAAAAATCAGTACCGTCAATTGCTTGACTTTAAAATTATTTTGTGTTAAAATGACAAAATTAAAAATCACTCGGAAAAAACGCCGAGTGTATTTTATAATACCTTATATCGATTAGATAATATCGATTAGTAAATTTTCGGAGGTCTTGATTATGGCAGAAGAAGTATATTTGACTGCGGAAGGCAAAAAAGAGTTGGAAGAACGCTTAAAATATCTCAAAACGGTACGCCGCGCGGAAATCAGCGAAAAAATAAAAGTTGCGCGCGACTTTGGCGACTTGTCGGAAAATGCCGAATACGACGCGGCAAAAGCGGAGCAGTCACAGGCGGAGGGAGAAATTTTAGAAATAGAGTCCAAACTCAAAAACGCCAAAATAATAGAGGACTCCGTTTCTCGTCGCAACGAAGTCAAGTTGGGCAGCGTTGTCACGTTGGAAGGCGAAGGCAAGGTCAGGCAGTATCAGATAGTAGGCACGACGGAAGCGGATCCTTTTGTCAAGCCGATTAGGATAAGCAACGAGTCACCCATAGGCATGGCGGTGGTCGGCAAAAAGAAAGGCGATACCGTCAGCGTAACTTTGCCGCAAGGCAACGTTGCCAAGTACGTTATTAAGGACATCAGCCGCTAAACTAAACAAAAGGTAGATAATTATGCAGGACAACAATCAAAACACAAACATCGCGGTCGAGCAGGAACAAGATATAAACGAAGTTATGCGCGTGCGCAGAGAAAAACTTGCGTCGTTGATAGAAGCGGGCAAAAATCCGTATGCAATCACGCGTTTTGACCGCACGCACACTTCTTTGCAAATTTTAAAGGATAAGGACAACCTTTTGGATATGCCCGTCAGCATTGCCGGCAGAATAATGAGCCGCCGCATTATGGGCAAGGCGAGTTTTTGTCATATTCTTGACGGCGACGGACAAATACAAGTATACGTCAAAAAAGACGTGGTAGGAGAAGACGAGTACGCCGAGTTTAAAAATATGGACATAGGCGATATCGTCGGAGTTAACGGCGTCGTTTTTGTCACGCACACGGGAGAAGTATCCGTCAGGGCAGAAAAAATTACCTTGTTATCCAAATCGTTGCGCCCGCTGCCGGAAAAATTTCACGGTTTAAAGGACGCCGACACGAGATACCGCCAACGTTACGTTGACCTTATCGCAAATCCGGAAGTAAAAAAGACTTTTGTTATTCGCAGCAGAGTGATAAGCGCGATTAGAGAATTTTTAGAAAATCAAGGGTTTATAGAAGTAGAAACGCCTATTCTCAACACAATAGCGGGCGGCGCGACGGCGCGTCCTTTCATTACGCACCACAACTCGCTCAATATGGATATGTATTTGAGAGTTGCGACGGAATTGTACCTTAAAAGACTTGTCGTCGGCGGGTTTGAAAAAGTTTACGAAATCGGCAGAATGTTCCGCAACGAGGGAATGGACATAAGACACAATCCCGAGTTTACTTCCATAGAGTTGTACGAAGCCTACACCAACCTCGAGCATATGATGGAAATTGCGCAAAATATGTTTGTGTATTGCGCCGACAAAGTTTTGGGTACTCGCAAACTTCCTTACAACGAAGTTGTTATCGACCTTGACGACTGGACGCGCATAACAATGATTGACGCGGTAAAAAAGTATGTGGGGCTTGATTTCAACGAGATAAAATCCGACGAAGACGCAGTTAAAGCGGCAAAATCCGTCGGCGTAGAAGTTGACAAAAACAAGCGCACGTGGGGATACGTTTTGTACGAGGTGTTTGATCAAAAAGTAGAAGAAAAACTTATTCAACCCACCATCGTTTACGATTATCCCGTAGAAGTTTCTCCGCTTGCAAAGCGCAAAGCGACGGACGACAGAATGACCGAGCGTTTTGAGTTTTTTATCTATGCGAGAGAAATGGGCAATGCGTTTGGAGAACTCAACGACCCTATAGACCAGTACAATCGCTTTGCCGAGCAAGTTAAACAACGCGCGTGCGGCGACGAAGAAGCGCAAATGATGGACGAAGATTACGTCACCGCTTTGGAGTACGGTTTACCTCCGACGGGCGGCATCGGCATAGGCGTTGACCGTATGGTAATGTTGTTTACAAACAGTTATTCTATCCGCGACGTCTTGTTGTTCCCCACTATGAAACCTTTGGAAAAATAAAAACGCAAAAGCCTAAAACAAATGCGAGGCAAAAAATCATATAAATCAAACGGGCAATTTTTTAGCAAAACTGCCCGTTTTTTTGGGATTTTTTATACTAATAAACGCTGTCAAATCAAAAAAATCACCAACATTCCTATCACGATGCCTATTACGGCGTAAAAATAAGTGAGTTTGCCGCCAAAAAGGGAGTACGCTTGATAAAAAACTTCCGTAAAAGAAACGTAGGTCATCGCGCCCGCCGCAAAACTCAAGGAAACGCAAATGACGGCGGGGGATATACTTCCCGCAAAAAACCCTATCAGTGCGCCGAGCACCGTTACGCTGCCGCTCAAAAAAGCGGCGGCAACGCTTTTTTTTGCGCTTTGTCCGCCCGACAGCAAGGGTACGGAAATAGCCATACCTTCGGGCATATTGTGCAAACCCAACAAAACGGTTATTGCAACGGCGTTTGCGGCGGAAATACTTCCGCTACTTCCCAAAGCGATACCTTCGGGAAGGTTGTGCAGTCCTATGGCAATAGCCATAACGATGCCGCTATTAAGCAGTTTGTTTTTAGAAAATTTATTTTTTGTTCTTTTTGTTTCGATAAAAAAGTTTAACAAAGCGATAATAGCCATTCCGCCGAGCAAAGCGACGAGAATCACCCAAAAAGACAACCCTGCGCCAACTGCGATTTTTGTTGCTTCCGGCACGAGGTCAAAAAGAACGACGGATATCATTACGCCGCCCGCAAAACTCAACACGCAACTCACGGGTTTGTTGCCCTTATTTTTGAATAATAATCCTATCAAACCGCCCGCTCCCGTGCCTATCACGCCCGCAAGAACAGAAAAAATCGTTATCGTATACATATTTACATCTTCCTAAACGATATATAATATGAGCGACAAAAGGCAGTTATAATAAAAACTCTTGCAAATAGTTAAATTTGGCTGTATAATAAAAGCATGAAAAAGCGTTTTGTTTTTACAAGTGAAAGCCTCGTCGACGCAACGGAAGAAGAAATTTGTTTTGTGGGCAAAAAACAACCTTCTTTAAAGCCCGACGCAAAACTCGACGACTGGCATTTGATGCGGCTTGCAGACGATCAAGATTGCGAAGCGTACGAAGTTGCCGATTTGGAGCGCGTCGTTACGAGCAGCAAAAGCAAATACAAAGAGTTTTACAACGACGTAAAGCAACCGTCAGACTACGTAAAGGAGGACTGGTAAAAATGGATTTTACACAAAAATCTTTATACCGTTTTATCTTTTTTGACGCAGACGGCACGCTACTTGACTTTGATAAATGCGAATATACGGCGTTGGGCAAAACCTTTGAAACGCTCGGATTGCCTTACGACGCAGATATTCACGCCGTGTTTAACGCCGTCAACAAAAGATTGTGGCGCGCTTACGACGAAGGCAAAACCACCCGAGAAAAATTGCTTTTGGACAGGTTTATTATAGTTGCGGAAAAACTTAATCTGCCCAAAATCGACGCGTCTAAAGCGGAAAAAATATACCGCCAAAACCTTAACGAAACGCATTACGTATACGACGGCGTGTTTGCATTGCTTGACTATCTCAAACCGAGATACAAATTGTTTATCGTGACCAACGGCGTCAAAGCGACACAAGACAGACGGCTTGCGGAGAGCGGCTTGACTCCGTATTTTAAAGACATATTTATCAGCGACGCGTTGGGCGTAAACAAACCGCACAAAGAGTTTTTTGACAAGGCCTTTGCGACGATAAAAGATTTTGACAAAAGCCGCGCTCTCGTTGTCGGCGACAGTTTGACGGGGGATATGGCGGGCGCAAAAAACGCAGGCGTAGACGCATGTTTTATAAACCGCGACGGCGTTAAAAACGACAAAAACATACCGATAAAGTACGAGTTTAGCACGCTCGACGGACTGTACGATATTCTTTAAAGGTTTAAATTTGCTAAAAAAAGCCTTTAACTACCGCAAAAAAGGCAAAAACAAAGGATTTTTTTAATAAAATTGCAAATATTTGCTTGTTTTTGTTGACAAACCTATCTAAAGTTGTTAAAATAGCACTATAATTATAATTATATTTTGGCAAAGCAAGCGTAAGTTTGTGACGCAAAACTATAGGGTCTTTACGAGATAGCCAGTTGCAATTTCTGCAACGGGCTATTTTTTGTATATTGATTTGCATATTAAATTATACAATCAATGTCAAAACCCGCAAAAATTGACGGTTGACCACTCAAGCGGACGCAACAAGACAAAACGCAAAAAAAGGAGGTACGCATTTTGACGGAAGAAAAAATCACAAAAATCAAATTGATACAAGGCGTATTATCCTTGACCGTAACGTTTGTTATGCTGATTATATCCGCCGTCATACTCTTTTTTGGCAAAGGCAGTATGGCGTGGTTTTCCAAAAACAAAAAAGTCAACGCAGGCGGCGCGATGATATCCTTTGACAACGTACCCAGCGTCACCGCCAAGATGGAGTTGTTTGAAATTTTAGGCACGGACTCCGACGGAAATTACTTTTTTTCTCACACGTCAAATCCCGCCGCTTCTTTGGGGAGATACAGCATTTTAAACGGTGACGGTCACCAACTTCTTATCAAAGTGACCTTTACCGACACAAAAACGCAAGCCCCCGTCGTACTCAACGATTTTACTGTGACCGCCAAAACGGACACTAAGTACTTTTTAGGCGACGGAGAACACGACTTGTTGCCCGCCCCCGACGGCGTTGGCTTATATTATTACAACGCGCTGACCAGCATCGTCGTCGTATCCGCCGTCACGGTGACGGAAGGCGCATACAACGCTCAAACCGCATACGTTGTCAACGATTTAGGCGAAAAAAAGTCGTTTATCGACAAACAAACGTACACGATAAAAGAAAGCCGCGAATTTACCGTTTTAGAAAGCGTGACCGCAGGCGAATTTTGGCTGATAATAGATTACGACAGCGACCTTATTTCCAAGATATTCTCGGTCAACATAGGCAATCCGGCGATAGACGCGTCAATCGAGGAGATACGTTACTACAACGACATTCGATTTGAAATAACGTTAAACGTATAAAAAAGGCAAACAAACCGACGCGCGGCAAAAAGGCAAACAGAAATACAAACCAAAAGGGGACTTTAAACAAAGTGAAAGGAATAAGCAAAGCAACGATAACATTGTTGATAGCAGTTACGCTTGTATTCGGCGTTGCTGTGGCTTCTTTTGCTTGGTTGTCGATAAACATAAACAAGGACTTCAACAACAACTATCACGGCAGTACCGAAGTTGCATATTTTGAAAGCGGAGACGGCTCGTTAAGCAATCCATACGTAATATCCAACAGGGTACACTTATACAATTTTGCGTGGTTGCAATATCTCGGATACTTTAACCTCAACGAAAAATACGACAAAAAATTCAACAACGGTCGTGCGCAGAGTTACTTTGTGCTGAAAAACGACATAAATATGGAAGGTATTGCAATTCCGCCCATCGGCACGACGGAATTTCCTTTTTTTGGAAACTTTAACGGCAACGGCAACCAAATATACAACGCCACGACCGCAAACGACAAGGCGTTGCTTACGGCGCGCCCCAAACTTGCGGAATTCACCGACGGAGCAGACGGCAAAATAATCAGTTGGCCGGACTACACCCACGACAACGCCATCCAAACGCAAGTAGGCGAGGCAATGGGATTGTTTGGAGTGGTAGGCGACTACAACGACAAACTTAATGAAATCGGAAACAAGCAAGGCATCACGATAAGCGCCGACGCGCCGCCGACTTCTGAATCCGGCGCAGAAGTGGAAGAAAACAAAAAGATACTGTACAAACAAGCAAACACAATCCAAAGTTTTTACCTAAACGACTATACGGTACATAGTTCTACCGACAAAATGCTTGTCGGCATCGTCGCAGGCTACGTCAACGCCAGAGTTTCCGACGTAGGCGTTTGCGCCGCAACAATAACCTCAACGGGTACTTCGATTCTTGACGGCGGAGTCACCGACAAACTGTCGGATTTTGCAATTGTCGGACACTGCACCGACGAATACAAGGGCGTATTCAACGTCAGCCAAGTGGACGTAAGCAAACCCACCGTAACGACAGAACTCTCTTCTACGGAAGACGGCGGCAGCGGATGGGGCGGCAGCATCGACATGAAGTCAACCTACGACAGAATAGTAAGGATTTTTAATTTAGCGCAAAAACCGACTTACGTTTCTTCGGAAATCGTCACTATCGACGCAGACGGCAATAAGACGACATCTACCCAAACGGCTACGAGTACGCTCAAAGAGTATTATGACGAGGACGTAGGCTCGGTCACGTTCAGTTTGTTTGGTTCAGGTAACAATGAAAACTACGATCAGTTTATGTATTTGTTTGGCGCATACGAATATAACAAAACCGTTAATACGACTACTTACTATTACGAAGATACCGCCGCATATGTTATATCTTGTGATGGGTATTATCTAAACTTTAGCGGTAGTGCCTTTTCTTCAAGTATCGACGCAAACGCCGCAACAAAATGGTTGTTTTCTTCGGGCGCAAACGGCGGAGTAATTTCCACTCAAATAGGCAATACCTATTACTATTTGCGCAACAACAACGGCAATTTAAGTTATACTACAAACGAGTCGTCTGCTACGTTTTGGACTTTTTCCGACGGACGTTTGTACAGTACGGCAAACAACAAAAACTATTACCTGACAAACGACAACGGCAGTTGGAAACTTATTTTGCCTAATAGTTGCCTTATTACCGACGGTACGTATTACCTTAACGCTAACGGCTCGACAATATCGTCGACTACCGACGCAGCCACCGCAACGGTATGGAATTTTACAGCCGGCTCTACAGGCGTATATATCTCCTACGTCTCGGGAACTACCACCTACTACCTTCGCAACGGCGACGGCAATTTGCAACTGGTCTCAAGCACAGTCAATCTCAAAAGAACAAGTTGGACTGTGACGGGCAACCAAATATCATCCGACAACTACTATCTCTTGTATGATAACGGTTGGCAACTTGCAACAATAAATAAATATATCATTTCTCAAGACGGCAATTATCTAAAGATTAACGGTTCGACTATTAGCAATACAACAAATATAACCGACGCAACTCAATGGACTTTTTCCAACGGCGCAAGCGGCGGGTATATTTCTGCAACGTTAAACGGTACTACGTATTATCTTCGCAACAACAGCGGCAGATTGGGGTTGACGTCAAATATAAACAATCGTACAAACTGGACAAAAAACGGCAACTATATATACAACGGCGCTTATTACTTACAGTACGACAACGGCAGTTGGAAACTTATAAATAAGTATTATATCTACTATGGAGATAATTATCTCTCTGTAAACGGCACTAATTTAGCAAACGGCACGGCGGCTACGGCTACGGAATGGTCTTTTTCTTATGATACAAACGGTTGGTATATATCTACAGTTATCAACGGTAGAATTTATTACCTTAATGTAAGTAGTGATTGGTGGACCAGTGTATCATTAACTTTAAGTACTTATAGAGATACGCGTTGGTCTTTTAACAACAATAAACTATCTTGTAGCATTGGATATAGTACGTACTATCTCTCATTTCAAAACGGAAGCTGGAGTGTTAGCACTCAACAATCTACGACGTATGTAACACCGGCGATAGAAGAATTAAGCGTTCTTGTTTCCGCAAATACGCATGTTTACGTTGTTCCGAATATCAAAACGGTGACTATTACCGATACGATTGCGCAAATTCTAAAATCCCGCACGGAAACTACGACGGAAGTGAGTTATACGACAAAAGAAACTTGGTTGCCCTTGTCGGCGGACGAAAACAACAAAGTCAAGTTGGGCAATACGGGGTATATAGTCAGTGGAACAACGTACAAATTTCCGGATACATATAAGTCTGGAGATATACGCGTTTCGAGATATAGCATGAGCGATATAAACGTGGCTCTCAACAGTAATTATTATTCGGGAGAGCGTTTGGAAGTAGTGACAAGGACGGTTAAGCCAGACGGTAACGATAGCGGCTTTGTACGCGTCAGCGACAATTACAATGCCTCTAATACAAACATAAACAGTACTTTAAACAACACTTTTCCGACAAAAACGTCGGTGGCGGATTTAGGGTTGGAAAAATACAACGATTCGCGGGACAAATTGCACAATTTATTTAACGGCTCGTCAAATATTTACGGTTTGCACTTTATGAATGCGACGATAAGTATGGATCGTCTTGTCACGGCAAACAAGGTCGTAATAAACGGAGAAACGTTTTTCAACTACAAAATGCCTTGCGACTCCATCGACTTCAAACTTAGGGAAAGGGGACGCATCAACTTTTTTGCGGGTACTTATTTTGGCGGCAATAAAAATTTCTTTTCCCTGCATAATATAATAAGAAACCAAAACAACGACATAGTTTCAATCAAACAAATTAGCAAGATATATGGCAACGGCGACGAAGGTAGCGACTATATTTATTTGTTTTCCGACGGTACTTATTCCGTTGGCAGTTCGGTGCCGAACGGGTACACTATGCTGTTTGATACTGAATGGATAGGCATGGGCGCAACTATAGTTGAAAAAGCCGTCTATTACTTCGAAATTCCCGTGAATGCGGGAGAGTATGCGCTCGGCTCGGTAACGGGCGGTGACGGCGCGTATCTAATGTACCTTGATATATCGGCAAACAGACAGGTTCTCGACAAAACCACCATTGTAGAAGTTGTCAAAACCACCGTTTATTCTTATCACTACCCGTTGGGCGTTGCGTTTGTGGAAAACAAAGGCGACGTAATCGACGACAAAAACTCCGTTGCGGTTGCGCTCGACGTGAATTTTGGCGGAACTTTTACCGTTTCTCGCAACGGTAATTCGATTGCTTTTGATAAGGGGCAGGCGGTGTTTGCAGGCGACGGCGTGACCGACGGCGGGGGTAATGTAATCATTCCGACGGAAATCTCGTCAGAAACGAGTTTTTATAGGCGACAAACGATAAAAATTTACAACCACACTACAAAACTTAGTAGCGTTACCGTTGCGGAAACAAGAGTGTCGGCTACGGGCGAAAGAACTTTTGCGATTGTCGAAAAAACGGGCGACGATGCCGAAGACATCACCGACGACAACAATCCCATCGTGGCGGGCGAAACGATTTTGACATATCGATACCATGTACCCGCCGACGGCGTAGTCAAAAACGAGTATTCGCTCGACGTACAAGTCACAAGCGAAATAACGCCGGAGCCCACCCCCGCAACCTTTACGTATCAATACGCTGTGACCGTCACGAGCAACAAAAATATCAAAGTGAGAGTTGTTTACGCAACCGAAACCGCCCCGATAACGATAAACGGTACGCCCGCAACGGCAAACGCCGTAATCGACGTCACAGGCGATCCTAACGTAACGGCATAGCAAAGCGGCATAAGGCAAATATTAAACAAAACAAAAAATCTATATCCAAGTATTAAAAAAACACAAAAGACTTGCCAACAAGCAAGTCTTTTGTGTTGCTTTGCAAAACTACGTTATCAATCACAACCCGATAAATCCGAGCAAGTATTTTATTGTGTCAGTGATGTTGAGTACGTTGTACTCAAACGATGTTACGCCTAACGGCGTAAATAAAAACTCCAAAAGCACAACGCCTTTGGAGTTTTGGTGGGCAATAAGGGACTCGTAAGGAGCGACAGCGACGGAATAGCGAAGTGAAACGAAGCGTCACAAAAGAGTTTAGAGTACGTTAAAACAGTAAAAGTCGGCAAGCATAAAAGGAACAATAAAAAAGGTTTGCATTTTTTGCAAACCGTTTTTGTTGTGACTACATAGCGTTAAAAAGGGGAACCCAAAAAGTTGTAAAACTTTTTGGGAAAAGGAGCGGCAAGCGTAAAAGCAAAAAGACCGTCTGAAAGACAGTCTTTTGCAAAAATCGCTTCGCCGCGACGTTGGTGGGCAATAAGGGACTCGAACCCCTGACTTTCTCCACGTCAAGAAGACACTCTCCCAACTGAGTTAATTGCCCTGATGCGTATTGTATTATACTAAATAATTTTAAATAATGCAACTTTTTTAAGGCAAGTTTACAATTTTTTTTTAACAAAGGTTATTCTATTTGGCGTCAATAATTGCGACGGCGGCGTTCTGTTTTTTGTTGCGACAATTTTTTGGCTTTTTATTGATATTTATTACGATTTTTTATTAAAAAAGGCAAAACTCTATTGAAAAAATTACTATTGTATAGTATAATATAAACGGTCGATAAAACAAAAATATCAAAGGTAAGGAGCAAGCGAGCATTATGAAAAGTTTACAGACGGTGCAAAAAACGGCTAACGTATTAAAAATTTTTGCGTCTATAGTCTACATTTGCGGTATTATCGGGTTTGGATTGTCGTTGCTTGCCACGATAACGGTGGGCGTATGGGGCAACGACGAGGCGCTCAAAGATTTATTTATAGGTATAGGAGAAGATTTTGATTACAACCTTCTACTATGCAATTGTTTGATGCTCACCGTAGAGTGCGGATTTATGGCGGTTTTGTATTTTTACGTGCGGCGATTTTATGTCAGAGAACTTATTGCAGGCACCCCGTTTGACAAAAACATAGTTAAGGAAACAAAAAATATCGGCATTTTGCATTTGGTTCTTCCGCTTGCCGCAACGGTGATTTGCGCGATAATAGCCGCGTGCTTTAAAGTTGATATTGCGATATCAAACTTAGGCGGCGTCTGTATAGGGATAACTTATTTGATTTTGTCCGCAGTTTTTAACTACGGGGCAGAGTTAAAGCAACAAACCGAAGCAGAAACGTCCGCCGACGCGCCGACGTATTACGACCCGTTTGACGATATACATTGAGCGTTTAGGGCTGTCGTTATGACGTATAAAAAAGGATAAAGCCAAAGCATAAAACCACAACAAACTTTAACGTTTAATCAAAAAGGAGATTTTGACATGCAAGACGATTTATACACACAACAAAACGATGCGGCAGAACCGCAAAAGATGCAAAACAAACCATCAAACGTTACCTTTATCGTTTCTTTGGTGTTGTTTATCATTGTCGCGATTTTAGCGATATGGGCGTGGATATTTTTTATCCCGTTAATCACTCTTAACGACAACAGTTCTGCCGAAGCGATAGCCGCCGCGCTCGTTTTTTTGCCTATGGCAATAATAATGTACAGCTCGTCCGCCGTTGTTTCCGTTCCGATGTTTATACTTTCCGGTATATCGTTAAGCAAGCATAAGGGATACGACCAAAGCAAAGGCAAACGGATTGCAAACATAATATTTATCGTTGTAATCGCAGTGTACCTCGTTGTTTCCGTCGTGGCGTTTTTGGCGTGGTCGGCCTCAATGAACACGGGGGAATAACGATTTTTTGTTATGAGAATGCGCCACAAAAAGCGTTTGGACGAGAGAGTGTCCGACGCAAACCACTATTTTTTGGATAATTTTTGCGACCAAAACGCACTTATAGCCGCTCAAAATCCCGTTTACGCCGATTTTGAAGGCATTTTCGGCAACAAAAATCCGATAGTTTTGGAAGTCGGTTGCGGCAAAGGCGGTTTTGCGTTGAAGTACGCCGCCGCAAACCCCGCCGTAAACGTCGTGGCGGTAGAAAGGTTGACCAACGTCGTTATTTCCGGTGCGGAGGAAGCGGCAAGACAAAACCTTAACAATTTAAAGTTTATCGTGACTAATGCGGAGTACCTGCCTTGTTTTATAAAACCGAATACGGTTGTCAAAATTATTCTCAATTTTTCTTGTCCGTACCCTAAAAAATCCTACAGAAACAGGCGGCTCACCAACGAAAAATTTTTAAAAATTTACAAAGAACTACTGACCGACGACGGTGAGTTGTGGCAAAAAACGGACAACATAGATTTTTTTGAGTACGGTTTGGAGTGTTTTGCCAACGAAGGTTGGCGCATAACCGCCAAAACGTATGATTTGTACGCCGCCGCCCACGACTTTAATATTCCCACAGAGTACGAAACAAAATTTGTCGCGCTCGGCAAACCCATTTGCTTTTTGATAGCAAAACCGCCGTTGTAAATTAAAAAAAGGTTTTAAAAGATTTATTAGACAAAAAAACGGTATCTAAATTTAGTTTTGTTCTTTTTGATGTTTTGAGTAAACGCAACCGCAATAGTCTTGTCTGTACAAACCGTACTGTTTGGACAACAATATGCTGTTTTTATAGCCGTCCCGCTTTTTAAAATCCGACGGAAACCATTTTACGCCGTATTTTTGCGCGGCGGCAATACCGACGGAATTTAATAACTGTTCGTCTTTTAACGGACTTATCGTCAGTGTGGTAGTAACGTATTCAAAGTTGTTTTTTGCGGCAATTTGCGCCGTTTTATCCAACCGCAACTCAAAACACTCGCGGCATCTTTCGCCGCCTTCCGTGCAATTTTCTTTGCCTTTTGCCACGTCAAAAAACTCTTGCGGGCAATAATCGCAATCCAAAAACGCGACGGGGCGCGAGAAATTCGCTTCCGAAATAAAGCGTTTCAACTCATCCTTGCGCTTAATATATTCTTGCTCGGGAAAGATATTCGGATTGTAAAAAAGCGTCGTTACAAAAAAGAATTGCGACAGATAGGTAATGCAATGACTGCCGCAAGGCGCACAACAACAATGAAGCAAAAGAGAGGGGCTTTTTTGTTCTTTTGCCAAAAGGTCTATTATTTTTTGTTCTTCGATTTTGTAGTTGATTTTTTGCATAAAAACTTGTCGGCAATTTGCCGCAAAATGCCGCGTACTTATTGACTTTTAATTCTAAAACAAAGGACAAAAGGCTCTGTTTTGCAAAAAACAGAGCCTTTTGTAAAAATCGTCAGTTGGCTTCGGTTGCGTCCGAATGTTTTGTTTTTGCGGGTTTTTTGGTTTGAACGGGTTCTTTGATTGTTTCCGCCATAGAAGTGAGCAGCGCGGAAACGTTTTGAAGTTCGCTCGGCACGATTATCTTTGTGCTTTGACCTTTAGACAACTCGATAAGCGCGGCAAAACCTTGCAAAGTGACGTATGCGGCGCTTGGGTTTGCGCTATTGATAAGTTCGATTGCCTTTGCCTTACCTTCCGCAACTTCTATGATAGCGGCTCTTTCTGCGTCAGCCTCCAAAATGCGGGCTTGTTTAGTCGCTTCCGCGCGCAAGATTTTGGCTTCTTTCTCGCCTTCCGCAACCAAAATGTTGGATTTTTTTTCGCCTTCCGCCTTCAAAATTTGTTCTCTGCGCTCGCGCTCCGCTCTCATTTGCTTTTCCATCGCGTCTTGAATATCGCGCGGCGGCAAAATGTTTTTGAGTTCTACGCGGTTGATTTTTATGCCCCACGGGTCGGTCGCTTCGTCCAAAATAAGACGCATTTTGCTGTTTACCGTGTCGCGGCTGGTGAGCGTTTCGTCCAACTCCAACTCGCCTACGATGTTACGCAAGGTGGTGGCGGTAAGATTTTCTATAGCGGCGATAGGGCGCTCCACGCCATAAGTATAAAGTTTTGGATCGGTGATTTGACTGTAAACTACAGTGTCTATCTGCATCGTCACGTTATCTTTTGTGATGACGGGTTGCGGACGAAAATCATAAACTTGTTCTTTAAGGCTGATTGCGGGGGTGCAACGGTCAAATATTGCCGCAATTAAATGAAACCCCGTCCCGAGAGTTTTGTGATATTTTCCAAACCGCTCCACGACCACAGCCGTCGATTGTCTGACTATCTTGATGCAAGAAAACAAATAGATAATAGCGAGCGCCGCTACAACGATGAGAATGATTGCCCAACTCGGCATAATTGTTTACCTCCGATAAAAATTATTTTTTGTTTTTGTTTTTGTTGTTTTGTTTTGATTTGATACGATTTGTTTTGCGTTTGTTAAGATTGTAGTTTTTGTCGCAAGTTTGAGTTTGCTATTGTTTTTCTTCCTTATCGTCCACTTTTTTTGCGACGAGTTTGTTGCCTTCGATGCCGACGATTTCTACGACTTCTTCTTCGCAAAGAGGCGTGCCGTCAAAAGATTTTACGCTCCAAACAACGTCGTTGATTTTTGCGCTGCCGAGATTATCAAAATCCGCAACGGTAATCATACGAATTTTTTTGCCGATAAAGGAGTCGACGTTGGTATTGCCTTCGCTGTCTTTGGTCATAACTTTTTTTGCTATGGGGCGGACTGCAAACAGCAAAAGAAGGGACACCAAAGCAAAAGCCAACGCTTGCCAGTACCAAGCGACGTTTTTGAAGCAACTGAGAATCAAAGCGACCAACCCGCCGCCGACAAACCAAATCGAAAGCAGGTCCATAGTAGAAAGTTCTCCGATGAGGGCGGCAACGCAGATTGCCAACCACACCCAAAAAGTAATACTCATTTTTTACCTCCTTATAAAACATTATACCACGAGATTAGGGTAGTTTCAATAGTTTTTGAAAAAAAATGTTAAAATAAGCCTTAAAAAACGGGCTTCATCGTTGACTTTGTTTTGTTCGGATGATATAATTATATTAAAAAAAAGCGATATACGTCAATACTATACCAAAAAAACGATAAACAGGAGGTAAAAATCGTCATGACAAAGAATATTCGCATACGCAATCTCAAATGTCCAAAGTGTTCCGCAAAAATACAAGCCGCCATAGCGCAACTTGACGGCGTAAAAAGCGTAGACATCGATTTTGACGCAAAAATAATGAAACTCGACGTTGCGGAAGAAAAATATCCGCAACTTAAAGCGGTAATGCTAAACATAGCAAAGCGCGTAGAACCAAACGCTATTATGGAAGAAATCGACTGATATTTTTTTACAAAACAAAAAGCGAAAAACTGCAACAGTTTTTCGCTTTTTGTTAATGTGTATGATTTAATTTTTTGTATACGTATGATTGTTTTTGTGACAAAACGCCGTTAAATCACCCATTCTCCGTCAACAAACAGAGTGGTTTTTTCGCCGTTTTCGCTCACGCCTATGACGGACAAATCTGGAGTGCCTATCATAAAATCGCAATGCTCCATACTGTCGTTTACGCCGCATTGCAAAAGTTGCTCTACGGACATTTTTTCGCCTCCTTTGACGGTTGACGGATAGCCCTTGCCCAACGCAATGTGACAACTTGCGTTTTCGTCAAACAAAGTGTTGTAAAAAAGTATGCCGAGTTTAGCGATGGGGGAGTTTTTGCCAAGTAACGCGACTTCTCCGAGATAGTGACTGCCGTCGTCGGTTTCTATGATGGATTTCAAAGCGTCTTTGCCTTGTTTTGCGTCGTAATCCACCACTCTGCCTTGTTTAAATTCAAGCCAAAAATCGTCGATAATCGTGCCGTTGTGACACAAGGGCAATGCGTTGAAAACTTTTCCTTCAGTCTTTAAACGATGCGGCGCGGTAAAAATTTCTTCCGTCGGCATATTTGCGACAAACATTACGCCGTCTTGCGCTGGTTCGCCCGCGCCCGTCCAAACGTGATTTTTGGGCAGACCGACTTTGAGATTTGTGCCTTTTGCGTTGGTCAGAATAACGTGGTCAAACTGCTTTTGATTGAGATAGTTTGCACGGTTTTCCGTTTTTTCGCAATGTTCGCGCCACGCTTTTACGGGGTCGGGGGTATTTAGACGCATAGTGACCGCTATGGCGTCCCACAACTTATCGACGGCGGTTTTGGGGTCGCAATCTTTAAATACCGTCGTTGCCCACTGCGTCGTCGGTACGGATATAATGAGCCAACGCAACTTGCCGCTCATCGTCGCTTTGCGGAAGTTGACCGTCGCGACGGAACTCGCTTTCGACACTTTTGTGATTTTTTCCATATCGATACCGCTGTACAAAGCGGGGTCGGAGGCTTTGATGCTAATGACGGCATAATCGCCTTCTACGAGGTGGTTGTATCTCGCAACTTTCCACTCGGGGATATTTTCCAGCACGTCGACGTCGGTTTTTTCCATTACGAGGCGGCTGAGAAAATCGTCGTTCCAAATTATTTCTACAAATCCCGCGCCTGCGTCGTAGGCTTTTTGAGCAATTAGGCGCGCAAAAAACGCGCATTCTACGGGGCTGTTGATTGCGACTTTTTGTTTAGGCTGAATATTTACGCCTATTTTTACCGCAAGGTCGGCAAAATCCGACAACTGTTTTTGTGTGAGCATTGTTTTTCCTCCTTAAAATTTGATAAAGTCGTTTACGTATTGATTTAATTCGCTAATTTTAAGCGTAATTTGTTGCATTGTGTCGCGGTTTCTCACCGTCACGACGTCGTTTTCCATCGTGTCGAAGTCGACAGTGACGCAAAGGGGAGTGCCTATTTCGTCTTGTCTGCGATAGCGTTTGCCTATACTGCCCGTTTCGTCGTAATCGACGCTGAACTCTTTGGACAGTTGGGCGTAAACTTCCGTTGCTTTTTCGCTCAACTTTTTTTGTAGCGGCAACACTGCGACTTTAAAGGGTGCAAGGGCGGGATGAAGCCGCAACACGACGCGCGTTTCGCCGTTTTCCAACGTTTCCTCATCGTAAGCGTTGCACAAAAACGCAAGCAAAACTCTTTCTACGCCCAAACTCGGCTCGACGACGTAAGGAACGTATTTTTCCTGCGTGACGGGGTCGGTATATTCCATACTTTGACCGCTTGCTTTTGCGTGACACTCGAGGTCGTAATCCGTTCTGTCCGCAATACCCCACAACTCACCCCAACCAAAGGGGAAAGCAAACTCAAAGTCTGTGGTGGCTTTGGAGTAGAAACAAAGTTCTTCCTTTTTGTGATCTCTCAACCGCAGATTTTGTTGTTTTATGCCCAAATCGAGCAAGAATTGTTTGCAGTAATTTTTCCAGTACTCAAACCACTCCAAATCGGTGTCGGGCTTGCAGAAAAACTCCATTTCCATCTGTTCAAACTCGCGAACCCTAAAAATAAAATTACCGGGCGTAATTTCGTTTCGGAAAGATTTTCCTATCTGTCCCACGCCAAAAGGCACGCGCTTGCGGCACGACCGCACGATATTGTTGAAGTTTACAAAAATGCCTTGCGCCGTTTCGGGGCGCAAATAAATGGTGTTTGTCGAGTCTTCGGTAACGCCTTGAAAGGTTTTAAAAAGCAAATTAAACTGTCTTATCGGCGTAAAATCGCTGTTTCCGCAGACGGGGCAGACAATTTTATGCTCGGCTATGTACTCTTCCATTTGCTTGTTGGTCATAGACGCAACGTTGAGGTCGGTAATTTTTTTCTTTTTGCAATAGTCTTCTATGAGATTGTCGGCGCGGTGACGGCTCTTGCAACTTTTGCAATCCATAAGCGGATCGTCAAACTTGCCGCCGATATGTCCCGTCGCTCTCCACGTACTCGGATTCATCAAAATCGCGCTGTCAAGACCGATATTTGTCGTCGGCTCGGTGACAAATTTTTTCCACCACGCTTTTTTGATATTGTTTTTGAGTTCTGCGCCCAAAGGTCCAAAATCCCACGTATTTGCAAGACCGCCGTAAATTTCGCTGCCCGCAAAAATAAAACCTCTGCCTTTGCACAGGTTGACTATTTTGTCCATAGTAACTTTATTTTCCATAAAAAAACTCCATTTTTAAAAATTATATTGCATGGCGGCAAAAAAGTCAATCGCAACGCGGATTTTACCTAAAAAAAGCGAAGAAAAATACTTTTCTCCGCTTTTTGCAATCGTTATAGTTTAATAAAAATTTATAACGTTGCTTAAAAAATCAGTTTTTTGCTTACTAAACGACCGTTAAGATTGCAAATGAAGTTCTACGTTGCCTTGTTGCGAACCGCAGACGGGGCATACTTGCCACGCGCTTTTTTTAGTATCTTCGTGACCGCATTTTTGGCAAACCCATTTTGTTGCTTTTTCTGCGGAATAAAGGCAATCTTTTTGCATTTGTGAGCAAATCTGCTCCAAAACGAGGTAGTGCGTGCGTTCTACTTCCGCAATGAGTTCAAATTTTTTGGCAATATCCAAAAAACCTTCGTCGCGCGCGACCTGCGCAAAGTTGGGATAAATAACCGTCGCTTGCGTCAACTCGTCTGCCGCCGTCATTTTCAACATTTGCTGAAGCGTCCCCGCTTTAAAGGGGTACCCTGCGGATATATCGACGTTTTCTACGCAATCTTTGCAGTCGTTGGTGATAAAATCAAAGTAGACTTTTGCGTGCGTCATTTCGTTTGTCGCGTGCTGCTGACAAATTTTGCCGATGTTTTCATAGCCTTCCGCTTGGGCTTTTTGACGAATAAATTGATATTTTGCGCCGTCTTGGCATTCCGTAGCAAAAGCGTTGGCAAGATTTTTTAAAGTGTTGCTTTGAGATAGTTTCATGAATAATTTCCTCCACGATTATTGTGTCCGTATTTTTTTGGCTTATACCTGCAAAAAAAGGCATTTTTTGTAAGTTGCGTCAATAGTATATATACACGCTTAATTTAAGGACGGGTTTAAAATGAAACGATACATAGAGGACAGAGTGATAAACATAGCCGATTACATAATCGATACGGGTTGTACTTTGCGGTTTGCCGCCAAAATATTTGCCGTATCCAAAAGCACGGCGCACAAAGACGTAAGCCTTAGACTTAAAGAACTTGACAGAGAAAGATATTTTAAAGTACGGGAAAAAACCGATATAAACTTGAGCGAACGACATTTGAGAGGCGGTATAGCCACGAGAAACAAGTACAAAAGCAAAAGATGTTAAAATCCTCAAAACGACGAGCGTCCCGAAAGTCATACTTTCGGGACGCAATTTTTTAATAAAACCAAAAAGTTGTGTTTAAGTTGTCTTTTTGTATCGGTATCGCCTCTTAAGCGGTGTTTATTTTACGCTTTGATTTTTTTGAGATTTGCAAAAACGGGTACGCCGTCTTTAAAGGGAGGTCTTGCCTCGCCTTCTATTAGCGGCAGGACGTATTTTAAAAAGTTGCGATTGATATTGTTGCCTTCCTCATTGATATACTCGTCGGGCAGTTTCTTTTCCGTATTTGCGACTTGCGAAAGGGGGATAAGGGTGCATTTGCAATCGTAAGCGTTTTCGTCCTCGCCGCGCAAAAACATTACCATAACTCCCGTTTTGCCTGCCAACGCCGCCAACGCCGCTTGTTTACCCGCCAAAAACGCTTCTGAAACGTCGGTCAACGACGCGCAGTGAGAGGCGCATCTTTGCAACAGGCTGAATTCTATCGCGCGGGTTTTTGCGCCCGTAGCGTCTTTTAATATTCCCGCAAGGTAATTGCACACGCCGCCCAATTGAACGTGATTGAACATATCTTTGGTAAGGTTTCCGCCGGCGTACTCGCTGATAAGTTTGCCGTCTTTATCGTGAATACCTTCGCTTACCGCGACTATGCAGTTGCCTTTTTTTGCATAAATATCTTTTACGTCGGCAACAAACTTGTCGATGTCAAAATCACGCTCGGGTACGTAAATAAGATCGGGCCCCAAACCGTATTCCGAAGCGACGCGACTTGCCGCCGTCAACCAACCTGCGTTGCGTCCCATCATTTCCAAAACGAGAATACTTCCCTTGTCGTACACGCGGGAGTCCAAAGCAAGTTCCATACAACTCGTGACGATGTATTTAGCCGCGCTGCCATATCCGGGGCAGTGGTCGGTTGCGTCAAGGTCGTTGTCTATAGTTTTGGGCACGCCGACGACGCTGCAATCGTATTTTTGTTGAGCAAGGTACTTGCTTATTTTGTTGCAGGTATCCATACTGTCGTTGCCGCCGTTGTACAAAAAGAAACGAATATTGTGTTTTTTAAATACTTCCAGCAAGCGTTTGTAATCGGTATCGTCCGTTTCTGCGTCTTTAAGTTTGTAACGCACGCTTCCGAGTACCGACGACGGAGTATTTTTTAGCAACAACAATTCTTCGGGGGCTTCCTGCGAAATGTCGTACAAATCGTCGTTTAGTATGCCTTTGATGCCGTGATGAGCGCCAAGCACTTTAGTTACGTTTTTGCTTTTTAGCGCCGTCATAAAAACGCCGCAGGCGCTTGCGTTGATAACTGCGGTAGGGCCGCCGGATTGCGCAAAGCAAAGTGCGCCGTGTAATTGTTTCATTAAACAAATCCTCCTTACTTTTTGTTAGGAATATTATATAATCGTATAAAAACAGTATAAAGCAAAACGGTTTTTTATGCAACAAAAAAACGAAAATAGGCAAATCGATAAAAATTTAATTATAAAAAAACAAACCGACGCCGTCGTTGCGGCAACCTTCGTCGAGTTTTCCGAAAAAAAGTACCGTCAAATATTAAAAACCCTATTGAAAAAAGTTTTTTTATATGTTACAATGGTATCGAACAAAAAGAGTCGTAGTTTTTAAGGATATCTATGTTAAATTCCCAAAGGTTTACCACAAATCTCAACAAAGTAATAAACGTAGCGAGCAAGGCGGTTGCGACGTATGGCAGCAGCATCTTAAACACTACTCATCTTGTGTTGGGCTTGCTTAATACCGAGTGCGAAGCAAACAATACGCTCAAAAAGTTTGGACTTACGGAAAACAATTTCAGTCTTGCAATGGGGCAACCCGACAGCAACGTGATAACGTACGCGGCAGAAACGGAAAGCGTTTTTAAATGCGCTTGCGATTTTGCGGGATACGCGGGTAGCGACTCGATAAACACGGAGCATCTTTTGCTTGCCATTTTGTGCGGCGACACTCTCGCAAAGACAGAATTTGTTAATTTGGGCATCGACGTCAACGGAATGATAACGTCGCTTGCGACAAAACTCAATCTAAGGGACAAACTGTCGTCGTTGGGTTGCGTGGACGCAACTACGGAAGATATAGGACCTTTGGAGCAGTTTGGTTACAGCCTGACGGGAAGGGCAAGGGAAGGCAAACTCGATCCCGTCATCGGTAGAGATGAGGAAACGGAAAGGCTTGTTCAGATACTTTGCCGCCGCACCAAAAACAATCCAGTACTGACGGGAGAAGCGGGTGTAGGCAAATCGGCGGTAGTCGAGGGATTGAGTCAACTTATCGTTCAAAACAAAGTGCCGGACGCGCTCAAAAACAAAATAATTTTTAGTATGGACATAGCGGGACTTCTTGCGGGAACAAAATTTCGCGGGGAGTTTGAGCAGAAACTGCGCGACGCGGTTAATTTTATCGTAGAAAACAAAAACATAATTTTGTTTATTGACGAAATACACAATCTCGTCGGAGCGGGCAGCACGGGCGACAGCAAAATGGACGCCGCAGAGATACTCAAACCGATGCTTGCGCGCGGCGAATTGCAGACGATAGGAGCGACTACCGTTGACGAGTACAGGAGATATATAGCAAAAGACCCTGCGTTGGAAAGGCGTTTTCAAGTCGTCAACGTAGAGCAACCCACCGTTGCGCAAACGGTAGAAATATTAAGGGGATTGCGCGACAAATACGAGCAACATCACGGCGTAACCATAGACGACGATGCGCTTTTAGCCGCCGCTCAATTATCGGACAGATACATTACCGACAGATTTCTTCCCGACAAAGCGGTAGATTTGATAGACGAAGCCGCCAGCAGGGTAAGGCTTACCGACAAAGTTATGCCTTCCGCCGTGTTGCAAACGGAAGCGGAAATATCTCGGTTGACGGCGGAAAAAAACAGAGCCAAAGCGATAGACGATTTTTTGGAAGCGGAAAGGCTAAAAAATCTTATTGCGGAGGAAAATATCAAACTCGGTCGGTTGAAAGCGGAGTTTAACGTGCGTCAAAAACCCGTCGTCACGGGCGAAGCGGTTGCGGAAACCGTTTCTCGTTGGACGGGGATACCCGTATCGAGAATAAGCCAAACGGAAAGCGAAAAATTGCTTGCTTTGGAAACTATTTTATCCGAGAGCGTTATCGGGCAGTCAGAAGCGGTTCACGCCGTATCGACGGCGATAAGGCGCGCGAGAGCGGGATTAAAAGATCCCAAGCGTCCGATAGGCAGTTTTATATTTGTCGGAAGCACGGGAGTAGGCAAAACCGAGTTGTGCAAGGCTTTGGCTCGCACGATGTTTGGTGAAGAAACGGACATAATCACCGTAGATATGAGCGAGTACGGCGAAGCCAACAGCATAAGCAAACTTATCGGCGCGCCCCCGGGATTTGTAGGGTACGAAGAAAGCGGTCAACTGACGGAAAAAGTTCGTCGTCGTCCGTATTCTATCGTTTTGTTTGACGAAATAGAAAAGGCACACCCCGACGTATTCAACGTGTTTTTGCAGATACTTGACGAAGGCAGATTGACGGACAATCGCGGCAGAGTAGTGGATTTTAAAAACACGATAATCATTATGACGAGCAACGTCGGCGCGTCCATAGCCTTTGAAAACGGCGCGACGGAAGATTACGACAGAATTAAGGAAAAATTTTTGACGGCGTTAAAACAGACATTTAAACCCGAGTTTTTAAACCGCGTCGACGACATAATAGTGTTTCATCCGTTGGATATGCAAGCGACAAGACGCATCGCGCGGTTGTTCACCGACAAACTGTGCAAAAGGCTCGGCGTAAACGGATTGAAGGTAGAAGTTACCCCCGCATGCATAGATTTGCTTGCGACGCAGGGTTATAGCGCAGAGTACGGCGCGCGCCCTCTCAAAAGAGTAATTCAACGCAATTTGGAAGACAAACTGTCGGAAGCGTTGCTTGCCGGCAAAATCAAAAAAGGCGACAGAATAACGATTGACGCGTTCAACGGCAAAATTTTGTTTAAAAAGTAAAGTAAAAAAAGCAACGACAAAAACAAGACATTAAAGTCGGTTGACGGCTTTAAAATATATATATACGGAGGCATTTGATATGAAACTGGACATCATTGCTAAAAACTACACGGTAAGAGGAAATCTCACCTCGATTCTGGAGAAAAAGTTGCAAAAACTCGACAAGTACTTTGGGGAAGAACCTACCATCAAAGTTATAATGTCGGGCAACGGAAAACAGTGTCGTTTGGAATTGTCCTTAATTTACAACGGGCATCAATTCCGCAGCGAAGTGACGGGCGCCACAATGTATTACAACATAGACGCGGCACTGCCCAAACTCGAACGTCAGATAATCAGACACAAAGAAAAACTTGCCGACAAATCAGGCAAAATGCCCGACGTCAAGGACAACGAATACGTTTACGTTGCGGGTGTGGAAGAAGAACAGCCGGAAATTGCAAAGGTCAAAAAATTTGCCATCAAGTCCGAAGACATCAAGGAGGCAATCGCTCAATTAGAAATGTTGGACCACGATTTTTACGTGTTTGTCAACGAGGCGACCAAAAACGTAGAAGTTGTATATCGTCGTCACGACGGCAGAGTGGGATTGCTTCAACCTTACGTAGAGTGACCTAAAACGCAAAACCGAAAAAACTATTTTTAGCAAAACAAAAAATTATTATTAAAAACTAAATAAACTTTTTAAAGTAGGCGGCAAAATTTGCCGCCTACTCGTATATCGTCGATTATTGTAAATCAAATATTGTTTTTGCCGTATGCGTCACGCAAAACAAAGGCGTTTAAAACGGTCAAAACAGTTTAGTTCCGCATTTTCCGCAGTATCTTCCCGCAGAAAGGTTGTGACACACGGGACATTCGTTAAGCGGAGTAAGGCGGTTGTAACATTTGGGGCATACGGTAGCGTCGGTTTGCGCTTTGTATCCGCAACTTTTGCAGTACATATGTTTGAGTTGCGGCGTCGGAGCGGGTTGCGTTTCCGCGTCGGGTTTTTGAGCGGTTTCGGCTGCGCAATCGGGTTTGATATCCTTTTGAGCGGTCTCGTCGGATTTTTCGTCGTCGGGTTGCTCGTTTTGTTTGACTTCCTGCGGTTTAGGTTGTTTGGGCAAAGCGTTAGCACGCAAAACCAACAAAATGACGAGCATCACCGCTACGACGGCGGGTTTTGCGTATTGCGCGTATTCCGAAATTGCGTAAATTGCAGAAGTCGAGCCGTTGGTTTTGTCAAACAGTACGGCAAATCTCGACATACTTGCCGCCAACGCCAAAACGAGATTGAGTATTACAAATACAATCCAAACGGATTTGCGAAGTTTAGGTTTTGAACATACAAACAATATTGCCGCCGCAATATCCGCTGCGGCTACGACGGCGAGAATGGCGTCGATAAAGGTTTGGTTTACGGTAAGTTTAGATTTAAAAACGATATACAAAACGTTTAATACCGTTGCCGCCGCAAACACAATCAGACCTACGTAAAACAGTTTGTTTTTGCCTTTTATTGCGACGCAAAGGCAAAGTAGCACCGCAAGGGCGTTTGCAATCGCAAGACAACTGTCGAGAGTATTAAGCCCGAAAATAAAATTTAGCATATTTAAATCTCCGTTTTTTTCTATTATACAACTTTTGTCGCAAAAATTCAATACTTTTAAACAAAAAAACCGCCGACAGCGATTTTGTCGACGGTATTGACGGTATATTTTGTCAGTTTAGTTCGGCGTCTTGCAACTCTCTTTGCGCAAAAGTTTTTTTGTATTTGTTGTAAGCGATAGGCGCAAATATGGCGAGAGTGATAAATTCGGCGGCAGGATAACAGAAAAACACGCCTTTTATGCCCCACAACGCGTTAAACAAAAACGCAAGCGGAACAAGCAAACCGAGTTGGCGCAAAAGGGACATAAACATAGAGTACATTCCCGCATTGAGCGATTGCAACAAAGTTATCGTCAGTATACTGAAAGCGGCGGGGATAAAGGATATGCTTATCGTTCTGAATGCTTTAACGGTAGAAGTCAATGCGTCGCCCGTCAAGTTAAACAGCGGCGCGACGATTTGCGGGCAAGCCTGAAAAATAATAAAGCCTACGCCCAAAAAGCAAAGAGCGGTGAGTACCGACAACTTAAAGCACCTATTAAAACGCTGTCGCAGATTTGCTCCGAAGTTGTAACTCAAAACGGGCAAAGTGCCTTGCGTCAAACCGAAAGTCGGCATAAAGACAAAGGACTGGCAGGTAAAATAAACCGACAAAATCGTTATGCCGTTTTCGTAATTTTTGAGTATTCCGTTGAGAATCATAGTGGTAAAACTACCTATCGCGTTGAGGATAAAGGTAGGCAGTCCGATATTGCAAATTTCTCCCACGTTTTTAAAGGAAAACTTTAAATTTCTCGGTAAAATATCGACGTCTTGTTTGCGGAAAACAAACGCGCCCAAAACGTAAACGCAGGAAACGAATTGTCCTATTGCGGTGGCGAGTATCGCGCCTTTCATTCCCAACCCAAGACCTTGCACGCCCCAAAACTCTTCAAAAATAAACAGCGGGTCGAGTACGATATTTGTGACGCACCCCAAAATTTGACTTATCATAGGAACGCGCATATTTCCCGTCGCTTGCAAAATTTTGCTACCCGTGATGCTCAACATCGAAAAAATGCTAAAAGCCATATACAAAGGCAAATATTCCGCTACAAACCCGATTACTTTTGCGTCGGAAGTAAACAGTTTTGCAAAAGGCGTCGCAATAAACCAAGACAAAGCAAAAAACAACAATCCGGCGACTGCGGCAAGAATCATAGCGGTTTTTGCGACTTGATTTGCTTTTTCTCTGTCGCCAAACCCCAGTTGCCGCGCAACATAAGCGTTTGCGCCCACGCCGATACCTATGGCTGTGGATATTATTATCATAATGATGGGGCGCGCGATACCTATAGCGTCGAGAGCGGCGTTGTCGTATTGCGCGACAAACACGCTGTCCACGATGTTGTAAAGCGACTCGATTAACATAGATATTATTGCGGGCAAAGCCATTCCGAAAAGAAGTTTGCCTACGGGCATATTACGCAATTTGTCGGAATTGAGCGATTGCGTTTGATTTTCTACCGTTTGCTCGGTTTTTGTTTCTTTTGTATTTTTTGTCATAATGCAGTATTATACATCGTTCTGTTGTTTGTAATATGTTATATAGTGTGATATTATAATGAACGCAAAACCAAACGGCAACGTCGTTGCGGCGGCGCGGTCGGCAAAACGCAACGATTTTTTTAAAAATCATACCAAAATTTCGCAAAAAAAAGTATGCGCAAAATACGGCGATATATCAAAAAATCTTTTGCCGTCAAAGGCTTGACAAGGTAGTTTGGGTGTGTTAGTATTACGTCGATGAAAAATTCGACGTTTGCTATCGTCAATTGTTGTTGTAATATCTGACCGCGCATAAAATCAAGTAAATATGCGTCGGTCTTTAAAGGATTAGTTTTTTTAGGTAATAAACTAATTCTTTTTTTTATATAAATTTTAAAAATCGGTACAAGGAGAAAGGATAATGTATACGAGTATTTTGCAAACCATAGGCAACACCCCTCTGATAAAAATTAACAACATGATAAAAAAAGAGGGCGTAGAGGTGTACGGAAAAGCGGAAGGTTTTAATCCCACCGGCAGTATCAAAGACAGAATCGCTCTCAAAATGATTGAGCAAGCGACAAGCGGCGGTTTTTTGACGGCGGGCAAAACCGTCATAGAAGCGACGAGCGGCAACACGGGTATCTCGCTTGCAATGATAGGGGCGATAAAAGGTTTTAAGGTATGCATAATTATGAGCGCGGCGGTGAGCGTAGAACGCAGAAAAATGATAGAGGCATACGGCGCAGAAGTCGTACTTACCGACGCGTCGCTCGGGACTGACGGCGCGATTAAAAAGGTGCGGGAAATGTGCGCCGAGCAACCCGACAAATATTTTTGCACACAGCAGTTCAGCAACAAATACAACAAACTCGCACATTACAAAACGACGGCGGAAGAAATTTGGCAACAGACCGACGGCGCAGTCACGCATCTGATAAGCGCGGTAGGTACGAGCGGCACGATAATGGGCGTAGGAGTCGGTTTAAAGGAGCACAACCCCAAAATTAAGGTCATAGAAGCGCAACCTGTCAAGGGGCATTATATACAAGGATTAAAAAACTTGCAAGAGGCTATCGTTCCGCAACTCTACAATCCCGATTTGATTGACCGCCACATTATGATAGACACGGAAGAAGCCTTTAAAACCGCAAGAGACATAGTAAAAAAGGAAGGTATTTTTGTAGGTATGAGTAGCGGCGCGGCTATGCTTGCGGCGCAAAAAGTCGCAGAAACGGAAAAGGGCGTTTTTGTAGTTATTTTGCCGGACAGGGGCGAAAAATACTTGTCCACGCCGTTGTTTGCCGCAAAAGATTAAAATATTAACGCCGCATACAAAAATATGCCGTTGACTTTAACGACGGATTTTGTTATAATCGACGTATGAAAAAACCGCTGATAATTATCGTTATATTGTGTTTTATCGTCGCGATGGTATGCGGTTGCGGCAAAAACGGCGAAGTATCGCGCGGTTTTGATACTTTTGAGTATTTCGGTACGGAAATATCCGTGAGATTGTACTGCGCAAATACGGCGCAAGCAAAAAACAACGCCGACGCCGCGCTGAAAAAAATGCGTAAAGTTCTTGCCGACGTAGACAAAGCGTTGTCGTTGAGCAAACCCGACAGCGATTTGTCGAGATTCAACGATGCAAAAGTGGGAGAAAGCGTAGTCGTTAGCAAATATACTGCGGATTGCTTTAAAATAGCGCAAAAAGTTTACCGAGCAACCGACGGAGCATACAATCCGACGGTGTATCCGCTCGTGGATTTGTGGGGGTTTAGCGCGCGGCGGCAAAGCGATTTGGCAACGGCAACTCCGCCCGACGCAAAACTTGTACAAGCCTTAAAACCGCTCCTTTGTTTTGACGAGATAAGTTTGCAGCAAGCGACTTTGACTTTGACAAAACCCGCAACGGAAGTGACGGCGGAAGGCAAAACGTATACCGCGCAGATGGATTTTGGCGGGGTAGGCAAAGGGTATGCGTGTGATTTGTTAAAACGGACGGCGGCGGAGTACGACATTAAAGGCGGGTACGTTAACGTCGGCTCGAGCAGTATCACCTTTTTAAACGGAATTAACGGCAAAAACGTCGACGTTGACGTAGAGTCACCACGCCGCGAAAAATACGGCGACGGACTCGCAACCGTCAAAAACGCTCAAAATTCAAGCGTATCCGTCAGCGGCGATTATCAACGATACTTTGATTACGACGGCAAAAGATACTGTCATATAATCGACGCAAACACGGGCGCGCCGACTATGAGCGGACTTTGCAACGCTTTTGTAATAGCCGACAGCGCGGCGGTGTGCGACGCAGTGACTACCGCGCTTATGGTAATGGGAAAAACCAAAGCGGCGTTGTTTTGCGGCGGCAAAGAGTTTGAGCGGCTCGGTTGCAAAACCTTTTTGGTGACGGAAGACGACGGCAAAAAACTCAACGTCGTTTCGGATAAAAAATTAAAAATCAACAATCATAGCGTAGTTTTGACCAACTTTGACGTCTATGACGGCGATGTAACTTTTTACGCAAAAAACGATAACGTGTGGCTGTGGTGCGGGATAGGTTTGTGCGTCGGAGCGATAGCGGCGATAGTGATTTTAAGCAAAAAAAACGCTCGCAAAAAAGAGGAGAACACGCAAGATTTTTCTCAAACAAAACTTTTTAAAAAGGGCGATATAGTCGTTTACGTATTGTTGGCGGTTTGCATTTCCGCTTTGTTTTGCGCTACGTTGATACCCAAAAAAGGTCAAACGGAAAATATCGACGTTTACGTCGACGGCAAATTAGTTTACCGTTACGATTGCAAAACTTCTGTCGGCGCGATAAAAAATTCTGCGTTTGCCGATAGGATAACTCAAACAAAAACCGACGGGGTTACCAAGATAACGATTTACGTTGACGAAACGCAAAAAGATTACAACGTAATAGAGTTTTTTGGACAAAACGCAAAAATAATCGACGCAAACTGCATAGGAAAAGATTGCGCAAAAAAGCGTTGGCAAGTATCCAAAGCGGGCGACGCAACGCTTTGTATCCCTCACAAACTCAAAGTGGTCGGCGTCGGCAAAGGCAATCAAGAGGTGTCGTGATGGAGCAAAAAAGCAAAAAAATAGTCGCATTATCCATGTATTCCGCCTTGTCTTTGATTGCTTTCGTCATAGAAAATCTGTTTCCGTCGTTTTTGGTACCGGGCGCAAAAACGGGCTTGTCCAACGTATTCGTTTTGTTGGCTTTGGTCACTATGGGAGAGTGGCAAGCCTACGTAGTTATGCTCGTCAAATGTACTTTGGGTAGTTTTATCGTCGGAAATCTCAGCACTCTCATATACAGCCTTACGGCGGGGGCGACGAGCCTTACCGTTATGGTCGTTTTGTACGTTTGTTTAAAGGACAGATTGAGTCTTACCGCAGTCAGCGTTGCGGGCGCTGTCGCGCACAATGTGACGCAAAACGTAATATACGTAGTAATTACAAACACGACGGAAGCCTTTTTGTATCTGCCTTACCTTGCCTTGCTCGGCGCGGTGAGCGGAGTAATCGTCGGCATATGCGCGGTACTCGTTTTGCGAAGATTCAAACAACGGATTTAATTTTTAAAACGGTGTTTTACAAACCAAAAAACCAAAAAAGTCATAAAAAAAATCGACAAATACAGCGATATTTGTACGCTTTTGTTTCTTTAAACCGAGCAAAAACCTTTTTTGTCTTGACTAAACGATTGTTTGAGAGTATAATAAGCAAATAGTCGGAGAATATCAATGATAAGTTTTTTAAACGTTCCTATTCTTAATTTTAAAGGTCATGTAGGCAGCAGCCCCGCAGTAGAGATTTTCGGGCTGGGAATAACGTATTACGCATTGCTTATCGTCACGGGCATGGTGCTGGCGATAGTGATTTTTTCTCGCTTGCTCAAAAAGCAAGGTCTTAATCCCGACGACAGTCTGGACTATGCGATAGTTACATTGCCGTTGGCAGTGTTGGGTACGAGATTGTATTTCTTTTTGTTCCCGTACGAAGGGCAACTGTCCGACTGGTCAACCTTTTGGGATTTTAGAGACGGGGGACTGGGCATTTACGGCGGAGTTATCGTCGGATATCTCGTCATTTACGCCGTTTCTCGGTACAAAATGCAAAATTTCGGCAGAGTAGCGGACTGCATTGTACCCGGTTTGTTTCTTGCGCAATGTATAGGTCGTTGGGGAAACTTTATCAACGGCGAAGCGTACGGCAACTTGGTGACAAATCCGTCTTTACAATGGTTTCCTTACGCCGTCAAAATAGGTTCGGAATACTATCAGGCTACCTTTTTTTACGAGTCGATGTGTACTCTCATCGGGTTTATCGTCACGCTTTTGTTGATAACCAAATACAAACGGTTTAAGCGCGGTTTCAACCTTGCTTTTTACGGCGTGTTTTACGGCGTCGTCAGACTTATTATCGAGTCGTTGCGTACCGACAGTTTGTATCTTTGGATAAGGTGGAACGGCACAGCCTACAACACCGGCATAAAAATCAGTCAGTTTGTTTCCGTCGTTGCCATCGTGTTGGGCGCGATAAGGTTTATTCTTATCTACACAAAATGGAACAGACCTTTTGAAGGCTTTTTATACAGAAAGACAAATTACGCCGCCCGCGCTCTTGCAAAAGTCGAGAGGGCGCAAAAGCGAGCGGACAGGCTTTCTGCGGACGCTAAATCCATATACGAACAACTGGAAAAACCCTTGCAGGAAAATATTTACAAAACGGCAAAACGCAAAGCCGATTATGCCGTCGAGTACGCAAAGGACGTCAGGCAGAGATACGACGAATTTTTGCAGGACATGGCAAAACAAGGCATAAACGTCGACAACCCTCCAAAAAATAAGGCTACAAAGGTTGACGGCGAAAACATACAACAATAACTTAACGGAGCAAAAAAAATGGAAAGAAATCTTACTTTGTTGACCGATTACTACGAACTCACGATGATGAACGGTTATTTTCGTAAAGGAATGACAAACAAAATAGCCGTATTCGATTTGTTTTTTCGCGCTAATGCGGAGAGCAATTACTGCATAGCCGCAGGTCTTCAACAGGCGATAGAATACATACAAAACCTACATTTTGGCGACGAGGAGATAAACTATCTCCGTACTACTGGCGATTTTTGCGAAGAATTTTTGCAATATCTCAAAAACTTTCGGTTTACGGGCGATATTTACGCAGTGGAAGAAGGCACGGTAGTGTTTCCTTACGAACCGCTACTTATCGTCAAAGCGCCCATTATGGAGGCGCAGTTGGTGGAGTCGGCGTTGCTAAACATAATAAATTTTCAGACGCTTATCGCTACAAAAGCCGCAAGAATAACCCGCGCCGCCGCGCCGAGTCAGGTCATAGAATTCGGTTTACGTCGCGCCCAAGCCCCCGACGCGGCAATTTACGGAGCGAGAGCGGCGATAATAGGCGGTTGCGCAAGTACGAGCAACGTGCTTGCCGCGCAGATGTTTGACGCCGTACCCAAAGGGACGCACGCTCACAGTTGGATAATGTCTTTCGACTCCGAGTTGGACGCTTTCCGCGCGTATGCAGAAATGTATCCCAAAAGTTGTTTGTTGCTCGTAGACACTTACGACACGCTCAAGTCGGGCTTGCCCAACGCCATAACCGTATTTAAAGAGATGCGCCAAAAGGGGCTTAAACCCGTCGGGATAAGGCTTGATAGCGGCGACCTTGCATATTTGAGCAAAAAAGCGAGAGAAATGTTGGACGAAGCCGGTTTTCCCGACGCCAAAGTTTTTGCGGGCGGCGACCTTGACGAGTACACCGTCACTTCTCTCAATTTGCAGGGCGCAAAGATTGATTTGTACGGTATAGGGACAAAACTAATCACGAGTTTCACAAATCCGAGTTTAGGCGGCGTGTACAAACTTGCTTGTATGATAGACAATGGCAAAGTTTACCCAAAAATCAAAATAAGCGACAATCCGGAAAAAATAACAAATCCCGGAGAAAAACGCATTTATCGATTGATAAACAATGCGACGGGCAAGGCTTTGGCGGACGTTATTTGTTTGGCGGGAGAAAAAATTGACGAAAGCAAGCCGTTTACGCTCGTGCACCCCGTAGACCGTTGGAAAACCAAAGAAGTAAAAAACTTTACGGTAAAACCGCTTTACAAGGAGATTATTTCAAAAGGAAAACTCGTTTACAAATGTCCGCCTCTCAAAGATATTTGCAAAAAAACACAGGAAAGTTTGGACGAGTTTTGGGAAGAATACAAGCGCATAGAAAAGCCGCAAGTTTACAAAGTGGATTTATCAGACAAACTTTACCAACTCAAACAAAAAATGCTTACCGAGCAGGGCAAAGCGCACAAATAATATTCGGGGGATTTTTTTATGGCGGAATTTAAAAAAGTTTTTAAAGGGTTCGACCCGTCGGAAGTGACGGCGTACGTAGAAAAAACCGACGCGCAACTCAAAAAATACAGAGAAGAACTCTCCGTCGCAAAGGAAAGGGCGGCGCAATACGACGCGCTGGAAAAAAAAGTAACCGCGCTTAAACAAATGCTTGACGCGCTCAAAACGGAGTTTGAAGCAGAGAGTCGCGACGACAAAAAAGCGCTTGTTTTGATAGAAGAAGCGCAAGTTTTGCTGGGTAACGACAAAAAACAACAAGACTTTGAGCAAAACGAAACTTTGTTACAAACCGCCAAAACGGAGGATTTGCCGACGGAAACGGAAGCGCAAAAAGCAGACGACGCGTCGGAAGAAGATGTTGCGTCAAAACCGCTCATAGACCTTGACGAAGTATATTCAACAGACAGCACGTTGGAGGAACTTTGTAAGGAAATGGGCTTGATGAAGTAAAAAACTTTTTTAAACAAAACAATATCGCAATAGATTTTTTGCGGTTTTTAGTTTTTTGGTCCGCTACGTTTTGTAGCGGACTTTTGCAAAAAATCAAACTATGTTATTGCTTTTTGGGCGGTTAAGGTGTATAATCCATACAAGGAGATACGGCTATGGTAAACGAATATTTTATGCCGTCTTTTGACGGGAAAAAAATTTTTGTCAGAGAGTGGACGGTGGACGATCCCGTCGGAGTCGTGCAGATTTTTCACGGGATGGCGGAGCATTGCGGCAGATACGACGCTTTTGCAAAATATCTCAATTCGCTCGGATTTATGGTTGTTGCCGACGACCACCGCGCGCACGGCAGAACGGACGAAGAAACTTTGGGATATTGCGACGGCGATATATGGGGAGATACGTTAAAGGATTTGTTGCTTATCAACAAAACTTATCGCGGTCGGTATCAAGACAAAAAATACGTCATTTTTGCGCATAGTTACGGCAGTTTTTTGGCGCAGAGATACGTCCAACTCAACGACGGACTAAATCAACGTCTTTTTGACGGCGTTATCTTGTGCGGAAGTTCCAAAATGGACGGATTGCCCGTCATGGCGGGGCGAATTTTTGCCAAAAACGGAAAGCCCGACAAGCCTGCGGAGTTTATCAAAAAAATGAGTTTTGACGCCTACAACAAAAAGTGCAAGGAAGGTACTTTTGTATCGAGTATCGTTGCCGAGTGCGAGAGATATTCAGCCGACAAATACTGTGATTTTGTGTGTAGCAACAATTTTTACAAAGGATTTTTCAACGGACTCAAACAACTTTACAAAAAGGAAAATTTGAGCAAAGTAAACGCCGATTTGCCTTTGTTGATAATAAGCGGCGACAAGGACCCCGTCGGCGATTACGGCAGAGGCGTAAAGCGTCTTTGCAAAATGTACGAGCAACTCGGTTTAAAAAAGGTAAAAATGCATTTGTTGCCCGACAACCGACACGAAATTCTAAACGATACGGGCAAGGAAGAAGCGCTTAAAATAATCGCGGATTTTATCAAAGAAATCTAAACAAAGATACGACAAACGCTATACGTACATATCAAAAACAAACGCAACAAACGTTAAAAACGTTGCAAACGCGCCCCAAAGGTCACGGCTTTTGGAGCGTGTTTTAGTATTTGCATAAAAAAGGTTGTCTTTAATTATTTTTTGTGGTAACATAGTTGGGTATGAAAGCGGTAGTTCAAAGAGTAAAAAGAGCCGATTTGTCCGTTGACGGCAAAAATGTCAGCAGTATAGGGTACGGTTTGGTAGTCTTTTTTTGCGCCGAGCAAAAAGATATCGACGACGTAGACAAAAAAATCGATTATCTTGCCAAAAAGATAGCAAATCTTCGTATTTTTGAAGACGCCGACGGCAAAATGAATCTGTCCGTCATTGACGTAAAGGGACAAATTTTGTCTGTGTCGCAATTCACGTTGTGCGGCGACGTGTCGCACGGCAACCGACCGGGTTTTACTATGGCTATGGAACAGACAAAAGCGAAAGATACGTATGCGAGTTTTTGCGACAAACTTGGCAGTTTCGGCGTTGCGGTCAAACGCGGAATATTTGGCGCGGACATGTTAATAAGTCAGGACAACGACGGACCTACGACTATTTGGTACGACGTGTAAAGATATAAAACAAACCTAAAAGACCTTAAAAAAACAAACTAAAAGGGTAAACGACTCGCTGTCGGGCAAATCGACGGTCAGCGAGCAAAAAATATAAAAAATCAAAACAAAAAAATCAAACTTTGGAGGAAACATGTTTAACATAGTAGACAAGCGTCAGTTAAACAAAAAAACGGCTTTGCTGGAAATTTACGCTCCGTGGATATCCAAAAAAGCGACGGCGGGGCAATTCGTCATTTTGCGCGCAGACAAAGAGGGTGAGAGATTGCCCTTTACCATTACGGATTTTGACCGCCAAAAGCAGACGGTGACGATAATTTACAAGACGGTGGGCGCAGGCACGATGCGTTTGGACAGGCTCGTCAAGGGCGACAAACTCATGGACGTAGTGGGTCCGTTGGGGCGCTCGATACCCATTGACGGTTTAAAAAAGGTTGCCGTCATAGGCGGCGACAACGGTTGCGCGTCAGCTTACATTTTTGCAAAAGAACTTCACAATGCGGGTTGCGTAGTGGATACTGCGATAGGATTCAAAACTGCCGAAGACGTGATTTTGGCGGAGCAGTTTAAAGCCGTCAGCGACAATTTTGTTTTGCTTACCGACGATGGTAGCGCGGGGCAAAAAGGCGTTGTGACCGACGCATTGCAAAAATTTATTGACGACGGCAACGTATACGACCAAGTAATAGATTTCGGTCATATAGTTATGATGAAAAACGTTTGCGACCTCACCAAAAAGTACGGCATAAAGACGATAGTGAGTATGGCTCCCATTATGCTTGACGGTACGGGAATGTGCGGCGGTTGCAGATTGACGGTTAACGGTCAAGTAAAGTTTGCGTGTATTGACGGTCCTGATTTTGACGGATTTACCGTTGACTTTGAGGAAGCGATACAGCGCAACAAGATTTATGCCGAGCAGGAACGTAAAGCATATCAAAAAGCCTGCAATTTGTTTAAAAAGGAGGCGCAAAATGGCTGATTTATCTTTAAAAAAGTACCCCGCGCCATGTCAACCCCCTCAAGAAAGAGTAAAAAACTTTAAAGAAGTCGATTTTGGTTTTGACCTCGAAACGGCGCAAAAGGAAGCAAATCGTTGTCTTAATTGCAAAAATAAGCCGTGCGCCATACTCGGCTGTCCCGTTCACAACGACATACCTGCTTTTATCGAGCAGATAAGGTTGGGCAACATACCCAAAGCGTACGAGATTTTGAGTCGCACGACAAATCTTCCCGCTATTTGCGGCAGGGTATGCCCGCAGGAAAAACAATGCGAAATGCATTGCGTCAGAGGGATTAAAGGAGAGCCTGTCAGCATCGGCAGGTTGGAAAGGTTTGTTGCGGACTATTACAGAGAGCATTACGACGAGCCTGTCAAAAAGCCGCAAAGCAACGGTCACAAAGTTGCCGTTGCGGGTAGCGGTCCTGCGGGATTGACTTGCGCGGGCGATCTTGCCAAGCAAGGGTTTGAAGTTACTATATTTGAAGCGTTGCACAAAGCGGGCGGCATATTGTCTTACGGAATACCGGAGTTTATTTTGCCTATCGACGTCGTACAACACGAAATCAAACGACTTAACGATTTGGGCGTAAAGATAGTGACCAACGCCGTAATAGGCAAAACGGTCACGATAGACGATTTGTTTGCCGACGGGTTTGAGGCTGTGTTTGTAGCCAACGGTTCTGCGCAACCTCGTTTTATGGGTATCGAAGGGGAAAATCTCAACGGCGTATACTCTGCAAACGAGTTTTTGATGAGAGTAAACCTTATGAACGCTTTTGACGAAAACTGCGACACGCCCGTTCTTCACGCAAAAAGATACGCCGTTGTAGGCGGCGGCAACGTCGCTATGGACGCGGCGCGGTGCGCGGTAAGGTTCGGCGCGGAAAAAGTGTACATAATTTACCGCAGAAGTATGGCGGAATTGCCTTCCCGCTACGAAGAAGTAATACACGCAGAAGAAGAAGGCATAGAGTTTAAACTTCTCACAAACCCCGTCAAGATACTTGACGACGGCAACTTTTTTGTCAAAGCCATCGAATGTGTAGAAATGACTTTGGGCGAGCCGGACGAAAGCGGCCGCAGAAGCCCCGTCGTAAAGCCCGACAGCAACTTTTTGTTGGACGTGGATTGCGTGATAATGTCGATAGGCACGTCCGCAAGCAACGTCGTGACGGGTTCTACTTACGGCTTGCAAACCGATAGAAAGGGCAACCTTATTATCGACAAAAACGGAATGACTTCGAGAGTAGGCGTATTTGCAGGCGGCGACGCGGTAACGGGACCTGCGACGGTTATTCTTGCGATGGACGCAGGAAAAATTGCGGCAAAGGGAATAGCCGAGTATATCGCAAACAAAATCAAGTAAAAAAATTTAAAAACCGTATCCGTCGGTAAAACGTCTTTAAAAAAGCATCAAACTTTTGCGGACGACAACGCCGTCGAATACGGTTTTATTTTTACGACGGATTGACAAAACGGGTTTAAAGCGGTATAATAATAAAATAATACAACCTTAACGGAACTACAAAAATGAAAATAGGTCTTATATCTCCTTCTTTGGAAGAACTTTCTCCTTTGCTTAAGTATACGAGCGACATAAAAAATTACACATACAATCATCTCGAGTGGTTCGAGTGTCGTTTTGACGATAAGGAAATCGTAGCCGTCGTGTGCGGTATTTGCAAAGTCAACGCCGCATGCGCCGCGCAAATGCTTATCGACAGATTTAATCCCGACGCAGTGACGTTGTTTGGCGTATGCGGAGCAATCTCCGACGCTCTCGATATAGGGGACGCAGTCGTATGCTCGTCGGTTTGTCACCACGACGTAGAAGAAGAAATGTTGACAAAAAACAATCCTTATTACCCTTCCGCAGTGTTTAAAGCGGACGACAAATTGCTTAAAACGGCGCAAAAAGCCTTAAAAAACCTTGATTTTAAAGTTTTTTACGGATTGAACGTCACCGGAGAGGCTTTTATCGAGGACGACAACCGCGAGCAAATCAAACAAAAACTAAACCCGCTGTCTGTGGATATGGAAACGGCGGCGGCGGCGCAGGCGTGCGCGCTAAACGACAAGCCTTTTATTGCTTTTCGCACGGTGACGGATACGCCCGCAAAAAGAGGGTTGACCGTTTTTAGGGACAACTTGGCAAAAGCGGCGGCAAATTGCGGGAAAGTATTCGAGTTGTTTTTTAAAGAATTGTCCGAGTAAACAATAGGCGTTTTTTTGCATAATATATTATCCAAAACAGGAGGGTAATATTTATGCAAACGTTGATGTCACGGGACGTATATTTTGAGCCGCAGGCAGTCAAATCCGCTTACGACGCATTAAAATCCAAAACGGAAAAGGTTGCGGCGAGTTTAAAAAAGGAAAAAATAGCGGGGTTTGCCGTTGCGGCGCGCGGTAGCAGTTTAAACGCGTGTCAATACTTTAAGTACTTGTCGGAAATTAGGCTCGGTATCCCCGTAACCTTTTTAAATCCGTCTGTCGTATCCAAATACGGCGCAAAAATCAACCTAAAAAATTATGCGGTATTTGCCGTTTCTCAAAGCGGAAAGGCACAGGACATATACGACCTTATGACGCGCGCAAAGGAAAGCGGCGCAAAAACTTTTTCCGTCACAAACACGCCAAAAAGTCCTTTGGCAAGGGATTTTGAGCATTTTTATCTTAATGCCGGCGAAGAAAAATCCGTTGCGGCGACCAAAACGTTTATCGCTCAAATGACCTTTTTTAGTATGTTTGTCGAGGCGTTTGACAAAGGCGTACTCAAGGAAGAAACGAGTTTGCCGCAACTGATAAACGCCGCGTTAAAAACTCAAAAACATATAGACGCGTTAGCGGCAAAATACGTAGATACGGACTCTAAGGTGTTTGTGCTGTCACGCGGAATCGGATTTGTCACGGCGGCGGAAATCGGTTTAAAGTTGAAGGAAACGTGTTACGTAAACGCTTCCGTTTACCCTATGAGCGAGTTTCAGCACGGACCGCTGGCGGTGTTGGACAAAACTTGTACCGTTATTCTTTTTGCGGACAGCGGCGCCAACAAAGACGGCTACCTTGAAATGATACAAAAAATAAAGGATACGGGCAGCAAACTCGTAGTTTTTGCAGACGACGCCGTTTTTGCCGCAAACGCCGACGATTTTGTTTTGTTGCCCAAAACGGAAGAGGTTTACGCTCCGTTTGCGGGCGTGGTAGCGGGGCAATTGTTTGCTTGCAAATTGAGCCAACTCAAAGGGATAAACCCCGACAACCCGAGAGGATTAAAAAAAGTTACCGTCACGGTATGACGGCAAAAAAAGGAGAAAATATGCAAAAAGCGGTATTAGCACCCGACTCCTTTAAAGGAGTGTTGAGCGCAAAGGAAGTATGCGATATAATGGCGTATCGCATAAACAAATACTACCCTTTTTGCGAAATAGTCAAAGTACCCGTTGCCGACGGCGGCGCGGGCAGTATCGACGCTTTTTTGTGTTGTAAGGAAGGCAAAAAGATTTTTGTAAACGCATTAAACGCCGATATGCAGATGACAAAGTGCTATTTTATGGTGTACGAAAACACCGCAGTGATAGAAACGAGTCAGTTGATGTCGGTTTACTGCGGTACGCGGGGCAAATACGGCGCAAGCAGTTACGGCGTGGGGCAACTCGTCATGCAGGCTTTACGTTTTAACGTATCGAGAATTATTTTGTGTTTGGGACAAAACGTACTTGCCGATTGCGGTTGCGGAATGGCGGCGGCACTGGGCGCAAAGTTTTTTGACGCGTCGTACAAAGAGTTTGTACCTGATTTTTTGCGACTTGGCAACGTCGTAACGATAGATTTGTCGCAGATGCGCAAAAATTTGAGTATGACAAACGTCGTGGCGTTGACGGGAGAAAATTATCCCGTATCGGGAGAAAACGGACTTGTCGCTCGCTTGCTCGACAAAAACATTTTGCAATCGGAAGACGTTCAAGCGGCGGAAAACAGTCTTAACGCCTTTTGCGATTTTTTAAAGCGTAATTTTGGCAGGGACTACCGCGAATACGCCGGTACGGGCGCGTCTTTCGGCTTGGGACTCGGCGCAATGACCTTTTTTGACGCAACGATAAGTCGCGGCATAGATACGGTGTTGGATATAGTTAACTTCGGTGGGCTTATCAAGGACGCCGACGTTATTTTTACGGGAGAAGGAAGTTTGGACGTCAACAGCGTTTACGGCAACGTATTAAACGCCGTTTGCCGTTACGCAAGACGTCAAAACGTTCCCGTCGTGGATATAGTGGGCAAAATAGGCAACGTCGACAGGGCTCGACTTGCCGCCGACGGCGTTGCTGCTATATTTGCGTTAAACAACGATATTTCCGTCAAAAACCCGCACGAAAGTACAAGCCTTGCGCTTGCTGCGTTTATGGACGAACTAATAGGTTTTTGGCAAATAAAACACGCAAGAGCAAACGGAGGTTTGTTTTGATTTTTGACGACGCTCCGCTGTACGATTGTTTAAAAAAGTACGCCGCAAAAAAACCTTTGCGACTGCATATGCCGGCGCACAAAGGCAGGCTCGATTTTGATTTTTGTACCGATTTTGATATTACGGAGTTGGGTTTTGACGACAATCTCGACAATCCGCAAGGCGTGATAAAAGCGGCGCAACAAAAATTTGCCGACCTGTTTGGCGCAAAAAACGCCGTGTTTACCACAAACGGAAGCAGTCAGGGCGTGATGGCTTTTTTGAGCTTGAGCGGCGGAAAAATTTTGACCGACGACTACCATATTTCCGTCGAGCGCGGCGCAAAATTGTTTGGAAGTGAAGTATTCCTTTGCGACAATCTTACCCCGCAACAAATTAAAAAAGCCTATCAGTCCGACGGCATAAAAACCGTCTTGGCGGTGTATCCCGACTACTTTGGCAAGGTATGCGATTTGCCCGCCGTTTTTAAGGCGGTAAAGGACGTAGGCGGAACTCTGTTTGTCGACGCCGCGCACGGAGCGCACTTTGGCTTGAGCAAAAAATTGCCGCCTTCCGCAGTAGGTTTTTGCGACGCTTGCGTCGTAAGCACGCACAAAACGCTGGGGGCAATGACTCAAACGGCTGTCGTGATGTCAAACGACGACGCGCTGTTTAAGCGATTAAAACAAAATATCAATCTTTTAAGCACGACGAGTCCGTCTTATCCGCTGATGGCAAGTATCGACGCGGCAAGAAACCTTGCGGCAAAAATCGCGCAAAAAAATTTGGACAGGCTGTACGACGACGTTGAATATCTGATAAAAAATCTCGACAAAAAAATATCCGCTTTGTACTACGACGATTTTACAAAACTCACTTTGGATTTTTGCGGATTGAAAATCAGCGGCAAAACGGCTTGGCAATATTTGGCGGACAGAAACGTTTTTTGCGAGATGTTTTCGGGTAGCAAAGTGTTGTGTTATTTAAGTTATTTCGACGCAAAAAAAGATATTTTAAGGCTACTCAAAACGCTAAACGTTATGGCGAAAAAAACTTTTGACGAGGATGACAAAACGGCTTGCGACGGACCGTTTTGTTACGGAGAAATATGAAAAATTTTATTACGATAGAAGGTTGCGAAGGGGTAGGCAAAACTTACCACACCAAAAGATTAAAGCAGTATTGCGCCGACAACGGTTTTAACGTTTTGTTTACGAGAGAACCGGGCGGCAGTCGCGTTGCGGAAAAAATAAGGGAAATTATTCTCGACGCGGACAACAAGGATATTACCGACGATTGCGAAGCGTTTTTGTATGCGGCGAGTCGAGTTCAGCACCTTCAGGAAATAGTAATCCCTGCGCTTAACGAGGGCAAAACGGTGTTTTGCGACCGTTTTGTCGATTCTTCCTACGCTTATCAAGGTATAGCGAGAGGGTTGGGGCTTGAAAAAATCGAGCGTCTTAACGCGTTGGCGGTGGGAGAATATATGCCGCAGTACACGTTGTTTTTAGACCTTCCGCCAAAGCAGGCGTTTGCGCGTAAAGGCGGCGCGGACAAAAAGGACAGGCTGGAGCAGTTGGATATAGAATTTCATCAAAAGGTTTACGACGCCTACAAGATGTTGGCGGCGCGTGACAAAGACAGATACGTCGTTATCGACGCAAGTGGCGCAAAGGACGAAACTTTTGGCAAAATCATTGCCGCATTAAAGGCAAGGGGAATATTTGCTTAAAAGAGTTTTTAAACAAACGGTATGTATCAAGAACTGTTAAAAAAGGACAACGGACTAAATTTTTTAAAGGAGCGGTTTAAAGACGGCAACGACAACCACGCCTTTATTTTGCAATGCAAAGACAGTATTCTTTACGACGGAATGTTTGGTTTTTTTGCGACTTACGCATTAAACGGCGATATAGGCGGCGAACTTTATGACAAAATAACAAAAAAAGTATGTCCCGACGTATACTTTTTTCCGTCGGACGGCAGACAAAAAATTGCCGTTGCGGATATAGAAGTTTTGATACGGCAAAGCGCGACTTCTCCGTTGTCGGAAAAAAAGAAAATATTTTGTATCGACGCAAGCGGCGGCGTCAGAGAAGACTGGCAAAACAAACTTCTCAAAATTTTGGAAGAACCGCCCAAAAACGTAATAATCGCGATTGCCTGCATAAATGCGGAAGAATTGTTGATGACGGTCAAAAGTCGTTGTCAGGTGACTAATATCGGGTGTTTTGACGCGGAAACGATAGCGGATTTTTTAAACAAGCGCGGCGCTCCGAAGGAAAAAGCCGCCGTCGTAGCAAGGCTTGCAGGCGGTAGCGCGGGCAAAGCGACATATATTGCCGACACGCCGTTTTACTTGGGGTGCATAGACGACATGAGCAAAATGCTTGTCGGGCTAAAAACTTCAAAAGACATAGTTTTGTGGTTGCCGATTATGGCAAAATACAAGGAAAAATATGCGGATATGCTGGAAATAATCCAAAATCTGCTATTTGACGCCGTTTTGCTTGACGCAAAAGGTTGCGAAATATTGAATTTATCAAAAAAAGATGATATAATACAAATTGCAGCGTCGTACACTCCCGCCGCCGTGACCAAAATAATATCGCTTACGGAACGGGCAAAAACGATGCTTGACAATTACGTCGGATTTAATACGGTGACCGACAATTTACTGCTTAATATACTGGAGGTAAAGTACAGATGCCGACAATAGTTGGTGTAAAATTTAAATCTACGGGCAAATCATATTTTTTTGACCCGACCAAAATAGATTTTTGCGTAGGCGACGGCGTGATAGTAGAAACGGCGCGCGGCGTAGAGTACGGTATTATTTCTATTGCCAACAAGGAAGTATCGCGCAAAAATATCGTTGGAGAACTCAAACCCGTCAAACGCAAAGCGACGGAAAAGGATACGGAGCATTACCGCAAAAATCTCGAGCAGAAAGCCTCGATAATGCAAAGAGCAAAGCAAAAAATCGACGATCACAAACTCGATATGCACCTTAAAGATATCGACTTGACTTTTGACAACAGCAAAATAGTTTTTTATTTTACTGCGGAAGGCAGAGTTGATTTTCGCGATTTGGTAAAGGACCTTGCGGCAATGTTTCACGCACGCATAGAGTTGCGTCAAATCGGCATACGCGACGAAACAAAGATGCTCGGCGGCTTGGGTAGTTGCGGCAGACCTTGTTGTTGCAACGCATTTTTAAACGATTTTGAGCGCGTATCGATAAAGATGGCAAAAAATCAAGGATTGTCGCTTAATCCCGCAAAAATCAGCGGACTTTGCGGCAGACTTATGTGTTGTTTAAAGTACGAAAACGCCCACTATGCCGAAACGCTCAAACTTATGCCCAAAGTGGGCAGTATCGTTACCACGCCAAAGGGCAAAGCGACGGTAGAAAGCGTCGACTTGTTAAAGCGCACGATAAAGACAAAACTTTCCGACGTTGACGGAATTGCAGAAGTAGACGTTTATCCTTTGGAGGACGTCAAATTTGGCAAGCCAACCGCCGCAGAACAGGAAAAAAACGCCGACAACGACCTCGATACGGATATTCCTGCGGATTTGAGCGAATTGTTGGATTGATTTTGTCGATAACCGTTGACAAATATTTGCGTATGTATTAAAATATTATTGTCTTAAAGACAAAGGAGATAGATTTATGGCACACAAAATAAGTAATGAATGCATCAAATGCGGCGCTTGCGCCGCTACCTGCCCCGTAGGCGCAATCAGCGAAGGCGACGACAAATATCAAATCGACGCTTCTGCTTGCATCGATTGCGGCGCTTGCGCTGCCGGTTGCCCCGTAAACGCAATCAGCGAAGGCTAAAAACAACAAAAACAAAAAACACCGCAAAACGCGGTGTTTTTTAATGCGGCAACTTTGTTTGTCAGTGAGTTTAAAAACCGATTTTTTGTTTTTTGACCTTTTTATATCGTATCGTCAAATTTTTTTATTACGCCGATGAGAGTGTCGTAAGCGTCGTTAAAGGCTTTAATTTCTTCTGCGTCAAAGTGTTTAGTAAGTTGGCTCTGCAAAAATGCGGCGTGTATGTTATCCTCGTTTTCTCCCAACTGTTTGCCCGTTTCCGTCAGTCTTAAATAAGTCGTTTTGCGGTTGTTGTTTAAGTAATATTTTTCTACGAGTTGTTTTTTTACTAATCTGCCTACCGCAACGGAAATTGTTGCTTTGCAAAAACCGAGCAACTCCGCAAACTGTTTCATACATAGCGGCGTACTTTTAAGGTTGTCGATTCCCAACTTGTTTTCCAACGTTGCAAGAATACTCACTTCCGGCACGGTCAGGTTTAGGGCGACTTCGTGCAGGCGGTCGGCAAGAACGGGCGGGCAGATAAGTTTTCTTCGTCCGAGATTGTTTAGGCGTGTATTTTTTGCGTACAAATTTTTATAAAAATCAAAATCGAAATCCGTCATAATTAAATTTTAGCAAATTTGGCGGGTTTAAGCAACCGTTTTTCGTATTGTATCGCGCAAGTTTAAAGCGGCGGCTTGCAATACCGACGGCGATGTGTTAAAATCAGATTATGACACAGTTGAAACAAGGCGAGCAGATAGAAGATTTGCAGTACAAAGGATTAAAAATAATTCAGTCCGCCGACGGGTATCGATTTACTACCGACGCCGTGTTGCTTGCAAACTTTGTGCGCGGCGTAAAAAACAAAAGAATTGTGGAAATCGGTTTGGGTAGCGGCGTTATTGCCACGCTCGTTGCCGCAAAACAGCACCCTGCAAGCGTCGTCGGCATAGAAATTTTGCCCAAAATGGCGGATATGGCGGCTCGAAGCATTGAAATTAACGGTCTTTGCGACGTTATTAAGGTGGTTTGCGCAGACGCGCGAGGCATACACAAAACTTTGGGCGGCGGGTTTGACGCCGTCATCGTAAATCCGCCGTATCGCAAAGCGGGTAGCGGAGAAAGGCAAGCCGACGACGATATAGCCGTGTGTCGGCACGAAATCAAGTTGACGTTGGACGACGTGTTTTTAGAGTCGTCAAAATTGCTCAAATTTGGCGGAAATTTGTTTTTGGTGCATCAGGCGGAGCGGTTTGCTTCCGCTTGCGCTACGGCGGACAAACACGGACTTAAAGCAAAGGAAGTTTCTCTCGTATATCCGCGTGCGGGCGCTACGCCCAATTTGTTTTTGGCAAAGTTTACGTTTGGCGGCAAAGACGGGCTAAAATGGTTGCCGCCCGTGACGGTGTTTGACAATGACGGAAACTATACGCCTACGATAAAAAAACTTTACGGGGAAAGTTTTGACTGATAAGGAGAGCAAATGATTTATTTTGTTGCCACGCCTATAGGCAATCTCGAAGATATTTCGCAACGAGCGTTGCGCATACTTAAAGAAAGCGACGTGATTTTTTGCGAAGACACGCGGCATAGTTCCGTTTTGCTGTCGCATTACGGGATAACCGTTCCGCTAAAAAGTTATCACAAATTCAACGAGCAAAGCCGTTGCGACTATATTTTGTCGCTTAGCCGAGAAGGAAAAACCGTCAGCGTGATAAGCGACGCAGGTATGCCTTGCATATCCGATCCGGGAACGGTGCTTGTCAACGCATGCAAAGCGGCGGGAGAAAAATATTCCGTCGTCACGGGCGCATGCGCCGCAGTCACCGCTTTTGCCATGAGCGGGTTTTTACCGCCTTTTACTTTTGTAGGATTTTTACCTTCAAAAACCGCCGACAAAGACAAACTAATCGACGGATTAGGCAACGCGACTCTTATTTTTTACAGTGCGCCGCACGACCTTAACGACGACCTTAAATATCTTTACGCCGCTTTGGGGGACAGAAAAGTTGCCGTAATAAAGGAATTGACCAAAATGCACGAAAAAGCGGAGTTTTTTGATTTGTCTACTGCTCGGATAGAAGACGCGAAGGGCGAGTACGTCATAGTCGTACAAAAAGCCGACGCTCAAAACGCGCTCAATACTTTGTCGCCCGAGCAACACGTCGAGTTTTATATCGACAAGGGAATGAGCAAAATGGACGCCATAAAGCAAACGGCAAAGGACAGAGGCGTTTCCAAAAACGAAATTTACAAACTGTTGATTTAGTGTCGTTTCCGCCCGATTTTTAATACAATAAGGCAGGGGGCAAAGCGGTACGAATATCAGAGAATTAAAAACAGTGGCAGATGGGGAATATCCCAAAACGGAAATTACCCAGAAAAACTTTAAAGACGCCTACATATTGCAAAGTCTTTATGCGTCGCCCAAAAGCGAGATAACGACAGTGTTTGACTACCTGTACCAAAGCCAAATCACGGCAAATAGCAACGATGATATTGCTTATGTTTTAAAGAATATAGCCATTACGGAAATGAACCATTGCGGGATATTGTCAAGATTGATTTTATTGAGCGGCGGCAATCCGATGATAGGCGCAAGGGGAAGTTTTTGGAACGGCGGATACGTAAACTACTCGCAAAGCGTCAAAAAAATGTTGTACGAAGATATTTTGAGCGAGCAACGCGCGATAGAAAACTACCGCCGCGCGATAAAAAATATATCCGACAAAAGCGTCGCTTGTCTTTTGGAGAGAATTTTAGCCGATGAACAAGTTCACGCCGCAACTCTTTCCGCTCTGTACGACTACTTAAACTCTTAAAAAACCGCATTTAAAAAACCGCAGATTAGCGGTTTTTGTTTTATAGCGTATTTGCGTTTTTTTATATTCGTATGTGATTTATTCAACGCTTTTGAGAGCGTCGAGCATATTTATTTTTTTGATTTTAAGACCAAACAACAAATTGATAATGAGAGCGGTTACTATACTAATCGCGGCGGAAAACACGTAGGAAATCGGTTTGATATAGTAAATAAACGCCATTGCTTCAACGCTGTTGTTGGACATAACCAAGACGAGAACGGGATATCCGAGCAACAATCCTATAGCCGTTGCTATTAGCACGAGTATCATTATTTCTACCGTCAGGCTCAAACTTATATCCCGATTGCTAAAACCGAGTACCTTCAACGTCGATATATCTCTAACCCTTTCTTTTGTGTTTAGCAAAGCAATATTAAAAAGAACTATTACCGACAGTAGCGTAGCGAAAATCATCAAGGTTGTTTTTATTGTGTCGATGGAAGATATTGCGTTTGCGACTTTATCGTACATGCTTTGCGTGTCATAAGCGTTTTGCGTTCCGTTGTTGTCGTTTATACCTTTGAGAATATCGCTCGACGGCGACGCGACGTTAATCCAGTAGTTTAGGGAGTGGTATTCCGCGTCAAAATCCGTAGTATACAAAAACATACCTTGCGTTACGGCGGTATCGATGACAAAATCGATTTTTGCGGCGTATTTGTTGTTTCCTGCCGCAAGAGTGACGGTATCGCCTTGTTTTGCGCCCAACTGTTTTGCCGTAGAAGTAGAAATATAAACTTTTCCGTCGCTTGTGTCGATAGAAGTAAAGCGTGATGCGGGTTGATAAACAAAAACCTTTATATCTTTGCTTTTTGTTGCCGCCGCCGTCATATAAAAAGTTTTGTACGGCTCGTACTCGGCGTTTATGTCGTCGAGATATGCGTTTAATCTCGGGATATAGGATTCGTTTACGGCGGTGTTGTAATCGTAACGGAATTGTTTTTCAAATTCGTAATCGAAACAGTGATTTATCGTATCTCCGATACCAAAAGCGCAAACGAGAAGGGCAACGCAACCGGTGACGCCTATGACCGTCATAAGGGCGCGCATCGGTTTAAGCAGAATATTTCTTATTGCGAGTTTTAGCGCAATCAAAGCGTTAGACTGATTCTTTTTCATTTTTTTTATCCTTTTTAAAGCCGAACATAACGCCGCCCGTAGCGGGACGCATACACTCCGCAGGTTTTTGTCTTATCACGTCTTTAAGCACCCACAAAGAAATCGCCGCCGACAGCAAGCAAACGGAAAGGACTGCAAACAGACTCCACAGCGGGTCTATCAGGTATATCTCCGTTTTTGGCAAGTTGTAAACGAGGTCGTATTTGATATTCATTACGCTCGGAACAATCGCAGGTCCCAAAAAAATTCCGAGCAACGTTCCGATAAAGCAGACGGCAATTCCAAACAGCGAATAATGAAACATAATTTTCCCGTCAGAAAACCCCAACGCTTTGAGCGTGCCTATATTAGTGCGTTCTCGCAAAATCAACTGACTTATCGTCGTCATTATTACCAGCACTGCGACGCACAAAAATATGACGGGGAAAACCGATATCATACTCAAACTTTGGGATACTTCGTTGTCCAGCATTACGACGGATTCTATCGTGCTACGGTCAAAAACGTAAAGAAGGTTGTCGACGGTTTTTGCCGCAAAATAGTCGGTAATTTCCTTTTTTAAAGCGGTTGCGTCGTCGGTTTTTATTAAAATTTGATTGTAAAGCGGTTCGGGAGAAAAGCCGAAAGCGTCTTTAAATGCTTGCGTCGTCAAAACAACGGGATAGGTGGAGTAAGTGTTTGCGATTTCCGCAAAACGCATAAGCCCCGTGACGGTAAAGTGCTTATCGACGTTGAGGGAGGGGATTTTTAATGTTATGACGTCACCAACGCCAACGTTTATCGTGCCTGCGGTCATTTTGTCGAGCAAAACTCCTTCCTCGCCTTTAAGTATGACGGGGCGGCTGATGTCGTTGTTTCCGACATAAATTTTTGCCGTCCTACCCACCAAAGAACCTTCCGTATACAAGCGGTATTCTGTGTTTTTGTCGGTAGAAAAGCGCGACCTGTCCGCCGCGTCGAGTCCGCTCGTCTGCACGCACAAATCGCACAGATTAGTTTCTTGTATGAGTTTATCCACCCTGTTTTTTAATACTTTTGTATTTGACACAAATCCGCAAAACAAAGTTACCGCAAGGGTGATAATGGCTATCATCGACAGGTATTGAAACCAGTTGCGGCGCAGTTCTCGCGCGTTTAGTTTTGCAAAAACGTCGTTGCGCTTTACCATTCTATCTCCTCCACTCGTTTTTTGTCGGCGTTTATCTCGTCGGACACTATTTTGCCGTCGGAAAGACGAATAACTCTGTCGGCAATTTCCGCAAGTTTTGCGTTGTGAGTAACCATAACCGTCGTGCGGTTGTTATCTCTCGTCAACTGCATCAAAAGTTTTATTATGTTTTTGCCCGTCTTGCTGTCCAAAGCGCCCGTAGGCTCGTCGCAGAGTAGAATTTTTGGATTTTTGACGATTGCCCGCGCTATTGCGACGCGTTGTTGTTCTCCGCCCGACAACTGCGCGGGAAAATTGTTTTTGCGTTCCTCCAAACCGACGAGTTTAAGGGCTTCTTCCGCCGACATTCCGTTTGGCGTGGCGGCGAGAGAAACGTTTTCCGACGCGGTGAGGTTGCCCATAAGATTGTAAAACTGAAAAACAAACCCTATATCAAAACGGCGATAGTTTACCAACTTTTTGTCCTTTTGGTTTGTAATCTCTTTGCCGTCAACAAATACCTGCCCCGACGTAGCCGTATCCATACCGCCGAGAATATTTAGCAACGTGCTTTTTCCGCTTCCCGACGGACCTAAAAACACTACAAATTCTCCGTTGGGTATGCAAAAGGACACGTCGTTTAAAGCCGTCACTTTGTTGTTGTCTTTGCCGTAAATTTTGACAAGGTTTTTTACGTTTAATCCGTCCATGTTTTTCTCCGTAAAATTGTCGATAAAACTCAACTTAAAGTATTTTAACACATTTTTGAGGTAATGTTAAGTATAAAAACCGATATTTGTATCGCAAAAAATGCGGCAAAATGCATTTTTTTGTTTTACTAATTTTCAAATGTATTGTATTATATAAAAAGAGGTTTAATTATGCTTAAAAAATTCGGAGATTTTGTAAACGAAAGTTATACGGCGTATCAGGCTGTCGACAACGTAAAAGCTATTCTCGACGACAACGGTTTTATCGGTCTGCGAGAGGGAGAAAAATGGCAAATCGCTCCAAACAGCGGATATTACGTCGTGCGTGACGGAAGCAGTATAATCGCTTTTAAGACGGGGAAGGAAATCGGCGACGCTTTCAACATCGTCGCTTGCCATACCGACAGCCCGTGCTTAAAACTCAAAAACAACTGCGTCGTATACGGCGACGGATATGCAAAACTCAACGTCGAAACGTACGGCGGCGGGTTGTTGTATTCTATGCTTGACCGCCCGTTAAAAATTGCGGGCAGAGTAGTCGTCAAAGAAGGCGACGTATTAAAGTGCGTATCGGTGGTCAGCGATTTTTATGTGACGATACCCAGCGTTGCGATACACCAAAACCGCAACGCCAACGACGGATTGACTTTAAATCCGCAAATAGATATGATGCCCGTCATCGGACTCGGCAATGCAAACCAGCCGGTAGATATAGTTTCTGCCGTATCGGGCGGCAAGCAAGTCGTTGATTTTGACCTTTACGTCGTTTCCGCAACGCAAGCGTATCGCTACGGTGTAAACGGCGAGTTTTTTGCCGCGCCAAGACTTGACGACCTTACCGGCGTTTTTGGCGGGATAACTTCTTTGATAAACTGCAACCCCGTTTCTTTGGCGGTATGCGCTTGTTTTGACAACGAAGAAGTAGGCAGCGGCACAAAACAAGGCGCAGGCGGCACGTTTTTAAAAGACGTTTTAAAAACGCTGTACGAGAGTATAGGTCGCGACAAAATAGCCTTTAAAAAAGCCGTTTTAAACAGTTTTATGGCGAGCATGGACAACGCGCACGCAGTACACCCCAACCACGCGGAAAAATACGACGCCACAAACAAATGTTTTGTCAACAAGGGCATAGTGATAAAACATCACGCAAACCAAAGTTATCTTACCGATTGTTTATCGTCGGCAGTGTTTAAACAAATACTTGACAATGCGGGAGTGCCGCATCAGGACTTTTTTAACAGAAGCGACAGTCGCGGCGGCAGTACTCTCGGCACGATAAGCAACAGACAACTTTCCGTGCGTACTGTGGATATAGGTTTGGCGCAACTTGCGATGCACTCTTTTTGCGAGTGTATGGGCAGTCAAGATATAGACAATCTTACAAAAGGCTTAAAGGCATTTTACCAAGTTAAATTAGAGTCCGACGCTCCCGACAGCATTAAAATAAAATAATTTGCGAGATTTTATTGACAGAGCGCGATAATGTATGGTATTATAACGATACTATTTACAAAAGGAGTACAATTATGAACAAGGGTGAATTTATTAAATCCATAGCGCAAAAAACGGGAACGACCGACAAACAGGCTGATGCTTTTTATGCTGCATTCGTTGCTACCGTAGAGGAAGCATTGTCTAAAGAAGAAAAAATACAGTTGGTAGGCTTTGGCGGATTTGAACTTAAAACAAAACCCGCAAGAGAAGGTATCAACCCCAGAACAAAGGAAAAAGTTTCTATTCCCGAGTCCAAAGTTCCCGTATTTAAAGCAGGCGCTGCATTCAAATCACAATTTAATAAATAATCAACCGAAAAAACGCCTTAAACGGCGTTTTTTTATACGGCGCAAGCAGTATGGCTTTGTCATACGGTTTTTTTGCGTCGTTTTTTTGGATAAGGAAAAAACAATTGACCTTAAAAACGGTTTGTAGTAATATATGATATATGTTGCTCGGATTAAAAAACGTAACTAAATCTTTTAAGGACAACGTAGTTTTGTCGCATGCGGATTTTTCGGTAGAGGAAGGGGATCGTATCGGCGTAGTCGGAGTAAACGGCGCGGGCAAAACGACTTTGTTGGATATTTTGTACGGCGGCGATTTTGACGTCGATCCCAAAAACGGAGAAAGCGCGAGATACGTAAAAAAGGATATCAAAATAGGATATTTGCGGCAGGTCGAGCGGCTTGACGGCAGTTTGAGTTTGTACGAGGAAATTCGCAGTAGCTTTAAAAATGTCGACGAAACTGCAATACGTATACGAGATTTTCAGCAAAAAATTTTGAGTTTGGAGGAAAACTCGTCGCAATACAAGAGTATTGCGGCAGAGTTGAACAAGCAAACGGCGTATTACGAAAGCATTGACGGCTACAACGTAGAAACAAACATAAAAAAAGTTTTGTACGGTATGGGATTTGCCGACAAAGACCTTTCCTGCGGCGTAGACAAACTCAGCGGCGGAGAAAAAACTCGGTTTGCGCTGGCAAAATTGTTGTGCCTAAACCCCGACGTATTGTTGTTGGACGAGCCGACAAACCACCTCGACTTTGTTACGCGCGACTGGCTGGAAAAATATCTTGCCGATTTTAAAGGCGCGATAGTCGTGGTATCGCACGACAGATACTTTTTGGATAAAATTACTAATAAAATCACAGAAGTACGAAACGGCGAATTGCATAGTTACAACGGCGGGTACAAAAAATTTCTCGTTTTGCGACAATCCGAGTTGGATTTACAGCGAAAGCAATACGAAAAACAGCAGGAAGAAATATCCAAAATGGAGGAGTTTGTCCGCAAAAATCTTGCGGCTTCGGCAAGTACAAACAGCGTTGGCAGTAGAGTCAAAGCGTTGGAAAAAATGGAGCGCATCAAAAAAGTCGCGCCGCCGCCAAAAGATTTTGTCGTAAACTTCGATTTTGACCAAGAACCCGTCAAAGACGTTTTGACGGTCAAAAAATTTTCCCTTAAACTCGGTGACAAACAACTTTTTGACAACGTTTCTTTTAGCGTGACGCGCGGTGACAAAGTTGCTTTTGTCGGACTTAACGGCGCAGGCAAAACGAGTTTTTTGCGCGCGATTTTGCGAGAAATTCCTTTTTTTGGTAGCGTAAACTGGGGCGGCGGAGTAAAAACGGCGTATTTTGCGCAGGAAAATCAAAACTTAAACCTTAATCGCACCGTTTACGACGAAGTTTGTGACAAAATGCCGCTCGCGTCGCAATACGACGTGCGTAGCCTTTTGGCGAGAGTTCAGTTGACCGACGACGGCGTGTTTAAAAAGATAGGCGAGTTGTCCGGCGCAACCCGCAGCAAAGTTCAGTTTGCTTTGCTTATGCGGCAACGCGCCAACGTGCTTGTCTTGGACGAGCCGACAAATCATCTCGATTTTAAAGGTTTGGAAGGGCTTGACAACGCGCTGTCCGATTTTAAAGGAACGCTGCTTTTGGTCACGCACGACAGGTACTTGTTAAAAAAAGTGCCAAACAGAATTGCCGAGATACGCGACGGCGGAATTTTTGTTTACGAAGGCAATTACGACGACTACTTAAAAGCGAAAGAAAAGGAAAAAGCGGCAAACAAACCGTCCGACGACGGAGAACGGCAACGTTCGCAATCCGTCAAGCAAAACGTCAACAAAAAGCAGGCGCGAGCGGACAAAGCGACAAAAAACAATTTGGAAAAGGAAATTGCCGCAAAGGAACGGGAGATAGAGGACTTAAACAATCAAATGCTTGCTCCCGACGTACTTGTCGATTACAAAAAATATGCGGAAATAAAAAGCCTTGCCGACAAAGCCGACGCGGAGTTGAACGCATTGATGGAAAAATGGCTTGAATATGCTTAAAAAAACAATAATTTTATGACTGTTCAAACGGTTTTATCGTAATTTAGGACAGCAGACAGGAGTGGTTATGATTGAGATTAAAAACATCGTTAAAACTTACCGCCCCAAAAAAGGCGGCGTAGTAAAGGCTCTCGACAACGTAAGTTTAAAGTTTCCGGAAAGTGGGCTGGTGTTTGTTCTCGGAAAATCGGGTAGCGGAAAGTCCACGCTTTTAAACGTTATGGGCGGTTTGGACAATGCGGACAGCGGCGAAATAATAATAAAAGGCAAATCGTCAAAAGATTTTTCCGCTGGGGATTTTGACAGTTATCGCAACACGTATCTCGGATTTATTTTTCAGGAATACAACATTTTAGAAGACTTCAACGTCGGCGCAAATATCGCGCTTGCGCTTAAACTTCAGGGAGAAAAGGCAACCGACCAAAAAATCAACGCAATTTTGGACGAAGTAGGGCTATCGGGCTACGGCAAAAGAAAACCCAACGAATTGTCGGGCGGACAAAAACAGCGCGTCGCAATAGCAAGGGCGCTCGTAAAAAACCCCGAAATAATTATGGCGGACGAGCCGACCGGCGCACTTGACAGCAAAACGGGAATACAGGTTTTTGACACGCTCAAAAAACTGTCAAAGGACAAACTTGTCATAGTGGTATCGCACGACCGCGAGTTTGCCGAAGAATACGGCGACAGGGTAATAGAGTTTAAGGACGGCGCGGTTATTTCCGACATAGAAAAGCATCGCATCGACGCCGAAGTCGAAAGCGGCGGCGCGCAAAACTACAACGGTAAACTTTTGCGTTTTCCTGTGGGGTACAAGTTGACCGCCGACGACGTAAAGCGTATCAACGCCTATCTACAAAAGGACGAGGCGTTTTTATCTCTTGACAAAAAAGTTAATTCCGACGTAAAATCCGCGTCGCATATCGACAAAGACGGCAAGATGGAGTTGTTTTCTCCCACCGACGAAAGCGCGATAACGGTATCGGACAAAAAACCGTTTAAACTTATCAAATCGCGCCTACCGGTAAAGGAAAGTTTCAAAATCGGCGTAAGCGGTATGAAAACAAAGCCGTTCAGGCTTGTCGTAACGATATTTTTATGTTTTGCATGCTTTGCGATGTTTGGTATCGTCGATAGTTTTGCCGCATACGACAGCAAAACCGCAATTGTAAACTCAATGTACGACAGCGGCATAAAGTACGTCAACTTTAAAAAAATGGTAGTATTCGGCGGTTACGACGAGGATTATTTTATAGAAAAAAGATTTTCCGACGACGATATTCAACAATTAAAAAACAAAACGGGGCTTGACTTTTTGCCCGTGCTTGCAGAAAAAAACGGCGGATATTTAGGTAGCGGCGCAAGCATTTCCGCAAGTTTTTTAAAAGACGCAAAAAGCAATATTTACAACGGAAACGTCGTCGGTATCGTCGAGTTGGACAACGACGCGCTAAACAAACACAACCTTACGTTAGAAGCGGGGCGGTTGCCTTCCGCAAACAACGAAATCGCGATAAGCGACTATGCGTTCGATTGTTTTAAAAAAGCAGGATATAGCCACGTTGATTTGGCGGGTACCCCCGACGAAAGCAAAAATATAGAAGCGTCCGACATAAAGTCCGTCAAAGATTTTATCGCAAAAGAGCCAAACGTCAAAATCGAAGGAAGCGCGATTAACGGCGTATTCAAAATCGTCGGCGTAGTAAAAACGGGTTATAATTACTCGAGATACGCTATTCTTGACAAAACCATAAACAGCGACGACGCGCTCGACTACTATATGTTGCAAGAGCAGTTTGCGAGCGAACACAACAGCGCGTTTTCGGGAATGCTTTTTGCGGGCAAAAATTTTATCGACGAATACCTTTCCTACAAAGGCGTAGGCGGGGAAATTAGCGATAGGGCGAGTTTGGAATGTAAAGAAATAAACGGCAAATCCATCGGAATGTTTTTCGGCAGCAACTACAATTACTATTTTACGTCAAAAGATTATTCCGACGCAGTGTATTTTGACGACGGCAAAACGACGCTTGCGGACGACGAAATAGTTCTTGGTATCAAAACGCTTATAAATGCGTTAAAAAACGTATATTACAACGATGAAACCATTGTCGAAAAGCTTGATAATCTGACCGTTGACGTCGCAAACGCGGACGAAATTAAAAACACGATAAAACCGCTCGTCAAAGACGCAAAAATAAAAATGTCGTGCGGCGGGAGCATAACTCCTTACCTTGAAAAAACCGTTTTGATAAAAGGATTTTTCTTTGAAAACGACGACGTAAACAAAAGTTTTATCGGCGTGTCGGAGCAACTCGCAACCGCAATAGCCGCCGCGCCCGTCGGCAAATACGCAATGGCAATATCGGGCGAAAAACTTTCTAAACCCGACCTTGAAAAAATCGTCGAGTTCTCGACAAAAAGCGAAAACGGCGTTAAGTATTCGCTTGTAAACTACGTCGTATCGGCAGAAAGCATGATAGGTTCGCTTATCAAAACCATCGCAAAAATTTTGTTGTACGTCGGTATGGGCGTATTTGTGTTTGCGGTCATATTGTTTATGACCTATATCTCGGCTTCGGTGACGTACAAAAAACGCGAAATAGGTATTTTGAGAGCCGTCGGCGCGCGTTCGGGCGACGTTTTCGGCATATTCTTTAACGAAGCGCTCGTTATCGCGCTTATCGTTTTTGCGCTTGCGACGATAGGGAGCGGCGTTGCGGTTGCCGTAACTAATTCCGCATTAAGAGCGTCGTACGGATTGCCGATAACCTTGTTGAGTTATAGCGTTAGACAAATCGGCATTATTCTTTTGGGGTGCGTAGCAACCGCGCTTTTCGCAAGTTTTATCCCCGTGTTGAGAATAGCCCGCAAAAAACCCATCGACGCAATCAAAAATAGATAATACGGTTAGCATTGTGTTGACCGCCCGCAAACGCGTCACATCGTCGCAGCACCGCCCAAAGGCTTGTCGACATATATTCATATGCCGCCTACGCCCTACAGCGGGCTGCTCCTCTCCGTCAAAATGCAAGCATTTTGACGGTTTTAATTAGAAATACATTAGATTATTATACAAGCCGACGAGCAAAGGGGAAGGTATACAAAAAAGGACTTGCGATTGAGCAAGTCTTTTTGTGTACCGACCAATAGCGATAAAAAAGGGGAACCCAAAAAGTTGTAAAACTTTTTGGGAAAAGGAGCGGCAAGCGTAAAAGCAAAAAGACCGTCTGAAAGACAGTCTTTTGCAAAAATCGCTTTGCTGCGACGCTGGTCGAGGCGACGGGATTTGTAAGAAGCGCAAGCGACGGAATAGTGAGCAAAGCGAGCGTCACATCGTCGCATCACCGCCCAAAGGCTTGTCGGCATATATTCATATGCCGCCTACGCCCTACAGCGGGCTGCTCCTCTCCGTCAAAATGCAAGCATTTTAACGGTTTTAATTAGGAATACATTAGATTATTATACAAGTCGACGAGCAAAAGGGAAGGTATACAAAAAAGGACTTGCGATTGAGCAAGTCTTTTTGTGTACCGACCAATAGCGATAAAAAAGGGGACCCCAAAAAGTTGTAAAACTTTTTGGGAAAAGGAGCGGCAAGCGTAAAAGCAAAAAGACCGTCTGAAAGACAGTCTTTTGCAAAAATCGCTTTGCCGCGACGCTGGTCGAGGCGACGGGATTTGTAAGGAGCGCAAGCGACGGAATAGCGAGCAAAGCGAGCGTCACAAAAGCGTTTTAATCACGCCGATAAAGGTGAAAGCCGACGAGCAAAAGGGAAGGTATACAAAAAAGGACTTGCGATTGAGCAAGTCTTTTTGTGTACCGACCAATAGTGAAGTCGGCTGTGGTCGAGGCGACGGGATTTGAACCCACGACCTCATGGTCCCGAACCATGCGCGCTACCATCTGCGCTACGCCTCGTCAGCCGTAATATCATATACTATAATCAAAAAAAAATCAATCGTTTTAAGGCTGTTTTTTTAGATTGTTTATTGATTTTTTTAAAAAGCCGCATATTTGCGACGATTGTTGCGATTGAATATTTTTATCTTGTCAAAACCGTTGACAGAAACACTCGGGCGTGCTAAAATATAGTTACGATTTTTAAGTCGGTACAGAGATGCCGTCAAGATTGCAACGGAATAAGCATTTTTTAGCAAATTATTTTGTGATTGCTTTTGCTACAATCTTGTCGGTTTCGGCAAGATTTTTTTGTTTAAGGAGGCAATCCATGCAGTTTGATAAAAGCACTTCCGAATACGGTTTTTTGCACACTTTGGCGGCGCATTTTGAACGCAACGGAGGCGTATTGCCCGTCGTATACAAAAATTTTATTATTACACCCGGCCTTTGTGACGTTCACGTTCATTTGAGAGAGCCGGGTTTTGTTTATAAGGAAAGCATTGCGTCGGGGAGTCGAGCCGCCGCGCGGGGAGGTTTTACCGCAATATGTTCGATGCCCAACGTCAACCCCGTTCCCGACAGTTTTGAAAATCTAAAAATTCAACTTGACGCGATAAGCAAAGACGCATTGATAAAAGTCGTTCCGTACGGAGCGATTACCAAAGGTCAAAACGGGCGCGAATTGTCGGATATGGACGCAATAAGCAGATACGTATGCGCGTTTTCCGATGACGGCAAAGGCGTTAACGACCAAGAAACTATGCGCGCCGCGCTAAAAAAAGCAAAATCGTTAAACAAAATCGTTGCGGCGCACTGCGAAGACGATTCCCTGATTGACGGCGGATTTATTCATGACGGCAAATACGCAAAATCGCACGGCCACAAAGGAATTTGCAGCGCGAGCGAGTACAAAGCCGTTGCGCGCGACCTTGCTTTGGTGCGGGAAACGGGCGCAAAATACCACGTTTGCCACGTTTCGACAAAGGAAAGCGTCGATTTGATAAGGCAGGCAAAAAGGGAAGGCGTCGACGTTACTTGCGAAACTGCTCCGCATTACCTTGTGTTTTGCGACGAGGACATAAAAGAGGACGGTCGGTTTAAAATGAATCCGCCGTTGCGTTCTCGAGAAGATATGACGGCATTGCGCGAAGGAGTTGCCGACGGAACAATAGATATGATTGCAACCGACCACGCACCGCACTCTCAAGAGGAAAAATCGCGCGGTTTAAAAGACAGCGCGTTTGGTATCGTCGGGTTGGAAACGTCTTTTGCGGCATTGTACACAAAACTTGTGCGCTCGGGATTTTTGTCGCTCAATCGTTTGGTTGAGTTGATGAGCCGCAATCCGCGACAGCGTTTTGATATACCGTTGTCAAAGCAAGATTTTTGCGTATGGGACGTCGGCGCTCCGTTTAAAGTCGACGCAAGCGAATTTGTATCCAAAGGCAAAAGCACGCCCTTTGACGGCGAGGAACTTTACGGAAAATGTATTTTGACGGTATACGGAGGTAAAAAAGTATGGCAAGACTTGCAGACAAAAAACTTGTTTTAGAAGACGGTAGCGAGTATGTAGGTTATGGTTTCGGCGCGGACGTCGAGCGCGTATGCGAGGTAGTATTTAATACGAGTATGGTCGGATATCAGGAAATTGTTTCCGACCCGTCTTATACGGGGCAAGCGGTAGTCATGACCTATCCGTTGATAGGAAATTACGGGATAAACGATTTTGACGACGAAACGGACACTCCGTCGATAGGCGGTCTTATCGTAGGGGAATACAATCCTCGTCCGTCAAATTTTAGGAGCGGCAAAAATCTTTCCGACAAACTGAAAGAGTACGGCATACCCGCCATAGAAGGCATAGACACGAGAAAACTTGCGAGAAGCATACGCAGTTTCGGTAGCAGAGAAGGCATAATCACTTCCGTACACACCGCAAAAAAAGACGCTTTGGCAAAGATAAAAGCAAACCCTGTACCCCGCGATTTGGTTTCGCAGGTAAGCGTAAAAACCGCCAAATTTTTTCCGTCTACAACGACGACGGCGGAGTTTAAAGTTGCGGCGATAGATTGCGGAATTAAACTAAATATAATACGTTGTTTAAACGCGCGCGGTTGCGACGTAACGCTTTTGCCCTACGACGCCACTGCCGCCGACGTGTTAGCGACAAATCCCGACGGATTGTTTTTGTCCAACGGACCGGGCAATCCGCAAGACGTTACGACGGTGGTGGATTTAATAAAAAGCCTACGCGGAAAATTGCCGATATTCGGTATATGTTTAGGGCATCAAACCATTGCTTTGGCGTACGGCGCAAAAACGTACAAACTCAAATTCGGTCACAGGGGAGGCAATCACCCCGTCAAAAATCTCGCGACGGGCAAGGTAGAAATCACTTCTCAAAACCACAGTTATGCCGTAGACTTAAAGTCGTTGAGCGGCACGGGATTATCCGTCACACATCTCAATTTGCTTGACGGCACGGTAGAAGGTTTGGCGAGCAAAGAGGACAACGTTTTTTCCGTTCAGTATCACCCCGAAAGCGCTGCAGGTCCGGAAGACAGCGGGTATCTGTTTGATATATTTTTGCAAAACATGAGGAGGTAACGGTTATGCCAAAAAAGAAAAACATAAAAAAAATAATGGTCATAGGAAGCGGTCCTATCGTCATCGGACAGGCGGCGGAGTTTGACTATGCGGGTACGCAGGCATGTCTTGCCCTTAAAGAAGAAGGTTATCAAGTCGTGCTTTGCAATTCCAACCCTGCGACGATAATGACGGATACGAGCATAGCGGACAAAGTTTATATGGAGCCGCTCACGTTGGAATACGTAGCAAAGATAATACGTTACGAGCGGCCCGACGCGATAATTCCGAGTATAGGCGGACAGACGGGATTAAACCTTGCAATGCAACTGGAAAAAAAGGGAGTACTTCGCGAGTGTCGCGTACAACTTTTGGGTACTAAAAGCGACAGCATAGAAAAAGCGGAAGACAGGGATTTGTTTAAAAAACTATGCGAGGAAATCGGCGAACCCGTTTGCCCGTCGGAAATTGCTCGCACCGTAGAAGAAGGTCTTGCGGCGGCAAAGCGCATCGGTTTTCCCGTTGTGTTGCGTCCTGCGTTCACTCTCGGCGGCACGGGCGGCGGATTTGCGGAGAGCGAAAACGATTTTGCGGAACTAATGCAAAACGCTTTGGATATTTCTCCCGTCGGAGAAGTGCTTGTAGAAAAAAGCGTAAAAGGCTTTAAAGAAATCGAGTACGAAGTAATGCGCGACGCTTGCGACACTGCGATAGTGGTTTGCAATATGGAAAATCTCGATCCCGTCGGCGTGCATACGGGGGACTCCATAGTGGTATGTCCGAGCCAAACGCTGTCCAACAAAGAGTATCAGATGTTGCGCAACAGCGCGTTGAAAATTATTCGCGCGTTAAAGATAGAAGGAGGTTGCAACATTCAGTTTGCGCTCGATCCTAAATCGTTTGATTATTACGTAATAGAAGTCAATCCGCGCGTATCTCGTTCTTCTGCGCTTGCAAGCAAGGCAAGCGGATTCCCCATTGCGAGAGTATCCGCAAAAATCGCGGTCGGGTTGACTTTGGACGAGATAATGCTTGCAAACACTTTGGCGAGTTTCGAGCCGACGTTGGACTATATAGTCACCAAAATGCCGCGTTTCCCCTTTGATAAATTTGCGGGAGCGAGCAACGTATTGTCCACGCAAATGAAAGCGACGGGAGAAGTAATGAGTATAGGCAGAAATTTTGAAGAAAGTCTTCTCAAAGCCGTTCGCTCGCTGGAAACGGGTACGTACCATTTGTTTTTGAAAAAAGCCGAGCAAATGACAAAAAGCGAATTGCTCAACTATATCAAAAAAGCCACAGACGACCGCATTTATATGATTGCGGAGTTGTTGCGGCGCGGAGTAACGGCGGAAAAAATTGCTTCCGCAACTCAAATCGATATGTTTTTTATCGATAAAATCAACAATATAGTCAAGTTGGAGTGGGAGGCGGCAACAAATCCGTTTGACGTAAAAACTCTCGAAAAGTGCAAAAAATACGGTTTTTGCGACAGAGCGATAGCAAAACTCTGGCGCGCGACGGAAAAGGAAATTTACGATATGCGAGTCAAAAACGGTATTACCCCCGTTTACAAGGCGATAGACACCTGCGCGTCGGAGTTTGACGCATACGTACCCTATTTTTACTCGACATACAACGGGGAAGAAAACGAGTCGCGCACCGACGGAACGAAGGAAAAAATAATAGTTTTGGGAGCAGGGCCGATACGTATCGGGCAGGGGGTAGAGTTTGATTATTCTACCGTTCACGCCGTTCAGACCATCAAAAAGGCGGGGTATGAAGCGATAATAATAAACAACAATCCGGAAACGGTTTCTACCGATTACACTACTTCGGACAAACTGTACTTTGAGCCGCTCACGCCCGAAGACGTGTTTAACATAATAGAACTCGAAAAACCGTTGGGCGTAATTGCTTCTTTGGGCGGTCAAACGGCGATAAATCTTGCCAAACCGCTTTTTGACAAGGGCGTGACGATAATCGGCACGGATTGCGCCGCAATAGACAAAGCCGAAGATAGGGATTTGTTTGAAAAACTTCTTGACGACCTCAATATTCCAAAGCCAAAGGGCAAAGCCGTCACCAACGTTTACGACGGCGTTAAAGTTGCAAAAAAGATAGGATATCCCGTGTTGGTACGTCCTTCTTTCGTGCTTGGCGGCAGAGCCATGCAGATAGTGGCAAACGAGGACGGTTTACGCAAATACTTGCAAACGGCAGTCGATATGAGCGACGAAAAACCCGTTTTGGTAGATAAGTACGTCGTCGGCAGAGAAGTAGAAGTAGACGCCGTTTGCGACGGCAAAGACGTTTTTGTATCCGGAATTATGGAGTTGGTGGAGCGCACGGGCGTTCACAGCGGCGACAGCATAAGCGTATACCCCGCTTTCAGCATAAGCGACAAGGTGAAAGGAACGATTTTGCAATACACCAAAAAATTAGGACTTGCGATAGGCATCGTCGGATTGTTCAACATTCAGTTTATCGTGGACAAGGACGACAAGGTGTACATTATAGAAGTCAACCCGCGTTCTTCGCGCACGGTACCGTTTTTGTCAAAAGCGACGGGATACAGTCTTGCGGACATCGCAACGGAAGTCATTTTGGGCAAAACGCTAAACGAGCAAGGCATTTTCCGCATTTATCCCGAAGAAAAAAAGCGTCGTTACGTCAAAGCGCCCGTTTTTTCTTTCAACAAATTGAGCGGTTTGGACGCATACCTTTCACCGGAAATGAAGTCTACCGGCGAGGCGATAGGTTATGACGACAAACTTAACCGCGCGTTGTACAAAGCGTTGCAAGCGGCGGGTTTAAAACTACAAAATTACGGCACGGTTTTTGTCACCGTATGCGACAAGGACAAAGCGGAAGCGTTGCCTTTGGTAAGGCGTTTTTACAATCTCGGTTTTAATATCGAAGCGACCAAAGGCACGGCGGACTACTTAAAGAGCAAAGGGATAAAGACGCGAATATTAGGCAAGATAAGCGACGGCTCCAAAGACATTTTAAACACTTTGCGGCAAGGTCACGTCGCGTACGTAATCAACACGAGCGACGTCGTGACCAACGGAACAAACGCCGACGGTTATATGATACGGCGCATGGCGACGGAAAACAACATAACCACGTTCACGTCGCTGGACACGGTAAAAGTTTTGCTTGACGTTTTGGAAGAAACGACTATTTGCGTTTCTACCATAGACGCGTAGGTGAGGGTATGAAACAGGTTTTTTTGACTACGGAAAGCAACGTAAAAATAGCAAAAAACGTTTACGAAATGCGGCTTAAAGGCGATTTGTCGGGAATTGCAGCCGCCGGACAGTTTGTAAATATCAAAGTAGACGATTGTTATCTTCGCCGCCCTATATCGGTTTGCGACAAAGACGGGGATACGCTTACTCTCGTTTACAAGGTAGTAGGCAAAGGCACAAAAATTTTGAGTGAGTACCAAAAAGGTAAAATCATCGACGCGTTGACGGGATTGGGCAACGGATTTGACGTAAACGCAAGCGGCAAACAACCTTTGCTTGTCGGCGGGGGCGTCGGGGTTCCGCCATTGTATTACTTGTGCAGACAACTGAAGGACAAAGGAGCAAAGCCCATTGTCGTTTTGGGGTTTAACACGGCGGAGGAAGTTTTTTATCGTCAAAAATTTGTCGAAACAGGAGCGGAAGTTTATATCGCGACGGCAGACGGAAGCGTCGGCGCAAAAGGTTTTGTCACCGACGTAGCAAAAAATCTCGATTACGATTATTTTTACGCTTGCGGTCCTATGCCTATGTTTTACGCTTTGGAAAAAATAGTAAAGACGAGCGGCGAGTACAGTTTTGAAGAACGTATGGGGTGCGGTTTCGGCGCGTGTATGGGGTGCAGTTGCAAAACCAAATACGGCGCAAAACGCATATGCAAAGACGGACCGGTACTCAAACGGGAGGAAGTAATATGGTAGACACAAAGGTTGTTTTGTCGGGTTGGGAATTAGATAATCCCGTCATACCCGCAAGCGGAACCTTCGGGTACGGCAAAGAGTTTGCCGAGTTGTACGATATCAACGTTTTGGGAACGTTCAGTTTTAAAGGAACGACGGTACAGCCGCGATTCGGCAATCCGACGCCGCGTATTGCGGAGTGCGAGGCAGGCATGTTAAACTCGGTCGGACTACAAAATCAAGGGCTTGACTACGTGATAAACCATGAATTGCCGCAAATAAAAACTTTTTTCAACAAAAAAGTCATCGCAAACGTCAGCGGAGAAAATATAGAAGAATACGTTGAGTTGTGCCGCCGATTAGGCGAACAACCGCAAGTAGGAATTTTGGAAGTAAACCTGAGTTGCCCCAACGTAAAGGCGGGCGGTATGGCGCACGGAACATCTCCGCAAAGCGTTTATCAAATTACAAAAGCGGCAAAAGCGGTGACGACAAAGCCCGTATACGTAAAATTATCTCCAAACGTCACAGACATAGTTTGTTTGGCAAAAGCGTGCGAAGACGGCGGCGCGGACGGCGTATGCCTAATCAACACGTTGACGGGTATGCGGATAGATTTAAAAACAAAAAAGCCGATTCTTGCAAACAAAATAGGCGGATATTCCGGCAAAGGGATTTTTCCCATTGCGTTGAGAATGGTGTATCAGGTGTACGAAGCAGTAAAAATACCCGTCATCGGTATGGGCGGAGTTTGTACTGCGGAGGACGTGATAGAAATGATGTTGGCGGGCGCGACGGCGGTAGAAGTCGGCGCGGCAAACCTTGTCAATCCTTACGTTTGCAAAAACATAATAGACGACCTTCCGTCGGTAATGCAACGATACGGTATAATGAATTTACGACAAATCATAGGAGAAGCGCACAATGGGTAAGGACGTAATAGTGGCGTTGGATTTTGCCGACGCAAAACAAACGATTGATTTTTTGGATAAATTTAAAGACGTAAAACCTTTTGTAAAAATAGGTATGGAGTTGTTTTACGCAGAAGGACCGTCAGTCGTGAGAGAAATCAAAAAGAGAGGTCACAAGATTTTTTTGGACTTAAAACTGCACGATATTCCCACAACGGTAAAAAAGGCTATGCGCGTACTGTCGGGATTAGATATAGATATGTGCAATCTTCATGCCGCAGGCGCAATAGAAATGATGCGGGCGGCAAAGGAAGGATTGACGAGAGAGGACGGCAGCAGACCTTTGCTTATTGCCGTGACGCAACTCACAAGTACCGACCAACAAACGCTAAAACAGCAACTTTTGATAGATACGCCTATGGAAGAAACGGTTTTGAGTTACGCCGCAAACGCAAGACGAGCGGGGCTTGACGGCGTCGTGTGTTCCCCTAAGGAAGCGGGTAAAGTTCACGCAGAATGCGGAAATGACTTTTTGACAGTTACACCCGGCGTCAGGTTTGCGGGCGGTGACGTCGGCGACCAAAAACGAGTTACAACTCCGTCGGAAGCAAAGGCGCTCGGCTCGGATTACATTGTCGTAGGCCGTCCGATTACGGCGGCGACCGACCCCGTAGACGCTTATATGAGATGCGTAAAGGATTTTATCGATTAGTAGCGTTGCGGGAATAGATTTGACGCAAACCGAGCGATTTTAATAAAAAAAGGCAAAATGCCGCGTTAAAATCTAATTTTTCAGTAAAAAATCAACCCAAAAAGCAAAAATTTATTTTGTGGAGAAAAGGATATGCAAAGTTTAAAGGAAAGTATAGCAAAAGATTTGTTGAGCATCGGCGCAGTGTTTTTTAGACCGCAAGAGCCGTTTGTTTGGGCAAGCGGGATAAAAAGTCCCGTATATTGCGACAATCGCTTGATTCTCACCGCTCCTGCCGTCAGAACGCGTGTAGAAAACGGCATAGCGCAGGTGATAAAGACGGAGTACCCGCAAGCGGAAGCGCTTATGGGTACGGCGACGGCGGGGATAGCGCATGCGGCTATAGCGGCGCAGATACTCGGTTTGCCGATGGGATACGTGCGTTCCGGCGCAAAGGATCACGGCAGGCAAAATCAGATAGAGGGTAAACTCTCCAAAGGTCAAAAAGTCGTAGTGGTAGAAGATTTGATATCCACCGGCGGCAGCGTGCTGGAAGTAGTTGACGTTATTCGCGCGGCGGGCGCGGAAGTGCTGGGAATTGTCAGTATTTTTACATACGGTATGTCAAAAGGCGTACAAAGGCTTTTTGACGCAGGGGTAAAAAACGTCAGTCTTACCGACTTTGACACCGTTGCCAAAATAGCGGCGGAAGAAAATTACATACAAAAAGACGACGTAAAAAGACTTATCGCTTTTAGGGATAATCCTTCGGACGAAAGTTGGATAAAAGGTTGATATGGTCAATCAAAAAACAAAACTAAAAAAGCCGTTAATACCACAAAAAAGGGGGTTTTATGAAACATCTTTTGAATATTCTCGATTTGTCTACGGAAGAAATATCGCAACTCGTGGCGGTTGCGGAAGATATCGAGGCAAACCCTAAAAAATACGAGGAGGCTTGCCGACACAAAACGCTTGCAACGTTGTTTTTTGAGCCTTCTACACGCACGAGATTGAGTTTTGAGTCTGCTATGCTGTCTTTGGGCGGCAACGTCGTAGGTTTTTCCAACGCGGCGTCGAGTTCTGCCGCAAAGGGCGAGAGCGTAGCCGATACCGTCGCGGTTGTTTCGGGGTACGTGGACATAATTGCAATGCGCCACCCTAAAGAAGGCGCGCCTTACGTCGCTTTGCGTCACTGCGCCGTACCTCTCGTCAATGCGGGTGACGGCGGGCATTTTCACCCGACTCAAACGCTTGCCGATTTGCTCACGATTCACAAGGAAAAAGGACGTTTTGACAATCTTACGATAGGATTGTGCGGCGATTTGAAGTACGGCAGAACGGTACATTCTCTTGTCGGCGCAATGTCCCGCTACAGCGGAAACAAATTCGTGCTGATTTCTCCCGACGAGTTGCGTTTGCCCGAATTTATCAAAAAGGAGTTTTTAGACGGCGAAAACGTCGAGTACAAAGAAAGCAAATCGTTGGAAAAAAGTCTTCCGCAACTTGACGTACTGTATATGACGCGCATACAAAAGGAAAGATTTGCCGATAAAGACGAGTACGAGCGGCTCAAAGACAGTTACGTGCTGACGGAAGAAAAAATGCGGTTGGCAAAAAAAGACATGATAGTGATGCACCCGTTGCCGCGCGTAAACGAAATATCCGTCAAAGTGGACTTTGATTCCCGCGCAAAATACTTTGAGCAAACCCGTTACGGCAAACTTATGCGTATGGCGTTGATATTAAAACTTCTTGCGCAAAAAGATCAGCCGCACCAAAAAGACCGCCGCGTATTTTTTGAAGACAAAAATTTTGTTTGCGACAATCCGCATTGCATATTGACGGTCGAGCAGGAAATAGAAAACAAATTTTACGTCGATAAAGACGGCGCGGTTTGTTGCGCTTATTGCGACGCACATGCACAAAAAAACAAAAAATGACAAAAAAACGACAAATTACGTCAAAACGCTTGCTTAAAAAGTCAATTGATGTTATACTGCGTTTAACAAAATAAATCTTTAAAACGGTACAGCGATGCCGACAAGATTGTGTTTATATTTCGTTTTTGGGATAAAGATACGCCTGTTTGCATTGCAAGCAGGTTTTTTTTATGGTTATGACAAAAAAAGCGACGCTTATGACTGCCGACGATATCGACAGAGCGTTGACGAGAGTTGCGCATCAAATAGTAGAAAAATCACACGGAGCAGACGATTTGTGTCTGGTCGGTATTCTCACGCGCGGCGCGCCGTTGGCGGAAAGACTTGCCAAAAAAATCAAAACCATAGAAGGCAAGGTCGTACCCGTCGGCAGTATCGACATAACGCTTTACCGCGACGACCTTACCCACAAAAACCCCGACCCCGTTTTAAACGGCGAAAAAATAAATTTTGACATCACGGACAAAACCGTAATTTTAGTGGACGACGTTATATTTACGTGCCGCACGGCAAGCGCGGCGTTGGACGCGCTTAAAGACGTGGGCAGAGCGGGCAGAATATTTCTTGCAACGCTGATTGACAGGGGACACGCCGAGTTGCCCATACGACCGACTTTTGTAGGCAAAAACGTTCCGACTTCCTTGCAGGAAGTAGTCAAGGTTTCCCTTACGGAAACGGACGACGAGGACAGCGTAACCCTTTGGGATAGATAAACGCGGCAATTTTTTGCGCGGCTGCTTACGCCAAAAGCGACTAATCTAAAGAAAATTTTCCATAACAGGAGGTTATTACTATGGAAATCAAATACGGCATAAACGCCACACCGAAGGACATGGGTTGGGGACACTACATAGCGTGTTGTTTTCAACAAATACTCGCCATTATGGCTGCAACCATTCTCGTTCCGCTTATCGTCACCGGCGCGGCGGCAAAAGCAGGTCAGGACCTTGTGATGTCACCGGCGGCGGCGTTGCTCGGAGCAGGTATGGGTACTATCGTTTATCAATTGTTTGTAAAACGTAAAAGTCCCGTATTTTTGGGCAGTTCCTTTGCGTTTTTGGGCGCAATGAGCGCGGCGGCAGGTGAAGGTTACGGATTTTGGGGACTTATCATAGGCGTCGTGTTTGCAGGTCTTGTATACGTGATAATAGCAACGATAATTCACTTCACGGGTACGGCGTGGGTAAACAAACTTATGCAACCCGCAATTATCGGCGCAACGGTCGCTCTTATCGGTTTGTCGCTCAGCGGCACGGCAACGAGTTGGGCAATGTACAACGGCGGCGACGCAGTAGCGGCAAACTACAACCTTATCTCTATCGTTTGCGCCGTATTTACTTTCGCTATAATTATTTTGTGCAGCACCAAAGGTAACAAAACTATGAGATTGATACCGTTTATTATCGGTATACTCGGCGGATACGTTTTGGCGGGTATCTTTACCGCTATCGGTTACCTTGCAAAATGCGACTATCTCAAAGTGCTTGACATAAGCGTGTTTACAAGCGTTTACGGACAAAGCATTAGTTACAAATGGTTTGTAGACCTTCCCGCGCTTTCTATAATAGAAGCAATCAAACAAGGTTGGAATCTTGACGGCGCGGCAATCGGCTCTATCGCTCTTATGTTTGCGCCCGTTGCTTTGGTTGTCTTTGCAGAACATATCGCAGACCACAAAAACCTTTCTTCTATCATAAACAAAGACCTTATTACCGATCCCGGACTCACTCGCACGTTGTTGGGCGACGGCGTAGGTTCTATCGTCGGCGCAGTGTTTGGCGGTTGTGCAAACACCACTTACGGCGAGTCTGTAGGTTGCGTTGCAATCACGGGCAACGCATCGAGTTGGACGATAATCGGCGCGTCGATAGGCTGTATAGTTTTGGCTTTCTTTACTCCCGTGACGGTAATTATCGAAGGTATTCCCAAGTGCGTTATGGGCGGCGCGTGCATCGCGTTGTACGGCTTTATCGCAGTGTCCGGTCTTAAAATGTTGCAACAAGTCGACCTCAACGACAACCGCAACTTGTTTGTCGTAAGCGTGATTTTGGTAAGCGGTATCGGCGGACTTATATTCACTTTTGGCAAAGTTCAAATTACTTCTATTGCGGCGGCTCTCATACTCGGTATTCTTGCAAACCTTATTCTCGGCGGATTTAAAAAGGACGCTCAAAAACAAGCAAAAACCGTTGAGCAACCGACGGAGGAAATCACCGTCACCGATACGGAAAACAAACAATAATCAATAAAAAAACAATACGTATCAACAAAAATACGACAAGCGATGCAAAACAAAAGCGTCGCTTGTCGTATTTTAGCGGAAAAATTTTAACTAAAAAAACGACTGAACCAAACAAAAAACCTGATAAAAAAAGCGTTGCGATTATCGCAACGCTTTTGACGTCGTTTTGTATTAAAGGAGAGGGATAGCCGCAAGATAAAGTATATCTTTTCTGTCGGCGGCAGCGCCTTCTGCAAGGACAAAACCTTTTTTATAAATTATTCCGCCTGCAAGTTTGACAAGTTCTTCCAACCCTTTAAGACTTGCGCCGGTACTTACCACGTCATCGATAATACCGACTTTTTTGCCTTTAAGCAATTCTGCGTCGTGTCGGGAGAGATACATGTGTTGTTCTTTACCGGTGGTGATGGAGGAGTCTATAGGCACGTCTACGCCGTCTTGCATGTAAAGTTTTTTGGACTTGCGTGCAACGGCGTAATAGGGCATGTTCATCTCGTCGGCAATGCAGTGAGTGAGCTGAAGTCCTTTGGACTCGGCAGTGAGCAGAACTTCGCACCCGTCCATAAGTTTTGCAAGTTGTTTTGCGCAGTGCTTTGTGAGCAATGTGTTGCCGTGCAAATTAAAAAAGGCGATATTGACGCCGCTCGGTAGCGGAAGTATCGGCAGTTGTGCCTCGTAGCCTTTAATGTCCAGATTTAAAACTTTATCGTTCATTTTTGTCCTCCGTGAGGTAATATTTATCCGTACAGTATTCTACAACTATTTTGACGGCGTGTCAATTGTTGTGGCTAACAAATGCTTTTATTTTTTTACGCCCAAAACGGACAAAACGTCGTTGATTTTTTCCGCCGCGTCTTCCATTTGTTCAAAAGTATGAGTTGCGGTATAACTCGTGCGGAGCAACGCCATATTAGGCGGTGTGGCGGGGGACACGACGGGATTTACGTACACGCCCTTTTGCAACAAGAGTTTGCACGCTTCAAAGGCTTTTAGGTCGTCGTACACATATATGGGTATGATAGGCGTTGCGCTGTCGATAATGGCAATGCCGCGTTTTTTAAGGGCGTTGCGCATATAGTTTGCGACGTCAAAAAGGTTTTTTACTCTTTGCGGTTCGTTTTTTAATATTTCGAGCGCTTTAAGCGCGCAAGCGGCGGAAGCAGGCGTCATACTTGCGGAAAAAATGTACGGGCGAGAATTATGTTTTACGTATTCCACCGCCCTTGATGTACTTGCCATATATCCGCCCAAGCTTGCCAGCGATTTGCTGAAAGTTCCCATAATGACGTCGACTTCTTCCGTGAGTCCAAAGTATTCCGCAGTACCTTTGCCGCGCTCGCCCAAAACGCCCAACCCGTGAGCGTCGTCCACCATTACGCGCGCGCCGTACTTTTTTGCAAGGTCTACTATCTGCGGAAGTTTACAAATTTCTCCGCTCATACTAAACACGCCGTCGGTGACGATAAGACAGCCGCACGTGTCGGGTATGGTTTTGAGTAGGTTTTCCAGATGCTCCATATCTCCGTGATTGTATCTGAGCATTTTTCCAAAACTCAATCTGCACGCGTCGTAAATGCTTGCGTGATTTTCCTTATCGCACAAAACGTAATCGTTGCGCCCTACAAGCGCGCTTATTATGCCGAGATTGCTTTGAAACCCCGTGCTAAAAGTCATAGCGGCTTGTTTTTCCAAAAAATCCGCCAAATCTTGCTCCAACTGCAAATGAAGCCTGAGCGTTCCGTTTAAAAATCGAGAGCCTGAGCAACCGCTGCCGTACTCTTTTAAGGCTTTCACGCCTGCAGAAACGACGTCGGGGTGGCTAGTCAATCCGAGATAATTGTTGGAGCCTATCATAAGAGTGCGTTCGCCCTCCATGTCAACTACCGTGTCTTGTCTGCTGTTTAAACTGTGAAAATACGGATAGCAATCGTTTTGTTTGAGCAAGTCGTATACCTGTTGTTTTTCCGTTTTTGCAAAAATATCCATTTAAATCTCCTGATTAGGTTGCGTAGATAATGGGGGGGGGAAATGTTTTGACTATCGACAAAAGCAAAACTACTTGTAAATTTTGTTTACTGTGGAGTTTATCGTTTTGACGGAAAGAAACCGCGTCAAAAACGCTATCGTTTTTCCTCCAAAGCCGATACAGACGCGCAAAGGACTGCGCTTTTTTTCTGCCGCCTTGCATATTGCCTTTGCTACGACGTCGGGGGATACGCCGTTGTTTTCGTCACGCTCCATTTTGCCGACAAACCGTTGCATTTTTTGTTGATTTCCGCTGTCGGGGTCGCTATCCGTCACCCTTGCTTTGCCAAAATCCGTCTTTGTGTCACCGGGAAGTACCGCCGTGACGGTCATTCCAAAAGGTTTGACTTCCGTTGCGAGCGCGCGAGAAAAAACTTCAACCGCGCTTTTGGTTGCGGAATACATAGCCTGATAAGGGAGAGGAATCAATCCGCCGATACTCGATACGTTAATTATTTTGCCCTTTGTGTGCTTTAAAAACGGGATAGCGTGTTTGCAAGTCACCGCCACCGCCACAAGGTTTGTGTCCGTAATGGCTTTAATGTTTTCAACCGTAGCGTCTTCTATCGCGCCGGCAATGCCAAAACCCGCATTATTCACTACAAGGTCTATTCTTCCATGCTCGTTAAAAACGGTCTGCAAAAAATTTTTCATTCCGTCGCTATCGTTTACGTCAAGACAAACGTATCTAAAATCGTCCGAGTCAAAATTTCTGCGCCCCGTTCCGTAAACCGTCCAACCTTTTTTTGTCAATATTTTTGCCGTTGCCAAGCCTATGCCCGCAGTCGCGCCCGTTACGATAGCAACTTTTTTTGTAATTCCGTCCATTTTTGACTCCTCCGAAAATTGTAGCAAACCCGTTTTTTGGATAGTTGTATTTGTTTGACGTATCGATAAAATTATATACAATTGTAGATTATTATAGCAAAAGAAAAATGGCAATTTAATAAAAAAATGCAAAAAAACATCAAATATAAAAAAATTGTAGCATAATTACCGTGCGGAAAAGGGCAAAAAAGCAATTTTTGGCGCAAAAAACGCAATAACGCAAAAACGCGTTATGTGTAATTAAAATATCAAAAAAAACATAAAATATGTTATTTATTTTTCAAAATAGAGTAAAATAAGTAATAAAACAAAAAATAAAAAAACACTTGACATTAAACAAGTCGGTATGTTAGTATTGATGTGAACAAATGTTGTGCGGGGGGGGGTAATCAGGTGAAACAAAAACTCTTAAAAACCGAACAGCGCGGCAGATATCAAAAAAGAAAGGAGAGAAAACAAAACGAAAGACAGCGCCTATGCAAATACGGAAAATTTGACGGCAGTAAAAAGTCAAAGGATAAGCAAAGGCGCAAACGGAAAAGTGAAAAAAGATACTACGGTTTAAGTAGGACGCAAAGCCTGAAAGAAACGCAGCATAGGGAAAGACATCATAGAGGATTTGAAGGTAAAAAGTATCCGCAACAAACGGTAGTGGTATCGTTTTTGTTGCGGGTTTTTTTGTATACTTCGGAATAAAATAAAGTACGCAAAAAACAACAAAAAAACAACGGTTACAAGCGTAAAAGTAGATACCAAATAGACAAAGTTGGTAGATGTTTAAAAGTATTTACAAGCGCAAAAGTAATAAATAAAGAATTACCAAAAGGAGGTAAATCGGATGAAACAGAAAAGGCTTATGACGGTAGTATTGTTAGTACTTATAGTATTAGCGTCGGTAATGGCATTTGTCGGTTGCAAAAAGTATAAGATACCCGACGAAGCGTATACGGAATACTACTACGAAGACGGCGGTATGACCAAAGGGTTTATACTGACGCAGGAAGGGTTCACGCTTAAAGAGATAAGCGGGGACAAGACAGGCACGTATACTTTCAACAAGAAAAACGGAGAGTTTACGTTTACGCTGGAAGGTAAGGAAATGACGGGAACGTACGCAGAAGGCGTTATTACCTTAAAAGCGGACGGAAACACTTACGTTTGTAAAAAAGGAAAGATATACAAGGTAACGTACAAAGCGGAAGGAACAACGGGCGTACCGTCAAAGTACATAGCGGAAAACGCCGTACTTACCGAGCCGCCGCAACCCACCAAAGCGGGACAGATATTCACGGGCTGGTACGCAGACGGCGGATTTAAAGTTCCTTACAAATTCGGAGTGGCGGTCAAAGGCGACGTAACTATATACGCCAAGTTTGTAGACCCCGCACTTGCTACTTACACCGTATCGTTTGAAGGTAGCAAAAATCCCATAAAGCCGCAGACTACCAACAAAGCGGGAATAATAGAGAATTTACCCACAGCAGTTCAAGACGGCAAAGAGTTTTTAGGTTGGTGGATGAGCGATTACGAAGACGCAACCAAACTGACATGTCAGTATACCGACCAAGCAATAGGACAAAACCTTACCTTGTTTGCGGTATTTAAGGACTCAACGCCCGCAGTATCTATCGATTCCGAAACGGTACGTTGGGAAAACAAAGGTCTTTCGGTAAGTTATAAAGTAACTATTTACGATTCTAACAACAATAAACTTTTGGACAACACTTTTACCGGAGTGTACGAAACAAGACACAATCTTGCAGATAAACCTGCGGGAGAGTACAGAGTAGAAGTGGTAGTAAGCAACAATGCCAAAGGCACGGCTTATTATAGAAATAAAGCGCTTGACAGAGTAAGCATATTCAAAATAAACACAGAAAACGACTTTATGCTTGAGTTCGAGCCTGTTCGTAATGCTGAAACTTACATAGTCACGGTAGAGTGCGGCAACGAAACGCACGAGCACATTGCTCAATATACCGACCAAGAGATAGGTTATCGTACCTACTTTGACTTCAGCGATTGCGAGATGAGAGAAAGCGGCATAAACTTCACCGTCAAAGCGGCGGCGAGAGGATACCTTACTTCTGCTTCTGCAAAGTTTAACTTAAACAGAAGGTTGGACGCCGTTAGCAAGTTGTCGGTAAACGATAAAGAAGAAATATCTATTGAAAAAGTAGAGCATGCAAAGGCATACGCCGTTAGCATAAACGGCGGAGATTACGTAGATTTGAGTAATATCGGTTCTTTAAAGGAATATCCCGCAGGCGAAATCAAGATAAAAATAAGAGCCACCGCAAAAGGCTACAATCCTTCGGAATCGGAAGAGTTTGTCTACACCAAAACCAAGATAGCGACTCCCAAAAACTCAACCTTTGAAGTAAAAGGCGACGCATTGACTTGGGAAAAAATAGAAGGCGCGACAAAGTACATAGTCAAGATAGGGGATAAGGAATACGAAACGTCTACCAACTCGTTACCTTTCTCTCAAGTTACATTGACGGGCGACGCCGTAGAAGTCAGCATAAAAGCAGTATCTTCCAACACCGCAAACGACTCGTTGTACAGCGACGTTATTACTTTCTCACCCTCTTTAAAAGACAAAGTAACGTACAGCAACAACACGGTAAGGTGGGCTATAGTATTTGGCGCGACGGAGTACGAAGTTATACTCAACGGCAAATCTATGGGCAAAATCAACGGTATAAGCAAAGAGATAACGCTCACCCAAAAGGAAAACGAAATCGAAGTCGTTTACTACAACAAAGCCACAAAGATGGGTTCGGAAAAGATAACGGTAAAAGCATACGAAATAGTTATGTACACCAACTTCGAACCTAACGCAGTATACACCAAAGCGTATGCGGCGGTAGGCGACAAGATAGCGTTTCCCGCCGACGTAACAAGGTTGGGCTACACGTTCCGTCACTGGTCGGACACTACGGGCGGCACCGAGTATAGCAGTACCACGTTGGAAACGGCGCAAGACCTCAAACTTTACGCGCAGTGGACGGCAAACAAATACAACGTCACTTTGAGTTTTGAAGGCGGCGTTATGGACGGTGAAAATATAGTTGAAGTCACCTACGACAGCAACTTTGCTTTCCCAGTACCCAAAGACAAAAACAACGTAATGGCGTTTGCCGGTTGGATGGACGTCGACGGCAAACTTTTGACCGACTACACCGGCAAAGGAATTGACAACTGGACAACGCCAAAAGAAACTACTTTGTTGGCAAAATGGGTAGACGTATTTGAGTTTTACAAACTTGCAAACGGAAACTACTCTATTACGGGGCATTACGACGGCATAAAATATTTGTCGGAAGTGACCGTACCGTCGATGTACGACGGCAAACTTGTCGAGATAATAGAAGGCGGTGCGTTTAGCAATGTTACCACTATGAAAGTCGTTAACATACCCGACACGGTACAGTACATAGAAACGGGAATCAACGGCATCAATAATGCAGGCAGCGCATTTTATTCCTGCACAAATTTGACGGATATAAACGTTTATTATGCCATAGGCAATCACGAGAGAATGTACGCTTCTTGCGACGGCGTATTGTATCACAAAAAAGGGCAGTCCACCGACGGAGAAACGGTGTATGCGGAACTCAAAGGATACACACCTGCTCGCGAGGCTTTTACTTACACAATTCCGTCCACATTTGACGTCAAGATAGGGGAAGAGGAAAGCGCAGTTCAAAAAGCAACGTGGAAAGTTACTTCGATAGGTCGCAGAGGCTTTTTCATGGTGAAACTTAACGAACTGTTTATACCGTCCACCGTGACGACGATAACCACATACAGTATTTGTTTCAACTACAACATCACAAAGATAGAATTTCTTGACGCAAAAGCAGGCGAAACGGCAGAAAATCTCGTAATAGAAGAAAAAGGAATACATTATATTCCCGAATTGACAAAGTTGGTGTTGCCGTCGCGTCTTACGGATTTTGATTACACCAGAATAACGTCGTGTTACTACATCAGCGAAGTAACCTTTGCCGACGATAGCGGAGAGTACATGGCAAAAGACAACATGGTTTGCTCCGACAGAGGAACGCGTCTTGTTTGGATACCGCAAGGCACGAGCAAGGACGTTAAGATTCCTATCGGCATAAAAACTATAGGGGAAAGGGTATTTGCCGGATATTACGACGTTACGTCCGTGACGATTCCCGAGTGGTTGGAAGTGATTGAGCCGTACGCATTTTACAACTGTTACAGAATGACGTCGCTGACCTTTGAAGGTAATGCGACTTCTCCGAAACTGTCGTTGGCGAATTATTCTTTTTACAATTGTTACGCATTAAAAGAAGTAGAACTTTCTCCCAATGTGCAGGAGATAGGGGCGTACGCTTTTGGCCATACTTTGAGTTTGTCAAAAGTCACGGTCAAGAGCGTGGGTGAAACCGCAGAAGGCGAAACCGTTCCCGCGCTTGCATTTGCCGACTACGCATTTGCGGAAAAAACGGCGCAAGGCGAATACAAATATTACGTTACGGAACTGACGATAGGCAAAGACGTTCCTACCTTTAGCATACCGAGCGTATTTGGCGACCGCATAAACAATATCACCATAGAAGACGGTAGCAACTACTTTGAACTGCAAGACAAGGTTATTTTTGACAAAGGCAAAGCCGAAAAGACGCTTATCTACTTGCCCAAAGGCGTGACGGGCGCATACACAGTCCCCGATACCGTTGACAAGATAGGACCTTCTGCGGCTTTGAAACACAGCGGTTTGACGGAAATCGAGATAGGCAACAACGTCACGGAGATAGGCGAAAAAGCGTTTTTCGGTTGCACGCAGTTGGCTACGGTCACCTTTAAAGCGACGAGTAAAGTAGAAAAGTTTGGCAACGAAGCCTTTGCCAACTGCACTTCGCTAAGGTCGATAACTCTCCCCGCAAGTCTTACGACGTTGGAAGAATCAGGCGGCACGGTAAAAGTTTTTGACGGTTGCAACGTGCTAAACGAAGTAAATGTAGACTCAGGCAGCACCAAGTTTACGTCGCAAGCAGGTATTTTGTACGGTTTGACGGAAGGCAGTATAACGGAACTTTGCTTTATTCCCAAAAACTACTCTGCAAACGACGGAAAACTTACAATCCCCGCCACCGTTTCCAAAGTGTGGTCGGGAGCGTTTTACAATACTACGGGGCTAAAAACGGTTGAGTTTGAAGCAGGCTCAAAAATAATATTCACCGAAAGAATGTTTTATCGTTGCTACTCGTTGGAGGAGATCGTACTTCCCAAAGGGTTGGCCAACATACCTTCTTATGCCTTTACCGAGTGTCCTAAACTTAACAGAGTAGTCATACCCAACACGGTGTTGACAATAGAACAATTAGCCTTTGACGGGTTAAACAGCCTTGCAAACATAGAGTTTGAGCGCGCAGACGAAACCAACAAAGGAGAGTTGGTAATGGCGAGCAAATCTCTCAACAATTTACCGTTGTTGACCACGCTCACGCTGTCCGACAGATTAGTTAATATAGCGGAAAGACTCGTTTATATGTGCACCGCATTAAAAACGGTCAACATACCCGCGTCGGTAGAAACGATAAACGGTTATGCATTTTCCTGCTATATCACTCTGTCCGACAACAAAACGTCTCTTGTCACCGTCAATATTGAGGACGTCGACAAGCCTATATACGAGAGCGAAACGGCGGGTAAAGCAAGCAAGTTGAAAACTTTAAAAGCAAACGCTTTCAACTACAACACGCTTCTCAAAAACATAAATCTTCCCGACAGTATCACGACAATTGAAAGATTAGCGCTTTCAAACAACAACGCAATAGAGCGGTTGTCTTTGCCCGAAAACCTTAATTTGACGGCAGGAAACGAGTTTACTAATATGACTGCTTTGATTTCCGTCGAATTCAGAGGAATAAAAGTAAAAACGATAACGGGCAATGCGTTTTCTAATGATGCAAAATTGCAGACGGTTGTCTTGCCGCCCAGCGTGACTACGGTAAAGGCAAGCGCGTTTAACAACTGCATTTCTCTCAAGTCTGTGTTGATAGACGTGTATCCCGAAGGACACGCAAAAGCAGGCAAATCCGACTTGAACAATTTAGACAAAAATTCCTTTAAAGGTTGTACGGCGTTGGAAACGTTGGGATTAAAACAATACGTAACGGACGAAAACCCGCAAAACGTATTACCGGACGGATTTAAAACGCTTAGCGATCAAGCGTTGACGGGGCTTACTTCGTTAAAATCCATCGTGTTGCCTGCGTCAATCAACAAGATAGGCAAATCCGCTTTTGACGGTAGCGGCATAGAAAAAATCGAGTTTAAAACCTATACCGACGGCGCAAAAGCAAACAAGTGCGACTTAAACAGCATAGGCGACACCGCTTTTGCAAACACAAAACTCACGTCCTTCGTATTCCCCGAAAGCGCAAGCGCGTCGGGCATAACCATAGGCAAAATGCTGTTTAAAGGTACTTTAAGCCTCAACAGCATAACATACAGCAATTCCGTCAAAATCTTTGCGGGCGAATTGGTAAACGGCGCGCGCAACGTAACGGAAATAGTATTCCCGTCGGGATACGCCGACTTTGCCCAAAACGAAGGAATAATTTACAATGCTGCAGGCGACAAGATAGTTTACGTCTATCAAAAACTTGCAAATAGCGAATACGTTGTTCCCGCGCACGTTACCGAAATAAGCGCGTACGCCTTTAAAAATCAAACTAATCTCAAAAAAGTGTACATACCCAACACGGTACAAAGGATAGGCAACGGCGCATTCTTCAACAATTTTGATTTGGAAGAAGTGTTCTTCTACAAGACAAAGGATGACGGTACGGGAAAGTTTGTTGCGGATTTAGACGAAAACGGCAATTATCAGTCTGACAAAGTCAACAACCTTGATACCATAGGTCAAGCCGCCTTTGCGTATTGCAAGTCGCTAAAAGATTTTGCGATACCGACTTCTGTAAAAACGATAAGCGATGACGCGTTTTATTGCTGTACGAGTTTGGGCAAAAACGCAACGGAAAAAGAACCCTTTGTAGTGCCTGCCGCAGAAACTTTCGGAAAAAGAGTATTTTACGGTAGCGGACTTACTTATGTTAAATTAGAAGGTAACTTTAAGGAAACAAAATGGGGCGCTTATATCTTTGCGTACACTTTTTCTCTCAAAAAGGCGTACCTCAACGCAGTGGAAAACCAAATAACAGCAATACCCGCCCAAATGTTTTACTATAGCGGTATAAGTCAAATCGATTTGACGGGAATAGCGACCGTAGGCACGTCTGTATTTGCTTATTCCGAATTGACTGAACTTATCATACCGTCCACAGCGGCTTCGTTTGACAGATGCGCTTTTGGATATATGAAAAAACTTACTAAGGTCACCTTTGAAAAGAACGACGGTTTAAAAGCATTAAATGCCGAGATGTTTATAGAATGTAGTTCTCTCACTACCGTAGATATAACGGGATTGACGGCATTGACCTTTATGGGTACGAGTACGTTTAGACTCAGCGGAATAACAAGCATTACGTTGCCCGAGACGGTAATACATCTTGGCAGCAAAGCAGATAGACCCGCAGGCGAGTATGACTCTTGCACCGCATTTAGCGAATGTAAACAACTGACGACTGTAGTATTGCCGAGCAAAATCGAAACCATAGGCGGCGGAGCGTTTAAAGATTGCCCCAACCTTGTTTCGGTCACTTATGCCGGTTATCAAGGGGACAAAGACAAGGTAGTATTACCGAGTACGGTCAGAGCGTTGGGACTTGCTCTTTTTTCTCAATCAGGTATTAAAACGGCTGATTTATCGCAAGTATCCGAAACCGCATTTATAAGCAACAGCATATTCAACCATTGCAAACAACTTACTTCGGTAGAGTTCAACCCCAACATAACGGCTTATCCGACGGCTATTTTTTACGGCTGCGAATCCATTAAAGAGTTCGACTTCTCCAAATATCGCAAAGTAACGGAAATATCCAACAATATGTTTTTGCAGTCCGGTATAGAAAGTGCGGTTATTCCCGAAGGCGTGACAGCCATAAGGTTGGGCGCGTTTAAAGAATCCGCGATAAAGAAAGTGACGTTGCCCGCATCGGTAAAAACGATAGGAAGCGGCGCTTTTGAAGGTAGCCAAATTATGACCGTTAACCTTTCTAACGTGACATCTATAC
>CAKQEP010000001.1 GCA_934230325.1 uncultured Clostridia bacterium | reverse complement strand
AACTTTAAACTTCCGCAAGCCAAAGATCCGAGCGACGTCAAGGCGTTTGCGGGTTGGTTTACCGAGAGAAACGGCACGGGCACTCGCGTAACCGATCAATTCGGCAACGGATACGGAAACTGGGGTTATGCCGACATTATACAAGTTTACGCATACTTTGCCGATATTTACAGATTTGCATCTACAAAGGACGTAGACACAGGCAACAAGGCTGTTTCCATCATCGGGACTTACGATAGCATCGGTCTTTTGCAAGAAATCACTATTCCTGCAAAATATAACGGTATGAATGTCGTTATATTAGAAGGCAACGCATTCAAAAGTTGCGGATTTTCCAAAATACGCATACCCGACTCTATACAGCGTGTAGAATTAGGTATTAACGGCGCGTATACCACAGGGTCCGCGTTTTCCAACTGCGCCAACTTGGAAGAAACTGAAGTATATTACGTACGCGGCAACCACGAGAGAAGATACGTGTCTCAAGACGGCATACTGTTTTACAACAACACGACGTCGGACATTAGCGGCATCGAATTTAATTATCTGCCGCAGAAAAGAGGCAAGACGTCACAAAAATTTGTGATACCCTCTTCCTTGAGGGTTCAAACGGGTGAAAACGACGACCAAACGCCGATATACACCACGTGGACGGTAGAAATCATCGGTTACAGAGCGTTGAGTTCTACGAGCCTTACTGAAATAACCATACCTTACACCATCAAAAACGTCAGAGATAGAGCGTTTTACCTTAGTTCTTACGTGACTAAAGTCACTTTTGAAGAAACTCCCGCAGGCGAAACGGCGGTACAACTTCTTATCGGTAGCGACGTATTTTACGGTTGCCGCAAATTAGAAGAAATAAACTTGCCTGCTCGTTTAAAGGTGTTTAGCACGTCAATCTTTAACTATTGTCAAGGTTTAAAAAGGATAAATATTACAAAATCCGATTTTCATGACTACAAATCGATTGACGGCATAGTTACCAACAAAATAGGCGACACGTTGGTATTTTGTCCCAAAGGCGTAGAGGGCGAATACACGATACCTGCCGGCGTAAGTACGATAGGAGAAGACGCTTTTTCGGGCTGTCATTACCTGACAAAAGTCATTATCCCCGAATACGTCAACACGATAAGCAAAAACGCATTTTACAAGTGCGTCGGTGAAGTTTTGGAGATAGATTTTTTAGACTCCGCAGACGCCAAAAAACTTACCATAGAAGAAAGCGCTTTTTACGGTTGTATCGGTTTGACGAGCGTTGTTTTGCCGGAAAGAGTTCAGACGATAGGCGCGCACGCTTTTGGCGGCTGTCTTTATCTTACTACCGTCACGGTCAACAGTAGCGGAGAAGGGGAAACCAAAACGCTCGACTACAAAGCGTACGCATTCAACGACACCAAAGACAACGATTACGAAAGCACGGTTACCACGCTCAACTTGGGCAAGTTCGCGACGATATTCAACGTTGCAGAGTCTTTGGGCGACAAAATATCTTTGATTGTTCTTGCCGACGGCAACAAAAGTTTTGTTTTGGACAACAAAGTTTTGTACAACGCAGACAAGAGCAAAATTTCGTACTACCCCGACATAGAAGGTCCGTACGAAGCCCCCGACTCGCTCGTAGAAATCAGCAGGAGAATATTTGCAAACAGACTTTACCTTTCTCAGGTGACGTTAAAGTCCGACGTCAAGATTATCGACGCGTACGCGTTTTACAACTGCTCGGGACTTCAATCTGTGACGATACCTGCCGACAGCCAACTCACAACGATAGGAGAATACGCGTTTGGCGATTGCAGCGCGCTCACAGAAATAGCGTTGCCCGCATCGCTCTCGACGTTGCAGGCGTCTGCCGACGGCAACATAAACGTCTTTGACAAGTGCGTTGCGCTTTCCTCGATAACGGTGGCGGAAAACAACCAAAACTACACGACAAAGGACAACATACTTTACAGCATTGACGAAGCCAAAAATCCCATCGCTTTGTTGTTCTGTCCTGCAATGTACACGGCAAACGACGGCAACGTAATAGTTCCCGCAACAGTCAAAAAAATAAACAACAAAGCGTTTTACAACAACAATTCGATAAAAACCTTCAAGTTTGAAGAAGGCGTATCGGGCGAAATTAGTTTCGGAAGTCAAGTCTTTAACAACTGCGGACAGTTGACAAGAGTAGAATTGCCTACCGGCACAACCGTCATAGGCACGAGAATGTTTTCTTCTTGTCCTGACCTGACCTACATTTTTGTACCAAACACAGTTAAAACGATAGGTCAATATGCGTTTGAAAAGTGCGCTAAACTCAAAGAAATCGAGTTTGAGTCCGGCAACGAAAAAACAATATTGACGCTCGGCACGGGAAAAGCGCCTGCGACTACTATGGCGTACATATTCAACGAGTTGCCGTCCTTTACGACGGTGACGTTGCCAAACAGAATAACGGATTTGCCTAAATACACTTTTTACAACTGTTTTGCAATTACCGAATTGAATATACCAGACAGCGTAAAGATGATAGGGCAATACGTGTTCTACTTCAATACAAACTATGTGCAACAAGTTCAACTGCAAACGGTTGCTTTTACGGCTAACAGCGCAGTAACGACGATAAGCGATTACGCTTTTTCTAAATTGCTAAAACTCAAAAACTTCGGTGTACCCGTAGCAGACGCAACCGACGAAACAAAAGTGACTTATTCAATGCCCAAAACAGTGGCCACGTTAGGCAAGTGTGTTTTTGAAGATGACTCTGCTCTCGAATACATAGAAATCGGCGCAAAAGTTAGCGCTCTCGGCAACAACACCTTTAAAAATTGCTCGAGTCTCAAAACGGTAATATTTGCAAAAGACGACGTATCGGGCAAATCAGTCACCAAACTTAGCGGAACTTATGTATTTTCCGGTTGCACGTCTTTGGAAAGCATAACGTTGCCGGAAAAAGTTACGGTCATAACCAACAATACTTTTGACGGCTGCTCTAAACTCACTTCGGTGATTATGGAAGGTGTAGTGACTTCTACCGGCGGATATGCATTTAGAAACTGCGTATCTTTGACGAGTTTTGTAGTTCCCGCAAGCGTTGGCACGATAGGCACAAATGCTTTTTATGGTTGCGTCAATCTCTCGTCTGTTACTTTCTTGACCTACACAAAGGCTGAGGCAGAAGCGGCAGGAAAACCCCAAAACGAAAACAAAGCCGCTCTCAAAGCCGTAAACAACGCCGCATTTGTAAATACGGCATTGACCTCTATAGTGTTCCCCGAATCGATAACCGACAAAATAACGTTTGGAACTGGTATTTTTGAAGATTGTTATTCTTTGACGTCGGTCACGATGTCGGCATCTTGCTATGATATAGGGCTTGCTTTGGATAAAGCGCCGTCTGTCACTACCGTAATTCTTGCGGAAGGTTCTCCTTATTCTATGGACGGAACTTTGCCTTTGATAAAGAACGCCGCAGGCAACAATATTATATACTTGTACGGCCAGTTGGAAGAAGGAGAGGGCAAACCTTTGCAAAACGGCGAATTTGTAGTATCGCCGATTGTCAACACAATATCTGCGTATGCGTTCCGCAATCAATATTCGCTCAAAAAGATATATTTGCCCGACAGATTGACGGATATTAAAGATTACGCCTTCCTTAACTGCTACAATTTGGAAGAACTCGTATTTTACCAAACGGATATTGACAAAGATACCGGTAAAATAGTTGCCGTGTATGACGAAAACAACAACCTTAAAGTTGCAGAATCACCCGCGCTTAAAACAATAGGCAAATACGCCTTTGCTGTTTGCGAAAAACTCAATCTGTTTAAACTTCCCGCAAGCGTTACGTCGGTAGGGGAATATGCGTTTTTCTACTGCCGCAGCTTTAAGGAAATTACAATCCCCGCAAGAAAGATAAATTTCGGTAATTTTGCCTATGCTTATTGCGGTGCGACTACCTTAGAAATCGAAGCGAACGCAAGCGGTGCAACCGCAACGTTGAGCATATCTATGTTTGAAGGTTGCGATAATCTCACCACCGTCACTTTGCCTAATGCGGTAGGATTTACCAAAATACCCAACGCTATGTTTAAAAACTGCTCCGCTCTCGATAAGATAAAAGTTAACGGCGAAACTTTGGAAGAAGGCTCGGCGCTGTGCAATTTACCACTTTCGGTTATCGCAATAGGTACTAATGCTTTTTATACTTCCGGTTTGACAAGCGTAAACTTGCATAGCAAAATCTCTACAATCGGTTCTAACGCATTTGCTTTTTGCCGCAATCTTCAAAAGGTTACGTTTGAAGAAAATACGACGATCAGTATGCTTGACGCTATGACCTTTTATACCTGCACTGCGTTAAAAGAAATTGATTTGAGACCGTTAAAAAATCTAAATTCTATGGGACAATCGCTTTCCGGCAAGGCATTTGGCTCTTGTACTTCGTTGGAAACGGTTTATTTGCCTGAATCTTTGCAGTTTTTATCCGTTGCCACGTCGGGTTATGCATCTACGATGCCTTTTAATGGCTTTGACAGTTGCACAAATTTAAAAACGGTGGTTGTTTCATCTCAAATTAAGCGTATAGGCGGGTGGGCTTTCAACAATTGTTCAAGTCTTACAAACCTGTACTACTATGAAAACGGCGACTACAACAGTGAGTTGAAAGAGGGATTCCCCGATACGTTGGAAACTATCGATGGCTTTGCCTTTTATGGTACGGCTTTAGAAAAACTCGACTTGTCCAAAATTGAAAACGCAGAAAAAGCGCAACATCTCGGCAGAAGCGCATTTGCTTTTTGCAAAAATCTAAAAGAAATCAAGTTTGGATCTAAAATTTCGTATTTGTACGACGCTATGTTTGAAAGCTGTTCAAGCTTGCAAGTGTTGGATTTGTCCAAAACGACAATGACTTCTTTGGGTATGCGTATGTTTGTGAATTGTACGAATTTGCATACCGTATTGTTGCCGCAAACGTGTACGTCAATAGGTCAGTATGCTTTCCAAAGTTGTAAGAGTTTGGAAGAAATAGATTTGGTCAACGCAAAGACTTTGGGCAACTATATCTTTATGGGTTGCACAAATCTTAAAACCGTAATAGTGAGCGACAAAACCCTTACTTTGCCCGATTATGCGTTTGCAAATTGCAACGCGTTGGAAGATATCGCTTTGCCCAACGCATTAAGAAAAATCGGTAAGTATGCCTTCCAAAACACGGCAATTACAAGCATTGTTTTGCCGCCGTACGTGTCCGAAATAGGCGTCGGAGTATTCTCCGGTTGCAAAAATCTCGACAGCGTGACCATAAAGAGCAAAATACTTTCTTCTATAGGCACGCAAGCGTTTAGAGGGTGCGAAAATCTCAAGTCCTTTACGATAACAAAATCCGTTACAAGTATCGGCGCGGGAGCGTTTGGCGGTTGCTCCGATATTAAGTTTGTGATTGAGGAAGGCAACACGTTGTTCAGCACTACACCCAGCGGCGCTTTGGTTGACCAAAAGGGTACTCTTTTGGGATATCCGACGGGCAACGCTACAACCGTTGATTTCTCGGGAATTTCTGAACTCGGAGAAAACGCCTTTTACGGAAACAGCAACTTGACGGAAGTGACGATACCTGCTTCTTTAGAAAAAATCGACGCTTACGCCTTTGCAAACTGCGTAAATCTTACCACCGTAAAATTTGAAAGCGGTTGCACGTTAAAAACAATCGAAGAACGCGCTTTTGAAGGCAGTGGATTGACTTCTTTCAAACTGCCGACAACGGTTGAAAGTATAGGTAAGTATGCTTTTGCAAACTGCGGAAAACTCACCGAGTTCACTTTTGCGGATACGGAAAACAAATTGACTTTGAACTCAAATGCGTTTTATCGTAGCGCGCTTGTTAATATAACCTTGCCCGCTAATATCGTGTTTGAGGCTAAATCGACTTCGGCGTTTGCGGAGTGCAACAGTCTTCTGTCCGCTACTGTCAATTGCGACGTGATTTGTACGTATTTGTTTAGCAAATGCGCTAAACTCGAAACGGTGACGATAGGCAACGGAGTGACGGAATTAGGCGCGAGCGCATTCAGATATTGCGAATCACTCAAAACGGTAAAACTTGGCGAATCTCTCGAGGCAATTCCGTCTTACGCTTTTGGGGATAGCGGTTTGGAAAATATCACGATACCTGCGTCCGTTAAAGCAATAAATAGTTATGCGTTTAACGGTTGTTCCGACCTTGTTGCGGTGAATTTTGCACAAGAAAGCGCATTGCAGACCATAGACAAAAACGCCTTTGAAAACAGCGGAATTACAAGTTTTTGTATCCCCGCCAACGTCGCTTCGATAGGTGATTATGCCTTTAAAGAGTGCAAAGCGTTGCAAAACGTGACGATAGAGGAGTCCGACGTTCAATTGACTTTGGCAATCGGCGTGTTTATGGGATGCAACAACGTTTCGAGCATAGTGATACCCGAGCGCGTCAGAATTAACGGTTACTGGGTGTTTGAAGGTTGGACGGCAGAACAAACCGTCAACATTAAAAACCGCGCAGAAATCGACGTTTTGTTTAGGTGGCTTGGTACTTCTGATTGTCCCAAAGCAAAAATGGTCGGTATGCAAAGCATACTGCCGTGGTGGAAACACGGAATCAAAGCCAAGATAGTTTGGAATTATAAAGCGGCGTAAAACAACCGCAGGTTTGTTTAAAAACGCAATCAAAAACTAAGACAAAAAGCGGAGCGAAAATCGCTCCGCTTTTTGTGTGATGACGCCGCTTTGTCGTCTGTCGATACTTACCAAAATCGTCTTTGAATCTTGTCAAAAATCGTTTTTGTTAAGCACTGCCCGCAACTTTTTCAACGCCTTTGTTTCTATGCGAGAAACGTAACTTCTGCTGATATTGAATTTTTCTGCCGTTTGCAGTTGCGTCAGCGGCGTGTTTCCGTTTAAACCGTACCGTAAAACAATTACTCGATATTCTCTGTCGGCAAGATTGTTTTTAAGGATTTCGTCCAGTCTTTTGCTCAATATGCTTTGTTCGGCTTTAAAAAAGATACTTTCTTCGTTGACGGAAAGAATATCCAAAAGCGTAAAATTGTTGCCGTTGTCGTCTTTGTCCATCGTATCGGACAAGTAAACGGTATTTTTGTAGCGTTTGTCGCTACGCAGCATCATTAGAATTTCGTTTTCGATACAGCGCGCGAGATAAGTCGCAGGCGTCGTGCCTTTATCGGCGGAATAGGTTTTTAAACCTTTTATCAGACCTATACTACCTACGCTTATCGCGTCCTCAAAATCGTTTTTTTGAGAATATTTTTTTGCAATGTGAGCCACCAAACGCATATTGTGTCTTATTAGTTTTTCCCGCGCTTCTTGGTCGCCGTTTTGCATGGCTATTAAGCACGCCGTTTCTTCTTCTTTGGAAAGGGGGCGCGGGTACGCCGTTCCTGAAGAAACGTATCCGCCCATACAAAACACCTTTGCAAAAAAACTCGCTATCGCACTAAAAAACATTGTCGTTGCCCTCCCTATACGTATATTGTATTTGCATTGCTTGTACTTGTTGCCAACGGTTGACAAAATTAAAAGAGTGGTATAAAATAATAATCGAGGCAGCCAGACGGTCGCGGTGGGGCAACTCCCCAACGAGGAAAGTCCGAGCACCATAGGGCAGAGCGCCGGAGAAATCCCGGTGGAGGCGACTTTAAGGAAAGTGCAACAGAAATAAACCGCCAAAATTTTGGCAAGGGTGGAAACGTAGGGTAAGAGCCTACGAACGGCGTGGTAACTCGTCGTTAATGTAAACCCCGCTCGGTGCAAGAAATGAGATAAAACGTTTGCCCGACGTCTCGATATGTCGCTGGAGCCTTGCGGAGACGCAAGGCGTAGATAGATGGCCGTCAAATACAGAACTCGGCTTATAGACTGCTCTCACGTTTTGCCGCGTCTTTGAGGTAACACCTTAAAGACGCGTTTCGCCTTAATACAAGAAAAAAATATTTTGTCGCAAAAACAAACATACGTACAAGAGTTTTGCCGACAAAAATGCAAATATTTTTTGTTTAACATATTGAGTCAAAATGGAAAAAATGATATTTAAAATAGCAAAAAAGCAAACAAACAGTTATGATTGTTTGATTTGCGGCAAAGACAACAAAGCGGGATTATTTGCGCCTTTTTACGAAACGACAGAAGGGCAGGTAATCAGCGTTTTTAAAACAAAACAAATACATCAGAGTTATCCCGAGCGTACGCACGGCGGCGTGGTATGCGCTATGCTTGACGAAATAGCAGGCAGAGCCGTGTGGCTTACAGAGCCTGATACGCTTGCCGTCACGGGAAGTATTACCGTCAAATATCACAAACCGACTCCGCTCGATACGGAGTTGCTTGCCGTCGGACAAGTGGACAAAAATTTTTCTCGCGGATTTGTGGCAAGCGCAAAAATTTTTGATAAGCAACATAATTTGCTTGCGGAAAGCACGGGTACTTACATAAAACAAAAACCGACGGTTATTGCAAAAAATACCGACCTTACAAAAGATCTCAATATTTTTTTGCCCGACAAAAACGAAGTTAAAATCATCGAGTGGTGATACTGAGCGAGAAACGTTTTGTACGATGGACTATGCTTGCTTGCAAATTTTTTGGTTAAAACCGCCAAAACTGCGCAAAAAAAGTTGACAAAACACAAAAAAGAAGTATAATGTATACGCTGATTTAATCGGCAATCGAGGTATAGGGGTATCGCCAAGCGGTAAGGCAACAGGCTCTGACCCTGTTATTCGTAGGTTCGAATCCTGCTACCCTTGCCAGCGTCGGCTACGCTTTGTAGTCACAATAAAAAAGGTTTGCAAACAAGCAAACCTTTTTTATTGTTCCTTATTTGCTTGCCGACTTTATTAGTACAGCCGTATTCAAAACTTATTTGTGACGCTTGCTTCGCTCGCTATTCCGTCGCTTTCGCTCCTTGCGAATCCTGCTACCCTTGCCAACGTCGCAGCAAAGCGATTTTTGCAAAAGACTGTCCTTTGGACGGTCTTTTTGCTTTTACGCTTGCTGCTCCTTTTCCCAAAAAGTTTTACAACTTTTTGGGTTCCCGTTTTTTCCGCTTTGTAGTCGCAACCAAAAAAAGACCTGCTTGTTGACAAGTCTTTTTTGGTTTGTACAATTTTATTATAATTTTAATGAGTAGAGGACTTCTTCGGTATCAATAAACCGTTTAGAAAAATCGGTAAGAGTAAATCCCATCGATTCGTAAAAAGTTTTTGCGCGAGTGTTATCTTTAAATACCCACAACACTACTTCGGAAAAACCTGCGGCTTTTATATCTTTAATAACACGATTCATCATCTGACTGCCATAGCCTTTACGCCACTTTTCCGGCAGGCTATGGATACAAATCAATTCAGCCTTTCCTGCAAATTCCGCATCTCGCGCCGCATCCCAGTATGCGATACAGCGAGGCGTTCCTTCCGCAACAAGAATATAACCGTTTCCTTTGTCGTCATTAAGAAGCCGATAATACATATCCGTTGCTTTTTCAATGTTTGTACATTTTTTCAACGTTTCGTCGTCGATGATACCCGCAAACGCGGCTTTCCAACTTTCGGTTTGAATATAAGCCAAAATGTTTTCGTCGCCTTTCCTAACTTTGCGAATTGTCGTTTTCATTTTTTAATCCTTACAAATTCCGATTTATCGCGTTTTAATAATGGTTTGAATGTCGTTGCGGTTAACCGCATCTTTTTTTTAAAAAAAACGTACCTTTGTCGTGTCGAATAAAGGTACGTTAATTTGTTGGAGCGAGAGACGAGATTCGAACTCGCGATATCTGCCTTGGCAAGGCAGCGCTCTACCACTGAGCCACTCCCGCAAATTTGCTTAATGATTATAAGTCAAAAGTAAAATTATGTCAACAAAATAAATATACTTTTTACAAAAAAATTTATCGGGCGGGGAGCGATAGGGGGTTTAAATATTAAACCGAAACAAAAACAGAGGGCAGTCAAAGCCCCCTGAATTTGTGATTTGCGGTATTATGTCGTTGAGTCTTATGTATTATGCTTTGGGACAAGACCTCAATGATATGCCGCCGCAGCAAAACAGTAGCGCTATTGCGAGCAGCAAGCAACATGGATTGATGTTGAGGTTAAAGTTTTTGCTTTTTCCGCCGCAGCAGCAACACAAAAACAGAATAACCAAAAATATCCACAGGCAGTTGCATCCGCAAAGGTTAAACCCGCCGCCGCAGCAGCCTTCGCGACCTTCTTCCGCGTTGCCGAACATATTGTTAAACATTTTTACCTCCGTATATATATTTGCACGTTGTTGTGCCTATAATAATTTACGCAGCCTCAAAAAAATGTGTTACGCAAAAATCGTTGCAAAAGAACAAAAATTTTGTTTAAACGGTTAACAAATTTGCTAAATTGTGCTAAACTATCAAATAGACCGTATCGGAAAGAGCGGTACTTTGATATTATATTTTATTATACGCCGCGCGACGGTTGCGCGCAGGAGGTCAACGATGATTAACAACAAAAAATCTTATTTTGTAGCCGTGATGGCTATTATGTTTGCGCTCATCTTTATTGCGATGATGCTTGACAAGACGATAAGTCTTGCTTTACCGTCGGGAATATCGACGGCGACGGTCACTTTGGCGGTGACTTTTACCCTATGTTTTCTATTCAACGATTATAGATTCGGATTTTTGGCGGGGGTTATGTTTGGGCTTGCCAGTTGGGTAAAAGCCTTGTTGTTTGGAGAAATTCCGCAAAACAATCCGCTCGTAACCTTGTTGCCGAGAATTTTTGTCGGGATAACGGCTTTTTGTTGTTATCGGCTGATATTAAAGTGTTTTAAAAACAATCAGAGCAAAAAGGCGCAAATCACCGCTATGAGCGTATCTGTCGTTGTCGGAAACATGGTCAACACCGTATTGTTTTTGACGGCTTTAAACATTTGCAAAAAGGTTATGGGGCAGGAATACACCGGTTTGTTTGCGATAATCAAAGTAGTAATATTTACTAATATCATACCGGAGTATCTTATCAGCGCGATTGTTTCGCCGCTCGTCGTTTTGGGAGTAAGACATGGTTTAAAGTTGGGCATAGACGGAAACAATTTAAAACGAGCCGCAAAAGAGGAAGGGCAACAAAAGGGCAAGTTTGCCGACGCGGAAAGCAAAGACGGTTTAGACTGAATCTGCGGCGGTTATTAGTCAAATAGTATTTTTTTAAACAAAAAATCAAAAAATAAAAGCAACACGAAGGCGGAAAAAACTTATGATAATAGCGATAGATATAGGCAACACCAACATGAAAATAGGACTGTTTGAAGGCGACAAACTCAAATATAGTTGGCGCATATCTACCGACGTGTCCCGCACCGGCGACGAACACGGTAGCATAATAAAACAACTTATGTTTACCGAGCATATCGACTTGTCGCAACTTGAAGGCGGAATTATTAGTAGCGTTATTCCTCAACTAAATTACACCGTAACGCACATGTTGGAGTATTACTTTAACGTAAATCCGCTTGTTGTCGGCACGGGCATAAAGACGGGGTTGAACATTAAGTACGAAAACCCCAAAGAGTTGGGTAGCGACAGAATAATAAACTGCGTTGCGGCGAGCAAAAAGTACAAGCCGCCGTACATTCTGATAGATTTCGGTACTGCGACGACCTTTAACGTAGTCAACGACAAAAACGAATTTTTAGGCGGTTGCATAACTATAGGTATAAGGACGGGGATAAAGAGTCTTGCGTCCAGCGCGGCGCGATTGCCGGAAGTCGAGTTGTCGCGTCCTGCCGTTGCGCTTGCAAACAGCACCTCAAAAGCGATACAAAGCGGCGTGATTTACGGTATGGAAGGGCAAGTTGAGTATCTCGTCAAAAAACTGCGGGCGGAAGCAAACCTACCCGATTGCAAAGTTATTGCGACGGGCGGACTCAGCCAACTGTTATCTTTTGACAATCAAAAATTTTTTGACGTCGTTGACAGAGGTTTGTCTTTGGAAGGATTGAACATAATTTACAATCTAAACCGTCAGCAACGTCAATAACGTCGCAACCAAAAAAGCAAACGACGACTTAATATTTATGGATTTTAAACTCGTTTCAAATTATCAACCTTGCGGCGACCAACCGCAGGCAATAAGCAAACTTGTAGAGGGCATAGACAACGGTCTGCGCACTCAAGTTTTGCGCGGCGTCACGGGGAGCGGAAAAACTTTTACTATGGCAAACGTCATAGCAAAGACAAATCGTCCCGCGCTCGTTATAAGTCACAACAAGACTTTGGCGGCGCAGTTATGCAACGAGTTTAGGGAGTTTTTTCCCGAAAACAGGGTAGAGTTTTTTGTTTCCTACTACGATTACTATATGCCCGAGTCCTACATACCCAGCCGCGATTTGTATATAGAAAAGGAATTGTCGATAAACGACGAAATCGACAAGTTGCGTCACTCTGCCACGTGTAGTTTGTACGAGCGGCGCGACACTATCGTTGTTGCGTCGGTCAGTTGCATTTACGGTTTAGGCGCGCCTATGGAGTATTACAAAATGAGTTTGTCGTTAAGACCTCACGACAGCGTAAGCCGCGAAGAGGTTATTTCGCGCCTTGTCGAGATACAATACAAGCGCGACGACACGGATTTTAGGCGCGGAACGTTTAGGGTACGGGGAGATATAGTAGAGGTTTTCCCTGCGGAGAGTTCGGAAAAAACCATAAGAATAGAGTTTTTCGGTGACGAAGTGGACAGAATAACGGAAAACGAAGCGGTGTCGGGTAGGGTTGTTTGCGAACTGTTGCATTGTTTTATTTTTCCCGCGACGCACTATATAGTATCAGGCAGCACGATGCAAAGTTGTCTTGATCATATTTTGCGCGATAAAGAAAAAGAGGTAAAGGCATTTGAAGACGCGGGCAAAGCGATAGAAGCCTACCGCTTGAATCAGCGCGTAAATTACGACGTGGAAATGTTGCGCGAGATGGGGTACACCAACGGCATAGAAAACTATTCTCGTTATTTTGACGGCAGAAAGGCGGGGCAACCGCCGTATACTTTGTTGGATTACTTCAACGAAGATTTTATAACTTTTATCGACGAAAGCCACATCACCTTGCCGCAAATACGGGGAATGTACAACGGCGACAGAGTGAGAAAGGACAACCTTGTCAATTACGGATTCAGGCTTAAAAGCGCGTACGACAACCGACCGCTCAAATTTGACGAGTTTGACAGTCGCATAGGTCAGATGATATGCGTATCCGCCACGCCCGACGAGTACGAGTTGAGGCAGGCGGGACAAGTGGTAGAGCAAGTAATACGACCTACGGGACTACTCGACCCGATTATAGAAGTAGTGCCTGTAGAAGGTCAGATTGACCATCTGATAAACCAAATCGACGCCGTAGTCAAAGATAAAGGCAGAGTGCTTGTTACGACGCTAACCAAAAAAATGGCGGAAGCGTTGACTTCTTACTTGTCGGACAGAGGCGTACGCGTGCGTTATATGCACAGCGATATAGACACTTTGGAGCGTATAGATATAGTCAACGGGCTAAAAAACGGCGAGTTTGACGTTCTCGTAGGCATAAACTTGTTGAGAGAAGGTCTTGACTTGCCGCAAGTTCAACTCGTCGCAATTCTCGACGCAGACAAAGAAGGTTTTTTGCGTAGCGAAAGCAGTCTTATTCAAACGATAGGGCGCGCCGCCCGCAACGACAAAGGCAGAGTGGTAATGTACGCCGACACTGTTACGGGTAGTATGAAACGCGCGATTGACGAAACAAATCGTCGACGCAACATTCAAAACGAATACAATATAAAACACGGCATTATCCCCCAAACGATTAAACACGGAGTAAAAAACACGTTGGCTATTTCTCAAAAAGCAGTGGGAGAAACGCCGAGAGAACTTGCCGACGGCATAGCAAAACTCAAATCGGCTATGAAAGTTGCGGCGGGCAACCTTGATTTTGAAAGAGCAATCCAACTCAGGGAAAAGATTGCTCAAATGACAAAACGTCTTGACAAATTGACTGAAAAAAATGAAAGAAATAGTAATAAAAAACGCTAAAGAGAACAATCTCAAAGGGATAAATCTTACCATACCGAGAGATAAACTCGTTGTTTTTACGGGAATATCGGGTAGCGGCAAGAGCAGTTTGGCATTCGATACGATTTTTGCGGAAGGTCAGCGCAGATACGTAGAGAGTTTGTCCGCTTATGCCCGTCAATTTTTGGGGCAGATGGACAAGCCGGACGTAGAATCGATAGAGGGTTTAAGCCCCGCTATTTCCATTGACCAAAAAACCACGAGCAACAATCCCCGCAGTACGGTAGGCACGGTGACGGAGATATACGATTATCTTCGTTTGCTGTACGCCCGTATCGGTACGCCTTATTGTCCCGAATGCGGCAAAAAAATTACCAAAGTATCGGTAGACCAAATTGCCGACAAAGTTTTGGAGTTGGCGGAGGGTACGAGAATTGTTATCGTCGCGCCCGTAGTACGCAGCAGAAAAGGAGAATACAAAAATCTTTTTTCGTCTTTAAAAAATCAGGGATACGTTCGCGTGTTTGTAGACGGAGAAATGCGCAGTCTGGACGAAGATATCGTGCTTGACAAGCAGCAGAAACACAATATCGGCGTCGTAATCGACCGACTCGTCGTAAAGGAAAATATTTCTCGTCGATTGACCGACAGTCTGGAAACGGCGATAAAACTTGCGGAAGGTTTGGTCGTAATAAAAACGGAACAAACCGAAACGCTGTATTCTACTCTTTACGCTTGCCCCGATTGCGGTATAACCATAGAAGAATTAGAGCCGAGAATGTTTAGTTTCAACAGTCCGTTTGGCGCGTGTCCCGAGTGTTTGGGGTTGGGTTTTAAAAAATCTTTTGACATCGACCTTATGATACCCGACAAAACCAAAAGCCTTAACGAAGGCGCTGTGCGGTTTTTAGGTTTTAACATCGACGCGGGGACTTGGATGGACTCTTACTTTACGGCGTTGTCCCGCCACTACGGTTTTAGCAAGGACACGCCGATAAAGGATTTGCCAAAAGACGTTTACAATATGCTGTTGTACGGCAACGGCGGCGAAAAAATACGATTCGATTACAAAACCAAATCTTTCAACGGCAATTACACGTCGGACTGGGAAGGACTTATTCCTATGTTTACGCGTCGTTATCGCGAAAGTACGAGCGATTTTGTACGGCGCGAGTACGAAAAATATATGGTAACTTATCCGTGCAAGACTTGCGGCGGCAAAAGACTCAAAAAAGAGGTTTTGGCGGTAAAAGTTGCCGACAAAAACATTTTTGAGTTATGCGAGTTGTCCGTAGACAAGATGCAGGAGTTTTTTGACAACCTCGTTTTGACGGAAACGCAGGCAACCATTGCAAAAATGTTGCTCAAAGAGATTAAAGCGCGGCTGAAATTTTTATGCGACGTCGGACTCGATTATCTCACATTAAATCGCTCGGCGTCCACGCTATCGGGCGGAGAAGCGCAAAGGATAAGGCTTGCGACGCAAATAGGCAGCGGACTTACCGGAGTGCTGTATATTCTTGACGAACCGAGCATAGGTTTGCACCAACGCGACAATCAAAGGTTGATTGACACATTAAAACGTTTGCGCGATATAGGCAATACTGTCATTGTAGTGGAGCACGACGACGACACGATAAAAGCGGCTGATTTTGTCGTAGATATAGGGCCGCTTGCCGGCGTGCATGGCGGCGAAGTAGTTGCGACGGGCACTCCGGAAGATATTATGGCGTGCGAAAAATCCGTCACAGGTCAATATTTGAGCGGCAAAAAATTTGTTCCCGTGCCGACGGAAAGACGCAATGGCAACGGTGAATTTTTGGTTGTGACGGGTGCAAAAAAGAACAACCTTAAAAACGTTGACGTAAAAATTCCGTTGGGAACTTTCACCGTCGTGACGGGCGTATCCGGCAGCGGTAAGAGCAGTTTGGTAAATGAAATTATCGCTCCGTACCTTTTAAACAAACTCAACCGCGCAAAGCCCGTCAAAACGGAGTGCAAAAAAATCACGGGGGAAGAAAATCTCGACAACGTTATCGTCATAGATCAATCCCCGATAGGTCGTACGCCGCGTAGCAATCCCGCAACTTATACGGGAATGTTTGACCACATAAGGCGTTTGTTTGCGGCAACTCCCGACGCAAAAGAGAGAGGGTACGAGGCGGGGCGTTTTTCCTTTAACGTCAGCGGCGGCAGGTGCGAAAACTGTAGCGGCGACGGCATACTAAAAATAGCCATGAACTTTTTGCCCGACGTTTACGTTCCGTGCGAAGTGTGTCACGGCGCAAGATACAACAGGGAAACGTTGCAAGTCAAGTATAAAGGCAAAAGTATTGCCGACGTACTCGATATGCGCGTAGAAGAAGCGCTTTTGTTTTTTGAAAATATCGCGCCGATAAGAAACAAATTGCAAACTTTGTACGACGTCGGGTTGGGGTACATTAAACTCGGACAATCCGCAACGAGTTTGTCGGGCGGAGAAGCGCAGAGAGTAAAATTAAGTACGGAATTATCCAAGCGAAACACAGGCAAAACCATGTATTTGTTGGACGAGCCTACGACGGGACTTGCGGCGGCGGACGTTGACAAATTAGTTAAGATTTTGCAGAGGTTGGTTTCTTACGGCAACACCGTCGTGGTTATAGAACACAATCTCGACCTAATTAAAGTAGCGGATTACGTCATAGATTTAGGCAAAGAAGGCGGCGACAAAGGCGGCAACGTCGTAGCCGTCGGCACGCCCGAGCAGATTGCGGAGTGCAAGGATAGTTATACGGGCAAATATCTCGCAGAAGTTCTCAACAAAACCAAGCGACTCATGCAAACATAAAATTTTGAATTATTTTGTTTGTTTTGCTTGACAAACGCAATCTAATTTAATAAAATGATATAGCGTTAAATTAACCGATTGAGGGAAGGGGGCGAAACAGACTATGTCCACGATAAGAGTAGGCGACAACGAAACACTCGACAACGCGTTACGTCGTTTTAAACGTAAATGCGCTCGCGACGGTATCATCGGTGACCTTAAAAAAAAGGAGCATTACGAAAAACCTTCCGTACGTCGCAAAAAAAAGGCTGAGGCGGCGCGCAAACGCAACGTTCGCGGTTAATTACGGCAAACTTAATACTTTTTTTACACTAAAGAAAATTCTGTCGACCAAACTTTGTCGACGGATTTTTTTATTTTAATTTAGGATAAAAACAAAAACGACGGGAGTTTTTGGCGTTGCCGACTTTTTGCTATTACTCGCAAAAATAATAGGTTGTCCAAGACAACCTCGTCAAAAGAAACAACGGAATAATGCAAACAATAAACACAAATATTTATCGGAGGAAATTTTATGTCTACTTTTAAAACTTATGCAAAACAGGCAAAACAAAGACTTAAAAACGATTTTTGGAGTCAGGTCAAGTCCGAAAGGGCTTTGTATCTTAATTCCTGCCAAAACGACGGAATCAGTCGCGACGGACTTATGGTAAAGCAAAAGCAGGTTTTGAAAGACAAAATCTACAACAGCAATTACGAAAGCGACGAGCAGTTTTACGAAAGGGTAAAAGCCATATTGACGCAAGACGCTGTGGTGGTAAATCCGATAGGTATGTTAGCGGACAAAAGCCTTACGGAGGAAATGACGGAAAGTCAAAAACAAGCGTATTTGTTTAAGTTGTCCGCAAGATACCGTCAGGCTGTGGAAAAATTCAACAAGGAAAAAAGCAGCCTTTAAATTTTGACGTAAAAAGCGTCGTAAACGGTCAAACGACCAAAAATTGTAAAAAACAACCGACGTTTTTCTTTGGATAAAAAAACCTTCTCGTTTCATATAATAGCGGAGGAGGTTTTTTTGTATGAATTTATTCGGTACGGACGGAATAAGAGGCGTATACGGCGCAACGTTGACCAAAGAAACGGCGTACGCGTTGGGAGCGGGACTTGTCAAACTCGGCGGAGAGATTATCGTGACCGGTTGCGATACTCGCGTAAGCGGCGGCGAATTGACGGCGGCGTTGACAAAAGGCGTAAACGATTATGGCGGTCAAACGATAAATCTCGGCGTTACGCCGACAAATGCGGTTGCATATTTTACCCGCATAAGCGGAGCGGGGTACGGCGTCATGATAAGCGCAAGCCACAATCCGCCCGAGTACAACGGGCTTAAAGTATTTGACAAATACGGCATAAAAATATGCGAAAAAGTTCAAGTGGAATTGAGCGAGTTTATCGACGGATTCAACGTCGTTTTGCCGACGGAAATTCCCGTCGCGCAGGTTTACGACGGTGGCGAAGACGCTTATGCAAAATACGTTTTGAAGGCGGTTGACGCAAATCTTGACGGGCTTAAAGTTGCTTTGGATTGTTGTTACGGCAGCGCGTACAAAGTGGCAAAGCGAGTTTTTGCGGAGTGCGGAGCAAAGGTAGTGGCGTATTGCGATTTTAACAGGGGCGACAAGATAAATGTCGGGTGCGGCGCAACCAAAACGGATTTTTTGTTGTCTCAGATGAAAGACAACGGTTGCGATATCGGATTTGCTTTTGACGGCGACGCAGACAGGCTTGCGGTTGTTGCCGACGGAAAAGCCGTAGAAGCGGACAGGATTTTTTACGCTTTTTGCAAATATTTTAAACAAAGCAATCGACTACTCGGTTTGACTGCGGTAGGTACGATAATGACCAACGGCGGATTGAGCAACGCATTAAAAAAATCAGGTATACAACTGTTGCGTACCGACGTAGGCGACAGCAAAATATACGAAGCGATGACCAAAAAAGGTTGTAACGTAGGCGGAGAAAACAGCGGTCACTATTTATTGAGTGATTTTGCTACGGGTAGCGACGCGATAATCAACGCTTTGCTCGTCAGCAAAATCGTCGTAGAAAAAGGGGATATTTTCGATTATACGGCAGAATACGTTCCTTTTGAAAGCATTACCGAAAATTTTGTTTGTACCGACGCGCAAAAGCAGGAATTTTTGCAAAACAATACTTTGGGCAACATAATTGCGATTTTTAATCAAAAATATCCGTTGTTGCGTATAGTTCTCAGATTTAGCGGGACAGAACCCAAAATTCGTTGTTTTATAGAAGGAAAAACTCAATCTGCGGTCAAAAACGGTTTTTTATTTGCAAAAAAGCAGATACAAAACGCTTTAAACGATATCTTGTCGGGTAATGATACTTAAATAATTGACAATACGCCCAAAAAAAAGTAAAATATAACGCAGAAATATCAATCGTCAACGTCAAAAAACTTGCGGACAAAACAAAAGCGAAGGTTTTAAATCGCAAAACAAAGCGGCGGCGACGAGTTGTTATCCCGACCGACAGGGCATTATGACAGACAAAAATCGCACTAAAACAAATATTATCGGCGCGGCGTCCGCATTGACCGCAAATATTTTGCTATGCGTGGCAAAGTTTGTTTTGGGAACGCTTTTCGGCAATATTTCCATATCTGCCGACGCCGTAAACAACTTGTCCGACGCAGGCAACAACGTCATTGCGCTGATTTCTTCAAAGATAGCCGCAAAACCCGCAGATAAAAAACACCCGTTCGGTCACGAAAGAATGGAGTACGTCGCAGGCACTTTGATAGGCTTTGTAATTATCGTTTTGGGAATACAACTCGCCATAGAAAGCGTCAAAAAAATTATTCTCAATTTTAAACAGCCTTATCTGCCGCAATACAACCTTTTGCTTGTTATTGTTCTTGCCGTTTCCGTTGCGATAAAGTTTGCTATGTTTGTCTGCTTTAACGTTTTGGGCAAAAAAAGAAATTTACCTCTTTTTAAAGCGATGGCGGTTGACAGCGTGAGCGATACCGTAGGTACTGCGGCAATACTTGCGGCGTCGATAATAGGTCATTTTGCCAAAGTCAATCTCGACGGGTACATGGGACTTTTGGTAAGCGTATTGATTTTTGTAGGCGGGATAAAAACGGCGCGGGACACTCTCGACAATCTCATCGGCGTTGCGCCTACTCAGGAAGAAAAACTACGCATCAAAGACAAAATATTGTCTTATGACGGAGTTCTCGGAGTGCACGACTTGACGATACACGATTACGGCCCGCAAAAACGTTTTGTGACGGCGCATGCGGAGGTTGACGCAAACACCGTTATCACTTCCGCGCACGAACTCGCCGACGCTATCGAGCGCGACTTTTTTAAAGAGGACGGCATAGAATTGCTTATTCACGTCGATCCGATAGTGTGCGACGACAAATACGTCAACGAAAAAAAAGCCGAAGTAGAAAAGTATCTCGGCAGTATATTTGACGAGTTTGACATACACGACTTTCGCGTTGTGTACGGTAGCAGAAACAGAGTGTTGTTTGACCTTGCGGTGCCGTTCGGTTCTTTGGCAACGGCAGAGGACATAAAACAAAAACTCAACAAAAACGTAGACCACGACGTCGATTTTTGCATAACGATAGATTACAGGTAACGGAGAATCGCAAATGAGCATAGCGGACAAAATATTTGTAGACAACGTAAAGGATATACTTTTAAACGGGTGGAGCGACAAAAACGTTTCCGTACGTCCTCACTGGGCGGACGGCGCGCCCGCGCACACGATAAAAAAGTTTTGTTTGGTCAACAGGTACGATTTGCAAAAGGAGTTTCCGATAATCACTCTGCGTCGCACTTATTTTAAAAGTTGCGTGGACGAAATGCTTTGGATTTGGCAAAAAAAGAGCAACAGAGTTTCCGATTTAAACAGCGGAGTTTGGGACAGTTGGACGGACAAAAACGGTACTATCGGCAAAGCGTACGGATACCAACTCGCTCAAAAAAGCGTCTATCCCGAAGGTGAGTTTGACCAAGTCGACCGTATACTTTACGACCTTAAAAACAACCCCTACAGCCGTAGAATAATGGCCAATATGTACGTTCACAAGGATTTGCACGAAATGAATTTGTATCCTTGCGCATATTCTTTTACGCTCAACGTATCTGGCGACACGCTAAACGGATTGTTGAATCAACGTTCGCAAGATATGTTTGTGGCAAACAACTGGAACGTAGCGCAGTACGCCGCTTTGTTGAGTATGCTTGCAAAAGTGAGCGGTTTTAAGGTGGGCGAGTTGGTTCACGTCATAGCGGACGCGCATATTTACGACCGTCACGTACCGCTGATAGAAAAAATGATACAAAATCCGCAATACGACGCGCCAAAGTTTGTTTTGGCGGACAAAACGGATTTTTATGACTTTAAACCCGACGACTTTAAATTGATAGATTACAAATACAACGATTTTGACGTAAAACCGGAGGTGGCAATCTAAATGAATATTATCGTAGCGGTTGACAAAAAGTGGGGCATCGGCAAAAACAACGGATTATTGTTTAAACTGCCGTCGGATATGGCTTTTTTTCGCAAAAAAACGACCGACAAAGTAGTGGCGATGGGTAGCAACACTCTAAAATCTTTTCCCGAAGGTAAACCTCTCAAAAACAGAACAAACGTCGTATTGTATCCCAACGGAGAAAAACGCGACGATTGCATAGTGGTAGACGACGCCAAACAACTTTTTAAAGTGCTTGACGGGTATGATTCGCAAGACGTTTTTGTTATCGGCGGCGCAATGTTTTACGCCTTTATGCTCGATTACTGCGATACCGCGTATGTCACAAAAGTTGACGCCGATGGCGGCGCGCAGGTTTTTTTCCCTAATCTCGACGAGAACAAAAACTGGCGGCTTGTGCAAGAAAGTCAACCGCAGCAAGACGGTGACTACAGCATAACTTTTTGCACTTACAAAAACGACAATCCAAAAAAATTTTAACAACGGAAGAAAAATACTATGGGTGTGATTTCCAACAAAAACGCGGAGTATAAAGCAATAGGTTTTCGCAGATGGTTTGCGTGGGTGCTTTGGGGCATCATTTCTGCGGGAATGGTTTTGTACGTAGTGTTTCGAATGTTTGTTTTTACTTTAAAATCCGACTTGACGCCATACGAATGGAAAGCGACGGATACCTTCAACTCGGCAAATTATTCTACTGTCACCGCCGACGTCAACGGCAATTTTACTATACTTCAACTGACCGATTTGCATTTTTTGAGCGGTACGGGAAGTTTGGATTTAAAAACTCTTGACCTTGCGGAAAGACTTATCGACAAGACTAATCCCGACCTCGTAGTAGTGACGGGAGATACTACCTTTGCAATAGACAACGCCAACGCATTGAGAAAGTGGATTAAATTTATCGACAAGCAATGCGCTAAACGCGGCATCAAGTGGGCAATGACTTTCGGCAACCACGACAGCACGGGGTTTGCCGACAAAACTCGGCTGTGCGATATGTTGCAAAAATCAGAGTATTCGTTGTTTGACGTCGGACCGACAAACCTTGACGACGGACTTTACGGCAAGACGCTCGGTAATTATGCGATAAACTTAAAAAACGCCGCAGGAGAGATAAAGGGCAGTTTTATTCTTTTGGACAGCAACGAAGCGGGCAAAGACAAGCAAGAGGGCAAGTACGCGCCGATTAGCAAAAGCACGGTAAGTTGGTACGAGTGGTATTTGACGGGCATCAAAAACGAAATCGGTTTTATGCCGCCGAGCCTTGCGTTTTTTCATATTCCTTTGCCGGAATATGCAATCGCAACGCAAAATTTTACCGAATCTGACGGCAAGTTTGAAAAAGTTTGTTGTAGCGGCAAAAACACCGGAATGTTTGCAAAAATCAAGGAGTTGGGCAGCACGGTCGCAACCTTTAGCGGACACGACCACCAAAACCATTATCAAGTCAATTACGAAGGAATACTTTTGGCAAACACGATAAGCGGCGGTTATTGCACTTACGGCAAAAAAGCGATAAAAGGCGGCAGGGTAATAAATCTCAACGTAAACGAGGTCGGTTTGGGCTTGGATACCTACATTTTGTTTGCCGCCGATTGTTAAAAATACACGCAAAACGGAGGAGCAAAACGCTTTTTCCGTTTTTTTTGGAAAAAAATACAAAAAACAGTTTACAAAATACGATTTTGTATATATAATACCATAGCAAATTAGGGAGATTATTTATGTCTAAAATCAAGTATGTAAAATGCCCTCGCTGTGAACTTAATTATATGGATAGCCGTCAAGAAATGTGCGACGTCTGCAAAGCCGAGTTGGGTATGCAGTCCAGCGTCATTTTGGAGGACGACGACCTCGAATTGGAGGAAGAACTCACAAAACTTTGTCCTATTTGCAAACGCGTGTATATCAACGTAGAGGACGAGATGTGCGACACGTGCGCGGCAGCAAAAGACAATCGCGATCCTTTGGACGAAAACGACGACGAATGGCGCAACTATCTTGACGACGATCCCGACGAGTACGAAAGCGACAAGATAGAGATTCCTCTTGAAGAGTTGCAAGGCGAGGAGGAAGCCGAAGACGAGGAGGAGGAAGAAGAGGAAAGCGAGCCTATTGACGAAGTAGACGATTTTGATTTTTATGACGACGACGAGGAGTTTGACGACGATGACGACGAAGACGACGAGTCGGACGATGATGACGATTACGACAAATAAATTTAAAGACGTATAAGAGATTGCCGCGTAAAAACGGCAATTTTTTGTGTTTTAAAACAAAATTTATCTCAAAATGACTTGCAAAGCGGCAAAATATGTTGTATTATAATACGGAGGTTTTTTATGGACTTTGCACAGTATATTTCGCAGGTTTTTGCCGGATTCGGTTTTGTAGACGCTTTGCAAATTATATTATTAGTGGCGTCGGTCATGTACGTGTATTGTTATGCCGCAAGACGCAACAATACCTTTTTGGCGTACTTTTTATTTGTTCTTGTCGTCCTGACTTTCGGGTTTACGTTTTTGTGCAAGGACGGACGCAAAGGATTTTTTATAGTTCTCTTTGCGGTAGTGATAGAGTTGTACGTTTTGCTTACGATAATACTTTTCCGAAACGATATTCGCAGAGACGTGTTTAAAGCAAGCCTTGCAAAACGCTTTTTGTTTTTCTCAACCGGAGAGGAAAACGTGCTGAGTCCGGAGGAAATCGACGCAAATATTGCCAAAATAGTTAAAGCATGCCAAAACATGTCAAAGACGGACGTCGGCGCGCTTATTATCGTCGTAAAAGACAATATTTACGACTATATAATTGAAAGCGGAACTTATATCAACGCAAAAATCAGTAGCGAACTGTTGGAAACTATTTTCTTCCCCAAATCGCCGCTACACGACGGCGCGGTCATAATAAAAGGGGACAGAATACTTGCGGCGGGGTGCTATCTTCCGCTCAGTCAGGACGTTAACCTGCCCAAAGACTTCGGCACGCGCCATCGCGCCGCTATGGGTATTACGGAGTCGCATCCGAGCCTTACCGCGATAGTAGTGTCGGAAGAAACGGGCATAATCACCGCCATGTATGACAAGCATATCAAACGTTATCTCGACGGCAGTTCTCTCACCAACGCTTTGCAGTTGTGTTACGACGTCAAAGCGGCAAAGGACAAGGACGCTTTTTGGAGGATAGGCAATTATGAAGAGTAATCAACAGACGGAAAAAAGCCGCAAGGTAAAACAATGGTTTAAGCACGTGTTTTTAGAGCATTGGCCCGCAAAAGTTTTGGCAGTGATTGCCGGAGTTTTGATTTGGCTTTGCATAGGATACTTATTTTAAAAAAAGTCACCGGACTTAAAAAATAAAGGAGACAAAATGAATAGCATTGTAAAGGCAGCGGATATTCTTATGCCCGCAAAAAACGTGGATATGTCTAAATGGGCGGTCGTGGCTTGCGATCAGTTTACAAGTCAGCCGGAGTACTGGCATCAACTTGACAAAACAGTCGGCAACACGCCCAGCACTTTGAGAATGATTTTTCCCGAAGCGTTTTTGTCGCAAGACAATCAACCTATCATAGACAATATCAACGCCACTATGAACAAATACTTGCAGGACGGCACTTTGACCGATATCGGCAAATGTATGGTTTTGATAGACAGAACGACGGCAGTCACCCCGCACCGTTTGGGGCTTGTGCTTGCCGTAGACTTGGAAGCGTACAGTTTTGTCAGAGAAGATCACGCTCTTATCCGCGCAACGGAAGGTACCGTTGTAGAACGTATCCCGCCGCGCAAAAAAATACGTATCAACGCGCCCGTCGAGTTGCCGCATATTTTGCTTCTTATTGACGACAGAGAACAAAAAATAATAGAAAATCTTTATCAAAACAGAAACAAACTGCAAAAACTTTACGATTTTGACCTTAATATGGACGGCGGACACGTCGTTGGATACAAGGTAGAAAACACCGACGAAGTTATTGCTAAACTTGACAAATTGATGGACAAAGATTATCTCAAACGCCTTTACGGTACGGACAAAGAAGTCATGCAGTTTGCGGTCGGTGACGGAAACCACTCTCTCGCAACGGCAAAAGCGTGTTGGGAAACGATAAAACAAAACCTTTCTCCCGAAGAAAGACAAAATCACCCCGCGCGTTTTGCGTTGGTAGAAGTGGAAAATCTTCACGACGCGGGTTTGGTATTCGAGCCTATTCATCGCGCCGTATTTAACGTACAGCCGGACTTTTTGGAAGGATTTTTAAAGGTATGCGGCGGAGACGCAGATTGCATCGTTTATACCAAACAAAACGGAGAACAAAAAATCAAACTTCCCAAAAACGCAGCGGTTGCAGTGGGTAAAGTTCAAGAGTATATAGATAATTATATCAAGACGCACGACGGCGCAAAAGTGGACTACGTACACGGGTTGGAAGACCTCAAACAAGTTGTAGACAAAGCAGAAAACGCAATCGGTATCACTTTGCCGCCGCTTGACAAAAACGATTTGTTTGATTATGTACTCAAAGTCGGAGCATTTCCGCGCAAAACGTTTTCTATGGGAGAAGCGGCAGAAAAACGCTATTACATAGAAAGCAAAAAAATAAAGTAAGGGTTGTTTGCCGTCAAAAAAACCGCAAAAAAAGAATAAAAATATTCAAAAAACCCTGATTTATATCAAAATTTAAACGGATTTAAGCGTTTCTTTGTTTATTGCAACAAAGAAACGCTTTTTTTACTCAAAAAAACGATTGTATACTTTTTTTATCGCGCGAGCAGAAAACAACGGAGAAATTTCAGTCATCAACATGCGGTCGTCATAACAAAGCAAATGGTTTGATACGTCGTTTTCGTCAAGCGTTTTACAGACAATATCGGCGATATTTTTCACATTGTTATGTACCACTGTCAATATAGCCGTCGTTTGCGACGGTTCTTTACCGTCGATTTTGTTGCCTTGCTTTAGGTATATCAAATCAAAATTATCGGTTCTGCAAAAAAACAGGGGGTTGTCGGGTATATTAGAGTATTTAGAATTGCGGTATCGCTTTATTTTTAACGCAGATAGAGCGGTTATGCCTATGACTGTGCTTTGCGTAGAATTTTGCCGAACGATAGAAGTGCCGCTGTCGTGCGGCTTGAATATGCTTTTTATTATTATCGGTATACCTCTCGTCGACGCAGGATAAACGCTGTCGGCGTGCAGTACTCCCGCGCCGTATCGCGACAGAGTTTTTAGTTGTTCAAAAGACATACAGTTTATTTTGACGGGATTTAGCACTATACGCGGATCGCATACGTAAAAACCGCTTACGTCCGTCCAGTTTTCGTACATTTCAGCATTAACCGCAGCAGCAAAAAGCGCGCCGGATATATCGCTGCCGCCTCTGTCAAACAACACAATTCGGTTTTGCGTGTCGCTACCGTAAAAACCGCCGATAACATACTTTTTTCCGTCGGATACGGCGTCGCGCAAAAGTTGAAAGGTGAGGTCGGTCAAAAGTTTTTTGTCCTTGTCGAATTTGATTAACTTTGCCGCTTCGAGATACGTAAAGTTGTTTATGAGAGCAAAAAGTTTTGCGGACAAATACTCTCCGCGACTTATGACGGCGCAACGTGACAAAAGGGGTAAAGATTGTTCCGTTTCGTTTAATACCGCATTAAAATCAACGCTGAAATCTTTTGCGATTGCGGCGTATCTTGCCTTGATTTGTTGCCAAATATTGTTCTTTTGTTTTGAGTCGGTTTTTGAGCAATACTCGATAAGCAAATCGGTGACTTTTATGTCGTTAAAAAATCTTTTTCCCTGCGCAGACAACACTACCAGTCTGCGCTGTTTGTTTTCTTTTAATATGTCGGCTATTTTTTTCCAGTTTTTGCTGTCGGAAAGACTGCTTCCGCCAAATTTTGCCACTATATCCATGCGTTTATGCTCCGTAAGTAGGCGTTTTAGTAAGGTCTTGGTTTGTTCTATGTCTGACATTGTGAAAATATTTACCCGATTGTGTGAATATTGTTTACAAAAACCAACTTTTGCGGTATAATCAATCAATAGGAGAAAATGCGCAGTGATAGGAATTGACAAAATTAACAAATCCAGAATTAAACCCGACGATTTTGTTGCTTTGATAGAGATAACAAAAGGCAGCAAAATGAAATATGAGTTAGACAAAGAAACGGGTTATATTATACTTGACAGAGTGCTTTATACCGCTACGCGCTACCCCGCAAATTACGGTTTGATACCGCGCACTCTTGCCGCCGACGGCGACCACCTCGACGTGCTTGTTTTGTGTAGCGAGCCGATAGAAACAAACTGCACGGTAAGATGCTATCCCATAGGCATGATTGCAATGGTGGACCAACACTATCTCGACGAAAAAATAATAGCCGTTCCTTTTGGCGATCCTACTTACAACACTTACAAGTCCATAAACGATTTGCCTTTTCATATTGCGGAAGAAATGATGCATTTTTTTACCGTGTACAAAACTTTGGAAGGCAAAAAAACGGCGGTAAACAAAATATGCGACGCGAAAGAAGCGATGCTTAAAATAGAAGAGTATCTTACCGAGTACGAAAAAGTTTACGGGAGCGCAAGCGGCGACAGCAAATAAAAATTTTATCCGATTATTTGTATTTTGCCGCAATAAATGTTTTACATTTTTTGCAAATGTGTTTATAATTGACGTATGAAGATTTTTGTCGTAGGCGGAGGAGTCAGCGGGTTGGTTTCCGCAATAATATGCGCGCGGCGCAGTGACGATGTTGTAGTGGCGGAGTCAAACAGCCGCGTCTGTAAAAAACTGCTTATGACGGGCGGCGGCAGATGCAATATCAAAAACGCCGACGAGTCTTGTGAAAAATACAAAAACAAAGATTTTGTTAAAAAATGCTTTACCGACGCCGCAAAGCAACGGTACGCGGATTTTTTGGACGAGTGCGGTATTTTTCTTTCTTGTCCCGACGAGGAGGGGAGAGTTTACCCCGTCACCTATTCCGCAAACACCGTTTGTGACGCTTTGCGGCTTAATGCGTCGCGTTGCGGCGTAAAAATCATTTGCGACTGCCACGTTTTTGCCGTTGAACAACAATGCGGCGGCTATCTCGCAAAAACGACAAAAGGCGATTTTTTTGCCGATAGAGTTATCGTTGCGACGGGGAGTCGTTCGCAAGCGGCTCAGACAGATATAGAGCGCATTATCGACAAAAAGTATTTGACGGCAACGAGTCCGTCGCTTACGCCGTTAAAAATCAAAAATCCGAGCGGTTTGCTTTCGGGTACGAGAGCGCGCGCAAACGTTAAACTTTTTAAAAACGACCGCTTTGTCGCAGAGGAAAAAGGGGAAGTTTTATTTCGCGACTTTGGAATAAGCGGGATATGCGCGCTTAATATCAGCATGTTTATCGCAAGAGCGAGAGTTGCGGGCGACGCCGCAAAATTTGATCTTTGCCTTGATTTGTTGCCTGATTTCGATACCGACAAATTGACAAGCATATTAAACAAAAGAACAAAAGACGGCTACGACGCCAACGATTTGTTTGTAGGTTTGTTGCCCAACAAATTGAGTGAATACGTGCTTAAAACAACCGAGCGCACCCCGCAAAAACTTGCGGAAAAGGTCAAAAATCTTATGTTTTTTGATGCGGAAGTCACGGACTACTCTTTAAGTCAAGTTACTTGCGGCGGCGTGGATACAAAATATCTCGACGGCAATTTTAGGTTGCCAAACGGTATTGCCGTGACGGGTGAGGCTGTCGACGTTGACGGACCTTGCGGGGGTTATAATCTTTATTTTGCATTTGTTAGCGGCATAATAGCCGCCGACGGCATTACAAAATAGTTTATTGCGTGTTTTTTAACTCGTTGATAATAAAATTTAATATTTTTTAGAGGTACTAAAAATGAAGATGGACGCAATCATCAAGCCTGCAGCGCAACAAGGGTTGGAACTTGTTCGCAAGGACGTACCCGTGCTTAAAGACGGAGAAGCACTGGTAAAAATACGTCGTACCGCTATCTGCGGCACAGACGTTCACATTTACAATTGGGACGCTTGGTCACAAAACACTATCAAACCTCCTATGACGATAGGTCATGAATTCGTAGGGGAAATTGTTGAGATTAAAGGCTATACAAACGCATTTAAAGTAGGCGACCTCGTTTCTGCGGAAGGTCACGTCGTTTGCGGTACTTGCCGCAATTGTCGCGCGGGGCGCAGACATCTTTGCCCCAACACGCAAGGCATAGGCGTAAACAGAGACGGCATATTTGCCGAATACGCAAGTATTCCCATCAGCAACCTTTGGTTGTGTGACAAAGATATTCCGGAAAAAATGTACGCTATATTCGATCCGCTCGGCAACGCAACGCACACCGCGCTAAAATTCGGTATGGTGGGAGAGGACGTTCTTATCACGGGCGCAGGTCCTATAGGAATAATGGCGGCGGCTATTTGCCGTCACGTAGGCGCAAAAAACGTCGTTTTGACGGACATAAGCGATTACAGACTACAACTTGCAAAAAAGGTTTGTCCGTCGGTTATCGCAGTAAACACGCTCAACACTCGTATTAAGGACGTTCAGCAACAAATCGGCATGACGGAAGGTTTTGACGTCGGTTTGGAAATGAGCGGTAGCGGCGTCGCTTTTAACGAAATGATTGACAATATGATTATGGGCGGCAAGATAGCGATGCTCGGTTTGCAAGGTCCAAACACAAAGGTGGACTGGAACCAAATCATATTTAATATGCTAACGTTGCAGGGCATTTACGGCAGAGAAGTATTTGAAACTTGGCACAAGATGACGTCGATGTTAAAGAGCGGTTTGGACGTATCCGCAATTATCACCGGCGAATACGATTATCACGACTTTGAAAAAGGCTTTGCCGATATGAACAGCGGCAAGAGCGGCAAAATCATTCTCAACTGGGTAAAATAATCAATAGGAGCAATTTTTTATGATAGACAACAAGTATTTTCAAGGGATTCTCGACGACATTAAAAAAAGCGGGTTGTGGAAGGAAGAACGCATAATCACCACTCCTCAAAGCGCAAAAATAGATACTACCAAAGCAAACGGCGTGCTTAACTTTTGCGCAAACAACTATTTGGGTTTGTCCGATAATAAGGAACTTATTGCGGCGGCAAAAGCAAGTTATGACAAATACGGTTACGGAATGAGCAGCGTGCGTTTCATTTGCGGCACGCAGACGATACATAAAGAGTTGGAAGGGGCGATAAGCAAATTTTTGTCCACCGACGACACTATTCTTTACAGCAGTTGCTTTGACGCAAACGGCGGTTTGTTTGAAACCATAACCACGCCCGACGACGCAATAATAAGCGACGCTCTCAACCACGCAAGTATTATTGACGGCGTACGTCTTTCTAAAGCGCACAAATATCGTTACGCAAACAACGATATGGAAGATTTGGAAGCAAAACTCAAACAGGCGGAAGCCGACGGTTGCAAACACAAAGTAATCGTCACCGACGGCGTATTCAGTATGGACGGCATAATCGCAAACCTTAAAGGAATTTGCGATTTGGCAGAGAAATACGGCGCATTGGTTGTCGTAGACGACAGTCACGCTACCGGTTTTGTAGGCGCAACCGGCAGAGGAACGGCGGAGTATTGCGGCGTTGTCGGCAGAGTCGATATTATCACCGGTACTTTCGGAAAGGCTCTCGGCGGAGCGAGCGGCGGCTTTACCAGCGGCAGGAGAGAAATTATCGATTTGCTTCGTCAACGTAGCCGTCCTTACCTTTTCTCAAATACCGTTGCGCCCGCTATTTGCGCTACTACCTTGAAAGTTTTGGAAATGCTCACCAAAGACACGTCTTTGCGCGATAAAGTAATGGACAACGCAAAATACTTCCGCGCGCAGATGGAAGCCAACAAGTTTGACCTCATAGGCAAAGACCACGCTATCATTCCGGTAATGTTGTACGATGCGGTTCTCAGCCAAAAGGTTGCCGACCTTATGCTCAAAAAAGGCATATACGTAACGGGATTTTTCTATCCCGTAGTGCCTAAAGACAAGGCGCGTATCCGCACGCAAATGTCTGCGGCTCACACGCACGAAGATATCGACAAATGCGTTAAAGCCTTTGTCGAATGTAGAGAGGAAATCGGTTTTTAAAAAAAGCGTATAAGGTTTTTTTGTATCGATAACCGATTTGTTTGTTCTGAATTATTACTACAAAAAATCGACGGTAAATTGCCGTCGATTTTTTAATACCATAGTTTTTATCTCGATAATCTTTCAATCGGAATAAAAAACCGTCGATTGTTTCGACGGTTTAAAGTTTGTTTGGTTTTATGCGCTTACGCCCAAAGCATTGAGTATTTGCTCCCATACCGACGGGATAAATCTCGGGATAAGAGCGAGAGCAATGACCAAGAGGATGATAATAGTCAAAAACCAGCCGTGTTTTGTGCCGAGTTCTAACGCGGTGAGTCCCGCAAGAATTATCGTGGCATAACTCAATACGTAGTTTGCGACGGTGATTACCTGCGCGGGCATCCAACTAAACGCCGCAAGGTTTTGAGCAATGATAGCCAAAAGCACAATAACGGCAAATATTTTTGCTAAAATATCAAATATTCTAAAAAGTCCGCTGTCGTTGTTTTTCATGATAAAAAAGTACCTCCTGTGTTTTGATGCGTTTATTATACAATATCTGCTTTGTACCTGTCAATATTATCCGACAAAAAAAGGATTCAAAAATTGCGTTCTTTTTTGTACGATAGCGTATGCGTTAGGGAGTAGAAGCGGGTATTCTTTTTAGTTGCGTTACCACGTTGTCGATAAACGTTGCGACCGACCACTCGGTCCACGCATTGCCGCCAAAGACGTTTGTAAGCGTGGTTTGGTTGTCGTCGCTTATTGTGAGCAACCCTGCGTCCATAAGTTGTTTTATAGTACTGTTGTTTACGGCGTCGGTCATCGCTTGTGGAAGATTTCCGACGGTAGTTTCCGCAGGGATAAGGGAAAGCGCGCCGACAGAAGCATCGCACTTTATTACTTCCGTAAACTTTAAATCGTTGACTTTGGTCATTATATCGCCTATATCGAAGGTTGTCATAGTCATATTGACCATCAAACCTTGTATTCCGCCGACTTTGTTTGTATAAGCGTTGTCTTTGTACCAAACAAACTCGTAGCAATTTACGGTGTGGGAGTGGGCGAGACTGCACGTCAACTCTGCCTGATACCATTCTTCGTCAATGGTTTTAACATAATTTGAGCCGTCGGTTTTTATCGAGCCGTCCAAAACGTCGATTGTATAAGCCGACAAATCGTCTATCGGTTTGCGGTGGTATTCTTGCAAATCGCCTATATAAACTTTGTCGATATCGTCGGCAATGTTTAGTATTTTGTAATTTTTCATACGTTTGAGTATGACGGGGGAAGTTTCGTCTATCGTTATTACGTCGCGCAATTTTATGTCTTTTAGCACCGCATCGATATCTATGCCGGTATTAAGCAGCGTTTCGCATTTTACGTCTGCGATATTTTGCATTATCGGTTTGACTTTTGTTTCTCCGTCGTACCAGCCGTCGGATTTGCGCGTGTAATTCATGACGTCGCCTATATACAAGCCTTCCGTTGCGTCGTTGACCTTAAAATTGCCGTCAAGCAAAGAAGAAAGCGGTAGATTAGCCAAAGAGTTCATCAAAGATTCGGGTTTTGTATTAGACGCGGTAAGCCATTGTATATCGTAGCATTTTTCTTCGTGAACGTGTCCCGCTTCCTCGTCGTCGCAGTGAATTTCCGCAACCGCCCAAGTAGTAACGTCGTTTATCGTGACGGATTTGTAATAGGTCGTACCGCTTTGTAGCACTTTGCCTTCTATGACGACGGAAAAACCGTCCACGTTGTCTGCTTCCGTCGTGGTGTAATTGAGAGCGTGTCCGACAAGCGCGCCTTCGCAAAGCGTTTTAACGGGGTCTGCGTTGTCGGCTTTTAATGCGGTGTAAACTTTGCCTAAATCTTTGCCCGCAACGACGCCCGCCATTCCCGTTTTGGAAAGATTTGTCACAAGGTCGCCGAGCGTTATGTCGGACAGTAATTTTGTAAAGTCCTTGTTTATGAGAGCGCTCGCCGTCACTTCGTTTTTGCTCCAAGCGTCGAGTATCGGTTTGGGTATCGAAGCGATTTTTTTGCCGACGTTGCTTGAAAAAAACGGCGCAAGTTTGATTCCGCCGAATGCGTCTGCGGGGTTTGACGTTATTTGTTGAAAGGTTTTTTGTTTGAGAGCGTCGTAATCTTCGCCCTCAAGCCCGATTTGTTTAAGAATATCGAGTCCGTAAGCGTCTTGCACCGATTGCATTGTCAAATTGTTGCTGCTTGCAAGTTGTATGCCTTTGGTCAATATGGTAGCAATGGACATATCGTCGAATTTTTCGTTATCTTTGTTTTGCCAGCCGGTAGAAACATTGAAATTTGAAGGTTTTAATGCGTATGCGGCTACGACTATGCCGCCCGCAAGGATAACCCAGCCGATAACGATGCCTAAAACAAAAGTCCAAAATCTTTTCATAGTATATCTCCTTGTTTGTAAAATTAAGTTATTTTCACATTATAATGTAATTTACTCAAAAAGGCAAGAATTGTATATATAATATAGCTAACAAGTTTACAAGAATTAAATTTTGCCGAAAATATGATTTTTTGCATTAAAACCGATTGCATAAGACGGATTTTTTAGGTATAATAACAGAATGAACAAAATGGATAAAATACGCAATTTTTGCATTATAGCGCATATAGATCACGGCAAAAGCACTCTCGCCGACAGGCTAATAGAGTTTACCGGACGCGTGGCAAAAAGGGATATGGAAAATCAAATTCTCGATTCGATGGATTTGGAGAGAGAAAGGGGAATAACCATAAAACTTGCCCCCGTCAACATTACTTATACTTACAACGGCGAAGAGTACGAATTGAATCTAATCGACACGCCGGGACACGTAGACTTTACTTATGAAGTATCGCGCAGTTTGGCGGCGTGCGAAGGCGCAGTACTTATCGTTGACGCAAGTCAAGGCGTAGAAGCGCAAACCGTAGCAAATTGTTATCTTGCTTTGGACAACGATTTGGAAATTTTACCGGTAATCAACAAAATAGATTTACCTTCCGCCCGCATAGACGAAGCAAAGGAGGAAATCGAGGAGTTGGGTTTGATTGCCGACGATATTCCGCTTGTTTCGGCAAAAGAAGGACTAAACATCGAGGACGTTTTGATTGACGTAATAAAAAACGTTCCGCCGCCTAAAGGAGATCCGACAAAACCGCTCAAAGGTTTGATATTTGACTGCGTATACGACAATTACAAGGGTGTTTTGTTGTTTGTGCGAATATTTGACGGAGAAGTCAAAAACGGCACCAAACTCAAAATGTTTGAGTCGGGCGGCAAAATATACGACGTTACGGAAGTGGGAATTTTTACTCCGTCGATGCTGCCCACAAAAAAATTGTCGGCAGGCGACGTCGGATATATTGCCGCAAGCATAAAAACAGTGTCCGACGCTCACGTAGGCGATACGGTGACCGACGCGGACAATCCGACGGAAACGCCGCTTAAAGGGTACAAGGAAGTTCAACCTATGGTGTTTTGCGGGATATTCCCCGCAGACGGCAGCAAGTACAACGACCTCAAAGATTCGTTGGAAAAACTCAAACTAAACGATGCCGCGTTGCAGTATACGCCCGACACGTCGCTTGCGTTGGGATTTGGTTTTAGGTGCGGATTTTTGGGGCTGCTTCATATGGACGTCATTCAACAGCGGCTGGAGAGAGAGTTTGACCTCGATTTGGTCACTACCGCGCCCAGCGTAAGTTACCACGTTTATACCACCGACGGGCAAATGCTTGAAATAGACAATCCGTCAAAACTGCCTCCCGTCACAAGCATAGAGAGAATGGAAGAGCCTATCGTGACGGCTTATATCTATTCACCGCCCGATTACGTCGGCGGCATAATGGATTTATGTCAGGAAAAACGCGGCGTTTTTATCGATATGACCTATCTCGACACAAAACGCGTGAGAATAACTTACGAAATACCGCTCAACGAGATTATTTACGACTTTTTTGATACTTTAAAGTCACGCACGCGCGGTTATGCGAGTTTGGATTACGAAATAAAGGGTTATAAACCCAGCAAACTCGTCAAACTCGATATGCTGTTAAACGGCGAAATGTGCGACGCTTTGTCTTGTATAGTTCACGAAGACAGAGCGTATGCGCGAGGACGCAAAATAGCGGAAAAACTTTGCGACGTAATTCCGCGTCAAATGTTTGAGATACCCGTTCAGGCGGCTATCGGCGGAAAAATAATTGCGAGAGAAACGGTCAAGGCAATGCGTAAAGACGTTTTGGCAAAGTGTTACGGCGGCGATATTTCGCGAAAAAAGAAACTTTTGGAAAAACAAAAAGAGGGCAAAAAGCGTATGCGTCAGGTTGGCAGCGTAGCCATACCGTCGGAAGCGTTTATGTCCATACTCAAAATAGACGAGGAATAAAATTGTTTGTATCGGGCGACGACCTTATCGGTTTGTATCTGCATATACCTTTTTGCAAGTCCAAGTGCGCTTATTGCGATTTTTGCAGTTTTGCGCATCGAGAAACCGAGTTTGGAGCGTATCTCGACGCGATAAAAAAAGAAATTGACCTCGTTTCTCCGTCGGTTGCGGACAAAATAATAAAAACGATATATATCGGAGGCGGTACGCCGAGTTATTTTTCCGTCGCTATGTTGACGGAAATAATACGACATATCCGCAAAAGATTTGTTGTTTTATCCGACGCGGAGTTTACTATTGAGGGCAATCCGGACAGCGTAAACGAGAACTTTGTCAAGGCCATGCGCGACGCCGGAGTCAATAGATTTTCTTTGGGATTGCAAACCGCTTCGGACAAACTGCTTAAAACAGTAGGTAGACCGCACACCTTCAAACAGTTTTGTATGGCGGCGGAAACGATAGGAAAACGATGCGACAACGTTAACGTAGACGTGATGTTGGGGCTTCCGCAGCAAACCGAAAAAGACGTAACGGACACCCTAAACGTTGTATGCGACTATGATTTTGTCAAGCACGTATCTGCTTACGGACTTATTTTAGAAAAAGGAACGCCGTTGTTTAAGGCGGTAAAAACAAAAAAAGTTACGTTGCCCGACGACGATGCCGTGACGGACTTCTACGACAAAACGGCGTACTTGTTGGATAAAAACGGATTTGCCCGCTACGAAGTCAGCAATTTTGCAAAAAAAGGTTTTGAATGTAAACACAACCTTAATTACTGGGACTGGGGACAATACGTCGGTATAGGGCTTGCCGCGCATTCTTTTGTTGGCGGCTCGCGGTATGCTAATACAAAAAAATTCGATTTGTATTACAAAAGATTAGGACAAAACAAATTGCCTGTCACGTCAAAAAAACGGATAACGGGGCAAGAAGCGGCTTTTGAATACGTTATGTTAAATCTTCGCAAGACGGAGGGGTTTGAATTGAACGACTTTAAAAATCGGTTTGGCGACGATTTTTTGACCGTATACAAAGCGCAGACGGATTACTTGTTTAGCAACAAAATGCTCAAACAAAAAGACGGCAAAGTGTTTGTTCCGCCGCAAAAAATTTATCTGCTAAATTCCGTTTTGGTGGAATTTGTGCCGGAAAAGGAGAAAAGAATATGAGATTGCAATCAAAATCGCCTTTTGCGTATGCGTTAAGAAATATTTTTTACTTTTTGCCGTTTGTGGCGTTGCCTGCGGTAATGCTTGCTTTTTTTCAGGCGCCTGACGGACCTGCGGCGTTATTCAGAAAAATTGCCGATACGATAAACTCCGGCAACGCAATCGTTTTTGATGATTTTTACAACGATTTGTACGGATATTTTTCTTTTGTCAACGTAAAACCGCACGGTTTGTTCGGAATCAATTCCATATGGTTTTGGTTGTTGACTATGGTTGTGACCTTTGTGGGGCTTTGTTGCAGTCTTACTATGGTAGAAAGGCACATAAAATTCGGCACGCACTCTTTTAAAGCGGTGCTAAAAAACTTTTTTGGCAGTATATCGGCGCTTTTGCCTTACGTCGCGCTGATGTTTGTAGCGTACCATTTGATTGTTTTGTTGCTCAGCGGCGCAATCGTTCTTTTGTCCGTCATAGCAAAAGGGTGGACGTTTTTTGTGTTGGGCGTCGTTTTTACCGTTTTTTTCTATATCGTCTACTTTATCTTTTTGGGACTGTTTATGTTGACGCCGCCGAGTATGTATTTTGACGGATACCGCTTTTGGTTTGCGATGGCGTACTCTGCGCAGATCGTAGGCAGAAGATTTTGGGAGTTTACCTTAAAGATAATCGTTATGGTGATTTGTACGCAGTTGCTTATCGTCGGGTACGAAATTTTGAGCAAAGTCGTTGGTTTTTCGCAAAAACTCGGATTTGCGCTCGGCACTTTGCTGAGGTTTTTGATGTATCTGTGGTGGCTAATGATTTTGCCGTCTTACTCTGCTTGCAAATACGCAGAGTACACGGAAACAAAGCGCGGCGATTTAAAAATTAAAATATTCGATTGACAAAACGACAAGAGGAGGAAAGAGGTATGTATTTTAAAAAAACGATGCAACTCGTGTCGACAAATTATCGTGTTCATCTCAAATCGTTGGTTGCGCAAATACTTGCGTTGTGTCTTATCGCCGCAATATTTAGTTGGTTTTTTATCAGTTTTGCAAACGTAATAAACGACGTAATAAAACAAAACGGATTGATAGGCGGCGCGCAGGATATTTTAAACGATTTGTTTAACTGGGACGACGTGATTGCGGAGGAATTTCCTCAAAAGTTGGCGGATTTTTTTGCCAAAGTAAGAGATTCCATAAACGCAATACCCGATTTTAGCGCAAAGTTTTCTACTGCGGTTTTGTTTGCGATAATCGTAGCATATTTGTACTACTTTGTTTTCGGACTTGCCGTATATCCTACTTTTTGCATAGTCAATCGTTTTATGGCGACAAATACCCGAACATACTTTTTGTGGACGATGTTTAAAAACTTTGGCGTAGGAATACGTTTTGTCGCTATGCGCGCGCTGTTGTTTTTGTTTTTGGACTGGACGGCATTTATGATTTCGGCAGGGACGTATATTCTCGTGTTTGTTAATCTCGGGCTTGCCGGCGTAATATTCGCGTTGTTGGTAATGATGTTTATGTTTGGTATCCGCAACGCTTTGTTTGCATACTGGTTGCCCGTGACGGTAAACGAATGCGACAAGGTATCTCAATCGCTCAAAAAATGCATAGTCGTTATGATGGACGATTTTTGGTGGTTGCTACTCAAATCGCTGGTGATAGTGTGTATCGGCACTATTCTTTGCGCCGCCGCGCTTTTGCTCTTTAAAACTTTGGTGGCGTTTATACTTATCGTTTTGCTGATATCCTTTGCGTCTTACGTACTTAATACGTGGTATTTTGTCAGTTATTACGAAAATAAAAAGAAGCCTTATTTTGTCAAAGGAATAGTGATTAAAGAAGAAAATGATTAGTCTAAACAAACAACAACAAGAGGCGGCGCAGGCTCTTGAAGGCGCAGTGATGGTTTTGGCGGGCGCAGGCAGCGGAAAAACGCGCGTATTGACTGCTCGCATAGCAAACCTTATCGATAGCGGCGTATTGCCGCAAAATATTCTTGCGATAACTTTTACAAACAAAGCCGCAAACGAAATGAAAGAACGCATAGCGTCCGTTTGCGATTGCGGCGGAATGACCGTATGTACCATACATAGTATGTGCGCAAAAATTCTTCGCGCAGAAGCAAAATTGTTGGGTTACAAAAACGGTTTTACCATATATACCGACACAGATTCCGAAAAAGTGGTAAAACGCCTTTGCAAGGAAGGCGCGGAAGAAAAATCCAAAGAAAAAGTATTGAGATATTTGAGTCAAGCCAAAAACGCGGGCATAGACCCTCGCGACTTTATCAAGGAAGCAAATATCGACGCGGAAGAAGACGGCGAAAGCGTTGCAAAGGTAATGACGGAATATCAAAACACGCTCAAACAATCCAACGCAATGGATTTTGACGATTTACTTTACAACGTTTTTTTGCTTTTTAGCACACAACCGAGCGTTTTGCAAAAATATCGCAATACTTTTAAATATATCAATATCGACGAATTTCAGGATACTAATACCGTTCAGTACGATATATTCAAAATGTTGGCGGGAGAAAACGGCAATATATTTGTCGTAGGGGACGACGATCAATCTATTTACGGTTGGCGCGGCGCAAACGCCGACAATATGCAAAAGTTCAAAAGGGATTTTAAAGACGTAAAAGTCTTTTATCTCGAACAAAACTATCGCAGTACCAAAAAAATTCTCAATGTTGCAAACAAACTGATTTCAAAAAACGAGGACAGATTTTTAAAGACTTTGTGGACGGAAAATACGGACGGCGTAAGAGTGGAAACGTTTTGCGCCACCGGCGAGGGAGAAGAGGCTCGCTTTGCCTTGCAACAAATAAACGCGCTTGTAGGACGGGGATATAATTACGGCGATTTTGCCATTTTGATGCGCGTCAACGCTTTGTCGCGCACGTTTGAGCAGGAATGTATGTCCTACGGAATACCTTTTAAGGTTTTTGGCGGGTTTAAATTTTTTGAGCGTAAGGAAGTAAAGGACGCTTTGGCTTACTTGCGATTAGCTGTAAATCCGTATGACGACGAAGCCTTTTTAAGGGCGATAAACGAGCCTAAAAGAGGCATAGGAGACGCCACGATATCCAAGTTGCGCGGAGTAGCGGCGGCAAAAAACACAAGCCTTTTGTTGGCGCTAAACGGCATAGAAAATTCAAACGTATTCAATCGCGGTACGACGATAAAACTTACAAACTTTTTTGATATAGTCGTCGGGCTTGCAAATATGTCAAAAACCGATTCGCTACCCAAAGTTGTTGCGACGCTTTTGAATATGAGCGGTCTTGTCGGGCAGTACTCAAACGACGACGACAACGCAAGACTTCAAAACCTCAACGAATTAGTAGCGGCGGCAAACGAATTTTCTACGGCAAATCCGCAAGCGACGTTAAGCGACTTTTTGGAAAGCGTGAGTTTAAAAAGCGACGCGGACGATATGGAGCAAAACGGTTACGTAAGTATCGCTACGATACATGCGGCAAAAGGGTTGGAGTGGAAAGTCGTTTTTGTTGTCGGCTTGGACGACGGAATTTTTCCTTCTACGCGCGCAATTTTAAGTTTGCCGCAAATGCAGGAGGAACGCCGATTGATGTACGTTGCCGTCACGCGCGCAAGGGAGCGGTTGTTTATCACGAGAGCGCAAAGCAGATTTTTGTACGGTGAACGCAAGTACATGCCGCCGAGCAAATTTTATACGGAAATAATTGACGCTCCGCCGAGAGAACAACGCTACGACGATGACGGAGTACCGCTGTACGACAGAAAGGAAACTGCTCGTATTTCTGCGAGGGAAGTCAACACGCCAAAACAAGTGGTATCTGGGCAGTATAAAACAGGTCAAAAAGTATTGCACAAAGTGTACGGAGAGGGTATGATAATATCCGTAAGCGGCGACAACGCAGACGTGGTGTTTGCAAGCGTCGGCAAAAAAACTTTGGCGTTAAAATACGCTCCGTTGACCATTTTAGGGTAAATTGCTATGAAAAATGAAGAAATCAATAATACTATGCGTAAAATAGTAAGTCAACTTAACCTTTGGGCGCGGGAATATTACACTCTTGACGCTCCGAGCGTGTCCGACGAAACTTACGACGCATTGTACGACAGACTTGTTATTTTGGAAAAACAGACGGGCGTCGTTTTGCCCGACAGCCCCACTCGTCGCGTAGGCGGCGAAGTGCTTGACAAGTTTGAAACGCATCGACATTTGACTCGTTTGTACAGTTTGGACAAGGCGCAGAGTTTTGGCGAATTGCAAAACTGGTACGACAAAGCGATTGCTAATTTTCCCGATGCGGAGTTTACCGTAGAGTACAAGTACGACGGACTTACGGTAAATCTCACCTATGACGACGGCAAATTGATAGTGGCCGCGACGAGAGGTAGCGGTATCGAGGGAGAAGTTATCACGGCGCAGGCAAAAACCATACGTTCCGTTCCGTTGACCATTGACTTTGATAAAAAGTTTGAAGTGCAGGGCGAATGCATTATGCGTCTTTCGGAGTTGAACAAATACAACCTTAAACATCCCGACGATACTCTAAAAAACGCAAGAAACGCGGCGGCGGGAGCATTGCGAAATCTTGATACTTCCGTAACTGCAAAACGCAATCTCAACGTGGTTTTTTACAGTTTGGGTTTTGACGGCGGCACGGGGACGCATAGTCAAACGGAGTTGGTAGAGTTTTTAAAATCAAACGGTTTCGATACGAGCGGATATTTTAAAAAGGTAAAGACTTTTGCGGAAATAAAGCAGTGCATAGAAGAAATCGGTTTAAGCCGCGATTCGCTTGATTTTTTGATTGACGGCGCGGTGGTTAAAGTCAACGATTTTGACGTAAGACGTCAAATGGGGTTTACCGACAAGTTTCCGCGTTGGGCGATAGCCTTCAAGTTTAAAGCGGAAGAAGTCACGACGGTTTTAAAATCGGTCGAGTGGCAGGTCGGCAGAACGGGCAAACTAACGCCGCTCGGGCATTTAGAGCCTGTCGAGTTGTGCGGCGCAACGATAAAAAAAGCCACATTAAATAATTACGACGATATTACTCGCAAAAATCTCAGCATAAACAGCGTGGTTTTTGTGCGGCGCAGCAACGACGTAATACCGGAAGTGTTGGGACTTGCGGAAGAAATGCCGCGCAGCAAACCTATCGTTTTGCCGACGCATTGCCCGATATGCGGTAGTGAATTGATTAAAAAAGGCGTCAATTTGTTTTGCCCAAACAGTTTCGGTTGCGAAAAACAAATAGAAGCGAGATTAACTCATTTTTGCAGTAAAAGCGGATTTGACGTAGAAGGAATCAGTCAAAAAACCGCAGCGCAATTGATGACGTTGGGCGTAGTCACTCCGCTCGATTTGTTTAGTCTGACAAAACAGCGTTTGCTTACGCTTGACGGTTTTAAAGATAAAAAAGCTCAAAATATTCTCGACGCATTGCAAAAGAGCAAATCCGTAAAATTACAAAATTATATTTACGCTTTGGGTATCGACAACGTAGGCTGGGTTACGGCAAAAGATTTTGCGGAAACGTTTAAATCCGTCGATGCGTTAAGGCAAGCGACGACGGAGCAACTTGTCAAGATAGAAGACGTGGGAGAAATCGTGGCGCAAAGCGTAGTGGACTTTTTTGCAAGCGATTACGGCAAAATGCTTGCCGACGGCTTTAAAAACATGGGTATCGACCCCGTTTTTGAGCAAAAGCAATCGGTTAACGGCATTTTTGTCGGGAAAACCGTTGTTTTGACGGGCACTTTGGAGTCTTTCACGAGAGCGGAGGCTTCAAAGATAATAGAAAACGAAGGCGGAAAAACCGTTTCTTCCGTCACGAAGGAAGTTAATCTCGTAATAGCGGGCAAAGACGCGGGCAGCAAAAAGGAAAAAGCCTTGCAACAAGGCATAGAAATTTGGGACGAAAACAAATTTTTGCAAGCAACAAACGTCAAAATGCTTTAAAAGGTTTTGACTATAATAAAAAGTGTGTTATAATATAAAATAACGACAAAATATCACAAATAGGAAACGAATTAAAGATATGTACGCGGATATAAAAAATCTGTCTTTAACGGACGCGGCGCAACTAATACAAAAAAAGCAAATTACTGCAGTAGAGTTGAACGCCGAATGTCTAAAAATATACGGACAAACAAAAAATCTAAACGCTTTTACCGCCGTCGACCAAGATTACGTATTGCGCCAAGCGAAAGCGATAGACGACAAAATAGCAAAAGGTGAAAAGGTAGGAGCGTTGGCGGGAGTGCCGATAGGCGTAAAGGACAACATGAGTACGGAGCATTATCCTACTTCCTGCGCGAGCGGTAGTTTGAGCAACAACGTCATACCTCGTACAGACGCAAGCGTCGTTGCAAAATTACGTTTGGCGGACGCCATTGTATTTGGCAAAACTAATATGGACGAGTTTGCGATGGGGTTTACCAGCACAAATTCGTTTTTCGGAGAAGTTTCCAACCCATACAATACGGAGTACAGCGCAGGCGGTAGCAGCGGCGGAAGCGCGGTTGCGGTTTCCGTCGGCAGCGTTTTTGGCGCGTTGGGTTCTGACACGGGGGGGAGCATACGTCAACCGGCGGCAAATTGCGGCGTGTGCGGTTTAAAACCCACCTTCAACAGCGTATCTCGCGACGGAATGTTTCCTTTGAGCAAAACTTTGGACCATATCGGTTGTCTTGCGAAAAACGTGCGCGATACCGCGTTGATGTTCAACGTTATCAAAAAAAAGGAAGAAGACTATTCAAAGTGCTTTAAACCTCACAAACCAAAGTTGAAGGTAGCGTATCTCGATAGTTTTGACAACGCTTTTATCGACGATGACGTTTACAAAGCGTATACCAACGCCGTCGACGCGATAAAAAGGCTCGGTTACAAAGCGGAAGGCATATCTTTTGAGTTTTCTCGCGAGATAGCGCAGACATATACCGTGCTTTGCACGACGGAAGCGGTAGAGAGCTTTGATTTTTTCAATCAACTGCATCCAAACAGCATCGTTTTGGACAAATGCGGAAAGGAAGTTAACAAGCGCATAGGTTTCGGCAAAAAAATCTTGGAAGAAAAAGATTTTAACAGCATCAACAAAGCGTATCTCACGCGGGAAAAGGTCAGAGAACAAATTGCCGATATTCTCGACGGATACGACGTCATACTCAGTCCGACTACCTTGTTGAGAGCCTTAAAAAAGCACGAAGATATTCCCAACGAAAAAGGTTTTACCTCCGACTTGTTTTCTATCGTGTGTAATTTGACGGGCATACCTGCGTTGAGTATTCCTATGGGATTTGACGGTAACGGTATTCCGCTCGGTTTGCAAATTATGGCGACTCACGACAGAGAGGAAGATATTTTTTCGATAGCCTATCAGACGGAAACGGCGTTAAAGGACGGCAACATATGAAAAGCATGACGGGTTATGGCAAGGCGGAAGTTTTAAAAGACGGCAGACGTCTTGTCGTAGAGTTAAAAAGCGTAAATCACAGATTTTTGGATATCGGCGCAAGGTTGCCTCGTTTGTTTATGCCCTTTGAAGACGTAATTCGCAACAGGTTGTCCGCAATACTAAACAGGGGGCACGTCGACGTATATCTCAATTACGAAGATTGCGACAAGCAAAAGACGGTAAAAGTCGATATGCAGTTGGCAAAAGGATACGTAGACGCGGCGGCGTTGATTGAAAACGAGTTTGGATTAAAAAACGATTTTCAGGTAACGGGACTGCTCAAAACTTCCGATATACTCACCGTAGAAACTCCCGACGACGACGAATGCGTTTTAAAACAGATGGTGACCGACGCTTGCGATATTGCGGCAAAAAATCTCGACAATATGCGGCAAGCGGAGGGAGAAAGGCTTAAAGAAGTTCTTATTGCGCTTGTCAACAACATAGAAACGTTGGTAGACGAGATAATTTTGCTTGCGCCTTCCGTTGTAGAAGACTATCGCAAAAAACTTCAGGACAGAATAAAGGAAGCGCTTGCAGACGTCGATATAGACGAATCTAAACTTGCAAACGAAGTGGCTTTTTTTGTAGATAAATCTAATATCGACGAGGAAACGGCTCGTTTAAAAAGTCATATAACGCAGATACGCAAAATATTTGAGTTGAGCGAGCCTACCGGCAAAAAACTTGACTTTTTGGTTCAGGAGTTTAACAGAGAGGCAAACACCGTTTGTAGCAAATCCAATAATTTGGCGCTTACAAACAAAGCGCTCGCTTTAAAAAACGAGATAGAAAAGGTAAGAGAACAAATACAAAATGTTGAATAATAGCATCAAAAAAGGCAGTTTGTTTATAATCAGCGGTCCGAGCGGCGCAGGGAAAGGCACGATAGTAAAAAAGGTGTTGCCGCTTTTTCCCGATATGGTTTTGTCGGTATCGGCTACCACTCGGTTGCCGCGTCAAAACGAAAAAAACGGCGTAGATTACTTTTTTATCGACAAAGCCGATTTTTTAAAAATGATAGCCGACAGCGAGTTTTTGGAGTACGACGACCATTTTGAAAACTATTACGGCACGCCCAAGCGGTTTGTTTTTGAAAAACTCGACGAAGGCAAAGACGTTTTGTTGGAGATAGACGTACGCGGCGCGCTTAAAGTCAAATCTAATTATCCCGACGCAGTTGCCGTGTTTGTGATGCCTTCTTCTACGGAAGAACTCAAAAAACGTCTTGTACGCCGCAACACCGAGAGCGTCGAAGCGATAGAAAAACGTCTTGCTCGCGTAGAAAAGGAACTCGAACTTAAACACCGATACGACTTTATTGTCATAAACGACGACCTTGACACGGCGGTAAAGCAAGTGGAACAAATAATAAAGGAGAACAGATAATATATGATTACAAAACCGGCAATCGATCAATTAGCGGACAAAGCGGGCAACAAATACATTTTGTGTTGTATTATTGCCAAAAGAGCAAAGGAACTCAACATCAAGCAAGAGAAAGACGAATTTAAAACCGACGTCAAAACGATAAGTTACGCCGCCAACGAATTGATGGAAGGCAAAATCAAAATAGTAAGGGAATAAATGTTTAAAAACAAAACCGTAGTAGTGGGAGTGACGGGCGGTATTGCCGCTTACAAAACGTGCGAGTTGGTGAGCAGACTCAAAAAAGCAGGCGCGGAAGTAAGAGTGATAATGACTAAAAACGCGCGAGAGTTTGTTTCGCCGCTCACCTTTGAAACGTTGAGCGGATACCCTGTCGCAACGGACACTTTTCAGGAAAAAAGGGAATGGGAAGTAATGCACGTCGCGTTGGCTAAAAAAGCCGACGTTTTTGTCGTTGCGCCCGCTACCGCCAACATCATAGGAAAGTATGCCAACGGTATCGCGGACGACATGCTTTCTACTACGCTTATGGCGACAAAAGCGCCTATATTGTTTGCGCCGGCTATGAATACCGGTATGATTACTTCCGACGCGTGCGTTTGTAATACCGAAACGTTAAAAAAACGCGGCGTAAAATTTATTTACGGCGACGACGGACTTTTGGCGTGCGGCGACGTCGGCAAAGGTCGTATGGCAGAGCCAGAAAAAATTTTTGACGCAATAGCCGATATTCTTTTGCTCAAAAGAGATTACGATGGTAAAACCGTGCTAATCACTGCGGGCGCAACCATAGAAAAAATTGACGGCGTAAGATTTATCACTAATTTCAGTAGCGGAAAAATGGGTTGCGAAATTGCTAAAAACGCACGGGACAGAGGGGCTAAAGTCATTCTCGTTTTGGGACGTCACACGGCAGAAGTGCCTGTCGGCGCGACGGTAATAAACGTAGACACCACGCAAGAAATGTACGATGCGGTGATGGACAACCTTGCAAAAGCGGATTTGATAGTAAAAGCCGCCGCGCCTTGCGACTATGCGCCGCAAAAATATTCTCCGCAAAAAATAAAAAGCCAAAGTCTTGTCGTGGAGTTTAAAAAGAATCCCGATATAGCGGCAGCCGTCGGCAAGCAAAAAGGTAAAAAAGTTTTGGTAGCGTTTGCGGCGGAAACGGAAAATCTAATTGCAAACGCGCAAAAAAAACTCGTTGCAAAAAATGCCGATTTTATCGTTGCCAACGACGTAACGCAAGAGGGCGCGGGATTTAACGTCGATACCGATATTATATCTTTGGTAGACAAAGACGGAGCGGAAAACTTTGGCAAAATGACAAAGACGGAATGCGCAAAGGTCATTTTGGACAAAGCCGCAGGACTGATAAAATGATTTACGAAGTTATCGTTGATATATCCACCTCTCAAACGGACAAAGTTTTTGACTACAAAGGGGAAGATATAGAGGTCGGCAGCAGAGTTGCCGTACCTTTTGGTAACAGAACTATAGAAGGATTTGTCGTAGGTCAAAAAGAAGCCAGCGACGTTCCGCCGCAAAAACTAAAAAGCATACAACGACAACTCGATGATTTTACTGCAATCAATCTCGATATGCTCGACCTTTGCACGTATATGCGCAAAAAAAATCATTTGAGGTTGGTAGACGCTTTGCGTCTTGCGATACCGAGCGAAATGCGTCAAAATCGCATCGCGCCGCTTGTCAAACGCAAAGCAAAACTTAACGGCTTGCTTACGGAGGAGCAAATATTTGCTACTTTGTCAAAAACGGCAAAAACACAGCGAGCCGCGCTTGAATATATAAAGCAAAACGGCGATACTCTTACTGAGTTGTTAAACAAAAAGTTTGGTTCTTCTATTACAAAAACGTTGTTGCAAAAAGGGCTGATAGAAGTTTACGACGTTACGATAAACAGAAAACCTTACAAAACGGTGCAAGACAAAAGTTTGTCGCACACGCTTACGCCCGACCAGTCGGCGGTAGTAGAAAAAATCACGACGGAAACGGACAAAAAATTTCTTTTGTGGGGAGTGACGGGTAGCGGCAAGACAGAAGTGTATATGACCGTCATTGAGTATTTTGTCAAACAAGGCAAAACCGCAATAATGTTGGTGCCGGAAATTTCTTTGACGCCAAACATGCTCAAATTGTTTCGCGGCAGGTTTGGCGATACCGTTGCGATACTTCACAGCGGCTTGTCGGCGGGCGAAAGATACGACGAATGGTTGCGGTTAAAGCGAGGCGAGGCAAAAATCGCTATCGGAGCAAGGAGCGCGGTGTTTGCGCCGTTGACCGATATAGGAGTAATCATAATCGACGAGGAGCATGACTCGAGTTATTTTTCCGATAGCAATCCGCGTTACGATACGCGTGAAATTGCGGAATATCGCTGCAAACAAAACGGTTGCAATCTCGTTTTGGGCAGCGCAACTCCGTCGTTGGAAAGTTTTTACAAAGCGCGTCAAGGCGAGTACGAATTGTTGACCTTGCCCGAGCGAATAAACAAAATGCCGTTGCCGGAAGTATCCATAGTAGATATGGCGGCGGAATCGCGCGCAGGCAACAATGATATTTTTTCTCGCGAGTTGACGGAAGAACTTACGCGCGTGGTAAACGAAGGCAATCAAGCGATTTTGTTTTTAAATCGTCGCGGATACAGCAGTTTTGTTATGTGCGTCAAATGCGGTTATGTAGCCAAATGTCCGGATTGCGACGTAAGCCTTACTTATCACAAAGACGACGGATTGCTCAAATGTCACTATTGCGGCAGACGGTTTAATATGTTTACAAAATGCCCCAAATGCAAAAGCGAGTATGTCAAACAAGGTTTTGTAGGGGATCAACAGGTAGAAGCGCGCCTAAAACAACTTTTTCCCGACGTAAAAGTTTTGAGAATGGACGCAGATACCACGCAAACCAAAGACGGACTCGTCAAAATTCTCGACGCTTTTTCTAAAAGGGAGGCGCAAATTTTGGTAGGTACGCAGATGTTGGCAAAAGGACACGATTTTCCTTTCGTAACGTTGGTAGGCATACTCAACGGCGACCAAAGTTTGTATTACGGCGATTACCTTGCGGCAGAAAAAACATTTCAGTTGCTGACGCAGGTTGCGGGACGTAGCGGGCGCGACAAGCAGAGCGGCAAAGTGATTTTGCAAAGTTACAATCCGCGCCATTACTGTTTGCAATTTGCCGCAAAACAAGATTACGCAGGATTTTTCAATAGGGAAATCAATATGCGGCAGGCGGCGGAGTTTCCTCCGTTTTGCGTAATCGTGCGCATTTTGTATACGGGAGAACAAAGCCAGCCGTGCATAGACTTGCTCAACAAACATTATGACGATATAGAAAAATTGTCGGCGCAAAATCCGGACGATTTTTTGTTTTTGCAAAAGATGCGCTGTCCGGTAAAAAAATTGCAAGGCAAACAGCGGTTTGAAATAGTAATGCGTTTGACTTGCGACGCCGCAGAAGATACGATAAACAAAGTATACGGTATTACCGATTCTTTAAAAAACGATAAGGTGACGGTTTTTACGGAGATTAACCCGCAAAACCTCAATTAAGTATAAAATTATGGCTACGAGAAAAATTGTTGTTTTAGGCAAAGAGGGCGGCGAAGTTCTGTCCAAAAAATGCAAACCTGTGGACAAGTTTGACGATAGACTTGCAGAGTTGATTGACGACCTTAACGAAACTCTCGCTCATCACGACGGTTACGGACTTGCCGCGCCGCAAGTTGGCGTGTTAAAGCGCGTGGTGGTGATTAGTTACGAAGACAAAACGTTGGAATTAGTCAATCCCGTCATAGTAAAAACGGCGGGAAGCAGTATCGACGACGAAGGTTGTTTGTCGGTAGAGGAAGAAAGAGGTCTAGTAAAACGTCCGGATTACGTTAAAGTAGAGTTTTTTGACCGCGCAGGCAAAAAACAAGTTGCGGAAGCAAACGGATATTTTGCGAGAGTGTTTTTTCATGAGTTGGACCATCTCGACGGTATTCTTTTTGTCGACAAAATGTTACGCGACAAAAAAGGTCGCCCTTACACTTACAAAGATTTAAAAAAGGGCTTGATAAAGGACGTTTAACGAGCAAATGAAAATTGTTTTTATGGGGACTCCCGAGTTTGGGCGAATAGTACTGGAAAGATTGCTTGACAGCGACAATACCGTGTTGTGCGTCGTGTGTCAGCCGGACAAACTCGGCAATCGCAACAAACTCAAACAGTGCGAAGTAAAAAGTTTTGCTTTGAGCAAAGACATCGTCGTTTACGACTGGCAAAACGTATCCGAAGACGGCGTTGAAACGTTAAAAACTCTCGGCGCAGACGTTTTTGTCACGGCGGCGTACGGTCAGATGTTGTCGGAAGAAGTTTTGTCCGTTGCTCCGCACGGAGTGATAAACGTTCACGGTAGTTTGTTGCCTAAGTACAGAGGAGCGTCGCCGATACAGCGGGCGGTTATGGACGGGTTGACAACGACAGGCGTGACCATAGTAAAAACCGCTTTAAAAATGGACGCGGGCGATATCGTCGCGCAAGCAACGGCAGAAATTTTACCTTCGGACACCGCCGACGATATGTTTTTAAAACTCGCAAAACTCGGCGGAGATTTGCTGGTAAAAACGTTGGACGATATAAAAGCGGGCAAGGCGACTTTTACGCCGCAAGACGAAAAACAAGTCACGTTTTGCAAAAAAATCAAGGCGGAAGAAGAAATTATCGATTGGAGTATACCCGCCGATAAACTTTCCTGCAAAATACGCGGTTTGTCCTCCGTTCCCGCCGCATATTCCGTTTTAAACGGAAAACGATTTAAAATATACAACTGCCGTGTGTTTAGCGGCGATATAGGTCAACCGTTAAAAGAAGGGGAAATACATTACGAAAAAAAACAGATGATTGTCGGTTGCGGCAACGGCACGTCGCTTGCTCTTACCGATGTTCAGTCGGCAGAAGGCAAAAGAATGGCTATATGCGATTTTTTAAACGGGCTTAAAAATCGTCCGCAAAAATTTGATAGATTATGAGTACGCAAAAAGCAATAGAAATAAGTTACGAGTGTCTTACTCCGATTTACAAAGAACATGCGTTTAGCAACGCAACGCTTAACAAAACGTTAAAAACCACGCCGTCGGATTGCAAGCCGTTGGTGACAAAAATAGTTTACGGAGTATTAGACAAAAACATAAAACTCGATTATATTATCAAGTTGTTTGCGCCGCAGACAAAGCCTGCGCTTTTTGTTTTGCTCAAAATCGGCGCGTTTTGCATATTAGAGTTGTCTATACCTTCCGCCGTCGTGGTAAACGATTGCGTCAATTACGCAAAAAAAATAGGCAAAGCAGGCGTAGCCAACTTTGTCAACGCCGTTTTGCGCAATATTGCCAAAGCAAAAGAGGAAAATTCCTTTGAATATCCTACAGAGCCGCTCAAACGCGCGTCCATTCAAAACAGTTATCCTTTGTGGGCGTTAAACAAACTTAAAGATTATTACGGAGAGGAGGAAGCGATAAAAATTTCTGATGGCAACGACGATACCGCCACATGTCTGAGAATAAACACCACTCTAATTTCCGTTGACGAGTTTAAAAACAAACTTGTCGCAAAAGGACTTAAATTTAAACAAACTTGCCTTGACGACGCGATTAAAGTGTACGGCGACGTTACTTCCTTGACCGCTTCGGGAGAGTGTACTCCTATGAGTTTGTCAAGTATGCTTACGGTAAGGGCGTTAAACGTTAAACCCGACAGCAACGTACTTGATTTATGCGCCGCGCCGGGCGGCAAAAGCGTATACATAGCGGGCTTGCAGCCTTCGGCAAAGATAGTCGCTTGCGACGTTTACCCGCATAGGTTGAGATTGATATCTTCCTACGCAAAGCGTATGCATGCGGACAACGTGACGGTGGAGCAGAACGACGCAACAGAAGTTAATCCCGCATTTTTCAACAAGTTTGATTACGTTTTGTTGGACGCGCCGTGCAGTGGTTTTGGCGTTGTGTCCAGCCGTCCCGAAATCAAAATGTTTCGCACGGAGAAAGACGTAGACAAGTTGGTAGAGATACAACAAAAAATGCTCGAAATAGCCAAAAATTATCTCAAAATCGGCGGGGTGCTTTTGTATTCGACGTGTACGGTGTTTGCGGAAGAAAATACTCTCAACGTCAAAAACTTTTTGGAGCATAACGACCATTTTAAACTGATACCGCTCGATTTGCCGATAAAATCCGACGACGGCAGCCTTGATTTGCAATTATTACCGCACAAACACGATACGGACGGTTTTTATATTGCCGGCTTGGTGAAAGAAAAATGATTTTGCTCGATTATACGTTATCCGAGTTGACGGAATTGTTTGCCGACGTACAGGCTTACAAGGTAAAACAATTATACAAATGGCTATATCGCGGAGCGGATTTTGACGAAATGACGGACTTGCCAAAAGAGTGGCGGCAACGTCTTAAAGCCGAGCATATCGCTTGTCCCGTTACGATACTAAAAAAGTTTGAGTCAAAGGACGGTACTCAAAAGTTTTTGTACAAGTTGTACGACGGCAACCTTATCGAGGGCGTACTTATGAAATATAAATACGGCAACACGCTGTGCGTATCCACGCAGGTAGGCTGTCGTATGGGTTGCAAATTTTGCGCAAGCACGCTTGACGGACTTGTGCGAAACTTGTCGTCGGGCGAGATTCTCGGTCAGGTAATTGCGGTAAACAGATATTGCGGCGGCACAGCCGACGACAGAAAAATCACCAACATAGTTTTGATGGGAAGCGGCGAACCGCTTGACAACTTTGACAATACGATAAAATTTTTAAAATCGGTAAACGCCCCCGACGGCATAAATATTTCGCAAAGAAACATCAGTCTGTCTACTTGCGGTATAGCGCCCAAAATCATTCAACTTGCAGATATGGGTTTGCAGGTCAATCTCACAGTGTCGTTGCACTCGCCGCGACAGGAAAAACGTTGCGTTCTTATGCCGATAAGCAAGGCGTACCCGTTGGGCGAAGTCGTGGAAGCGGCAAAATATTATTTTTTAAAAACAGGCAGGCGCGTTATTTTTGAGTACGTATTGACGGAGGGGCAAAACGATACAGACGAGGACGTAGCAAAACTCGCGCGGCTGACAAAAGGGTTTAGTTGTCACGTCAATTTGATTAGGCTAAATCCGGTAAAGGAAAGGGATTTAAAACCTACTGCGGATGACGCCGCAACGGAATTTTTAAACAAACTTACCAAAAACGGAGTTTCCGCAACGTTAAGACGTCAGATAGGCGTAGATATTGACGGAGCATGCGGGCAATTGCGTAGGCGCGTGATAAAGAATGAGAGATACTAAAAAAATCGGAAAGGTAGTTAAAGGCGTCGGCGGAAAATACACCGTATACTGCGACGGTGTTAAATGCGTTTGTTATGCCCGCAAAAAAGTAAAGTACTTTTACGACGATATCGTTGTCGGCGACGACGTAGAGTTTGAGCAAGACGGCAAAATTTGCGCGATAAACAAAATTCTGCCAAGAAAAAACTTTCTCAAAAGACCTGCCGTATCCAACGTAGACGCAGTGTTTGCGATAGTTTCGTCGTTGCCTGCGCCCGATTTTTTGCTTATCGACAAAATAATTGCTAATTGCAACAAACAAGGCGTTGCGCTCGACCTTGTCATAAACAAAACCGATATTGTTCCCGACGAATTTTTTATAGACGCGCAAGAGCAGTACGCCGACCTCGTAAACGGCATTATTACCGTGTCAACGTTTACGGGAGAAGGAATATCGACGCTCAAAGCCGCAATAGCGGGCAAAACGGTTTGTTTTGCAGGGCAATCTGCGGTAGGCAAAACCAGCATACTCAACGCTCTTTTGCCCAACCTAAACAAACCTACGGGGGAGTTGTCCTCAAAAACCGACAGAGGCAAACACACTACGAGGCACAACGAAATTTACCCGCTAAAAGACGGCGGCTTTGTTGTGGATACTGCGGGATTCAGCCTTTACGAATTAACGGATGTCGAGTCCGACCAACTTGCCTTGTATTACGACGACTTGTACGCCTTGCTCAAAGATTGTCGTTTTAATATGTGCACCCACACGACAGAACCGGATTGCGCGGTAAAAAAAGCGGTAGAGCAAGGCAAATTAAGCAAACGACGTTACGACAGATACGTTGAGTTGTACAACGAGTTACGCCGTCAGGAAAAAGAAAAATTTTAAAATAAATTATCATTAAAATACACATTGTTACAGGAGTAAAAAATGAAACAATTGATAGTTGCGCCGAGTATTTTGGCGGCGAATTTCACAAACATAGGCGAAGCGATAAAGCAACTCGAAGACGCTAAAGCGGACTGGATACACGTTGACGTTATGGACGGCGTGTTTGTGCCTAACATCAGTTTCGGTCAAAAGATGGTAAAGGACATAAGACAGTTGACAAAACTTCCTATGGACGTGCATCTTATGATTACCGAGCCTATACGCTATATCGAGGAGTTTGCAAACAACGGCGCAGACGTAATAACCGTACATATCGAAGCGACGCAACAAGTTGCTCAAACGCTTAAAAAGATAAAGGAATGCGGCAAAAAAGCGGGGCTGTCCATAAAGCCTAATACTCCCGTAGAATCGATAAAGCCTTATCTCGACGATATCGACGTCGTACTCGTTATGTCGGTAGAACCCGGATTTGGCGGACAAAAATTTATGGAAATTGCGATTGAAAAAACGCAGGAAGTCAAAAAGATTATCTCCGACAGAAATATTCTTATCGAAGTTGACGGCGGCATAAATACGGAAAACGTACTTAGAGTAAATCAAGCGGGCGCAGACGCCGTAGTGGCGGGCAGCGCCGTGTTTAAAGAGACCGACAAGGCAAAAATGATAAGAGAATTAAAGTGTCTTTAATATCGTCACGATAAAAAAGTAACCAAAAAAAACAAATCTTCATACAATATCTCGACAGGGGAGGTATCGTATGAAGATTTTTTGTTGCAAAGTTCCGCGTTTTTTGTCGCCCATACTAAAACTTCTGCTTTTAAAAAAGGTCATAAAGTAGGAGTTGTTTCTGTGGTTTGCACACGGCAAAACGACCAAAAAAACGAGCATTAAAAAAACAAAGGCGCAAAACCTTTGTTTTAAAAAGGACAAGCCTAAAACAGGAAAAAAGTATTACTTTTCTTCCTTGTTTAAAGTCCTTTTGCAACGAGTGCAGAGATATACTTTTTGGGGTTTCCCGTCTATCTCTACCTGCGTCTTGTGAAGATTTGCATTGTATGTTCTTGGTGTTTTGATGTTGGAGTGACTGACAAGATTACCGGACATTTTGGCTTTGCCGCAAATTGCACATTGTTTGGACATTTAAGAATCCTCCTGAGTAGCGTTATTTTTTCAACCATACTATATTAGCATTAAAGCGCATATTTTGCAAGTGTTTTAAAGCAAACTTTTTATTTTTTTTGTGATTTTGCATTGTTTTTGCCGTCTTTATTTCTGCAAAAAGGATTTTAAACAAAAAAACAGGTAAAAATATTCTTAAATTGCAATTTTTGCTGTAAATATACTTGTAAAAATTTTAAAAATAAGGTACAATAAATAAATATCACGGAGGTATATATGGCGCTTCATACTTCAAACAGTTATGGGGAAATTACAATTACTGACGATGCGGTAGCGTGCGTCGCCGGACGCCTTGCCATGGACTGTTACGGTGTGGTGGACAAAGTACCTCGCAATTTTTCGGACGCTTGCTCGGACATACTCAAACGCAACAGTTTGGGCAGGGGCGTCAAAGTAATTACAAAAGACAATCGTATTTTTATCGATTTGTACGTTATCCTTAGTTTCGGTCTTAACATTCAGGCTGTGGCGGATAGTCTTAAAGCAACGATTAAATACGGTTTGGAAAGTTTTACGGGAATGATTGTTGATACAGTCAACGTTCACGTTGTGGGTATCAGACTGTAAAACGCATAATTCAGGAGATTTATGACTGCTGCACATACAAATACTTCTAAAGTAATAACAACCATCGTATTAAAAAAGATGTTTAATGCGGCAAGCAAGATGCTTGACGTAAATAAAGAAACTGTCAACTCGTTAAACGTGTTTCCGGTACCGGACGGCGATACCGGCACAAATATGTCTTTGACCTTGCTTTCTGCCGTAAAGGAAGCGAGCGCAAATGCGTCCACCACGATGGAAGCGTTTACTACGAGCATAGCAAAAGGCGCATTACGTGGCGCGAGAGGCAATTCCGGCGTTATTCTTTCGCAAATAATCAAAGGTTTTGCCACCGTCATCGGCGCGTCGGAAGAAGTTGACATAAAACTGTTTGCAAAAGCGTTAAAAAGCGGTGTAGAGTTGGCTTACAACGCAGTTACAAAGCCTAAAGAAGGCACTATTCTCACCGTTATCCGCGTTATTACGGAGCACGCTTTAGAAATATCCAAAAAAATCAATCTCACTTATGCCGATTTTTTGCAGGAACTTATCGACAAAGGAGAGGAAATACTTGCCGAAACGCCCAACCTTTTGGAAGTACTTAAAAAAGCCGGCGTCGTTGACAGCGGCGGTTATGGACTTGTCATAATCTTTAAAGGGTTTTTAAAGGGGTATCTCGGTGAGGAAATAGAAGGCGCAGACGACGGAGTTGTGCCGCCGATTGCCGTAGCGCCCAAACTTGCGTCAAGCGGCGACAAGATAGTAGAGGACGTAATAATCGACTATGCCTCTCTCGACGAAATTGAGTTTGGTTATTGCACGGAATTTTTCATTATAAACCTTTACAAAAAAACGACGGTTGCCGATATCGACAAATTGAGAGAAAAACTTACCGGCATAGGCGACAGCGTTTTGGTAATAGGCGATTTATCTTTGGTTAAAGTACACGTTCATACCAACACGCCCAACGTTGCTTTGGGATACGCTCTCAAGATGGGAGAAGTTGACCACATCAAAATTGAAAATATGATGGAGCAAAACCGCCAACTTAAAGCCAAATACGAGGCGGAACGCAAACACATAGGGCTGTTGTCGATATGCGCGGGGGACGGTTTTGGCGTCATATTCAAAGATCTCGGCGTTGACAGAATCGTAGAAGGCGGTCAAACGATGAATCCTTCCGCAAACGACATAGCGGGCGCAATCTCAAAAATAAATGCGGAAAACGTTATTGTTTTGCCCAACAACAAAAACATAATTCTTGCGGCGGAGCAATCGCGTTCTCTCGTCACAAACAAACAAATATTCGTAGTGCCGACCACCAACGTTCCGCAAGGCATAGCGGCGACTTTGGCGTATAATACGGAAATCAACATAAACGAAAACCTTCAAAGCATGAACGAAGCCTTGACGTCGGTCAAAGCGGGCAGCGTGACTTATGCGGTAAGGTCTACGTCCATAGACGGAATGGACCTTAAAAAAGGCGATATAATAGGTCTTGACAACAACAAGATTCGCACTAAAGGCAACGACGTCAACACCGTCACTAAAGAACTTATCGGGAAGATGGTGACGGAAAACAACGAAACGCTTATTCTTTATTACGGAGAAGGCGTTTCACAGGAAGACGCAGAAGCGTTGGCGGAGGAGTTGTCGGTACTTTATCCCTTTATGGACGTTGACGTACATCGCGGCGGTCAACCGTTGTACCACTACATTTTTTCAATAGAATAAAGCAAGCATCTGATTTATCCGTTTGGTTAATAAGAAATTGCCCGTTATGCCCCTACAACCTGAGCATAACGGGTTTTTTTGTTAAAAAATCAAATTTAAAAAGCGACGCAATACTTAAAGCGGTTAACTTTTGGGTTTTGCGTCACTAAACGGGAAAATATTATAAATACGGACGATTTAAGGTTGCGAAAACAGGAATTAGATATTTAATTCCTTTATATATTGAACGTATTCGAGTTTTTTAAAGCCTTGTCTTAAATACAGGCGTACTGCCGCATGGTTTTCGGGTTCGACTTCCAACCTGAGTCTGCTCACCGAGTCGTCGCATTGATTGTTAATAAAATCAAAAAATTGCTTGCCGAGAGATTTGTTGCGATAGTCAGGCAATATATACAATTCTTCCAGCCAGTATACAATGCCGCCCGCCTCGTGTGAAAAGGTTTTGGATACGATGGCGTACCCGACGGGTTTGCCGTCGGACTCGACGATGTATCCGTCCATATACAGTGCGTCGTTTACCATGTGTTCAAACGCCGCGACGTGGTTTTTGTTTGGTATATCGTGCAATACCGCGTCTGATTTGTAGAATTTGTCGGTCAATTCAAGAAATATCTGTTTGTCGTTTTTTGTTATTTTTCTTATCATAATACTTGTTATCGTTATCTTATTGCGTAAACATTTTTATTATTATATCGCTTACGAGTTTTGTCATTACGTCGTAATCGATATATTGATGGTTGTCGTAAACGGTTTCGTGGGCAAAAGACTGTATTATATCCATAGACAAGTGAATTTTTTCCGTAAGGTTTGGCGTCGTAACTTTTGCTTCCGTAAGTTTTTTGACAAGTTTGTTTGTTATATCGTCCTCCAACTCGATAAAACGCATATTAACAGTGTCGTCGGTCGAGGTGAGGGAGTGCAACGTTTCGTGTATTTTTGCGTTATCTTTGTGCGCTTGTATCGCAATCTGAACGATTTGCGGCACAAGCCGATTAAAGTCTACGGGATATTGCAACTTGTCAAAATTAAGGAGTATCGGGTCAAATACGTTTTTGATATAAATTTCCAACACTTCCAACAGCAAGTCGCGTTTATCTTTAAAGTAGCCGTAGACAATGCCTGTCGACACGGAAGCGCACTTTGCAATAGCCGCCGTATTAGTGTTGTAATATCCGTCGGTGGAAAACAATTTGTAAGCGGCGTCTATAAGTTTGTTTTTTGTTTCTATCGAGCGTTCTTGCTGCGGCGTCCTTATCGTATTAGACATTCTTTTTCTCCTCAAACCTATTATAACTCATTTTTAAGATAAATGCAAGACTAATTGTGTTTAAAAAAATATGAAAAAAGTTTCGCATTTTGCTTGACAAACTAATTTAATGGTGTTATAGTATCGCTGTCAAAGATGAATATGAAGTCATATTCAACAAAATAAACAAAACACAAGAGGCAAATATGAATAAAAGAAAAATCGTATGGGACAAATTGATTGAGTCCAAAAACGAGATAGTGAGGTGCTTATGCCGTTAGTAGTTGCGCCGACAGACGTTAATCTTAGAGTTATCAAAGTCATGGCAGAGGACAAAACCAAAAAGCATTTGGAAAATCTCGGTATCTCGATAAACAGCAACTTTAAAGTCATATCTTCCGTTGACGGCAGCGTCGTGCTGTTGATAAAGGATTGCAGACTTGCATTAGACAGAAATTTAGCCGCCAAAATCTTGGTGACGCAAGGAGAAACATGTTAGTAAAGTTATCAGAATTTAAAATCGGTCAAAAAGGGATAGTTCGTCGCGTAGACGGCGAGCCGAAAATCAAAAGAAGATTGTTTGACATGGGGATTACGCCCGGTGCGGAAATTTACTTAAGAAAAAAAGCCCCGCTCGGAGATCCTATGGAAATAACGATTCGCAATTACGAACTGTCTTTGCGCAAAACGGAGGCGGCGTCGATAGAAATGGAGGTAGCAAATGACGGAAAAAAGTAAAAAAGTTTTGACAGTTGCGCTTGCGGGCAACCCAAACAGCGGCAAAACGACGTTGTTCAACAGTCTGACGGGGTCTACGGCGCACGTGGGAAACTGGCCCGGCGTGACGGTAGACAAAAGGGAAGGCACGTACAAAAACGGCAATTTTGTCGCAAACATTATCGACCTACCGGGTATATATTCTTTGTCGCCGTATACTCCGGAAGAAGTAATTGCCCGCAAATATATCATAGAAGAAAAACCCGATTGCGTCATCAACATAGTTGACGCGACAAACCTCGAGCGCAACCTTTACCTTACTACGCAACTTATGGAAATGGATTGCCCGATGGTAATCGCGCTCAACATGATGGACGCAGTAGAAAAGCAAGGCGACGCTATTGACGAAAAGTTTCTTGAGTCAAAACTCGGCGTTCCCGTCGTAAAAATCTCTGCCCTTAAGGAAAACGGTCTTAAAGAGTTGATGGAGCGCGTAGAAAATACTTCTCAAACTCCTCGCGAAGGCGTTTCCGTGTTGGGAGAAAGCGCGCTGAGTCATCTTATCGGTGACGTAAAAATCGCTTTGGAAGGTCAAAACGTAGACAATCCGCTTTTTCACGCCGTTAAACTTACGGAAAACGACGAGATAGAAGTAAAAATGCACCCGTCAACGTTAAAAATGGTCAACGATTTTAAAAAGACGTTTAAAGACGACATATTCGGTGACGATTTTGAAGCGTTGGTAGCGGACGCAAGATACAAGTACATATCCAAAAACTATTCTCCCGCATTAAAGAGAAAGGACAGGGGCGGCATAAAAATGTCCAAATCGGACAAAGCCGACAAAGTTCTCACCCACAAAATATTTGGTATACCCATCTTTTTGGTGATTTTGTTTGCGATATTCCATCTCACTTTTTCGGAGGACTTTTTGTATTTGGGCGCAATATACAAATTGCCTACGCTTGAACAACTCGGTCTTTTGAATTCGGACGGAGAACCTATCAGTTACGGCGTGAGATGGCTTGCTACCGTATACGACGGCGCTGTATTTTCTCCGGGAGTCATTATCAACAACGTATGGAACGATATGTTGGTAGGCGAACTGTTTGGCTGGATACAAGGTCTTGTAGAAGACAGCGGCATGGCTAAATGGGCTATTGGTCTTATCAACAACGGCATTATCGACGGTCTTGGCGCAGTGTTGTCTTTCTTGCCGCCTATCCTTGTGCTTTTCCTTTTCTTCTCTATTTTGGAGGATTCGGGGTATATGGCGAGAATTGCCTTTATTCTTGACAGAATGTTCCGCAAATTCGGTTTGTCGGGCAGAGCGTTTATGCCTATGATAATGGGATTCGGCTGTTCTGTGCCCGCTATGATAAACACGAGAACTTTGGCGGACGAAAAAGAACGTATCGCTACCGTCAGAGTAATACCTTTCTTCTCTTGCGGTGCAAAATTGCCCATTTTGACGGCAGTTGCGGGAGGTATTGTTGCATTCTTTAAAGTGGGCAACGCAGAACTTATCACTTACGCAATGTATTTGCTCGGCATTCTTGCGGCAATATTGAGCGTAATTTTGATGCGCGAAACAACGCTCAAAGGCGAAACTCCGCCCTTTATTATGGAGTTGCCCGCATACCACGCGCCTCAATTTAAAAACCTGATGTTGCACCTTTGGGACAAAGCAAAGCATTTCATCAAGAAAGCCTTTACAATTATACTTGCGTCAACGATCGTCATTTGGGTGCTTACGCACTTTTCCTTCAACTGGCAATTGCTTGCCGACGAGGAAGTAAACAACAGTATACTTGCAAACCTTGCGCAACTCGTACAGCCGCTTTTTACCCCGTTGGGATTCGGCAGTCAGTTGGGAAAATACGGCTGGGTGTTTGTCGTGGCGGCAATAACGGGACTTATTGCAAAGGAAAACGTCATTGCAACTTTCTCTACAATCGCGTCTTGCTTGCTCGTGGTTGCGCGGGCTGAGTTCGGGGACAAATTTGCAGGTCTTGATATCATGAACGAAGAAGGCGTCGACGCCGTACAAGCAATGATAATCGCAACCAACATAAGCATTCCCGCTTTAATATCCTTCATAGCGTTTAATATGACCACGATACCGTGTTTTGCGGCGGTTGCAACCGCAAAAGCAGAGTTGCCAAACCACAAATCTTACGTAGGTACGCTAATCTTTTGGATTGCCGCTTCTTACGTAGTAGCCGCTGCGGTTTATACAATCGGCAGTTGGTGGTGGACGGCATTTATCTGGGCAGCAGTAATTGCGGCAGTCGTATTGCTAATAATTTACAAAAATAAAAGAACAAAAGGAGGATGCGTTGCATGTTAGGCGAAATACTTGTCGGCGTGTTGGCAGGGGGCGTCGTTGTAGGAGTTATTATTGCCGCTATCATCAGAAAAAAGAAAGGCAAATGTTCTTGCGCTTGTTCTGATTGTCAGCATTGTAGCGGTTGCTCTTCTTGCAAAACTGATTCGAAAACAAAATAGCATATCAAATACAACCGATATTTATAGATCTTATCTCCAATTGAGAAAAAGACGGCGGTAAAAATTCCGCCGTCTTTTTCTTGGTATTAAAGTTTAAAACCATAATGCCATAAAAAAACAGCATAAAAATGTGCACCTATTATTATGTTTGATGCTCATTACGCATACGAAAGGAGCATCAAAAAGTGGTAACCAACAGCAATTTGCAAATCTTCAGTGCTGGGAAAACCGATGAATTTTATACTCAATTAACCACAATTGAAAATAAGTTAAGGCATTATAGGAAATATTTTAATAATAAAACCGTTTTTTGCCATTGTGATGATCCTTATAAAAGCAATTATTTTAACTATTTTGCGTTAAACTTTAATGCTTTACACTTGAAGAAGTTGATAACAACTTGTTATGCAACTTCACCAATTATGTATTCGCAAATGAGTTTGTTCGACGATGACAATGTCATTTATGAAATTAGTGCAGATATATAGTGTAAAAGCCGAGAAAAACTCGGCTTTTAAAATTTTATAAAGATTCTATTAAAGTTTACTCAAAACTATTGACAATTTCTTAATTTTATGCTAGAATCTAATAAAATAACAAATATAAGGAGATATTTATGGCGGAAACAAGAATAAAATTTAATAACGAATCTCTTCCTATTGCAACTTTAATGAGTAAAATTACGGCTTTTAAAAATCAAATAGGAAATGATCGATTAGATTTACAACCATCATACCAACGCGGTACAGTTTGGAATCAAGATTTTAAAGAAAAACTTATTTTTAGTATTTTGTCAAGATACCCTGTCGGAAGTGTTATAATTAGAAACTTGACAGAGCGCAATGATAAAGGAGCAGACACAGAAGTGGTGGATGGTCAACAAAGATTGACAACTATTTATGAGTTTACACAAGGTGATTTTTCCGTAAATGATGATTTGTCAAAAAGAATCATTAAAGACAATGTTGAATCTTATGAATACGATATAAAAAATAATAAAGGCAAAGATACTGAAGCAATAAAACTATATAGAAGATACCTTAAAGGTCAAAAAGTTTTTTTGACCTACAATACTCTTGCAAGTTTAATGAGATCGGATTTTGATTCTTATAATATGGCTCTGACTTATATTTCTCATCAAGATGACAATGTAATTGCAGAATATTTTAGATTCGTTCAAAATCAAGAACGGTTACGTGCTGGAGAAATTATAAACTCTATTCCCGATTCACAATTAGAGCAGTATTTATTGCGCGTGAATAGCAAAAATCTTTTAGGTAAATTATCGTGGGAAGATAAAAGAAAGGAGTTTGATAAATTATTTTATGCTGCCATTGGAATATTTGAAGAAAAATTACCTATGGGCGGTATCGATGCTGATATTATTGAATATGTTAAAAACTCACAAGGTATTACGGGAGTAGCATTGACCAGAACGAATTTATTGATTGCGCAATTGGACGGCCTCGCTGCAGATAACACTTGGAAGTTTTCTTCGGGTATAAATAAAAGATTTGTCAAATTTTTATTTATGTTATGCGGATATGGCTTCGTAAATTTTGTGGAAAATGCCACGAAAAAACTTAATCAATTGTATATCGTTAATAAAAAGTTGTCCGCCTTTAGTTCTGCGAAAGCAACAGCATTAGATGAAGAATTTAAGGGGTATACGAAAGAACAAATTGAAAAATATCGCTTAATTGCACTTATTTCTAAAGGCTCTCAAAAATGGGATATGGTAGAAGAGCGAATGAAACTGTTGGCAAGTTTAATGGACGAAGTGGTTTGTTAACCATTGCTTTAATCTACAAATAATTCCGAAATACTCACGTGTAAAAAATAATACGAACTCCGACTTCCCATCAAGGTTAGTATTATTCTTGTTTGGTGCGGATGACAGGACTTGTAAGGAGCGACAGCGACGGAATAGCGAGCGAAGCGAAGCGTCACAAAAAAGTTTTAAGTACTACCGAAGTAAGCAAGTCGGCAAGCATAAAGGAAGGTATACAAAAAGACTTGCCGACGAGCAAGTCTTTTGTGTACCGACTAAAAGCGTAGCCGACGCTGGTGCGGATGACAGGACTTGAACCTGCACGTCATAAACAATAGATCCTAAGTCTATCGCGTCTGCCAGTTTCGCCACATCCGCAAGCATTAAGAATATTAACACAAAAACGGATTTTTTTCAAGCGTTTTTGGCAATTAAACCAAAACAGTCAAAAACAGCAGGTTTTTATTCGATTAAAAAATTAAAACTCAAAATTAGGTTGAATTTTTTTTGCTCGTGTGGTACAATATTAAAGAGGTGGACAATGTATAATTCTAATTGTATTTTTTGTAAAATAGTTAAAGGTGAAATTCCGTCTTACAAAATTTATGAAGACGAAAAAGTCGTTGCTTTTTTGGACATCAAACGCGACGCGTACGGGCACACGCTTGTTATCCCCAAAAAGCATTGCACAAACATTTTTGATTGCGACGAAGATTATCTTGCCGCGATTGCAATAGCGGTGCAAAAAATAAGCCGTCATTACGTTGACGACTGCGGTTTTAGCGGAGTGGACGTATTAAACGCCAACGGCGTAAGCGCGCAACAGACGGTTTTTCATTATCACGTGCATATTGTTCCGCGCAAGGATGCGGACGGTATAAACATTTGGCCGCTCGGCGGAGAAGATTGTTCTATTGACCAACAAAAGGTTTTGCAACATCTTACCATGATTAAAAACGATTGATTTAAGAAAAATCAAAATCAATTTATTTAAAAAAGAAAGGGGCTACCGCAAGAAAATTTTGGTTTTTTTGCGACAGCCCTTTTTTTGTTGTAAATATAAACTTAAGTTGACTTTAATTTTTTTGTCGAATCGTCAAATAAAATCAATTTGTCGTTTGGTTTGTTTATGCTTGATTTTCTGCTTTTTCTTCCGTTGGTTTTTCTTCTTTTTGCGGACGTAAAACGCTCATAATACGTTTAAGAGCCGGTGTGCACGCTATCGGAACGATTACCGCAAGACAAATAGCCATATCCGCAGGAACGTATGTGCATTGATATACAAAACTATAAATCCAACCGTTTGTAGCGGGCAATCCGTCTACAATCCAACCCGCATTGAAGTAAAGCAAACCGCTGAAAAAGTGCATTGCAAACTTCCAAACATAGCAGAACGTTGCGCCCAAGCACAGCGCAGTGCGCGGTTTTTTAAACCAGTAACCCGTCAATCCCGCAAAGGCAATACCCGCATTTGGCAAAATATAGTCCAAAGCAAAGGACAAAGGGGTAAAGATATAAGGATCTTGTACAAATTGCAGCAATCCAAAGATTACGCCTGCCATCAAGCCTTTGATAGGGCCGAAAGCAAAAGCGTAAATGAGCAAAGGCACGAGACTTGCGACGGTAACGCTTCCGCCAAACGCTCCGACAGGAATTTTTGCAAAAGACAAAGCAAAAGACATTGCAGTGCAGACGCCCGCAAAAGCGATGCTTCTCGTATCGGCTTTTTTGTTTTTGAAAGAAAGCAAAACGATGACGAGCGCAAGCAAAACGATAGCGCCGACGGAAATCCATATAGCCGTCTTTTTTTGAGCAAGTTCTTCTGCCGTTTCGAGTAATAAAGTTGACATCAAAAACCTCCGATTTGGAGTTGCTCACAGTCCAAGCGACAAAACCTACAAAAAAACCTCGCAAAACCGCGAGGTGAAAAAACGTGTATTTTCCCTACGCAAGCATTATCTTGACAGGTTTAGCGGGTATGTTCTCAGCCTGTTGGGCACCCCGATATATTATTTACGCTGATATTATTAGCACGATTACAAAAATTTGTCAACAAAAAACGAGCAATTTTTACAGGAATATGTTAAAATAATTTTTATGAGCGACACGAACAGTTTTTTTGCGTTTTTAAATAGAATGAAATATATTACTCGGTGGAGTCTTATGCGCAACACGGAGAGAGAAAATCTAATGGAGCATAGTTACTTTGTATCCGTCGTAGCGCATTGTCTTGCAGAAATATCAAACGTATATTTTGGCAATTCTCTCAATGCCGACGCAATAGCCGTCAAAGCGTTGTATCACGACGCAAGCGAAATTTTGACGGGCGATATGCCGACGCCGATAAAGTATCTCAATGAGGAACTAAAAACAAATTACAAGCGGGTAGAGGCTTTGGCGGGGGAAAAACTCGTCGGTTTGCTGCCCGAAAAAATGCAAAGCGATTACCGCAAAATTTTTGATGAAAACGACGCCGACTATATATGGGTAAAGTACGCCGACAAACTTTGCGCATACCTCAAATGTCTGGAAGAAGTAAAGTATGGCAACAAAGAATTTGTTTCTGCTCGCGACGGCGTGTTGAATCAACTCAAAGCGTACAAAAGCAATGAGATAGATTTTTTTATCGAGCATTTTGTTCCTGCGTTTAAATTGACGCTCGACCAACTGCAACTATGATATTAAAGGTCAACAATCTAAAAAAACATTATCGCTACGACGATTATCCCGCTATCGACGGACTGTCTTTTGACCTTGCCGACGGAGAAATTGCAACGATTGCGTTGGGGGTTCAGGGTGGCAAAACCACTCTCGCAAAAATTCTTACGGGGATAGAAAAGGATTTTGAAGGTGAAATTTTTTTTGACGGCAAACCGTTAACGGAAGTTTTGCCGCAAGACCGAGATATTGCTTTTTTTACTTATCCGCCGTTGTTTTTAAAGGGTAAGGTAAAGGACAATATCGCCTTTGGTTTAAAACAGCGCAAAGCGGACAAAGCGACCGTTGCCCAAGCGGTAAAGCGGCAGTCGGAGCGGTACGGATTGACGGATTTGCTGGACGCAAAGGTAAAAAAACTGTCTGTGTCGGACGCTTTTAAAGTGTCTTTGGCGCGCGCTTTTGCCCGCAAGGTGAGGTTGGCTGTTTTTGACGACGTACTCGGACGTGACAAAGATATCGACGCTGTCGTTTTTGACGTCGTTGAATTTTGTCGGGCAAACGGTATCGCCTGTCTTTTTTTGAGTAATAATATAACAAACGCTTTGGGCAAAGCCCTTGATTTTGTTAAATTCGATTTGCAAAAAGCGATGGAGGAAACTAAACATGAATGATTTTTTTGACGAAGAATACAACAAAAATTTTAAGCGCGACGACTCTTACAACAATCCGCCGCCCGCGCCCAAAAACAAAAAAATCGGCTCAAAAATACTTACTGTTTTTGCGTGTCTGATATGCGCCGTATTTATTTTTACTTGCGGTATGCTTGTCGGTCGCACAAACAAAACGGCAAAATCGGGCATAATCGATACCGTTTTGCAGGAAGTAAAAAGCGGAAGCATCTACTATGACGCAAACAACTGGGACGCAATAGTAGACCAAATGATTACAAATGCGGGTACGGCTATGTTGCAAACCATAGACGGATACGGAATGTTGCTTTCGCCCGCGCAAATGTACGACTTGATGAATCCTACGGAGTCGCAATCTCCGACTTTTGGAGTATCTTTTATCAAAACGCAAATAGGCTATTACGTCGCGCACGTTTATTACGGTAGCGGCGCGTACAAATCCGGTTTGCAAAACGGCGACCTCGTCGTGACGGTGGCTCGCGATGGTTATACTACGGTAGATTTACGTACGGCGAAGGAATCCGCAATCAGCGAAATTTTAAACGGGGACTGGAACACTACGGTAAAGTTCACCTATATTCGCGGACTTATGGGGGCGACTTCTACCGACGATTTGACGCTTAATACTGCCGAAGTCAAAAAAATCAGATACGAAAACAATTTTGTCGATTATTACTTCGGCGCGGCAAACACCGACATAACCGACGCCACACTAAAAACAAAACTTAATCTTGCGTCCCTTGACGGAACAAATATCGGATATATAAGGATAAACAGTTTTGAAACGTTGTCATATCTCGACGACAACGGAATGACTCAGTCAACGTCGGCGTCAAAAGAGTTTGAAACCGCTATGGAAAAATTTAAGCAAGTCTACGGCGGCAACGGCAAACTCGTACTCGATTTGACGGGCAATCCCGGTGGTTACGTAGACGAAGCGACAAAAATTGCGTCATATCTTATTTATGACTTTGCAAATCCGACAAAAACCGATTATCTCGTCACTACGCTTGACGGCAGATTGAGAGAATCTAAAGAAAAGTACAAGACCAAGAGCGTTTTTAATCAATACTTTGACGTTAATCAAGCGGCAGCCAAAAAACCTATAGTAGTGCTTACCGACGAAAACAGCGCAAGCGCAAGCGAATTGTTGCTCGGCGCATTGCTCGATTACGGCACTTGTACGCACGTCGGAGCGACTTCTTTCGGCAAAGGAATAGCGCAAACGTGCTATCCGCTTAACTATACGGGTGATTTTTATTACACCGATATGCAAGGCAATATTACCAAAAAAACATACTATTACGGCTTGTATTTTACCATAGCCAAATATTATACTCCCAAAGGATCAAATATTCACGGGATAGGATTTACGCCCAAAGAAGAAAACAAAGTCAACCCGAGCGACTATACCGCAATGTTTGCAAGGGCAAAAACGCTGCTCGGATAAAGCCGCTACGCGTATTTTTGTTATAAGCGGTTGGTTTTTAACACAAACCGAAAAAAACGTATAAAAAAATCAAAAGAGAAGGTTTTTAGCCTTCTCTTTTACAATTCTGTCAGTTGCGCGACCAACGCGTCGAGTTTTTCTTTTTGCCGCGCGTTGAGCATAGGGGAGATGTTTTTTGCAAATTGAGTTATTTGCGCATTATCGAGTTTTCCCGCTTGTTTTTGTTGTTTTACCGAGTTGTAAATGTCGGCAATCAGTTTGTCTTCTCCTTTGTCGTTGTAGTATTCCGCCAGATTTTTAAAAGTTTGCGCGGACTGTTTTGTTATTTGTTCCTTTTCTTCTTTTTGATTTTTAGGCGATTCTTCTTTTTTTTGCGGTTGGTTTTTGGTTTGATTGTCAAGGTTGTCGTAAAACTTGCGTTGTTCCTCAAAATAGTTTATGTAATCGTTTTGCATATAAATCTCCTTATAAAGTTGTTCACTATCAAATATATGCTTGCATAAAATATATTGAGTACAAATTAAATGGCTTTGAGGAGGATATAAATGAATTTTGTTCCTATTTTGCTCGGTTTTTTGTTGATGAATATGATGTCAAAAAAAACCGAAACAAACCAAACGGGCGGGGCGAACGATATGGGTTCTCGTATAAACAACGCCTTTAAAAATATGAATATCGACGAAATAGGACAGATTTTGCAACTTGTTTCTTTGTTTAACAAAATGAAACAAAAAGACGCCGATATGTCTCAAATAATAAGCGAAGTAATGAGCAATCCCGTCGCTATGGAGTTTTTAAACAAGTTTGCGGGCGGCAAAACGTCCGACGCGCAACCGACGACGGAAAATGCGACAAAAAAAGAGCAAACGGAAACGGCGTCGGCGCAATTTGGGGATAATGCCGAGTCTTTTGACGGCAAAGACAATTCCGTTGACGATTTGTTTAAGCCCGTAGAAAACATAGCGGGGGTGCAACTTACCGAGCAACTTAAAAAATATTACGAAAACTGGTATGTGAAATAGAGCAGTTTTTTGATTTTTGCTTTATAATAAATACATGATAAAAAAAGCGACCGATTTTGATTTGTTTCTTTCCGTTCCTTTGGCTCACAGAGGATTGTTTAAAGGAGTTTGCGCGGAAAACAGTCTCGCCGCCTTTAAAAATGCCGTAGAAAACGGATTTGGCATAGAACTCGACGTACGACTTACCAAAGACGGACAAGTCGTAGTTTTTCACGATGACAAATTTGACCGTCTTTGCAACGTTGACGGGTGCGTAGAAGATACCGACTATGCCGACATACAAAAACTCAATTTGTCTGACGGGCAAAAAATTCCGCTTTTGAGCGAAGTTTTAAAGGAAGTGCGAGGCAGAGCGCCACTTTTGATAGAGTTTAAAACCAAAAACAAAAATCATAAAAAACTTGTAGACGCAACAACCGATTTGCTTAAAAATTACGACCGCAAAACAGTTGCGTACCAAAGTTTTTACCCTTTGTGCGTAAGATATGCTCGCGCTAAAACGGATATAACAACTGGGCAGTTGAGCGGCGGAAACATTACGGGATACGGCAGCTTTGTCAAAAGTTTGTTTTACAATCTTAGCATTTTGACGCTTTCCAAAGGTCAATTTGTCAATTACGAAGTAGACTATTTGCCTGATAATAAGCACGTAAAAAAATACCGCCAAAAAGGCGGCAAGGTGCTGTGTTGGCTTGTAGACGACGATAAAAAACGAGAAATAGCAAAAGAATACGCCGACAACGTTGTATTTGAGTAAAAAAACAAGTTTTCGGCGTAATTATTATCCGTTTAAATCGAAAAATTTTGTATTTACATTTTTTTTGCAATTTGTTGAACGGCGTTTAAAAAGATATACGCTTGCGAAAGTGTATTGTTTCCGCTTACGCTCACCCTGACGAGTCCCGTATTAGTCGTGCCGAGATATTTGTGGCAAAGCGGCGCGCAATGTAAACCCCCGCGCAAATATATTCCGTAGTTTTGCGCTAATACGTCGCATATCGCGTTGCTGTCGCTCTCCCCGATATTAAAAGTTATTATTCCGCTTTGATTTTGCACGCTGTAAATTTTAACGTTTTTAATATCCGCAAGTCCTTCCGCAATAGTGTTTTGTACGAGTTTAGTTTGGTTTAAAAACTTTGTTTTGTTTGCTTCGTGCCAGTCAAAAGCGGCGTTTAAAGCGAGTATCGCAGGAGAATTTAGAGTTCCGCTTTCGTACGCTTCGGGCGAATCCGTCGGTTGCGATAAAAGATGGCTTTGCGTTCCCGTGCCGCCGTATCTGATGGGGGCGGGTTTGCTATTGTCGTCAAAACACAACACGCCGCAACCGACGGTCGAGTGCAAACCTTTGTGAGCGGGGAATGCAACCATATTTATGTTGGCGTCAGCCATATCGATAGGTAAGTAACCCATACTTTGTGCGGCGTCAACGATAAATTTTATATCGTTGTTTTTGCAAACTTCACCTATCTCTTTTAAATTTTGCGTTGCGCCCGTCACGTTGGACACGTGCGACAGCACGACGCAAGTAGTTTTTGGAGTAATCGCTTTAGAAAGAATTTCCGCCGAAACAAGCATGTTTTTGTCGGGCGTCAAAATCGTCAAATCGATAAAACCGCGTTGTTTAAGTCTGCAAAGCGGTCGCAAAACGGAGTTATGCTCCAAAACCGAAGTGACGACGTGTTCTCCGCGTTTTTTTACGCTTCCCAAAATAGCGAGGTTTAGCGCGTCCGTGCAGTTAAGACCAAAAACGACGTTTAGCGGATTTTTGCAGTTAACTTTAAGCGCCGCTTTTTTTCTCGTATTTAAAATCAATTCCGACAGCCTTGCTGTAAGATTGTTAAAACTTCTGTTTGGATTTACGCTGTATTTTGTTGCTCCTGTTAAGTAAGCGTCAAGCACTTCTTGCGGCTTAAAGTAAGTAGTAGCCGCGTTATCAAAATAAATCATTACACCTCCGCACGTTTTTTAAAAAAAATCAGTATAGTATATTAAAGAGTTGCCGTATGATATACATACTTTAAAAAGGAGAAATTATGACCTATTTATTTGTGGCATTTTCCGGAAGAAATACGGCTTATCGCGCTTTTGAAATCTTGCGCGAAACGGGGGTTGCGTGCGCCATTATCAGTACGCCGTCTTCTGCAAACGTTGGTTGCGGATTGAGCATAAAATTTAACGAAAACAGTTTAAACAAAGTACGCGGCGTTTTGCGCGGAGTTTCAAATCATTACGGAATGTTTAGAGCGACGCAGATAGGCGGAAAGATTTTAGTTACTCGTTTATAAATATTCTTTAAAATTGCGTGTAAAATCCACACTATTGTTGTATAATTAAATAAATGCAGAAGAAAACAGAGCAGATAGTGGATATATTGTCCAAAAAGTATCCTAATGCAAAAAGCGAGTTGGTTTTTAAAAATCCTTATCAACTGCTTGTCGCAGTTATTTTGTCTGCGCAATGTACGGACAAGCGGGTAAACAAAGTTACGCCCGCTTTGTTCGCAGTTGCCGATACGCCGCAAAAAATGGTTGATTTGCCGACGGAAGATTTGGAAAAAATTATTTTCAGTTGCGGTTTTTATCACAACAAAGCGCGAAGCATCAAAAACATGTCTGCGGACATAATCGCAAAATTCGACGGACAAGTTCCCGACACGATAGAAGCGCTTATGTCGCTTGACGGAGTGGGGCGCAAAACTGCAAACGTGGTTTACGCCGTAGGTTTTGGCGGACAAGCCATAGCGGTGGACACGCACGTATTCAGAGTTTCCAACAGGTTGGGACTTGCGCACGCGACAAACGTTTTGCAGACGGAAAAACAACTGATGCAGGAGTTGCCGCAGGACAAATGGACGGATTGTCATCACTACATATTGTTGCACGGCAGGTACGTTTGCAAGAGCGCAAAACCCGACTGCAAGCATTGCGATTTGACTGCATTTTGCGAATTTTACAACGCTAAAACAAACAAGGACGTTTAATGACGGTATGTTTATAGACAAAGTCAGAATATTTATCAAATCAGGTGACGGCGGAAACGGAGCAACGAGTTTTCATACGGAAAAATTTGTGCCCAACGGCGGTCCGGACGGCGGCGACGGCGGCAAAGGCGGCGACGTCGTATTTGTTGCCGACAAATCGCTCAACACGCTAAACAATTTTTATTACGCAAAGCATTTTTGCGCAGAAAACGGCGCAAACGGAGCAAGCAAAAACTGTTATGGCAAACAGGGCGAAGACGTTGTAGTCAAAGTACCTGTAGGTACGCTTATCAGAGACGCGGAAACGGGATTTTTGATGGCGGATCTCGACGAGCAAGACAAAAAAGCAATCATTATGAAAGGCGGCGTAGGCGGCAAAGGCAATCGTCATTTTGCCACAGCGCAACGCCAAGCGCCTCGTTTTAGCCAGTACGGCGTAAAAACGGAAGAAAAAATGATTGATTTGGAGTTGAAAACCATTGCGGACGTAGGTCTTGTCGGTTTTCCAAACGTAGGCAAAAGTACTTTTTTGTCGGTTGTCAGTCAAGCAAAACCCAAAATTGCCAACTATCACTTTACCACGTTGAGTCCAAATCTCGGCGTCGTAACCGCAAAGGAGCAATCGTTTGTTATTGCCGACATACCGGGATTGATAGAGGGAGCGAGCGACGGAGCGGGGCTCGGGCACGAGTTTTTGCGTCATATCGAGCGCACGAGAATGTTGATACATATCGTCGATATAAGCGGTAGCGAAGGCAGAGATCCGATAGACGATTTTATTAAAATAAACGAAGAACTAAAAAAGTACGGCAAAAAAGTTTCGGAACTTAAACAAGTCGTAGTAGCCAACAAAACGGACTTGCCCGACGCAGAACAAAACGCCGAAAAGTTTAAAAAGAAATTCGGCAAAAAATACAAGATATTCCTTACGTCGACGGCAACGCATTTCGGCGTAAATCAAGTCGTAGAGTACGTGGCAGATGTTTTGGAAACCTTGCCAAAACCTGAGCCCGAGCAGTTTGTTCCTTACGAATACAAAACGGCAGACCCCAATAAATTTTCTATCGTCAAGCATGACGCGCACGTGTACGAAGTTGTCGGCGGTTTGGTCGAGAGTCTCGGGCGCAAAGTTGTCGTAGACAATATCGACAGTATGCGGTTTTTTGAGAAGGAACTCAAAGCGCGCGGAGTAATGGACGCGCTCAAAAAAGCAGGTTTGAGCGACGGCGATACCGTCATTATAGGCGGCGTAGCCTTTGACAACGTAGAATAAAAAAACGGCGAGTATTTTTTCGCCGTTTCAATCGATATCTTCTATATAGTCGTAGGGTACGTTTTGTTGTCGTATGCATTGTACAAAAGCGTTAAACTCGGCGGGCGAAATATTTATTGCCGTGCCGGTGGGCGTATCGGTATCGATATTGTTGGAAACAAACAGTTTTTGTTGCTTTACGCTGTAAATTATCGCTTTTACGTTGTCAAACGACAGTTGTTTTTTTAAAAGCGGAACAAAACCTATCATTAGTTTTATTCCCGTTTTGTCGATTTTGTACCGCATAAAGTACACCATAAACAAAACGACGATAAAAACGACAGCCATTACTATGATTGTTACGTCTGCCGCAACCGAGCCTGCGTATTTGTTTTGGTTAAACAACCTTATCACAGAAACAACCGCGCCAAAAGCCCAAGCGAGTATCAGCGTAATAATACCGACCTTTACGGCAACGCTCAATTTGTACCTGAAACGATTCATGAAAAACCTCTCAATGGAATTTTAACACAAAAAACTTACTATTGCAATTATGTAAACCCAAATTGTATGATAAAATAATATTAAAGGTGATTAACGATGTCTAAAAAAATTCAATTAGTCAATTTATACAAAAAAAGTTTTGACGATTCCGAACAATTTATAAACAACTTTTTTACGCAGTATTACATAAGCAAAAACGTCGTCAGTTATACCGACAACGGTAAAGTAATAAGCGCGTTGCATCTTATGCCCAAAAACATTGCCTTTCATGACCGTATATGGCGTTTACCTTTTATCGTCGGCGCTGCCACGCTAAAAGAATATCGCGGGCAAGGTTACTTTAAAAAACTGTTTAAAAAGACGATGTTGCGTTTAATCGAAACAAATACGCCGTTTGTGATGCTTTATCCGCAAGAGAGAGAAATGTATTACAAGATGGGATTTATCGATATATCGTTTGCTGGCGAAACTACTCTTAAATACGACGGCAACGACGCGCGCCGCATCACTTTTGACGCGGAAGAAATGTCAAACTTTTTTAACGAATATCTGCAGAGTCACTTTGATTTTTGTCAATACAGAAACACTAAAGAAGTCGCAAAAATCACGGAGCGTTGGGCATGCGAAGGCATCGAGCCCGAAATTTATGAAAGGGACGGCAAAATTTGCTATATAGCCATGTCCGACAAAGAAATCGAGGAAGTCGTCGGAGAAGTATCGGTCTTAAACGGAGTCAAAAAACTTGACGGAAAAACAATAACCGATTTTTCTAAACAAGACAATCCGTACGTTATGGCAAGGCTTGTCAACGCGACAAAGTTGCTGGACAGTATAGTTTATATTGCCGACGGAGATTTTAAATTTAAGGTAGTGGACCGTTATATGCCGCAAGTAGAGGCTGTTTTGTCGCTTAAAATAAAACGCGGCGTTCCCTCCGTCACGACGGCAGACAGTTTTGACTTTGAAGTTTCTTCGCAAGATTTGTTGCGCGCCGCATTCGGCTTGCCTTGCGATTGTCCTTTGACGGAAGTTATCGGCGCTCAAAAAACGGTGTTTATCGACAAGTATTGAGGACTAAATGAGAGTAATCGCAGGAAAGTTTAAAGGACGCAATCTCGACGTTCCCAAAACGGATTTGCGCCCGACGCTCGACCGCACGAAGGAAACGCTGTTTAATATTTTGCAGTTTGATATTCCTGAGAAAAACGTGCTCGACTTGTTTGCGGGCAGCGGCAATTTGGGGATTGAAGCCTTGAGCAGAGGCGCAAACAAAGTGGTTTTTGTCGATATAAACAAAGAAGCGACAAAAATAATCAAGCAAAATTGCGTTAAATGCGGCTGTATTAACGACGTTGCAATAGTCAATATGCCGTTTGACTCGGCAATAAGCGGTATTAAGGAAAAATTCGATATCGTTTTTGCCGATCCGCCGTATCAGTCGGACATGTACTTTAATATTCTCAAACGGCTTGACCGTAGCGACGTATTAAACGTTGACGCAATCGTCGTTTGCGAGCATAGCAGAGAGGAAGATTTGCCCGATAAGGTAGGCAATCTTTCAAAATACAGAGTTAAAAATATGGGTAAATGCGGATTTAGTTTTTATCAATATTTGGGAGATGTTCAATGAAAACCGCTGTTTTTGCAGGTTCTTTTTGCCCGATAACGACGGGACATCTCGATATTATCAAAAGAGCGGCGGCGCTTTGCGATACGCTCGTAGTCGGCGTGACTCAAAACGTAAACAAAACCGTTTTAATATCGACTGACAAGAAAGTAAACATGATAAAAAAAGCCGTTTGCGCTTGCGGCTTAAAAAACGTACAAGTAAAACCGTTTGACGGTTTGCTTGCCGATTTCTGCAAGAAAGAATCGGCTGATTTTATAATTAAATCAGTCAGAAACACCGCCGATTTTTTTTATGAAAAAGATATGGCAATAATAAACCGCAAAAATTTCGGGCTGGAAACCTTTTTGATGTTTGCCGCGCCCGAGTATGAGTATATCAGTAGTAGCGCGGTCAGAGAACTATTGAGTTATGGCGCAAGTATCGACGGCTTTGTTCCCGAGTGCGTCAAAGACGAAATAACGGAGGCGTTAAAATGATTACTAAATACAACAAATTGTTGTCACCGCACAAATTGCGTAAAAAAATAAAGTTGGATAAGTTGTGCCGCAAGGTCAAAATTGCCAACGACGAAACGGTAAAAAACATTATCGACGGACAAGACAAGCGTTTTTTGATTGTGTGCGGACCGTGTAGCGCCGACAATACCGACGCAGTGCTTGATTTTTGCGAAAAACTTAAGGCGTTGCATATTAAGATAAAAGACAAGATTTTTTTGATGCCGAGAGTTTATACGGCAAAAGCGCGTAGCACGGGCGACGGTTATCTCGGTATGATGTTTCAGCCGGACGGCGACGTCATAGATATAAAAAGAGGCGTTTCCGCCGCGCGACGTATGCTTGCGTCGTGCATTGCAAAAACGGGACTTCCTTTGGCGGAAGAATTGCTGTACGGCGAGCAGGTCAGTTATAATTCCGACCTTATCAGTTACTACTTTTTAGGCGCAAGACAATCGGACAGTCCGTATTTTCGCAACATAGCAAGCGCGTTGGACGTAGCCGTAGGCGTAAAAAACGATTTGTCGGGCGACTTGACTTGTCTTGCGGGTAGTATACACGCCGTTACCACTCCAAAAACCTTTATATACAACGGGTTGGAAATTACTACTTCCGGCAACCGTTACTCACACGGCGTTTTGCGCGGTTCGATAGACGCGGAAGGGCGTTTTTATCGTAATTGCGAGCAAAAAGACGTGGATAAATTGAGAGAAGAATGCGCGGCGCTAAATATCGACAACGATTTTGTTATGGTAGATTGCAGCCACGCAAACAGCGGAAAATGCGCCGTAAACCAAATTCGCAACGCAATCAACGCGGTCAAAAACACCGACGTGCGCGGGATTATGTTGGAGAGTTACATTCACGGCGGAACGGCGCAAAACGAGTATGGAGTATCCAAAACCGACGAGTGTCTGGACTGGGACAGCACGGAAAAACTCATATACGAGTTGTACGATTTATTGCCTGCCGTCAATCAATAAAAACGATATATAAAATTAAACAAACAACAACAGAGACAACCGCTTGGGTTGTCTTTTTTGCAAGCATTTTAAAGGCGTTTACGCCGACTTTCTGCCAAAAAACAAAGCATTGCATAAAAACGCACAACCCGCCGAAACTGACAAAAAAACAGGCGAAGAGAACGCCAAAAAAAGTATTTTGCATTGCTGCTGCCGCTTTAATGCCGCTCGTCATTTCGATTATTCCTTTAAATATGATTTTTGACGTTGAGTTATCGGGCAAAAAACGAGTAAAAATTTCTGCTAAAATGCAAAAAACTATTATGGTTGCGCCTACGTTGATTATGCTTTGCGCGGCGGAATATATGCTGTCCGACAACAAGGAAGGAGAAAGAGGAGTTTTTTTAAAATCGATTTGATTTTTAAAAGAATTTTTTTTAGGAAGAAAAATCAAACCGTTAATCAATGCGCCCGCAACGACGCTTGCGTAAATAATCAAGGCGATTTTTACGCTGTTAAAAAATACTGCGACAGTACCCAAAACAAAGCCGCAACCTGCAAAATTGCAGGAAGAACATATATCTTCGCACTCGTTAAGCGAGATAAAGTTTTGCGTTTTTAAGTCGCAAGCCGTTTTTACGCCGATAGGGTAGCCGCTCACGAGATTTAAAAAAAATACGTAACCAGCGACGGGATTAAGTCGATAAAAATCGGCAAAAGGCAAAAAAATTTTTGCTATGCGTTTGGTACAATCGAGATTAGTGATGACGGAAGAAAAGACAAAGTAAGGAAACAAGCAAGGCAACACGTTAAACGCCCATGTTTTTAATGCGTCGACAACGATATCAGAGTAATGCGCGGCGTCAAAAAGCAATGCCGCCATTGCGGACAGAGCAACAAAAAATATAACGTATTCTACCGCGCGGTACTGCTTTTTCATATCGTAAAGATATGATTTTGTCTGCGGTTTAATGCTTTTTAGTACTTTCGCAACTTGTTAATATCGCTATTTTTAACTACTATTTGTGTAATAGTATAGTATAAACGGTCTGTTTTTGACTGTATTTCCGTTAAAATCGGACAATCGACAGGTTTTTGCGTAAAACTTGACAAATAAGATATTGCCTTGTCGTTTTTGTTTGCCGCAAGAATATTTATCGGCGTATCTTCTTTTTTTGCCGCTTTGTACTGCTGTTTTGTGAGATTTACGGCAATATCAAAAAGCAATCGGTTTATCCTTGCCATAGTAAATCTTTTTGTTTTGACTGCCGTTGCAAATTGCGCAAAATCGCGGTTTAACGCCTTTAATATTCTGTTTTCCAAACCTTCCGTCACGCCGTTTATTTCCGAAAGTTCTTCCGCCGTCATTGCGGATATTTTAAGCGGTAAAAAACTTTGGTATACGGTTTTTGCGTCGATAGCGGAGTTTTGCAAATCCGAATATACGCAATCGGGAACGTGCGCTTTGCAATTTTTAAAAACTCCCGTTTCTACGGCTTTGCGTATTGCGGAAGAAGACGTAGGTTGGTCGGTATCTTCGCTGTTGTAATCGTCCTCGCGTTTTAATGTGTGCGGGATAATATCTGCGTCAAAAAGTTTTATCGCTTTTAAATACTCTACGGCAAGCAAATTGTTTGGTTTGTCGAGTATTTTGTCTACGTCGTCAACGGAGTCGCTCAACGCTTTTGCGTAAGACTCTCCTTTTTTTAGCAGTGTTTTTAATTTTTTGTTACCGTCGGCGGCAATAGATTTTTCCGCAAGGTTTTGCAATTTTTTTATATCGCCGCATTCGCTACCAAAGCATATGTCCGTAGCGTTAATTTTTTTGAGCAGTTTTATCCCGCCTTCGGCAAAATCATGCGCGCTTGCAGTCGCATAAAAAGCGGGCAACTCCACAACGGCGTCCGCGCCGCACAAAACTGCGTGTTTTGCGCGCGTGTATTTGTCGAGAATTGCGGGTTGCGCGCGTTGGGTAAAATTGCCCGACATCACGCAAACGATAATTGCGTCGTCGCAAAGACTGCGAACAAACCGCAATAATTTGAGGTGTCCGTTATGAAAAGGGTTGTATTCTGCGATAATTCCAAAAATTTTCAAATTTTTGCGTCACTCCTGTTTACTATTTTAGAATTTTGTAGTAATATAGATACGTTGCGGAAACTCTACCGCTATAATAACACAAAAAATAATTTTTATCAACAAGGGGAGATATCATGTTAAATCTTATCCAGAAGTACAAAGACCAAGCCAAAAAACTCAACAAGACGATAGTTATGCCTGAGGGCGAAGAGCCCCGCGTAATTCGCGCGGCAGAAGTTTGCACGAAGGAAAAACTTGCAAAAATCATTTTGTTGGGAGACAAAGCGGTTGCTCAACAAAAATGCCCCGACGTCAATCTCGACGGCATAACCTTTGTTAATCCGCTTACCAGCGAAAAGCATGCGGAATACAGCAATTATCTGTACGAACTTCGCAAGGCAAAAGGTATGACGGAGCAACAGGCTTCCGACCTTATGAACGACGTTATGTGGTACGGAGTTATGATGGTTAAACAAGGCGAAGCGGACGGTATGGTAGGCGGCGCAGTCCATAGCACGGGCGATATGCTTCGTCCCGCATTGCAGATAATCAAAACTGCAAAAGGCATTAGCACCGTGAGCGGTTTCTTTATTCTCAACCACCCGCAAAGAGAGGAAAACAGTCTTTATCTGTTTGCCGATTGCGCGGTCACTCCCGATCCTACTGCCGAGCAACTTTGCGATATCGCAATTGCGTCTCACAACTCCGCAAAAGCCTTTTTGGGCGTAGAGCCTAAAGTAGCAATGCTTAGTTTCTCAACAAAAGGCAGCGCGAAGCATGACCTTGTTACTAAAGTGCAGGAAGCGGCAGCGTTGGTCAAGCAAAAAGCGCCCGACCTTGCCATTGACGGCGAGTTGCAGGTAGACGCCGCTTTAGTGCCGGAAGTAGCCGCGTTAAAGGCAAAGGGCAGCAAAGTTGCAGGTCAGGCAAACGTTCTTGTATTTCCGGAACTCAATGCAGGCAACATCGGTTACAAACTTGTACAGCGTTTGGGCGGTTTTGACGCTTATGGTCCTATTTGTCAAGGTTTTGCAAAACCCGTAAACGATTTGTCGCGCGGTTGCAACGTTGACGACATCGTCGGTACTGTTGCTTTGACGTGCATAGAGTCTGCTCAATAAAAAATTAAGGAGAATAAATCGATATGAAAATTTTAGTTATCAACGCAGGAAGTAGCAGTCTTAAATATCAACTTATCGACATGCAAAACGAATCCGTTATCGCCAAAGGTCTTTGCGAGCGTATAGGTATCGACGGAAGCGTTTTGACGCACAAAGTCAACGGTAAGGAATACGTTTTTAAAGAGGCTATGCCCAACCACGAAAAAGCAATAAAAATGGTGCTTGACGCGCTCACCAACGAGCAATGCGGCGTCGTTAAAAACATGTCCGAAATTTCTGCCGTCGGTCACCGCGTCGTACACGGGGCAGAAGATTACAACTCGTCCGTTCTTATCGACGATGACGTTTTGAAGTGCTGTAGGGACAACATAGAACTCGCGCCTCTCCACAACCCCGCAAACATTATGGGTATCGAGGCTTGCCGCAAGGTTATGCCAAACACGCCTATGGTTGCCGTATTCGATACTGCTTTCCACGCGACGATGCCGCAGGAAGCCTTTTTGTACGGTATTCCTTACGACGATTACAAACAACTTCGCATAAGAAAATACGGTTTTCACGGGACGAGCCATATGTTTGTCAGCGGAGAAGCCGCAAAGTTTCTCGGCAAAAAACCCGAAGAACTCAAAATCATTACTTGCCATCTCGGCAACGGTAGCAGTATAGCGGCGGTAAAAGGCGGCAAATGTATGGATACTTCTATGGGATTCACCCCGTTGGAAGGACTGCCGATGGGTACTCGTTGCGGCAATATCGACGCTGCGGTAGTAGAGTATCTCATGAACAAAAAGAATATGACAATCGCTCAAACTATCGCATACCTCAACAAAAAGAGCGGTATGCTCGGTCTTTCCGGCGTGAGCAGCGATTTCCGCGACCTTACTATGGGCAACGCTTTTGATAATCCTCGCAACAAACTCGCGGTAGACGTCTTTGCTTACAGGATAAAGGGTTATATCGGACAATACGCCGCGATAATGGACGGTTGCGATTGCATCGTATTTACTGCCGGCGTTGGCGAAAACACGCCTTACGTGCGCAGTATGGCTTGCAAAGATATGGATTATCTCGGAGTCAAACTCGACGAACAAAAGAACGAAAATTGCCCGCGCGGACAAATCGCGGATATTTCTGCGGCGGACAGCAAGGTAAAAATACTCGTCATTCCGACAAATGAGGAACTCGTAATAGCAAAAGAAACCAAAAGGATTGCAAAATTTTAGTTTAAATGTTTGACAATATCCGTTTTGGCAGTTATAATACTACGGATAGTTTATAAAACTCGGAGGCGATAAAGATGGCAGTACCAAAAAGAAAAATTTCCAAGCAAAGAAAACATACCAGATCCGCAAACTGGAAGATAAGCGCACCTAATTTGGTGGTGTGCTCTCATTGCAATGCAAAAATCAGACCGCATACGGTATGCAAACACTGCGGATATTATGACGGCAGACAGGTAGTCGAGCAAAAAGAAGAAAATAAGTAAATCTTTTTTGTTGTATTTTACCGCGCTTGTCGGTACGGTTTGGATAAACAATTCAGCGAGTCAAATTCGGCTCGCTTTTTTGTTGTGGTATAAAACGCAGAATTAAAATGCAAAAAAATTGTTGTTTTTACCAACAAAAAATCGTCATTATAAACAAAAGGTCGTTTGCGATTGTGAAACATCAACTTTTTTGTGAAACATTGTTATATTTAATTGCCGCCGCACCGATTTTGTGGTAGAATAATAAAAATTAAATTGCATCGAGCATTTTAATTAGTAAAAATGTATTTTTAAAAAGGTGAACGATATGAAAGTTGTAGTAGATATTTATGGCGGCGACTACGCCCCAAACGAAATTATCACCGGTTGTATAGACGCGATGAGATTAAACAAAGGCTTTGACGTCGTTATGGTGGGTAAAGCGGAGGAAATCAAAACGCTTTTAAACAATTACCCGATAGACGATTATACGCGTATAGAAATCGTTGACGCACCGGAAGTCATTACAAACGACGACGCTCCGACCGTCGCTATCCGCACTAAAAAAGACAGCAGTCTTGTTGTGGCTTTGGATAGAGTAAAAAACGATCCCGATTGCATAGGGCTTGTCAGCGCGGGGAATACCGGCGCAGTTCTTACGGGCGCGTTTTTAAAGATAGGCAGGATAAAGGGTATACATCGTCCCGCTCTTGCGCCCATTTTGCCTACGATAGACGGCAAAAGCGTCATACTTGTCGATTGCGGCGCAAACGTAGATTGCAAAGCGAATATGCTTGCGGATTTTGCGCTTATGGGAAACGCATACGCCAAATGTATGCTCAACGTCGACAATCCCCGTATAGCGTTGATGTCAAACGGTACGGAAGACAAAAAAGGCAATCAACTCGTACACGATACTTTTGCCATGCTCAAAGAAATGCCGATAAATTTTGTCGGCAACATGGAGGCTCGCGACATGCTCAGCGGCAAATACGACGTAGTGGTATGCGACGGGTTTTGGGGCAACGTAGCGTTAAAATCGTTGGAAGGGGCGGTTATTACCGTTATGACCATGATTAAGCAGGAGATTATGTCGAGTTTAAAGACAAAAATCGCCGGCAACATGTTAAAAAAGAACTTTAAAAACCTTGCCAACACTATGGATTACAACAAGCGCAGCGGCGCGGTATTTTTGGGCGTAGAAAAACTCGTAATAAAAGCTCACGGCAGCAGTAAAGCCGAAAGTATTTGCGGCAGTATAATGCAAGTCGTAAACATGCACAGGAGCAATCTGATTGAAAACCTCAAAACAGAACTTAATACAGTCGCTGGACGCGATTGAAAAGGCAATAAAATATCAGTTTAAAGACAGGCAATTGCTGGCGACGGCATTTACTCATTCGTCATACGCAAAAACCCACAACGAACCCAGCAACGAACGCATGGAATTTTTAGGCGATGCGTTGCTGGATTTTGTAGTGGCGCAGTATCTTTACGAAAACTATCCCGACAAAAACGAAGGGGAGTACACACAAGTACGCTCGGACGTTGTAGACACCGCGAGTTTGTACAGAGAAATTCATTCGCTCGGGGTGGGAGAATATCTGCTTGTCGGAAACAGTATGCTTGTCAAAGACAACGACGATAAAAACAAAAAACTATATGCCGACCTTTACGAAGCGTTGTTGTGCGCCATTTACTTTGACGGCGGATTGAACCAAGCGAGAAGATTTATTTTTGACACGTTATGCAAAGAGATGGGTGAGGCTATGCGCTTTGAAACCGTGACGCATGACTTTAAAACGATGTTGAAAGAGGCAAGCGAAAAGAAAAAGTTTTCCGTCGAATACGTTTTGGACAAAAAGGAAGGCATGGACAACCGTCCCGTCTTTTATTATTTTGTAAAAATCAACGGCAAAAAATGCGGCGAAGGTTATGGCAACAGCATAAGAGAAGCGCAAAATTATGCGGCAAAACGCGCTTTAAAAAGTCTTGATTTATATAGATAGAGAGGAATAGTGTGAATTTATCAAAAATTGAAGCATACGGTTTTAAATCATTTGCCGACAAGTTTGAAATGAAGTTTGACAAGCCTATTACGGCTATCGTCGGACCAAACGGTTGCGGCAAAAGCAACGTATCCGACGCGGTCAGGTGGGTTCTTGGCGAGCAGTCGGCAAAAATTATGCGTGGCAAAACCATGCAGGACCTTATTTTCAACGGTACGGAAAAACGCAAATCGATGAGTTATTGCGAAGTATCGTTGTATTTTGATAATAAGGAAAGAATGTTTCCTCTCGACCTTGACGAAGTGATAATAAGCCGCAAACTTTATCGTAGCGGCGAGAGCGAATATCTTATTAACAAAAGCCCTTCAAAATTAAAGATAATAAGCGATTTGTTGAGAGAAGTAGGTTTGGGCAGAGAAGGTTATAGCATCGTCGGACAAGGGCGCATGGCGGCTATTCTCGACGCAAAACCCGACGACCGCCGCGCAATTTTTGAAGAAGCGTTGGGCATATCCAAATTCCGCGTTCGTAAAAAGGAAACGGAAAGCAAACTTGCTCGTTATCGCGACAATATGAGCCGTTTAAACGATATTATGTCGGAGTTAAACAATCAACTCGCTCCGCTCAAAAGACAGTGCGAAACGGCAAAAAAATACCTTGATTTAAGCGCACAACTGCAAAATTACGAAGTAAACGCTTACATATACCGTTATGACAACGCAAGTTTGGATAAACAACGCATAAATACTCGTATAGACGGCTTGCAAGAGGAACGGAGTTTTGCAGAAAAAAAGCAAGAAGAAGCAAATATTCGCTATCAGGACATATACAATCAAATAGCCGACGCCGACGCAGAAATATCAAAATTGCACAACGACGAGTTGGATTTGTCGGTTGCCGTCGAGCGTCAATCGGGCGAAAACAGATTGTTGACCGAGCAGATTAAATATTTTGAAAAATCCATTATCGATACCGGCGCGGATATCGAGAGCGACAACAATCAGATATTACAAACCAAAGCAAAAATCGACGAACTCAACGAGAGTTTGGAGCAAAAAAGACAAAACCATGCGGAGCTGTCCAAAAAACTTGCGGAATACAACGCTCGCCTTGCCGAAGCGGAAAAAAAGGTAGGCGCAATGCGCGGTTCTGCGGAAGAAGTTCAACAACGCAGAATGGATTTGTTGGATAAAATCACGGAAAGGAAGGCTTCTCTCGCAAGTTTCGTTTCGGAAAAAAATACGCTCAACAATCGTCTTGCGGATATAGAGGAGCAGGAAAAAGAAATTACGGAAAAACTTGCCGAAACAAGCGAGGAAGAAAAACGCGTCATCACTCAATTCGACGAGTTTAAAAATGAGGAAGAACGTTGCAAAAAGGAGTTGGACGAGCAACAATCTCAAAATACCGACAACGAGCAAAAACTGTTTGAAGCGACCAACGCCGTCAACAGTCTTAATCAAAGTCTTGCGGTACTAAGGGCAAGACATAAATATTTGCTCAACGCAACGGAAAATTACGACGGATATATAGCCAGCGTAAAACAATTGATGGTTGACGCACAAAACGACGCCGCGCTCAAATCCAAAGCGATAGGCGTAGTCGCCAACCTTATAAAGGTTGCGCAAAAATACGAAATAGCGATAGAAGCGTGTCTTGGCGCGAGTTTGCAAAACGTCGTGACCAAAAACGAAGAAGACGCAAAATATCTTATCGCATACTTAAAACAACGCAGATACGGCAGAATAACTTTTATGCCGTTGTCGGGGTTGCGCTCGCGCGGACTTGACGATACGCGCGTTTTAAAAGAGCACGGTTGTCTTGGTATTGCGGAAGATTTTGTTTCCACGCAAAGAGAGTATATGCCTGTAGTAAACAACTTGTTGGGCGCAACTCTTATGGTGGACAACATAGACAATGCGGTTGCGATAAGCAGAAAATACGCTTATTCTTACCGCATAGTGACGTTGGAAGGAGAAATTATCGTTCCGTCCGGCACGATAAGCGGCGGTAGCAGGCGTAGCGAAAGCGGACTTTTGGGTAACGAAAGAGAACTTGAAGAACTCAAAGGTAAAATAGCGACCGTTCAAAAGGAGCTCGACCAAAAACTTTCCTTAAAAAACGACCTTACTTCTCGCAAGCAAAAGTACGCCCTTACTTTGGCGCGGTTAAATGCGGAATATCAACAAGCGATAGTAAAAGTCGCTTCTTATCAGGAAAGAATATCAAAATTCGGCGCATTGAGCGATAGCGAAAGAAACTTTTTTAAAGGAATTTCTTCAGAAAGAGCGTCGATAAACGACAAACTTGCAAAAATTGCTAAAAATATCGAAACCGCAAACAACGATTTGCAAAAACTGTCAGACGAGCAAGGCAAAATATCCGATGCCGACAATTCTGTAAACAAGGAGTACGAAAATTTAAAATTAAAGCGTAACGCATTGTTTGACGATTGCAACGACATCAAACTCAAAATTAGTTTGGCAACAAACAATATCGCAAACGACGAAAAAGATATATCCACTTCGCAAAAATATCTTGCCAGCCTTGATTTTGACCTTAAGGAAAAAACTCAAAAACTCGAAACCGCGCAACTCAACATTAACGATTTACGTCAAAAACTTATTATGAGTAGCGCAGACAGTAGCAAAGTAGCCGCGCTTGAAAAAATCAAGCAAAAAAACGTCGAGTTGGGAGAGTTGAAAGACAAACTCAAGGAAATGCACGCAAAAGCAGACGAAGACAGAGGTCGCGCAGGGTTGGAAGTTACTCGTATCAACGAAAGCATACTCAAAGCAGAAAACGAATTGAGCAATATCGACATTGCGCTCGACGCTTTGCAAAAGCGTATGGACGAAGTTTATCAGTTGAGTTACTCGCAAGCGTTGCAATACAAACAGGAAGACTTTGATTTTAAATCCGCAGAGGAAGAAATCGCAAAACTAAAAACCTCTATAGCGCGACTCGGATACGTCAACGTCAACAGTATTCAGGATTATCAAGACACCAAAGACCGTTACGACGATATGGACTCGCAGATGGAAGATTTGCGCAAAGCGGAAGGCGACCAACAAAAGGTGCTGCAAGAACTCACAAAGGAAATGGTCGAGCGGTTTGACGCAGGCTTTGAAGTGATAAACAGAAACTTTGGCGAAATATTCAAGCAGTTGTTTGCGGGCGGCAGAGCAAGACTCACCATCGAGGAGGAGGAAGGCGTTTCGCCTTTGGATTACGGCATAGAAATAGAGGCGCAGCCACCGGGAAAACACGTTCAAAACATCAGCGCATTGTCGGGCGGCGAGCGCGCGCTTTCGGCAGTGGCGATACTTTTGGCGATAATCAAATTTCGTCCGATGCCGTTTTGCGTTCTTGACGAGATAGAAGCGCCTCTCGACGACGCAAACACCGAGCGCGTTGCGGAGTATTTGAGATTGTTCAGCGAAAAGACGCAGTTTATCGTCATTACCCACAAAAAACCGACGATGGAGGCTTCTGACGTTTTGTACGGCGTGACGATGGAGGAAAAAGGCGTTTCTAAAAGCGTTGCCGTTAAACTTGCCGACGCAATTTCTCAAATTGACGAATAATAAGGAGATTAAGGAGATTTTTTTATGGGATTTTTCAGCAAAATCGCAGAAGGACTAAAAAAGACCAAAGAAATATTAGGTTTTAAAATCAAAAAACTTTTTAAAGTCGGCATATTCAACGACGATTTTTACGACGAAATGACGGATATTCTTTTGTCCGCCGACGTCGGCGCGGAAACTACCGACGTCATTATAGAAAACTTAAAGGAAAAAATCGACGAGAAACACGTCACCGACGCACAAAAAGCAACGGATTGCTTAAAGGAAGTTTTGGAAGAAATTTTGGCTAATGACGGACTTAACGTCACGCCGCCCACCGTCATCACTGTGGTAGGCGTCAACGGAGTAGGAAAAACCACGAGCATAGGCAAACTCGCAAATTATTTTGCAAATCAGGGCAAAAGCGTGGTGGTAGCGGCGGCGGACACCTTCCGCGCGGCGGCGGGCGAGCAGTTGGGCGTTTGGGCAGACAGAGCAAACGTGCGCATAATTATGCACCGCGAAGGCAGCGATCCCGCGTCTGTAGTTTATGACGCCGTATCCAGCGCAAAAAGCAAAGGGACGGACGTCGTAATCGTCGATACGGCGGGCAGACTTCACAACAAAAAGAATTTGATGGAAGAACTTAAAAAGATAAGCAGAGTAGCCGAGCGGGAATATCCGGAAGCGCAAAGAATAAATTTGCTTGTTCTTGACGCCACGACGGGGCAAAACGCAATAAATCAGTGCGAAATTTTTGACGAGGCAATAGACCTTGACGGAATAATTCTCACAAAACTCGACGGTACGGCAAAAGGCGGCGTTGTTCTCGCCGTCAACAACGAAAAAGACTTGCCAGTATACTTTGTCGGAGTAGGAGAAGGGATAGACGACCTTGTACCCTTTGACCCAAAAGCATTTATTGAAGGAATTATCTAAAAACAGTTGACAAATTTTTTATTGTGTATATAATATACGGGTGTAAAGTATTTTTGCTTTACACCCGCCTTTATGAAAGAAACTAAACTCGACAAAATTCAAATGACTTATCTTGCGGATATTTACGGCAGTTTGCTCACCGACAAACAACGCAAAATGCTGTCGCTTTTTTATGCGGGAGATTGTTCTTTGGGGGAAATTGCCGAGCAGGTAGGTATTACGCGGCAGGCGGTACACGACAGCATAGCCAAAGCGGAAACGATTTTGCTAAACGCAGAGCAAAAAATGCACGTGTTGGAAAAAATGCGCAAAATCAACGCTGAAGCGCACAAACTGCTCGATAATTGCGACGACAACGCTCGGTTGTCCGACGCACTAAAAAACATTATCAATCTGACGGAGGTTTAAATGGCGTTTTTTTCTTCTTTAGGGGAAAAAATAAATCACGTTTTTTCCAAAATCACAAACAAAGGCGCACTTACAGAGCTTGAAATAAAGCAAGCAATGCGCGAAATTAGGATTGCCTTGTTAGAAGCCGACGTCAACCTCAACGTCGCAAAAGATTTTATCGCTAACGTCAGCGAGGAAGCAGTGGGGGAAAAGGTTTTAAAAAGCCTTACGCCCGGTCAACAGGTAATTAAAATAGTAAACGAAAAACTTATCGAGTTGTTGGGTACGACGCAAAGCAAGTTGGAAGTATCCAGCAAACTTCCCACCGTCATTTTGATGTGCGGACTGCAAGGCAGCGGCAAAACAACGATGTGCGGCAAGTTGGGCGTTTATCTCAAAAAACAAGGCAAAAAACCGTTGCTTGCGGCTTGCGATATATACCGTCCCGCCGCAATAGAACAACTAAAAATAGTTGCGGGCAAAGCGGGCGTTGGCTTTTTTGAGATGGGTACTGCAAAACCCGTTAAAATTGCCAAAGAAGCGATAGAATACGCAAAAAAATACAATTACGACACCGTTATCATAGATACGGCAGGTAGACTTCATATCGACAAACAGTTGATGGACGAGTTGACGGAGTTAAAAAACTCTTTTGACGTAACGGAAACTTTGCTTGTCATAGACGCAATGACAGGGCAAGACGCCGTAAACGTTGCAAAGACTTTTAACGAAACGGTGGAGTTGACGGGAGTCATAGTGTCCAAACTCGACGGCGATACGCGCGGCGGCGCAACTTTGTCGTGCAGAGCAGTCACGGGCAAACCGATAAAATTCTGCGGAGTCGGAGAAAAATTAGACGATTTAGAGCCTTTTTATCCCGACAGAATGGCAAACAGAATACTCGGTATGGGCGACGTTCTTACCCTTATAGAAAAGGCTCAATCGGTCATTACGGAAGAAGACGCCGCCAAAATGGCAAAAAAACTCAAAGACTCGTCGCTCGATCTCAACGATTATCTTGCGCAGTTGGAAAGCATTTCTAAAATGGGCAACGTAAAAGATATTATCGGTATGGTACCCGGCGCGAGCAAATACAAAATTAAAGAAGGCGACGTAGACGAAACGGAAATGCTAAAAAACAAAGCCATTATCTTGTCTATGACGCCTGCAGAGCGGTCAAATCCCAAATTGCTTAATTATTCTCGCAGACGCCGTATTGCGGCGGGGAGCGGCACTGACGTTCAGTCGGTAAACAAACTCATAAAGCAATTTGAGCAAACCAAAGATATGATGAAGCGTTTCAGTGGCAAACGCGGCGCAAGATTACCTTTTTGACAAAATAAAACAAAAAAACAAACATATATACTTGGAGGAACAAAAAAATGTCTGTAAAAATGAGACTTACCCGTTTGGGTGACAAAAAATCACCTTTTTATCGTATCGTCGTTATCGACAGCCGCAAAGCGCGTGACGGAGAATATATCGACCTTATCGGTACTTATAATCCGCTTACACAGCCCGCAGTCCTTAATATCAATGAGGAAAAGGCTAAAAAATGGCTCGACAACGGCGTGCAACCCACCGATACCGTCAGGGCGTTGTTGGTAAGCAAGGGACTTTTGGAGGCTAAAAAATATGTAGCCAAAAAGAAGATAGCCCCTCCCGCGCCCAAAGCAAAGGCAGAAGAAGAGCCTAAAGCAGAGTAACTTTTCGGCGGTCACGATATGAAAGAATTGTTGGAGTATATCGTAAAAAATCTTGTGGACGACAAAGACGATGCCGTTGTTTCTTTGACAACAAACGACGACGTGACGGAAATCGTTATTTCCGTAGCGGAAAACGATATAGGCAAAGTTATCGGCAGACAGGGCAAGGTAATATCTTCTATTCGTACTTTGGTCAAATCCATAGGCATAAAAAACGGTATAAAATACAATGTGGAAATTGCAGGCGGAGAAAAAAAGTCTACTAAACGTTCCCGCGATTGATTTTTAATGAAAGTTAAAGTTGCTACCGTACTAAAAGCGCAAGGCATTAAAGGAGAAGTCAAAATGGCTTCTTCTTTTGGTGCTTGCGCTCTTTTAAGTATAAAAACGTTTTATATAGACCAAACCCCTTATACCGTCAAAACGATGCGTACCGACGGAAAGTTTTTGTACGTCGGTTTTGAGGAAGTCAAAGACAGAAACGCCGCAGAACTATTGAAAAACAAAGCGGTATTTGCCTTTAAAGACGATATAGAAATTGAAGAAAACGCCTATTTTATCGATGACTTAATCGGTTGCAAAGCCGTGACAGACGAAGGAAACGCTCTCGGAAATATATCCGATATTTATCAAAACGGCATTTCGGCAGACGTGATTGAGATAAAAACCGATGACGGCAAAACGTTGGTGTTTCCTTTTATCGATGCGCTCAATTTAAAGTACGACGCCGACAATGCCGTCGTGACGGTATCGGCAAAAACGCTTAAACAGGTGGGTATGTATGAAAATTAACATTCTCACGCTTTTTCCGGAAATGTTTGCGCCGCTAAATCACAGTATAATAGGTCGCGCGAAAGACAGCGGTTTGATAGAGATAAATATCGTCGATATACGCGAGTATTCTCTCGACAAACACAAAAAATGCGACGATTACGCTTTTGGCGGCGGCGCAGGTATGCTTATGATGGCGCAACCGATATGCGATGCGTTTGACGCGGTAGACCCTTGTCGTTTGACTCACAGAATATATATGTCGCCAAAGGGCAAAAAACTCGATACAAAAACGGTGAAACGGCTTGCGCAGTATCAAAGCCTCACTTTGCTTTGCGGTCATTACGAAGGTGTGGACCAACGCGCCCTTGACCTTAATATAGACGAAGAAATTTCTATAGGAGATTACGTTTTGACGGGCGGAGAACTGCCCGCTATGGTGCTTGTAGACGCCGTATGCAGATACATAGACGGCGTTCTCGGCAGCGCGCAATCTACAGAGGAGGAAACTTTTTCCGACAACCTTTTGGAGTATCCTCAATATACCCGTCCTGCGGAGTACATGGGGCTTAAAGTGCCGCAAGTTTTACTTAACGGCAACCATAAGGATATTATTAAGTGGCGCAGAGAGTGTTCGGTACGGTTGACGGAGCAAAACCGTCCCGACCTTGCGTTAAATAATGCCGCAATAGAAGATTTTTATATAGAAAAAGAAAAAGAAGAACTCAAAAAATTAAAAAAACTCGCAAAAAAACAAAAATATCAAACAAAAAAGGATTAAACGAATGTATATTCAATGGTTTCCGGGGCATATGACAAAGGCCCTGCGAATGATAGAAGAGAATATTTCTTTGATAGACGTCGTCGGGTATATACTCGACGCGCGCGCGCCTTATTCTTGTTTTAATCCTGCTTTTGACAAAATCTTAAAAAATAAACCTTGCGTTTTTATTTTAAACAAAGCCGACCTTGCCGACCCCAAAGTCACGGAGCAATGGCTTAAATACTTTAAAAGCAAGGGCGAAACCGCGCTTCAACTCGTTTCTACAAAATCGGGCGGAGTGGCTACGGTAAAAGAGGCTTTTGGCTCGGTACGCAAAAAAAATATCGAACGTTGGGCGGCAAAAGGCATTTATCGTCCGACTCGCGCAATTATACTCGGAGTGCCTAATTGCGGAAAAAGCACGTTGATAAACTCGTTGAGCGGCAAAAAAAATGCGCTTGTAGGCAACAAAGCGGGCGTAACAAAAGGCAAACAGTGGATAAGACTTGCCGAAGGGTTGGAATTGCTCGATACGCCGGGTACGCTTTGGAACAAGTTTGAAAATCAAACGATTGCGCAAAACCTTTTGTTTGTAGGTAGCATAAGCGACGTCGTCGTCGACGCGATAGAGGCGGCAACGATATTGTTGCAGCGGTTAAAAGACGCTTATCCCGATTTTTTGTTTGCTCGCTACAAATTGTCACCTCAAGACGCCGATTGTTCGCCCTACAAACTTCTTGACAAAATCGCAATAAACAGGGGTTGTCTGTTAAAGGGAGAACCCGATACTTTGCGCGCGGCAAATATGATTACCGACGAGTTTAAAAACGGCAAAATCGGACGAATAAGTTTAGAAAAACCTTCCGACTACGGTTTTTTGATATGAAAGAAAAAATTGACAATCTTGTTTGGGAAAAACGCTTTGTTTTGGACGGCAAAAAAACGATTGCGGGCATTGACGAAGTAGGGCGCGGCCCGCTTGCAGGTCCCGTAGTCGTTGCGTGCGTAGTTATGCCTTTGTCGCAAGACAAAATAATCGACGGCGTTACCGACAGCAAAAAACTGTCTGCGTCCAAAAGAGAAGAATTATACTCAAAAATCTTGGATACCGCTACAGAAGTCACCGTTTCTATGGCGGATAACGACGAGATTGACGCCTTAAACATACTCAACGCGACAAAAAAATGTATGACGGATTGCATAGCAAGTTTAAAAACTTGTTGCGACGTCGTTTTTGTCGACGCCGTACGTTTAAACAACACAAAATATCCGACTTTTTCTATTGTAAAAGGCGATTATCTTTCCTACTCGATAGGTGCGGCAAGTATAGTCGCAAAGGTTGTGCGGGACAGATTGATGACGGATATGGACAAAAAATATCCTTCTTACGGTTTTGCGCAAAACAAAGGTTACGGTACGGCAAAACACATACAAGCCTTAAAAAAATTCGGACCGTGCGGTATTCACAGAAAAACCTTTATCAAAAACTTTTTTCAAGAGCAAATAGATTTGTTTGAGGGAACAAAATGATAACAAAATTTGCGGGGCGAGCGGGAGAAGACGTCGCCGCAACGTATCTAAAAAAACGCGGATACAAAATCGTTGAAAGAAATTTTCGCAGTCGATTAGGCGAAATCGACATAATAGCAAAACACAAAAACGTTTTGGTGTTTGTAGAAGTAAAAGCAAGAGCGGATTTAAGTTTTCAACGCCCCGCAGAGTCCGTCACGGCGGACAAGCAGCGAAAAATCGCGCTTACCGCTTTATACTTTCTTTCCGCAAACGGACTTGATGACGTTCCGTGCCGTTTTGACGTAATAGAGGTGGTCGGAAAGGACGTAAACCATATAATAAATGCATTTGAATACAAAAATTAAAAAATATCACGCAAAAAGTTATTTAAAACGCTTGCAAAGTTTTAAATGGTGTGTTATTATCTTCAAGTGACTTCGGGTGTTCCAATGGCATTTTTAATGTGTAAGAACACTTAGTTGAAATATATTTTAGATTTACAAGGAGAAAAGTCAATGGACATCATCAAATCAATTGAACAGGAAAATCTCAATCCCAACGCGCCTAAGGTCAAGATTGGCGACACCGTAAGAGTTTACTTTAAAGTTATCGAAGGCAACAAGGAAAGAGTGCAGGCTTACGAAGGCATCGTTATTGCGCGTAAACACGGCGGTTTTACCGAAACTTTTACCGTGCGTCGTATTTCCAACGGCATCGGCGTAGAGCGTACGTTCCCCGTGCACAGTCCCAAAATCGACAGGGTAGAAGTTGTGCGTAGCGGCAAAGTAAGACGCGCAAAACTTTATTATCTTAAAGAGCGCACCGGCAAGGCTGCAAAGGTAAAAGGCAACATCAATTAAAAAAGTTTAAAGACTGTCGCAAAACGGCAGTTTTTTTTTGGAAAAAATACTTATTTTCGGAGGTAAGCATGCTTGCCAAATTAAAAAGTTTCGGTTTGCACGGACTAAACGGTTATCCTGTCAGCGTAGAAGTTGACGTACATGGCGGATTGCCTGCTTTTGATATAGTCGGTCTTGCCGATACCGCAGTCAAAGAGAGCAGAGAACGCGTACGCATAGCGATAAAAAACAGCGGTTTTTATTATCCTGTCAACAAAGTCGTAGTTAATCTCGCTCCCGCAGACACCAAAAAAGAAGGCAGCATATTTGACCTTGCCATTGCGATAGGGGTTTTGTGCGTTACCGAGCAGGTCGTATTAGAAAAGGCGCGCGAGTTTTTTTATCTCGGAGAGTTGTCTTTGGACGGCAAACTCACAAAGATAAACGGCGTATTGCCTATACTTATTTCCGCAAAGGAGCAGGGGTACGACAATATAATAATTCCTCGTCAAAATGCCGACGAAGCAAAATACGTAGAAGGCTTAAACATCTATCTTGCCGACAGTTTGGAAGAAGTCGTTCGCGAGTTGGACGGTTGTCTGCCGATGTTGACGTTGCCCGCTCAAAAGTGGCAGCCCGACAGCGGAACGGACAGTCCGCACGATATGAAACATATAAAGGGGCAGTTTTTCGCAAAGCGCGCGTTAGAAATAGCCGTTGCGGGCGGACACAATATACTTATGATAGGTCCGCCGGGCGCGGGCAAAACGATGCTTGCAAAAGCCGTGCCGACGATAATGCCCGACCTTACTTTTGAAGAGGCGTTGGAGATTGCAAAAATATACTCCGTAGCGGGAAAACTCGACGGATTTGTCTTTAAAAGACCTTTCCGAACTCCGCACCATACGGCGTCGATGATTTCTTTGACGGGCGGCGGGCAAAAAGCAAAACCGGGAGAAATAAGCATGGCTCACAACGGCGTTTTGTTTTTGGACGAGTTGCCGGAGTATCCGCGCAACTTGCTCGAAACTCTCAGACAACCGTTGGAAGACAAAGTTATCACCGTATCGAGAGCCGCGCTTACCGTTTCTTATCCCGCAAACTTTATGCTTGTTGCAAGTATGAACCCTTGCCCTTGCGGTTATTACGGAAGTCAAACGAGAGCGTGTACTTGTTCTATAGGTCAAATACAAAAGTATATGTCAAAATTGTCAGGTCCTTTGCTTGACCGTATCGACATAAATATCGACGTGGACAGTTTGCCCTACAAAGATTTGCAGGAAGACGGATATGCCGAAAGCAGCGCGACGGTAAAAGAACGCGTCGACGCCGCTCGATACATACAAACCGAGAGGTACAAAAACGATAAAATATTCTGCAACGCGCAGATGAGCGTACCTTTAATCAAAAAATACTGCAAAATCGACCAAAAAAGTCAAGCGCTGTTGGAAGAAAGTTTTATAAAATTAAATCTGACGGCAAGAGCATACAACAGAATTCTCAAAGTCGCGCGCACGATAGCCGACCTCGACGGAAAGTCGGATATTTTACCCGTACACATAGCGGAAGCGTTGCAGTACAGGAGCAGCGACAAACTTAAAAACAATTAGATATGTACAGCGATCATCAAAAAGTATTGATAGTGTTGAGTTATCTCGAGTTGTCTACGGCGCGTAAGTGTCACGAATTTTTGGAATGGGTGGACAGTCCTACCGATTTGTGGCAAAATCCGCAAAAGTATCGAGATATAGTTATTTCGTTTTTTGGCGACAAAGGCGCAGATAAACTGTTTTTTGGATTAAGCGATTTGTTTTTTGACAGAGTTTTGTCAATTATTAACAAACGCAACGCCAAAATGGTGACCTTTGCCGACAAAAATTATCCGCGTTTGCTTAGAGAAATTGCCGATCCGCCTTTGGTGTTGTACTGCAAAGGCGATAGCGATTTGCTCAACGCGAAATGCGCGGCAATAGTAGGCTCTCGCAAGTGTTCTCAATCGGGCAAAAGGGTTGCCGAGTGGTTTGCTACAGAACTCAAAAACGATTTTTGTATAGTCAGCGGACTTGCAAACGGCATTGACACGGCGGCGCACAAAAAAACTTTGGAACTCGGCGGCAAAACGATAGCGGTTTTGGCGGGCGGGTTTGACAATATTTATCCGTCAAACAACACTTCTTTGGCGGAAGAAATAGCCAAAAACGGTTTGCTCGTATCCGAAGTTAAACCGTCTGCCGAGCCGTTGCAATACAGATTTCCTATGAGAAACAGAGTAATAAGCGGTTTGTCCGATTGCGTCGTTCTTGCGGAAGCGGGCGAAAAAAGCGGAGCCTTTACTACCGTTGACTTTGCGGCGGAGCAAGGTAGGGACGTATTTATCGTGCCGAGCGACGTATTTAATTTTTCGGGGCGGGGGAGCAACAGACTTCTCAAAGATTTACGCACGCAAATAGCGTTATCGCCTGACGACGTTAAAGATTATTACAAAATTCGTTACGTCGTCGCGCCGGCAAAAAAACCTATGGTAATGCAGTTTAACGTTACGGAGCAAAAAATAATCGATACGCTCAAAGACTGCGGACAACTGCATTTTGACGTTATCGTCAATAAGACGGGGCTTGCGCCGTCGGAAGTAAATTATTCCTTGACAAATCTTTTGTTAAGCGATATAGTCTTTAAATTCGGAACAAATATTTATCAACTTAATGCGGAGGCAATAAGACAATGAAGTTAGTGATCGTGGAGTCACCGGCAAAAGCAAAAACAATAGGAAAATATCTCGGAGAAGGTTTTAAAGTGGATGCTTCTGCGGGACACGTATGCGATCTTCCACAAAAATCTTTGGGAATCGATAAAAACAACAACTTTCAACCTACTTACGTAATAAACGAGGACAAAAAGGACGTAATAAAGCGTTTAAAAAACGAAGTCAACAAAGCCGACGCAGTTTATCTTGCAACCGACCCTGACAGAGAGGGAGAAGCGATAAGTTGGCACCTTAAAAACGCTCTTGACTTAAATGACGATTACAGCCGCATAATGTTTAACGAAATCAGCAAAAAGGCCGTAACGGAAGCAATAAAACAACCGAGCAAAATAAATATGAACCTTGTCAATGCGCAACAGGCTCGTCGTGTGCTCGACCGTCTTGTCGGTTATGAGTTGTCGCCGGTATTATGCAAAAAAATCGGCGGAAAACTCTCCGCAGGACGCGTTCAGTCCGCCGCTCTCAAAATCATCGTAGACAGAGAGAGGGAAATAAACGCCTTTAAAGTCGAGGAATACTGGACGATTACGGCGTTTTTGAGCAAAAAAGATTGCAAACCCGCCACTTTCAAAGCGTTGTACAGCGAGTACGCGGGCAAAAAAATAAAAATAACAAACGGAGAACGCGCGCAAAAAGCGATGGCTCTCATGAGAGAAAATCCTTTTGTAGTGTCCGCCGTCAAAAAACAACAGACCTACGCATACCCCGCGCCGCCTTTTACGACCAGCACTTTGCAACAGGAAGGCGTAAAAAAACTCGGATTGTCAAGTTCGGAAGTGATGAAAATCGCTCAACAACTTTACGAAGGCTTTGACATAGAAGGACAAGGGCATATCGCTCTCGTCACGTATATAAGGACGGACAGCACGAGAATATCCGACGATGCAAAGCAAAAAGCGCGCGAAGTAATCGCTCAAAAATTCGGCGCAAAATATGTGCCGACAAAACCCAACGTTTTTAAAAGCAAAAAGGGCAGTCAGGACGCTCACGAAGCAATACGTCCCATCAATCTCGATTTGACGCCGGAAAGTTTAAAGGACAAACTCGCACGCAATCAATATCGTTTGTACAAACTTATCTACGACAGATTTTTGGCGTGTCAGGCGTCAAAAGCCGTATTCGACAGCGTAAACGTGACTATAAACAGCGGCGAATTTACTTTTAAAGCAGGCGGAAAAACGCCCGTATTCGACGGCTTTTTGGCAATTTACAATATGGCGGACAAAGTTGCGGACGGCGCGGAGGAAAAAGAGCAAGACGAAAAACTACCCCCGTTGGAGGAAGGCGATACGCTCGATTTAAAGGATCTTAAAGGCGAACAAAAATTTACAAAGCCGCCGGCGAGATATACGGAAGCGTCGCTTATCAAAACTTTGGAAGACAACGGCATCGGCAGACCAAGCACTTTTGCCACCATTCTTACCACTTTATACAAACGCGAATACGTAAAGTTGGACGGCAAAGTTTTAGTTCCGCAACAGTTGGGCGTGACGGTCGTCGGGTATCTTGAAAAATATTTCAACGACATAGTGGACGCGGATTTTACCGCAGATATGGAGCAACGCCTTGACAAAGTTGAGGAAAACGAAACGGACTGGCACAAACTGATAGCGGATTTTTATGCGCCGTTCCGCAAAAAAGTGATAGAAGCCAACGGCAACGGACACTACGACGAAGCCGATGAGCAAAGCGACGTAAAGTGCGACAATTGCGGCGCGCTTATGGTTATACGGCGCGGACGTTACGGCAAATATCTTACTTGTCCGGAATGTAAAACCAACAAGAGTTTAAAAACGAGCGAACAAGTAGTTACCGACATAAAATGCGAAAAATGCGGAGCGTTTATGGTGGAAAAAACGGGACGATTCGGCAAATATCTTGCTTGTCCCAACTATCCCAAATGCAGCAATATCAAGCCCATAAACCAAGTAGTCGCAAAGTGTCCTAAATGCGGCAAAGATATAGTCAAACGCATTTCTAAAAAAGGCAAACCGTTTTATACTTGCACGGGGTATCCCGATTGCGATTTTATCAGTTGGGATATGCCGACGGGCAACAAATGCCCAAAATGCGGGGAATTTACCGTCTTAAAAACTTACAAAGGCAAAACTGCGGAAAAATGCGTCAACAAAGACTGTGACTTTAAAAAGACCGTTGACGGCGGGGAGGAAAAATAAATGCCGCAAGTCAACGTCATAGGGGCGGGACTTGCCGGTAGCGAAGCGGCTTTGCAACTTGCTGACAGAGGCGTCGAAGTCAATTTGTACGATTGCAAACCTACCGTCATGTCGCCCGCGCACCACAGCGCCGATTTTGCGGAAGTTGTTTGCAGCAACAGTTTTAAATCGACGGAACTTTCTTCCGCAAGCGGATTGTTTAAGGCAGAACTCGATTTGTTAGGTTGCAAATTGCTTAAAGTCGCAAGGCAGTGCAAAGTACCCGCAGGCGGCGCGTTGGCTGTTGACAGAGAAAATTTTTCTCGCGAAGTCACTACTCTTTTGACAAATCACAAAAAAATCAATATAATATACAAAGAAGTATCCGATTTGCCGCAAGGCATAAATATAATTTGTACGGGACCGTTAACGACGCCGTCGTTGTGCAAATACATACGATCCGTTTGCGGAGAATTTTTGCATTTTTTTGACGCCGCCGCACCTATCGTGACGGCAGAGAGCATAGATATGCAAGAGGCTTTTGTTTCGGACAGGTACGACAAAGGAGAAGGCGATTACGTTAATTGCCCGTTGGACAAACAACAATTTGAGTATTTTTGGGAGCAACTCGTTTCCGCTCAAACGGCGCAAGTCAAAGATTTTGAAAAGTCCGAAGTTTTTGAAAGTTGTATGCCTATAGAAGTTATGGCAAAAAGAGGGCAAGACACGATAAGATTCGGCCCGTTAAAACCCGTCGGACTTATCGATCCCAAAACGGGCAAAAGACCGTATGCGGTAGTACAATTACGCAAAGAAGATATGGCGGGCATCGCGTACAATCTCGTAGGGTTTCAGACGCATTTGACTTTTGGTGAGCAAAAAAGAGTGTTTGGACTTATTCCCGCATTAAAAAACGCAGAGTTTATCAGATACGGCGTAATGCACAAAAACATATTTATCGACAGCGGCAAAGTTCTCGACAATGCTTTTGCATTAAAAACAAACAAAAACGTGTACTTTGCAGGACAAATTACTGGTGTAGAAGGGTACGTCGAGAGTATCGGTAGCGGGTTGGTTTCGGCGTTGAATTGTTTTAGACGTTTAAACGGCTTGACAGATATCGATTTGGGTGCTAATACTATTGTAGGGTGTCTTTCAAAGTATATTTTGTCACCAAAAACAGATTTTCAGCCGATGAACGCAAATTTCGGATTGTTGCCGCCGCTCGACACGCAGATACGCGACAAAAAACTTAAAAAACTTGCGCTTGCAGAAAGGTCTTTAAACGAGTTAAAGACGCTAATAATATAGATTTAAGGAGAAAAATATGAATACTGTCAGCAGTGATTACATTAAAGGCACTACTATATGCGCCGTAAAAAAAGACGGCGTAATTGCGGTAGCGGGCGACGGACAAATCACGCAAGGTCAAAATACGATTTTAAAGGGCAATGCGGTAAAAGTTCGCCGTATATACAACAACAAAGTGGTAATAGGTTTTGCGGGTACGGTAGCCGACGCATTTACTTTGAGCGAAAAATTTGAAGCCATGCTCAACAAATACAGCGGCAATCTTGTGAGAAGCGCGGTAGAACTCGCGCAGTTGTGGCGCAACGACAAAATGATGCGCAAACTCGAAGCGATGATGATAGTTGCGGACAAAGATAATTTTCTTATCGTATCGGGCAACGGTGACGTTATCGAGCCGGAAAACGGCGTATGCGCAATAGGTAGCGGCGGCAATTACGCCCTTGCGGCGGCAAAAGCGCTTGTTTCAGAAACAAATTTGTCTGCAGAAAAAATTGCTTACAAAGCGTTGGAAATCGCGAGCGAGATATGCGTCTTTACAAACGGTCATATCACGGTGGAGGTGTTGTAATGAACGGCAGAATAGAATTGACGCCCAAAGAAGTGGTAGAAGAATTAAACAAATATATTATAGGTCAGGACGAGGCAAAAAGGGTGGTTGCGGTTGCGTTGCGCAATCGTTATCGCCGTAGCAAATTATCGGACAAAGACAGGGAAGAAATTACGCCCAAAAACATTATTCTCAAAGGACCTACGGGCGTAGGAAAAACGGAAATCGCTCGTCGGCTTGCAAAGTTGGTCAAAGCGCCGTTTTTAAAGGTAGAAGCGACAAAATACACGGAAGTAGGTTACGTCGGACGCGACGTCGAGTCTATGGTGCGCGACCTTGTAGAAGTGGCGATTAGGTTGGTAAAAGAGGAGAGATACAAGGAGGTATCCGACAAAGCCCGCAACGCCGCAGTAGACAAGATAGCCGATTTGTTGCTCAAAGACAAAGACGCTTTGCCCGCAGGGGTAGAAAAAGCGACGATAAAGGACGAACTTTTGGCGGGTAATCTCGACCAGTTGTCCGTAGAAATTCAAGTTGCCGACGCGCCAAAATCGATAGATATAGGCAACGGCGGCGGAGAGATAAACATAGGCAATATTTTTGGCGATTTTATGCCCAAAAAATACAAAAAACGCAAAATCACCGTAGCCAACGCCATGCGTATTTTGACCGATGAGGAAGCGGAAAAACTCATAGACAACGACAACGTAAACGCGGAAGCAATTTTACGCGCGGAAAACGACGGTATAATTTTTATCGACGAACTCGACAAGATAGCGGGCAAATCCGGCAACAACGGTCCCGACGTATCCCGCGAGGGAGTTCAGCGCGATATTTTGCCCATAGTAGAAGGTTGTACGGTAAATACTAAATACGGCACGATAAAAACAGACCACATTTTGTTTATTGCAAGCGGGGCTTTTCACGTGGCGGCGGTAAGCGACCTTATTCCCGAGTTGCAAGGGCGTTTCCCCGTAGTCGTAGAACTTAACAGTCTCACCGAAAACGACTTTGTAAGGATACTCACCGAGCCTCAAAACGCCATTACCAAACAATACCAAAAACTTTTGGGTGTAGACGGCGTTACGTTGGATTTTAAAGAGGACGGCATAAGAGAAATCGCTTTTGTATCCGTAGACTTAAACAACACAAAAGAAGATATCGGTGCGCGTAGATTGCAATCCGTGTTGGAAGAATTGTTGTCGGAAGTATGCTTTGACGCAGATGGGAAAAACGCTCAAAATATCGTCATTGACAAAAAATACGTAGACAGCAAGTTGAGTGGAGAAACTATTTCGCTCAATCTCAAAAAATTTATACTTTAAGAAGGAAAAATATATATGTCAGACTTTTTAAACGGTCTTAAACGGACAAATATGTGCGGCGAGTTTTCTGCAAAAAACATCGGTCAAAAAACATCGGTAATGGGTTGGGCGGTACGCCGTCGCGATCTCGGCACTTTGATTTTTGTTCAGTTGAGAGATAAGACGGGTGTAGTTCAGATAGTTTTTGACAAAACGACCACCGACCCGCAACTTTTTGAAAAAGCGCTCAAAATAAGACAAGAATACGTGCTTGCCGTCACGGGTACGGTACGCCGCCGCGAAGGTGACAACGCTAACAACGCAATGGCTACCGGCGAGATAGAAATCGTTGCCGACGACCTTAAAATTCTTTCGGAAGCGTCCACGCCGCCTTTTGCAATCGGCGATACTTCCGCAAACGAAACGTTGCGTTTAAAATATCGTTATCTCGATTTGCGTAGAGAAGATTTGCAAAAAAATCTGTTTATTCGCAGTCAGATATGTCAATCGGTACGTCAATATCTTACCGAAAACGGTTTTGCTGAGATAGAAACGCCTATGCTCGGCAAATCCACGCCGGAGGGGGCAAGGGATTATCTCGTGCCGAGCCGTATTCATCACGGCAAGTTTTACGCTTTGCCGCAATCCCCGCAACTATACAAGCAGTTGCTTATGATTGCGGGTATGGACAGGTACTTTCAGATAGCGAGATGTTTCCGCGACGAAGATTTGCGCGCAAACAGACAGCCGGAATTTACGCAAATTGACCTTGAAATGTCCTTTGTCGACAAAGAGGACGACGTTATCGAATTGGTGGAAGGTTTGCTCAAAAAAGTCTTTAAAGACGTTAAAGGCATCGATTTAAAAACGCCTTTTTTGCGTTTGCCTTACGACCAAGCGATTGCGCGGTTTGGTAGCGACAAACCCGACCTTAGGTTTGATATGGAAATCAACGATATATCCGACAGCGTAAAAGGCGGCGGATTTGTCGTGTTTGACAATGCGCTTGACGCGGGCGGCAAAGTAAGAGCCGTTTGTCTTAAAGGCGGAGAGGACAAGTTGTCGAGAAAAGACCTTGACAAACTTGCCGAACTCGTCCGCACCTATCACGCAAAAGGCATGGCGTGGTACGGCATAGGAAAGGACGGAGTGAGAAGCAGTTTTGCGTCAAAAATATCGCAAGAATGTCTTAAAAAACTCGACGCGCAATTTGATTTAAAACAAGGCGATATGTTGTTTATCGTTGCCGACGCAAGCGATTACGTCGTGTGTACCGCTTTAGGAGCGTTGCGTTTGCAACTTGCCGAGCGGTTTGATATGATTAAACCAGAAGACTACAAACTTTTGTGGGTAGTGGATTTTCCCTTGTTTGAGTACAACGAAGAAGAAAAACGCGTGGTTGCAATGCATCACCCGTTTACAAGCCCCAAAGACGAAGATTTGCAATATATGTCCACCGATCCGTTACGCGTAAAAGCAAAGGCGTACGATATAGTGATAAACGGACAGGAAGCGGGCGGCGGTAGTTTGAGAATATACAAACAGGAAGTTCAAAAACTTATGTTTGAAACTTTAGGTTTGTCCAAGCGCGATATCGAGTACAAATTCGGCTATTTTGTGGAAGCGTTTAATTACGGCACGCCACCGCACGGAGGGCTTGCTCTCGGACTTGACAGACTTGCAATGCTTTTGTCGGGTACAGAAAACATCAAAGACGTTATTGCTTTTCCAAAAATGCAAAACGCAAACTGCATGATGTCAAACGCGCCGGACTTTGTAGAGGACAAGCAGTTGGCAGACCTTTGCATAATGTCCACAGAAAAGGAAGAAGAATAGTTTTTATGACGGAAACGGGCAAGGTAACAAAAATAAAAAAAGACCAAGCCGTCGTGCGCATAAACCGCAAATCCGCTTGCGGCAGTTGCGGTATGTGCGCGATTAAACCCAAAGACCTTTACGTTGATATATCTTTGCCCAACATTGTAGGCGCAAAGGAAGGCGACGTCGTAGAAGTCAACGTCACCGGCGGCAGCGTAGCAAAAATGAGTATTGCGGCATATCTTTTGCCGCTGGCTTTTGCCGTTCTTTTGCTTGTCGTAGGCGTTGCGTGCAAACTCAAGGAGTGGATAAGCGCGATAATGTTTTTTGCGGGACTTGCCGTAGGATTTGCTATTGTTGCGCTAATTGACAAAAAAATTTTTGCAAAGTCAAAAAATCAGCCCGTTATATTAAAAATAATAACAGACAATAATAAAACAAACACGGAGGAGGCAAAAAATGGATAATTTAGTTACCGATCTCAACGAAGAAAATTTTGAGCAATTTGTAGCCGACGACGGAATTGCCGTAGTGGATTTTTGGGCGTCGTGGTGCGGTCCTTGTCGCGCTCTTGCGCCGACTATCGAGGCTTTGGCGCAAAAATTAAAAAATAATGCAAAATTCGGCAAGTTAAATGTTGACGAAACACCTCGTTTTGCGGTAGAATACGGTGTGGAGTCGATACCCAACGTATGCGTATTTAAAGGCGGCAAACTCGTTGACCGCTCTATAGGCTACGTAGCGGAGTCACAACTGGAAGAAACAATAAAAAAACACATTTAAAAACGGAGATTTATTATGATTGATTTTAAAACCATCAAAGCAACGGATCCGCAACTTTACGAAATTTACAAAGAAGAACTTGTTCGTCAACGTCAAAACATCGAGTTGATAGCGAGCGAAAACTTTGTTTCGCCTGCCGTTATGGCGGCTATGGGTAGCCACCTTACCAACAAGTATGCGGAAGGTTATCCGGGAAAGCGTTATTACGGCGGTTGTTACGTCGTAGACAAGGCGGAAGAACTTGCTCGTCAACGCGCATGCCAACTTTTTGGCGCAGACCACGCCAACGTTCAACCTCATAGCGGAGCAAGCGCAAACCTTGCCGCGTTTGTTGCGTTTTTGCAACCCGGTGACACCGTTTTGGGTATGAACCTTGCGCACGGCGGACACCTTTCTCACGGTAGTCCCGTAAACATCAGCGGAAAGTATTTCAACGTAGTGCCTTACTGCGTGAGCGAAGCCGATTGCCGCATAGATTATGACAATCTTCGCAAAGTCGCTTTGGAGTGCAAACCCAAACTTATTATCGCAGGCGCAAGCGCGTATCCGAGAACAATCGATTTTGCAAAATTCCGTGAAATAGCCGACGAAGTCGGCGCAATCCTTATGGTTGATATGGCGCACATCGCAGGTCTTGTTGCGGCAGGACTTCACCCGAATCCCGTACCGTACGCCGACGTTGTCACGACCACCACTCACAAGACGTTGAGAGGACCTCGCGGCGGCATGATTTTGTGCAAAGAACAATGGGCAAAAAAGATAGACAGCGCAGTATTTCCCGGTACGCAAGGCGGTCCGCTCATGCATATTATCGGCGCAAAAGCGGTTTGCTTTGCAGAAGCGTTAAAACCCGAGTTTAAAGAGTATCAAAAACAAATAGTCGCAAACGCCAAAAAACTTGCCGAAACGCTTATGCAAAATGGTATCAAATTAGTTAGCGGCGGCACCGACAACCACCTTATGCTCGTCGACTTGTCCGAAGAAGGCATTACCGGCAGAGAAGTGGAAAAACTTTTGGACGAAGTGCATATCACCGTCAACAAAAACGGTATTCCGTTTGACAAACAAAGTCCGTTTGTCACGAGCGGTATTCGCATAGGTACGCCCAGCGTGACTTCTCGCGGCATGAAAGAGGAAGAAATGGTCGTTATCGGACAACTCATAGCCGACGTTATCAAAAACAGAGATGCGGCGCTTGAACGTAGCGACAAAAAAGTTTTGGAACTCACCAAACGTTTCCCGCTTTACGCAAACGACGTCATAGACGACTAAAATTTTAATATTTACGACGGCAAAAGTGACTTTTTGACGCTTTTGCCGTCCTTTTTTTGCGGTAAAATTTGTAAGCAAGATAATTGTCGATACCAAAATTTTCCTTTGCGATTATTCTTAAAACTGCGTTTTTATATTCGTAAAATTATAATTTAAAATCATTATTGTGTATGCAAAATTAAATTTATTTTTTTAGTCAAAAATAATTGACTAACGACGTTTGTAGTGATATATTACAAGTAAATAAATGTCTATTAAATTTGTAGGATATAGAGGTTGTTTAATATGAAAATGTCTACCAAAGCCCGTTATGGACTTTATGCGTGTATCAAGTTGGCGGAAGACTACGACAAAGATTTTATCAGCACTGCCGACCTTGCAAAATCGACTGGAGTCAGCGACGGTTATTTGGAACAAATTATCGCAATGCTCAAACGCGACGGTATAGTTTTGAGTCAGCGCGGCGCAACGGGCGGTTATAAACTTGCGGACAAACCGTCAAATATTTCCGTCGGCAAAGTATTGCGCAGCGTAGAGGGCAATTTGGAAATTGTCGATTGTCTAAACGGCGATTGCAAAGGGAAATGCACCTGCGTTTCTCGTAATTTGTGGCAAAATTTGTACAATCACATCAATCTTTATCTTGACAGCGTGAGTTTGCAACAACTTGCCGACTCGCAAAAATCAAGAAAGATATATTTAGACCATGCCGCAACCACACCGTTGGACTCAAACGTTCTTGCCGCAATGATGCCGTATTTTATCGATAATTTCGGAAACAGCCACAGCCAACATTTTTACGGAAGGGACGCAATGGCGGGCGTCGATAAGGCGCGCAAGCAGGTTGCGGACGCGATAGGCGCGTTACCCAACGAAATTTACTTTACCGCAAGCGGTACGGAAGCGGACAACTGGGCTATTAAAGGCATAGCAAACGCCAAAAAGAACGTCGGCAAACATATTATCGTCAGCGCGATAGAACATCACGCGATAATAAACTCAGCCGAATGGCTGTCCAAAAACGGTTTTGAAGTCACTTTTTTGCCTGTCGACAATTACGGCGTAGTCAAACTCGACGAGTTGGAAAAAGCAATAAGGTCGGATACCGTTCTTGTCAGCGTAATGTATGCCAACAACGAAGTCGGCACGATAGAACCCATAAGACAAATAGCGGATATCGCTCACCGCCACAACGTTTTGATGCATGTCGACGCTGTTCAGGCTATGGGCGCAATACCTGTCAACGTCAAAGATTTGGGCGCGGATTTGCTTTCTATTTCCGCTCACAAGTTTTACGGTCCAAAGGGCGTAGGCGCGTTATACATTCGTAGCGGCGTAAAAATAGACAAACTTATCGTAGGCGGCGGACAAGAACGCGGAATGAGAGGCGGCACTACAAACACTGCCGGCGTCGTAGGTATGGGAGAGGCAATTACTTCTGCGGTCGCTCACCTAAAAGAGAATTACGATTATGTCAAATCGATAAGGGATCATTTTGTGGATAGAGTACAAAAAGAAATTCCTTTTGTTCGGTACAACGGACATCCGACGGACAGATTGCCTTCCAACGCAAGTTTCAGTTTTGAGTACGTAGAAGGCGAAAGCATATTGATGTTGCTCGATTTTGCAGGCGTTGCGGTATCCAGCGGTTCGGCTTGCAGTAGCGGAAGCCTTGACCCGTCGCACGTATTGCTTGCTATGGGCGTTCCGATAGAAGTATCTCACGGTACGATAAGGTTTTCTTTCGGAAAACACAATACGATTGAACAAGCGGATTACACCGTAGATCAACTGAAACAAATTATAGAAAGATTGCGCAAAATGTCACCGTTATTTGCGCTTAAACAAGGAGAAATCAAAAATGTATAACGAGAAAGTTTTAAAAGTATTTGCAAATCCTCACAACGTAGGCGTGATAGAAAATCCCGACGGCGAAGGCGTTGTCGGCAATCCCACCTGCGGCGATATCATGAAGATAACCTTAAAAATAAAAGATAACGTTATCGTCGACGCAAAGTTTCAGACTTTCGGTTGTACTGCGGCAATAGCAACGAGCAGTACGGCAACGGATATGATAATAGGCAAAACGGTGGACGAAGCCTTAAAAATCACCAACGCGCAAGTAGTGGAGGAGTTGGAAGGTTTGCCGCCGCAAAAACTTCACTGTTCTGTCCTTGCAGAAGAAGCCATCAAAAAGGCGATAGACAATTATAAAGAAAAACAACAAACCAAATAATTTTCTCTTTTATGCTTAAAACCGAATTAAACTACTCATACTACCAAAGGGAGGTAGTTTATGAAGATAGCGCAATTTGTAATTGCCGCTTCTCTCGGCGTAGTCGGCGGGATAATGCTTGTGGAGTGTTGTCCTAAAGCCAAACAACTCTTGGAGAAGGGCAAAAACATGCTTAAAAAGCAAACAAACTGACCTAAAAAGGAGAGAAAGAAATTTTCTTTCTCTTTTTTTTGTAAAATCGATTTGTTTTTTTGCGTAGTTATGGTATTATAATTTTATGGGAAGAATACTTGCTTTGGACGTTGGCGACAGACGTATAGGTATTGCGCTGTCCGACCCGCTTAAAATGATTGCAAATCCTTACGAAACGCTGTTTCGTTCCGACTTAAAAAGCGATATAGCGCATATAGTTGATATCGTATCTAAATCGGACGTAGAACTTATCGTCAGCGGTTTGCCTATGAGTCTTAGTTCGGGAGAAAACGAGCAGACTAAAAAAACGCGTGAATTTATCGAAGTTTTAAAACAATATACCGACGTACCGATAAAGTTTGCCGACGAAAGGTTTACCACCGTTTCTGCGGAAAAAGTGCTTATCGAAGGCGGTATGCGCCGCGAAAACAGAAAGCAGGTCATAGACAAGGTAGCGGCAACAATTATTTTGCAAAACTATCTCGATTATCACGTCAGATAACAGACAACTCAAGCCGATTTGGCTTAATATTTTTTTGGAGGTTTACGCAATGAGTAATCAAAAAGAAACTGAAAACATGCAAGAACAATGCGCCCCCGATGAATTTATCGTTCTTACGATGGATGACGGTACGGAACGTACCTTTAAATATGAGGATAACTTTGAGTTTAAAGGGAAAAGATACCTTTGTATCAGTCCTACGGAGGAAATGGACGGTATTGCGCAAGACGAGTTGCTCATTTATGAATTAGTTTCCCAAGAGGACGGCGACGCCAGTCTTAATCCTTTGGAAAACGAAGACTTGTTGAATGAAGTTTACGACGAATATTGCCGTCGTTTTCAAGAAGAATGTGACGAATGCGATTGTTGCGACGTATATAGTTGCGACGGGCATTGCGGTTGCGACAAGACCGACGAGTGCGACACGTGTTGCAAGGAAGAAGGGGAGTGCGATTGCGAACAATGCCCCGAGCAGCAACCTAAATGCGAATGCGGTTGCGAGGATTGCAAACACTAAACAAGCCAAAAAAGTCGGGGACAACGAGATTGCTCCCCGACTTTTGCTTAATCGAAAAGGTTTATTACGTTTTTTTATTAAAAAAATACCGAAATACCCTTTTAAACAATTGCAAAAGATTTTTATATATGGTATAATCACAAACGGTTTATTACGCACTTGCGCTCTATTTGGCGGTTGTGCCGTTTAAAAGCGGAAAAAGCCAAAGCAAAGACGACGCAAGGAGGAATAAAAACAATTTTATTTTAAAGGAGTGTATCTATTATGGCAGTGGTTTCTATGAAACAACTTCTCGAAGCAGGCGTTCACTTTGGTCACCAAACGAGAAGATGGAATCCCAAAATGAAAAAGTACATCTATTCCGCTCGCAACGATATTCATATCATCGATTTGCAGCAAACGGTTGTACTCGCAGAGGAAGCGTACAATTTTGTGCGCGGAGTGGTAGCGGACGGCAAATCCGTTTTGTTTGTCGGCACAAAAAAGCAGGCTCAAGCCGCCATCAAGCAGGAAGCGGAGCGTTGCGGAATGTTTTACGTCAACAATCGTTGGTTGGGCGGTACTCTCACCAACTTTAAAACGATTCGCAGTCGTATCGAAAGACTCAACAAAATCAATCAAATGGAAAAAATGGGTGAGTTTGACCTTCTTCCCAAAAAGGAAGTTGCAGGCTTAAAGGCAGAGAGAGATAAGTTGGAACTTAATCTCGGCGGCATCAAAGATATGCGCGGTATGCCCGGCGTTATGTTTGTCGTTGATCCCAAAAAAGAGGCTATAGCCGTTGCGGAAGCGCGCAAAATGGGTATTCCCATCGTTGCTACCGTCGACACAAACTGTGATCCTGACGAAATCGACTATGTTATTCCCGGTAATGATGACGCTATCGGTTCTGTCAAAATCATGGCGGCAATCATTGCAAACGCCGTTATCGAAGCAAAAGAAGGCGTTGTTTTGAGCATCAATACGGAAGAAGTGCTTGCAGAAGCCGCAAACCTCGAGGCAGAAGCCGCCGCAGCGGAAGAAAAAGCAAAGCCCGACTTTAAAAGCAAACGCAAAAAATTCTTTGAAAATCTCGAAGACAGAAAAATAGAAGAAATCAAAAAAGAAGATGCCGGCATTAAAGCCGAGCAGGCGCAACAGGTAGAGCAAGCGGAAAAAGCAGAAGAAGTCAAACCTGCCGAGTAACAAAAAGGAGATATATTATGGCAAATTTTAGTAATGCTGACGTAATGAAACTGCGCGAAAAAACCGGCGTAGGCATGATGGATTGCAAAAAGGCTCTCGTAGCCGTTGACGGCAACTTTGAAGAAGCGGTCAAATACCTTAGAGAAAAGGGTATGGCGTCCGCAGCCAAAAAATCCGACCGTATCGCAGCGGAAGGCGTAGTAGACAGTTATATCCACATGGGCGGCAAAATAGGCGTTCTTATCGAAGTAAACTGCGAAACCGACTTTGTTGCTCGTAGCGATCAATTTAAGGCGCTTGTGCACGACTTGACGATGCAAATTGCAGCCGCTAAGCCGGAAGTTGTTTCCAAAGAGGACGTAGACCCCGCAAAAATCGCCTCCGAGAGAGAAATTCTTATCGCTCAGGCTAAAAACGAAAACAGTTCTAAGCCTGCCAACGTCATCGAAAAGATGGTAGAAGGCAGACTTAACAAGTATTACAAGGACGTTTGCTTGTTGGAGCAAGATTACGTCAAAGATCCTTCTATTACCGTTGCTCAACTTATCACGCAAGCCGTTGCCGCAATCGGTGAAAAAATCACTGTGCGTCGTTTTGTAAGATTTGAGATGGGCGAAGGTTTGGAAAAACGCAAAGACAACTTTGTGGACGAAATCGCTTCTCAAATGGAGCAAATCAGCAAATAACAAAAAAATAGACGGGGGCAGTCTGCGCTTTTTGGCGGGGGATTGTTCCCGTTTTTTATAAAGGTGAGTCAATGCAAAAGTATAAAAGAATACTTATAAAAATCAGCGGAGAAGCGCTTGCCGACGAAAGTAGTTTTGGACTGTCCGAAAAAAATATTGATTTGCTCGTTACACAAATAAAACAATTGTGGAGTCAGGGCGTGCAAATCGGACTTGTTATAGGCGGCGGCAATTTTTGGCGTGGCAGACAAGGCACAAATATGGAAAGGTCAACGGCAGACCACATGGGAATGCTTGCTACCGTGATAAACGCTCTTGCTTTGCAAGACGCTTTGGAGCAGAAAGACGTACCCACGCGCGTGCAGACTTCTTTGACTATTACGCGCGTTGCCGAGCCGTATATTTTGCGTAAAGCGTTGTCCCATCTCGACGCAGGCAGAGTAGTTATTTTTGCTTGCGGCACGGGCAATCCTTATTTTTCTACCGATACGGCGGCGGCTTTGCGAGCGGCTGAAATAAATGCGGAAGTGTTGCTGTGCGCAAAAAATATCGACGGAGTGTACGACGCAGATCCCAAAAAAGACTCTAAAGCCAAAAAAATCGATAGTTTATCCTATATGGAAGTCATAAATCGCGATCTTAAAGCAATGGACATCACCGCTATATCTATGTGTAGGGAAAACAAAATTCCTATACTTGTGTTTGACGGGCGCAAACCAAACGCTATCGTTGACGCGGTAAACGGCAAAAATATAGGCACTATAATAAACTAAAAGGAGAATTTATTATGGATTATCAAATACCTCAAGTAGAAGAAATCTTTTTATTTTTAGAAGAAAAGATAGAAAAAACCATCACTTTCATGAAAAACGACTTTTCGTTGTTGAAAGTAGGCAGAGCAAATCCCAAACTTCTCGACAAAGTATTTGTTGATTTTTACGGCACTAATACGCCTGTTTCTCAAACGTCCAACATCAGCGTGCCGGAAGCGCGTATGATAACGATTGCGCCGTGGGACAAAAGCATGCTCGGCAAGATAGAAAAGGCTATTTTGGCGGCAAATATCGGCGTCACGCCCGCCAACGACGGCACAATAATCAGGCTTGTTTTTCCCGAGTTGACGGAAGAAAGGCGTAAAGAAACGGTCAAAACCGTCAAAAAATCAGCCGAAGAAGCAAAAGTTGCGGTTAGAAACTCTCGTAGGGACGCAATGGACGCTTTAAAAAAGGTTAAATCGGACAAACTTGTTTCCGAAGACAGCGTAGCCGACTTTGAAAAGGAAGTAGACAAAATTGTAGCCAAAGCGATAGAAGATATAGACGTTGCCGCAAAAGCGAAAGAAACGGAGGTTATGTCCGTATAATGGCTTTGGATATGCTTGTAGGTTTGCCTTTGGCGCAAGCCGAAGATATTTGCAAAAATTCAGGCATAAAATACGATATCCTTTACACAAAAGACAAAAAAACGTCGGGTGATTGCGCAGTTGTGATTGCCGTCAGACATAATGCCGACAAAATCACTATGGTTGTCGGCAGTTTTTTGATAGAGGTTTAGTTGTATATGAAAAAAAATTTGCATTGGGCGTTTATTATGGACGGCAACGGCAGATGGGCAAAAATGCGCGGATTGCCGCGTCTTGACGGCCATCGCGCCGGAGTAAAAAAGGCAGAATCAGTACTCGATTTTTGCTTGTCCAAACCCGACATCGGCACAGTCAGTCTTTACGTATTTTCCACTGAAAACTGGCGACGTTCTTTGACGGAAGTCAACGGTCTTTTTAAAATAGCCAAACAATATTTGTCCGATACGGAAGAATTTGTCAAAAGAGGCGTTAAGGTCGTATTCAGCGGGGAAAAAACGGGACTGTCCGCCGATTTTTTAGCGACGATGGACAAATGCAAACGCGACACGAAAAACGGCAAAAAACTATTGCTTAATTTGTGTCTAAATTACGGCGGTAGGGCAGAAATTTTAAACGCAGCAAAAAAAATTGCGGAAACGGGAGATTTTTCGCAAAAAAGCATGGCTAACGCTATGTACAACGATTTGCCCGATCCCGACGTAATATTCAGGACGGGCGGTCAGATGCGGTTGAGCAATTTTATGTTGTATCAGTCCGCATATTCAGAATTATTTTTTTCGGACACGCTTTGGCCCGATTTGACGGTCGAAGAGTTGTCGGCTACTTACGACGCATTCAAACAGAGGGTGAGAAAATTTGGTAGAGTTTTTTGAAAAAGGCAAAGCCGCAAAAATGGCAAACCGCACTCTTATCGGTTTTGCGATAGGGTTGGTTTATGCTGCGGCGATATTGTTGGGATATTATTTTGACCGCGCGGTTACTTCTTATTTTTTGTGCGTAGTCGTTGCGATAAGCATAATGGAAGTGCGTTATGCTTTGGGAGATAGAATTTCAACCAAAATAGGCATTTTGATTTGGATATTCGCAATGTCTTACGGAATATTTTATTTTGCGTTCGGCTTTACCGGCGTCGTGTTTTTTACGCTTGCCGTTTTTATCGTCGGTTGCATAATAATAATTTTTTCCATAAAGGAAGATATTGCGTCAAGTATTTTCAATTTTGCCTTTTTGCTCGTTTATCCGGCGTTGATAATGTCCGCATTGTTTTATATCAACAAAGCGCGTGACACTACGACGGGCGAGTTGACGCCATACAACACCGTTTGCCTTTGCCTTGCGTTTTTGATATCGTGTTTTACCGATATGTTTGCGTACTTTTTTGGCGTGATGTTTGGCAAAAGAAAGTTGGTGTCGCATATCAGCCCAAAAAAGACGGTAAGCGGTGCGGTAGGCGGTTTGTTCGGCGGACTCGTCGGCGCCTTTATCGTGTATCTGTTGTTTGAAACGCCTTTTGCGCTGTTTGGCGGCGGTTTAGCTATAGTAAGTTGGCTAAAGGTAATAGTATACATACTTATGGGGTTGTTCGGTAGTATATTTACGCAAGCGGGCGACCTTATCGCGAGCGTAGTTAAACGTTATTGCGAAATAAAGGATTACTCGTCGCTTTTGGGCAGTCACGGCGGCGTAATGGATAGATTTGACGGAGTAATGTTCAACTCCGTATTCGTTGCGTTGGTCCTTGCCTTTATTCTTTAAGCGGGAGGGCGGCAATGACAAAAAAAATCGCCGTTTTAGGCAGTACGGGTAGCGTCGGTACGCAAACACTCGACATAATAAGGCAAAATCAAGATAAATTTGAATTATCCGCAGTGGTAGCGTACGCAAACAAAACGACGCTTAAAGGTCAAAAAGATGAGTTTAATACGCCGTTTGCGGGACTTGTTGACGATACTATTGCAGAAAATGACGGTTTTTGTTACGGTGAATCCGTTCTTAAACAAGCGGTGGACCTTTGCGATACCGTCGTGGTGGCAACTCGCGGAATAATCGCTCTCGACGCCGTTATTTATGCAATTAAATCGGGCAAAACCGTTGCGCTCGCAAATAAGGAAGTTTTGGTATGCGCCGGCGAATTGATTTCCGACGCTTTAAAACAATACGGCGGCAAAATTATTCCCGTAGATAGCGAACATTCTGCGCTTTTTCAATGCGGCGCAAACGGAAAAGACGTCAAAAAACTCATTCTTACGGCAAGCGGTGGGGCTTTTTGGGGAAAAACCAAAAATCAACTCAAAAACGTTACGCCTAAACAAGCGCTCAATCATCCTCGTTGGAATATGGGCAAAAAAATCACTATTGACAGCGCAACTTTGATAAACAAAGGCTTTGAAGTAATAGAAGCGGCAATATTGTTTGACAAAACGCCCGACGACGTACAAGTTGTGATACACCCGCAGAGTTACGTTCATTCTATGGTAGAGTATACGGACGGCGCAGTTATCGCTCAAATAGCAAATACCGATATGAAACTGCCGATTTCCTACGCGCTTTCGTATCCGGAAAGAGTATTAGACGCAGTTAAGCCGTTTGATTTTTCAGTGGAAAAAAGGCTTGATTTTTTACCTGCGGATTCTGACCTTCTCAAAGGTATACAGATTTGCCGTGACGCTTACGCTGTCGGCAAAAATATGCCTTGCGTCGTGTGCGCCGCCGATGAAGTTGCCGTAGACTACTTTTTAAACGGCATAATATCCTTTTTGGATATTTATGACATTATTTACGACGCCTGCGACTATTATATAAACAAACTTAAAGACGATAAACCAAACAAGGACGATATCGTTAAACTGTTTAATGAAGTAAAACTTTTTACAAAAAAATCGATAGAGGACAAAAAATGTTGTTAACGACTTTTACGCAAACTATGTTGGTACTCGGCAGAATATTGCTTGCATTTGTTATCCTAATGTTTATGATTATGATTCATGAATTAGGACACTTTACCGCCGGCAAAATACTCAAATTTAAAATCAATGAATTTGCTATCGGCATGGGACCTAAATTGTTTAAAAAAACCACCAAAGACGGAGGATGTTTTTCTTTGCGCGCCATACCGTTGGGCGGTTATTGCGCGTTTGAAGGAGAAGATTTAGAAAACAGTTTAAATCCCGCCGCATTCAACAATCAAAAAGCGTGGAAACGCATTATTGTCCTTATTTCCGGCGCAGCGTTCAATTTTATTTCCGCAATATTGATAAGTATGATTGCTTTTTCGTGCTTTAGCGATACGGTATTAAGCGTGCAAAAACCATTTGCCGATTCTCCCAACTATGCGGCTTTCGGTACACAGGAGGGATTTTGCGAAGGCGATATTTTGTATAGCATAAACGGTCACAAACTGTATCTCATACAAGATATTTCTACCTATATCGAAAAAGCAGATAATACTATTCCTGTAATAGTATTACGAAAAGACGCTAACGGAGAGTTTAAAAAGGTTAATTTGACCGTTCATAAAGGCAAATATACTTACGAATATAAAGACGAGTTTAATCAGACGTTAACCGCTACAAAAACTGGGTTGGGAATACAAAACGCTTACGTCGCGCACAAATATACTTTCGGTCAGGCTATCGGGCGTAGCGTTCCGTACTGTTTTAGAGCGGGTTCTTATATTCTCGAAACGTTGGGCGGCATATTTACGGGAAAGGTTGACATCAGAGATATGGGCGGACCTTTCACTACTATCGATATTACCACAAAGGTAATAAGTACGGGAATAGCCAACACGTTATTTTTGATAGTTTTGATTTCCGTAAACCTTGCGGTATTCAATCTTTTGCCTTTGCCTGCTTTGGACGGCTCGAGAGTTGTTTTTTGTTTGATAGAACTGATTTTTAAAAAGCCGGTAAATCGCAAGGTCGAGGCAATTGTACACACCGTAGGACTTGTTGTTTTGTTTGCTTTGATGTTAATACTCGACGCGGTGCGATACTTATGACTAAAATAGTATTTGTAGGAAGTACCGCAATAGGCGGCGGTAACAAAATAGCAATTCAAAGTATGACCACCGCGCGAGCGGCAGACGTCGATGCGACGGTCAGACAAATCAACAAATTGCAAAGCGTCGGTTGCGATATCGTTCGCGTTGCCGTGCTTGACAAGACCGATGCGCTTGCAATCAAGGCGATAAAAAATCGTATTGCTATTCCTTTGGTTGCGGACATACATTTCAACGATAAATTTGCCATTCTTGCAATAGAAAACGGCGCGGACAAAATCAGAATAAATCCGGGCAACGTTTCTACCGATAAGTTGCGTGACGTGATAAAGTGCGCTAAACAACGCGGCGTTGCCATTCGTATAGGCGTAAACGGCGGTAGCGTCAACAAAGATTATCTCGCTAAATACGGCGACAAAACAAAAGCCTTGTGTTTCAGCCTGCTCGATTACGTAAAATTTTTTGAAGACAACGATTTCACCGACCTCGTACTGTCCTTAAAGTCAAGCGACGTTAAAGAAACGGTTGACGCAAACACTATCATATCGGGTCTTACCGATTATCCGTTGCATATAGGCGTGACGGAAGCGGGCGTAAAGGAGGTTGCCGTAATTAAAAACAGCATCGGCATAGGCAGTCTTTTGCTCAAAGGGATAGGCGATACGATAAGGGTATCCGTTACCGCTGATCCGATAGAAGAAGTTTTTGCCGCAAAAAACATATTGTCGGCATGCGGAAAATATAAAAATAAACTGCGATTTGTATCTTGTCCCGCTTGCGGTAGATGTCAGGTAAACTTGGAAGATATAGCAAGCCGCATATACCGTCAAATCAAAGATATTGAATGCGATTTATCCGTTGCCGTCATGGGTTGCGCCGTCAACGGACCAGGCGAAGCCGCCGACGCCGACATGGGAATAGCGTTTGGCAAAGACAAAGCGCTTTTGTTTAAGCACGGAAAAATAGCGGGAGAACTTTCTTCCGACGGCATCGTAGAAAAATTCGTTTCTATGGTAAAGGAGGCGGCAAAAAATGTTGTTAGATAATATAAAACAGTATTTTAACGACAAAAATACGGCGGAAAATTTATATTTTTACGGCGATTTGAGATTGCGCGAAGTTCAGATAGAAAAATACCGCAAAAAAATCACCTTTGTAATTAGTTTTCCGCGAGAGTTGACGGACGAGCAAAAAGCCGAACTCGAACAAGCGATACGTAGCAACGAGATTGTCGGTTTTAAAACCGTTCTGCAAATTGTTCCCGACAAAATGGACGCCGATATTTTGACAAGGCTTTTAAAGGACTTTATTAAAGAAAATTGCGTTTCCGCCTATACGGAGTTGTCAAACGATTATTCTCAATTGACGGTAAAACAAAACGGCGATAGGTTATCGGTTGTTTTTGATGCGGAAAAACCGCTAAAAGAAATTTTGCTCGGCGGCGTACTTGAAAAAATTAAAAACCATTTTGACGACTTTACTTCTTGCAAAATAGATTATTTTGTAAACGAAAGAGAAACGACAAACGACGTCAAGCAAAAACCTGAGGAGTTGGAGCAAAACCGCAATCTTGCTTTAGAAGCGTATATGTCGCAACCTCAACGCAAAGTTATTATCGAGGACAAGCGTCCGCTTATCGGCAGACTTTCTGATAATTTACCAAAATATATTATCGACGTAAATCCAAACGAGGAATACGTAACGGTATGCGGGAAAATATTTAATATATCAAAACGCTCCGCCAAAAACGGAACGATGACCGTTTGTAAGTTTGGTTTAAAGGATTTTACAAGCAGCATTCCCGTCGTATACTTTGCAAAAGACGACAAGAATCTCGGAAACTTTTCTTCCTTGTGCGAAGGCGACGAAATTATTTTGCGCGGCAAACCTCAAATCAGCGCTTACGACAACAGGCTGGAAATTTTGTGCAATTGCATCGGACGATGCATTATCGCAAAGGAACAGACGAGTTATATGGACGATTTTAAGCCGCTTCCGCCGAGTTACGTCAGGGTGAGTCCGCAAAAATACGAAAACGCGTCGCAAACAAACATATTCGGAGACGATTTTGTAGTTCCCGAGCCGCTCAAAGGTCAAACTTTTGTTGTGTTTGATTTTGAAACTACGGGCAAGGAGCAAATGAAAGATAGAGTCACGGAAATCGGCGCGGTAAAACTCTGCGACGGACATATTACCGAAACTTTTACCACTCTTGTAAATCCGCAAATGCACATAACCGAAACGACCATAAGTTTAAACGGCATATCGGACGAAACGGTCAAAGACGCGCCTATATTTCAGGAAATTGCCGGTGACTTTTACAAATTTTGTTACGGCGCTACGCTCGTTGCGCACAACGTAGAGTTTGATTACGGATTTTTAAAATATTACGCTACGCCTTGCGGATATTTGTTTAACAACAAAATTGCGGATACTTTGACTATGGCAAAAAGGCTGTTTTCCGAGCCGCAATACAAAAAAAACGCGCCAAAAAACTACAAGTTGGAAACGTTGATAAATTACTTTGATTTGACTTTGGACAGACCGCACAGAGCGGATTGCGACGCCGAATCGACCGCTTTGCTCTTTATTAAACTGTTATCGATGGATAAAAACTTATTAAATTAAACTTTTTTATTAAAATCTGTTGTAAAAAAACAAAATATATGATATAATCGTTATGCTATATGGTTAGGCTGTATGAGAGTGGGTTATACCCGCTCTCATATTGCTGTATGGGTGGTTAATTTGAAAAACATTAAGGAAGAAGTTTTTAAACTTGCAGAGCCGTACGCTACTGCGCTCGGTTTGGAGTTGGTAGAGGTAGAGTACGTCAAAAAACACGACGGTATGAATCTTACTTTGTTTATCGACAAAGACGGCGGAGTCACGATAAACGATTGCGAAGCGTTACACCGCGCGATAGACGCGCCTCTTGACGATCTCGATCCGACAGACGGCAATTCTTACACGCTCAACGTATCTTCTTTAGGTCTTGACCGCTCGTTAAAAACTCCGCGAGATTTTGCTCGCAATCTCGACAAAGAGATAGAAGTAGTTTTTTACGCGCCTTTTGACGGCAACAAAAAACTTGTCGGCGTGCTTCAATCGTTTGATGACAAGTCGTTCGTCCTAAAAAGCGGTGAAAAACAATACGATATAGGCTACGGGTTGCCTGCCAACATTAAACCCGTTATCAAGTTTTAAAATACCGGAGGTTGTACATGATTAGAAAAGATTTTTTCCTCGTGCTCGACGAGTTGGAAAAACAAAAAGGTATAGACAAAGAATTAGTTTTGTCCGCTTTGCAAAACGCATTGAGTTGCGCTTGCAAAAAGAATTTCGGAGAGGCGAGAAACATCGATATCGTTATCAATCCGGAAAAATCGTCGATAAAAATTTTAGCATACAAAACCGTTGTCGAGCAGGTAGAAGATCCCGATAAGGAAATTTCTTTAGAGGACGCCAAAGCGCTAAAATCTTCTTACAAGCTCGGCGACAGAGTCACCGAAGAAATCGTTCCGGAAAATTTTGGGCGTATTGCCGCTCAAACCGCAAAACAAGTTGTCATGCAGACGCTCAGAGAGGCGGAGCGCAATATGAGTTTTTCTCAATATGCCGATAAGGAAAACGAACTGTTGGTAGGCGTTGTTTCCCGCATGAAAGACGACGGCACAATTTACGTTGAGATAGGAAAAAACCAAATGGAAGGCGTATTGCTCGTTGGCGACCAAACTCCGGGAGAAAAATTTGCCGTCGGTGACAAAATCAAAGTGTTGGTCAAACGCGTGAGAAACTCGGGCACGGGCGCGCAAGTCGTTTTGTCCCGCAACAGTTTTGCATTTGTTCGCCGCCTTTTTGAAAGTGAAATTCCTGAAATTCGCGCCGGCATTGTAGAAATAAAGTCTATAGTTAGAGAGGCGGGTTTCCGCACAAAAATGGCTGTGTACAGCAACGATCCCGACGTAGATGCCGTAGGCGCATGTGTAGGCAACAAGGGCGTACGCGTCAACGCAATAGTAAGCGAAATCGGCGGCAGTGAAAAAATTGACATTATTGCATGGAGCGAAGATATTCTCGACTTTATTGCCCGCAGTTTAAGTCCTGCGCAAGTACTTATGGTACAAGCGTATGAGGAAACTAAAGAAGCAAAAGTCATAGTAGCAGACGACAAACTTAGCCTTGCAATCGGCAAAGAAGGGCAAAACGCACGTCTTGCCGCGCGATTGACGGGGTGGAAAATCGACGTAAAATCTTATTCTGCCGCTCAACAACTCGGATTGCTCGACGTTGAAGAACATTCTCAACCCGCAGCGGACGCAGCCGTCGACGGAGAAAAAGACGCCGTTCAGCAAGAACCTCAACAAGAAAGCGATAATGGTCAAGACTAAAAATAGCCCTCAAAGAATGTGCGTCGTTTGTAGGACCCACAAAGACAAAGATTTATTGTTGAGGGTGGTCAAATCGCCCGACGGCATTGTATCCGTCGATACCGACGGTAAAGCGGCGGGCAGAGGCGCGTACATTTGCAAAAGCCCCGAGTGTATCAAAAAGTGTCAAAAAACGGGGATATTAAACAGACATCTCAAAAGTGTCGTTCCGCAGGAAATATATTACGAATTGACACAAAAAATCGATTAAACAGATTCTATTTGGAGGAAAAACTTTTGGCTACAAACAAGACTGCTCAACAGCCGACTCAGTTTAAAAACTTAAAATCGTTAAAAAACAACACCTTAGCGCAGATTGTTGATTTTTGTCATACTTTAAAGTCAACGCGTTGCCAAATCGAAGATATAGGCGTTGCGATAAGTAAAAAGCAGATATATTTTAACGAAAAAAAGATAGCGGAGGAGCAAGCAGAGTTGCATAACGCGAAAGAAACGACTGAGTTTGTCCAACAAAAAACAGACGCAGCGGTTTCTCAACCGCAAAAACAGGAGGAAACAAAATCCGAAGTCGTTGCGGTAGAGGCGGAGCAACCTAAAGAAAAGGAAGAACCCCAAAAACAAGCAAAAAAATCTGCAAAATCGACAAAAACTACAAAAACGCAAAAGCAAGCGCAAGAGGACGAGACCAAAGAACAACAACCCGCCCCTCCGACAGAACAACCTAAACAGCAAGAGTCGGTCGATAAAAAAGCAGAAGAACAACCCGTTAAAGCGGAGCAAACGCCCGCCGCAAAACCGACGGAAGAACCTGCTGCCGCAACTCAGCAAGTAAAAACTTATACGGACGAAAAAGGCAACGTAAAAGTTAGGCGTTTTATTTCCGATTTAAACAATACGCTTATCGGCAATAATTACAAAGCGAATACTTCAAAGCAAAGGACTCAAGACGGCGGAAGACAGTCTCAGCAAGGGCGCAAACCGTATGAAAACGGCGCTTCGCCACGCTTTGGCGCGGGCAATATGCAAGGCAGACCGTCTTTCAACAAGGGCGCATCGGTAGATTCCAAAGTTACAAAACCGGTCAAACCCACTTTTTCTACGGAATATATGCCAAAAACTCTTCCGTCCAAAAATTACGGCAACAAAAACAAAACGCCGGAAAAATCGGACGAAAAGAGAAAAAACGAAACCAAAAAGCAACTTTTGTTGCGTACTTATAGCGGACTTGACGAAGACGACGAGGCAATGCTCGCCAAGCGTCCGCGCGGCAAAAAAATGGCAGCCGCTACAACGCAACCGCAAGTTATCAAGGCAATCGATCATGCCGTTATAGCCACAAAAGAAGTTCAACTCAAGGTTTTGAGCGAAAAAACGGGTATTCCCGTCGCTCAACTTATCAAGGCGTTGTTTAAGGAAGGCATCGTAAAGACGATAAACGACTCTGTAGATTTTGAAATCGCATCGTTTATTACCGAGTCTTTCAATGTTACGTTGGAGTACAAGCCGGAAAAAACCGCAGAAGAACAAATGATTGCTTCCTTTGACCTTATGGACGAAGAATTGCAAGATAACGAAAAACGTCCGCCTATCGTCACCGTTATGGGACACGTCGATCACGGCAAAACTTCTTTGTTGGACGCTATCCGCAATACAAACGTGACAGCAGGAGAAGCGGGCGGCATCACGCAGCATATAGGTGCGTATACGGTTAAGGTTAAGGGGCAAACCATTACCTTTATCGATACTCCCGGTCACGCCGCGTTTACCGCCATGAGAGCGCGCGGCGCAAAGGTTACCGACGTTGCGATTATCGTTGTCGCTGCCGACGACGGCGTTATGCCGCAAACGGTAGAAGCGATAAACCACGCCAAAGCGGCGGACGTAGCGATAATCGTGGCTATAAACAAAATGGACAAGCCCGAAGCAAATCCCGACAGGGTAAAACAGCAACTCACCGAGTATGAACTCGTACCCGAAGAATGGGGCGGCGATACCATTATGGTACCCGTATCCGCAAAATCGGGCAAAAATCTTGACGTTCTGCTTGAATCCGTTCTTACCGTCACGGAAATTAAAGAACTCAAAGCAAACAGTAACAAACGCGCGAGCGGCACGATAATAGAGGCTAAACTTGACAAAGGCAGAGGTCCTGTCGCTACCGTACTTATCAAAAACGGAACGTTGCACGTAGGCGATTTTGTCATCGCGGGTACTGTTACCGGCAAAATAAGAGCAATGTTTGACGACAAAGGTAGGCAGGTTAAATCTGCAGGTCCGTCTTATCCCGTAGAAGTACTCGGATTTGACGACGTTCCTATGGCGGGCGACGTAATGCACGCCGGCGACGAAAAGAACATAAAAGCGGTTGCTGCAGAGCGTAAAGCGGCAGAAAGAGAAAACATAATCAGCGCAAACACAAACGTGACTTTGGGCGATTTGTTCAACAAAATCAGCGAAGGAGAACTCAAAACTCTCAATATTATTATCAAAACGGACGTTCAGGGCAGTTTGGAAGCGTTGCGCGTTTCGTTGGAAAAATTATCAAATGCAGAAGTCAAGGTTTCTTCTATACATGGCGGCGTCGGCGCAATTAACGAAACCGACGTAATGTTGGCGCGCGCAAGCAACGCTATTATTATCGGTTTTAACGTAAGACCTGATACAAACGCCAAAAATATGGCAGAAAAAGAAGGCGTCGATATAAGACTGTATAGAATTATTTACGACGCAGTGGACGACATCACAAAAGCAATGAAAGGTATGCTCGCTCCCAAGTACAAGGAAGAAATTATCGGGCAAGTCACTGTTCGCAACGTATTTAAAATCAGCGGCGTAGGCACCGTTGCGGGTTGCTACGTAAACAGCGGAAAAATCACGCGCGACAGCAAAATCAGATTGTATCGCGACAACGTTTTGGTCACCGATTGTCAGGTTGCCGCGTTAAAGAGATTTAAAGACGATGTTAAGGAAGTCGTTGCGGGTTTTGAGTGCGGTATTTCTTTGGTAAACTACAACGATATTAAAGTTGACGACGTTTACGAAGTTTATTGCATGACGCAAATCGACGCTTAAAAGTGAGGTTTTTATGCCTAACAACAGAACTAACAAAATCAATTCCGAATTGCAAAAAAATATTTACGATATTCTTATCGGCAAAGTAAAAAATCCGCATTTGACGGAAATGTTTACCGTCACAAAGGTCGATACGGATAAGGAATTGACGGTTGCAAAAGTATACGTCAGCGTTTTTTCTGCGGATAAAGACAAAGCGGACGCAACGTTTCAGGCGATACAATCCGCAACAAACTTTGTGCGGAGCAATCTTTTTAAATCAATGCGGATTCGCTCTGTACCGCAACTTACGTTTATCAGGGACGAACAAGCGGACAGCGGACAACGCATAGACGATTTGTTGGAAAAAATAGCGGAACAAACAGCCAAACAGGAAAGGAACTAAAAATGAGAGTCAATTTAAGCAAATGCGCGCAATTGATATCGAGTCAAAACAGCATCGCGCTGTTTTGTCATATCAGACCCGACGGCGATACGTTGGGCGCTGCGCTTGCTTTAAAACTCGCATTGTCAAAAATCGGCAAAGACGTAAAAATCTTTTGCGAAGACCCGTTGCCGCAAAAATTTGAGCAGTTTGGTTTTAGCGGCTACTTTTTTGATACGATACCGCAAAAATACGATTTGTACGTTGCAATCGATTGCGGCGATATAGGCAGGCTGGGCAAGTATGGCGATATATTCGTCAAACAAAAAAATACGTTAACAATTGACCATCATGCGGCGCATGAAGATTTTGGTACGTATACTTGCCTAATTGCGTATAGCAGTACTTGCGAAATCATATCAGAACTGTTTCAAGCCTTGCATATCGTTATTGACGACGATATTGCGGCGGCTTTATTTATCGGACTTTCGACGGATACGGGCAACTTTCGGCACTCAAACACCGACAAGCACACTTTTTTGACTGCGGCAAATCTTGTAGAACAAAAAATCGACGTTGCGGAAATCAATAGAAAACTCTATGCGGAAAACAAATTTTCCCGTCTAAAACTCTTGTCGCGGGCTTTACAACATCTCAAATCCTATCTTGACGACAAACTTTTTATAATGTACGTTACTCTTGACGATTTTAAAGAGTGTGGCGCGACGATGGAGGATACGGAAGGTTTTACCGATTACGCTATTAGCGTAGACACTGCTTTGATAGGCGTTAGCATCAGCCAAAGCAAACAAAACGCATACAAAGTCAGTATGCGTAGCAAAGGCGTTGACGTTGCGGAGATTTGCGGAATGTTTGGCGGCGGCGGGCATAAACAAGCCTCCGGTTGCACAATGTGCGGATTTTTGGAAGATATAATCGATAAGATTGTCAACGCCGCAAAAATATTTTTATGAGTTACAACGGCTTTTTAAACGTTCTTAAACCGTCAGGACCTACTGCAAGTGACGTCGTAGTAAAGATAAAACGACTTTTAAACCAAAAAAAAGTCGGTCATCTCGGTACGCTTGATCCCGGTGCGGCGGGCGTATTGCCTATCGCAATAGGAAAAGGTGCAAAACTGTTTGACGTCTTGGTATACAAGGACAAAAAATATCGCGCCTATTTTACCTTTGGCAAAACAACCGACACGCTCGACTCGTACGGTAAAGTTATCGAACAAAAATCGTTTTGTTTTACTCAAGAACAACTGATACAAGCGACGCAATCTCTCGTGGGTAAAATCAAACAAATTCCGCCGCAATATTCGGCGTTGTCCGTTGGCGGAGTGAGGGCTTACGACTTGGCTCGTAGCGGAAAAAACGTACAATTTACTGCGCGGGAAGTGACGATAAAATCTTTTGAAGTAATACGTCGCGTATCGCAAGATACATGGTGCTTTGATATTGTTTGTAGCGGCGGTACGTACATACGCAGTATTGCAAGGGACGTTGCTCAAACTCTCGGCACGGTAGCCTATATGAGTTTGTTGATAAGGCAGCAAAGCGGCGCGTTTTGCATTGACGACGCAGTTACTCTCGAAGAATTAGAGAAAAACGCGGCGGAATATTTGCTCGATTTGGAATATCCGCTAAAAGGTTACAAAACCTTGATTTTGCCGCAAAAATATTTAAAAATGCTAAAAAATGGCGTTAAACTAACAAATATCGGCAAAATCGATAATACTATTACAGACATAGACCTATACAAAGTCTATTGCGACGGCATATTTTTCGGTTTGGGACAAAAAGATGACCAAAATCGTTTTGTTGTAAAGTACAGGCTTGACGATTGATATGATAGAAACGATACCGTTTGAAAAACATAGCGAAAAAAAAATAGTAATTGCGCTCGGATTCTTTGATTGCGTACATATAGGACACAGGTTTTTGCTGAGTAAATGCGTGGAATCCGCAAAAAAACTCGATTGCAGCGGCGCAGCCTTTACTTTTGACAATAATCCGCAGTTGTTTTACAAAGGGAATACGGCAAGGAAATTGATTTACAACTTTAATCAACGATTGCATTTGCTTGAAAATTGCGGAATAACCAGCGTTTTTTACGCTCGCTTCGACAAAGATTTTTGCGAAATGACTGCCGACGAGTTTCTAAAAATATTGTTTTCTCACAACGTAGCAGGCGTTGTTTGCGGCGAGGATTATACCTTTGGTAAGGGCGCGGTCGGCAATGCGGAAAGGTTGGCAATAGAGTGTCAACGCAAAAAAATCGATTTTTTGTGCGTACCGCAAATAACGTATCAAAACCGTAAAGTAAGCACGACGGAAATTTGTGACTTTATTATTTTGGGAGAAATCGCAACTGCAAACAGCTTGTTAGGCGCGCCTTATCGTTATTCCGGTCAAGTATTGCACGGGCATGGCGTAGGCAGACAAATAGGGTTTGCAACGGCAAACTTATCGATAAATCCCGATTTGATAACGCCCGCTTGCGGAGTTTACTGCGGATTTGCGGAAATCGATGGGCTGACTTACAAAGCGATAATAAACGTAGGTAATCGTCCTACCTTTAAAGACGAAGAGAAAAAAATAGAGGCGCATCTCATCGGATTTGACGGAAATCTTTACGGAAAAACTATAACGTTGAATTTTTTACGCTTTTTGCGCGAGATACGCAAATTTGACAACCAAAAAGAGTTGTCGGAGCAACTTGCAAAAGATACGGCAGAGGCAACAAATGGTTAAATTCGGACCGAGCGGAAACAGCAATAGTTTTTATTCTGACGGAAACACCAAAAGCGAACAGGCTTTTGAGTGGTTAAGCCGCAAAGGACTTGACGCTTATGAGTACAGTTTTGGTCGCGGCATAAACATTTCTGACGCAAAAGCAGAAATTATGCGCGACAATGCCAAAGCAAACGGCGTAGAGATATCCGTTCACGCGCCATATTACATAAATTTTGCCAACCCCGACGAAGAAATGATACAAAAAAGTATCGGTTACGTCATAAACAGCGCAAAAAAAGCGCGCGTGTTGGGGGCAAACAGAGTTGTTTTTCATTCTGCCACAGTGGGAAAACTCGATAGAAAGCAAGCCTTTGATTTGTGTAGCGCAAGATTTGATATGCTTGTCGACGCAATATACAAAAACGGCTTTGAAAATATGTTTTTTTGTCCCGAAACTATGGGCAAAATAAATCAGATAGGCGACGAAAAAGAAATCGCTTTGCTTTGCGCAAAAGACAAGTGTTTTATGCCTGCCATAGACTTTGGGCATTTAAACGCAAGAACTTTGGGCGGTTTAAAGACGGAAGAAGATTTTAAGCAGGTGGTTGACAATGTGCTCGATATTGTTGGAGAACGCGCAAAATCCATGCACATTCATTTTTCTAAAATCGAGTACACAAAGGGTGGAGAAGTGCGTCATCTCACTTTTTCGGACAATACGTATGGTCCGGATTTTTTACCTTTGGCTAACGTGATATACAAGTATTCTTTGAGTCCTGTCGTCATCTGCGAGTCAGACGGCACGCAGGCGGAAGATGCGTTATATATGAAAAAAATTTTTAACGAGGTGGTAAATTACAATGAAATCAGCAGAACACATTTTTAAGTTACAACCGGAACTCGACGCGGCTATTATCTTGTCGCAAAAAAACAGATTGTACTATACCGGATTCAACAGTACTTTCGGTGTGCTTATTCTCATTAAGGGCGCAAAACCGCACTTTTATACCGATTCTCGCTATTTTGAAATGGCAAAACAAACGATGAGCGACGAGGACGTAGAACTTCATCTTGTCGGTGCGGGCGATCTGTTTGGCGGCATAAACGAATTTTTGTTTGACAACAAATTGATTAAACTTGGTTATGAAGATACAGAAATCACCGTTGCCGAGTTTAACAATATTAAAAACAAACTTAAAGACGCTAAACTGATTGCTTGCGGCGACAGCATAATCGACCAACGCAAAATTAAGTCGGAGGACGAGATTGCTCTCATAACAAAAGCGCAAAGCATCACTGACGGAGCGTTTAAAAACATTCTTAAATTTATCAAAGTCGGCGTATCGGAAGCGGAAATTGCTTTGGAACTCGAGTATCAAATGAAAAAACTCGGCGCAACCGGACTTGCGTTTGATACAATAGTCGCAAGCGGAATAAACGGCAGCAAACCGCACGCGCACCCTACGGACAAAAAGATAGCGCTCGGAGAAGCGATAACAATGGATTTTGGCGCGAGTTTTAACGGATACTGCTCGGATATGACTCGTACCGTTTTTGTCGGCAAACCTAATTCAACGATAAAAACCATTTACGAAATTGTTTTAAAGGCGCAAAATCACGCTATTCGCAATCTTTACTGCGGTATTTCAGGAGTTGAAGGACATGCTTTGGCTGCGGAAATTATTGCCGCAAACGGATACGGCGAGTATTTTACTCACGGACTCGGACACAGTCTTGGTTTGGATATTCACGAAGAACCGCGTCTTAGCCCAAAATGCCGCGAAACTTTAAAAAACAACATGTTTATCACTGTCGAACCGGGTATATACGTACCGGAAGTAGGCGGCGTGAGAATAGAGGATTTAATTCTTATCAAACAAGATAAGATAATAGATTTGACAACTTCGGAAAAAAATATTATTATATTGTAGAATAAACCATATCGGAGGATTTATATGATTTTAGCAGGCGATTTAAGAAAAGGCGTTACTTTTGTTTATGACGGCAACATTTATACCGTTGTGGACTTTTTGCACGTCAAACCGGGTAAAGGCTCGGCTTTTGTAAGAACAAAAATTAAAAACGTCGTTACCGGCGCCGTTTTGGAAAAAACTTTCAACCCGACGGAAAAGTTTGAAAAGGCGCTTATCGAAACAAAGCAAATGGAATATTTGTACAGCGACGGAGAACTTTATTACTTTATGGACCCCGAAACATACGAGCAACTGCCTCTCAACAAGGCTCAGGTTGAGGACGCGTTGATGTTTATGAAAGAAAATATGCAAGCAACCATCAAGTTTTATAAGGGCGCGGCATTCAGCGTAGAAGCCCCCAACTTTGTTGAATTGCTTATCACAAAGTGCGAACCCGGTGTTGCCGGCAATACCGCAACAAACGCATCTAAACCCGCCACTTTGGAAACCGGCTTTGAACTTCAAGTGCCTATGTTTATTAACGAAGGCGACGTTATTAGAGTCGATACCCGCACGGGCGAGTATATGGAAAGAGCAAAATAAATTTTGTTTTGGCAAAACCATATTTGCTTTTAACTAAAAGTATTTGTCTACAATCAAGACGATTTTTTGCGCTATCCGCAAAAAGTATCGAGAGTCTGTTTTTTGACAGGCTCTTTTTTTTATGCTTTTGTTCATAAATTCGGCATTTAAAAATAGAATTTAGTATGGATTGTTTGACTGCTGTTTTAGAAAAAATTTTTATCGAAAAAATAATGCGTCCTTTGCGCAAAGTAGATTTGGACAACCTACAAGAAATAAGAATACGCGTCGACGAAGCGGTAAAAATTAAAGTTTTGGACAAACAATACGAATTAAAGTCAGAAAACGGGCTTGTTTTTGTCGATAAAAACGAACTTTCGGAGATTATTTATCGCGCTTGCGATAAGTCGGTTTATGCCTATGCAAGACAAATGACGGAAGGTTTTATCGACGCAGGCGGCGGAGTGCGAATAGGCGTGTGCGGGAAAGTTTCTCGGGAGGGACATGCCGTGTGCGGGTTAAAAAGTTATACTTCCCTTTGTTTGAGAGTGCCGCACGCAGTAAAAAATTGCTCTTTAAAGTATAAAAAATATTTGTTGCAACCGCCGCAAAACGTTTTGGTGATTTCTCCGCCCGCTTGCGGAAAAACAACCTTTTTGAGAGATATGGCGTATCAATTAAAAAATACCGATTTAAACGTTTTGATCATTGACGAACGCGGAGAAATTGCCGCCGTTAGTAACGGCGTAGTCGGTTTTGCTGAAATGAAAAATTGCGACGTGATAGCGGACTGCGACAAAGGACAGGCTTTCAAATGGGGGTTGAGAGCGACCGCGCCCGATATTGTCGTGTGCGACGAATTGTTTAGAGAGGATATGCGAGATATTGCAATGATGATTAACAGCGGGGTAAAAGTATTTAGTTCCGTACACGCAAAAAACGTTGAGGACGCAATAGATAAACTCGACATCGACAATCAAAAATTATACGACAGGTACGTTGTGTTGTCTAACGAAAAGGGAGCGGGTACGGTAGATGGAATTTTTAATGCGTCAAAAGAGAGATTGTATCCATGTTAAAACTTTTGGCGTGCTTTGCGATAATTGCGGTTTGTTCTTACGGAGGATTTTTTTATAGCAAAAAATATCGCCGCAGAGAAAAATTCTATTTTGACGCCCTTAATTTTTGCAACGCATACAAAGCAAATCTCGGGTTTTTAAAGTTGAACTTAAAGGAGTTGTGCGCGGCGTTTAAAGCCGACAACTCGGGCGACTTTGCAGATTTTTTGTGCAATGCCTTAAATAGCGAAGTCACCGCAGAATGCGAAGTCAAGGATAATTTGTCGTGCTTGACGTTTTTATCAGCCGAGCAAGTGAATTTTATCAATCGATTCGTAGCAATTTTGGGGCGTGGAGACGCTTCATCGCAAAGTTTGCAAGCGGAAGGGTACAAACAACAGATAGAAACGTATTTGAAACAAGCAAAGGAAGAAAGAGCAAAAAAAGGCGTATTGTGCGCTAAATTAGGTATTGTGACGGGAGTGTTTTTGAGCATTTTGATAATCTGAACTATGGACATAAACATCATCTTTAAAATTGCCGCTATCGGACTTATCACGGCAATAATAAGCATTTTGCTCAAAAAATCGGATCGCGACGATATTGCAACGTTGGTTACGATAGCCGGACTTGTTCTTGTATTGATTATCGTGGCGGATATGATTGTAGAATTGTTTACTACGATAAAAAATCTGTTTGAATTAAACGCTATACAGGAAAAATGGATATTGTAAGAATTGCCGTTTTGGGCATCGTTGCCGCAATAGTAATAATTATCGTAAAGCCCTTAAAACCGGAAATTGCTTTGGTTGCCGGCATAGGCGCGTCCGTACTGATTACGCTTATGGTTGCGGACGAGTTGTTTGAGGTAGTTTACGGTTTTTATGATATTGCGTCGGCAACAAAAATTGACAAAAGCATTTTCAGCAATATTCTAAAAATTATGGGGGTAGGATATCTTGCAGAATTTGCAAACAACATTTGTATTGACGGAGATTGCAAAAGTATAGGAGCAAAAATAATTTTTGCAGGAAAAATAGCCATAATGATTCTTGCTTTACCGATAATAAAAACTTTAGTCAATTTGATTGCGGAGATTCTTCCATGACAAAAAGAAATATTTTTCGCACTTTGATTTTTGGTAGTTGCGTATTTATCGTCGTTTTGCTTTTTGTCGGAGGTTTTTGCCTTGCGGGAGAGGACAACAAAGATTTGCAAAACAAACTCGATAACACCGTAAACGACCAAATCAACAAAATCGACTGGAGCGATATTGAATTTTTTATAGACGAAAATTGCGATGAAACGTTGCTGTCTAAAAATAGCGTCGTTAAAATGTTGTCTGACGTTCTCTCGGGAGAATATGCGTTTAATGCGGGCAACTTTTTGGAGTATCTGTCGGGAATTTTTTTAAACGACCTAAATAAACTTATTCCTTTGCTTGGCGGAGTCGCGATAGTATGCGTTTTGTCGGGACTTGTAGATAAAACAAAATCTAATTTAATGGACAACGAAACGGGTAATCTGATAAATTTTTACTGCTATGCCGCTATTTTATTGCCTGTGTTGAGCGGGGTATGGCAATTGTATTTGTTGGCTAAAAAAACCGTAAAAACAGTAAAAACTCTTACCGATATTACAATGCCCGTTTTGCTTACGTACATGACCGCAGTAGGCGCGGCAACAAGTGTAAAGGTGTACAACCCCGCAATCGCTTTGCTTTCGCAGGGAGTAACTGAAATTATTAGTGACATAGTATTACCGACTTTTGTTTTTTCGGTAGTTATAAATATAATATCTAATATGTCAAACATAGTAAAGTTGGACAAACTGTCAACCTTCTTTAAGAATTTAAGCAAATGGGTGCTGGGTATTACTTTCACCGTGTTTACGGGGTTTTTGGCAGTGCAGGGATTGACCGCCGCTACCATTGACGGCGTTAGCATAAGAGCGGCAAAGTTTGCCACAAGAACCTATATCCCTATTCTTGGAGGTTACCTTGCCGATGGGTTTGACCTTATTCTTGCGAGTTGCGTATTAGTCAAAAATAGTTTTGGGATTGTTGCTATGACGGTGCTTGTTGCGGCGATATTGACGCCTTGCATTACGATTACCGTTTATAATATTGCTTTGCAGCTTGTATGTGCGCTCGTAGAACCCGTAGCCGACAAAAGAATCGTAGGCTTTTTGGGGGATACGGAAAAAACGGTAAATATTCTTTTTGTAAGCGTTATTGCCGTTGCTTTTATGCTCCTTGTATTGATTATGCTGATAATTTTTTCGGCAAACGTAATTTAGGCGAAATATGAATTTATCCGGTTGGGTGTTGTCGGTTGCGGGCATGGTTGTTCTTACCGCAATAGTAGACGTAGTTTTGCCGCAAGGCAGTATGGGAAAAATAATCAAAGGCGTATTTTCGTTTGTATGCGTCTTGGTGATAGCCATGCCGTTACCGTCGTTGTTGAAAGGAAAATTTGTTTTTAAAGACTTTTACGACGATACGGCGTTGACTACTCAAAGCCACGTAATAAGCAACACTATTTACGAAATGCGGCGCGAACAATTATTTAACGAAATAGAAACGGCGTTGGAGCGGAAGGGGGTAACAAACTGTGACGTAGAAATATGTAGTATCAACGAAGATAGTTTTGTAAAAGTAAATCTAATAAAAATAAACTTGGACAAAGCGGTAATAAAACCGACGGACGGCAATATATTAGATGTAGAAGGTATAAAAAAAGTAGTCGCCGACGTAGCCGCAATAAATCCGGAGATGGTGACGGTATATGGATAGCAAAGATAAAGAAAGGCAAATCGAAAACAAAAAAAGCAAATTAAAACCAAAATTTTTGGAAATTTGTATAGCAGTTGTTTTATGCGCGGTAGTTTTGGTGATATTTTGTTCGGACTTAAAAATATTCAAAACTTCCGCAGAAAAAAGCAATAGCGGTGATTTTGAGAGTTATGTTTACGGGTTGGAAAACAGCGTCGCTAAAACTATATCAAAAATAGACGGCGTAGGCGAAGTAGCGGTAATGATAACTTTTGAAACAGGCATACAAAGGGTGTACGCATACGAAAGCACTACTACTTCTTCGGGAAGTACAAAAAACGAATTGATACTGTATCAGGGTAAACCTGTCGTAATAAAGGAAAACATTCCCGAAATCAAAGGCGTTGTCGTCGTTGCAAAAGGCGCGGCGAGTGCGGCGGTCAGACTGGATATAGTACGAACTATTCAGGTTTTGTTAGGCGTGTCCTATGACAAAATAGAAGTATTTACAAAAAAATAACGGAGGTTTTTATGTCTAAAACAAAAAAGGTAATTTTAACAGTTTCTATGGTGCTTGTTCTTGCCGTCGCCGCGTATCTGAATTTTGCGTTGTTAAAAAAGAACGACGCTGGAAAAGACGACGGAGGCGTAGTTGCAACGAGTACTTTCTTTACTACTTATCGCTCCAACTGGGAGGAAATGCGTACCGAAGAAATCAACAATCTCAACGCAATAATCGCAACCGAAGGCGACGAATACGCCGAAGCCCGCGCAAACGCAACCGTTCAAAAGCAAAAAATAATTCGCCTTATGGAAACGGAGTTGTTGTTGGAAAGTTTGCTTAAGGCAAAAGGTTATACGGATTTGGTGGTAACTATGGGGATTGACAGTCAAAACGTCAACGTGATAACGTCGGGAGAAAAACTTACAGTCAAAGATACCGCAATAATATACAATACGGTGGTAGAAGAATTAGGAGTATCGCCTGACTACGTAAAAATATTGCCCATTTGAGTGTAAAATCTTGTATTTTTGCCTTTAGTATGATATAATCTCTTTGAGGAAGTTTATTATGAAAATAGTAACCAACAAAGACGAAAGAGGCAAAACGGTATATAATAGCGAGATTTTGTTTAATCTCGTGTTGTGTGCGCTCAAAGAAGTGGACGGTGTTGTCGATTTTGACGTCAATGACGCTAAAAACATAAAGAAAGGTCAAAAAACGGTAAAAATCGAAACGGTCAACAATCAGATATACGTTGACGTATACGTTAAAGTGCGTCCCGACGTCAAAGTACCGGAGATTGCGTTTAGGATACAGCAATCCGTCAAAAACGCTTTTGATACGATGGTAGAGTTTAAAGTCAAAGAAATAAACGTGCATATCATCGGTATCAAAACCGCAGAACAACAAAATTAAAACAAAAACCCTTTGGTTGTTGCCAAAGGGTTTAAACGATACTTAAAGGAGAATATATGAGAAAAGACGCGAGAAAAGTTGCATTCAGTTTGATATACGAATACATTTTTACGCAGCAAGCCGACGACGGCGCATTGCAACAGTTTTTGGAGTCTTATGACGCGGACGAGAAAAAATTTGACTTGGACGAGCAAGACGTCGAGTTTGTCAAAAATATTTATAACGGAACGATAAACAATTTTAACGACTACCGCAACAGAGTAGCGGCGTTGGCTAAAGGGTTTAAAGAGGAACGACTTTTTAAAGTTGACCTTGCAATACTTATGATGGCTTTGTACGAGCTGGAGTGTACCGATACTCCCGCTCCCGTCGTTATAAACGAAGCCGTAAATCTCGGCAAAATCTATTCTACGGAAAACAGCGCGGGATTTATAAACGGTATACTCGCTCAATATTTAAAAGACACAAACAATTAAGGATACAAATCATGACAAAAATACTCGACGGAAAAGAAGAATCTAAAAAAATACTTGCAGAACAGGCTATACAAGCGTCAAAAATTGCAAAAAACGGATATACCGTAGGTTTTGCAATGCTTGCGGTAGGCGAAGATCCCGCTATTATTCAATACGCTTTGTCTAACAAACGTGCTTGCGAAAAAATCGGTATACTTTCAACTTTTGAAGTTATGCCGGAAGAAAGCACGACGCAAGACGTATACGATAAGATACAACAACTCAATTCCGATTTGTTTGTCAATGCGATACTCGTATTGACGCCGCTCCCCAAGCATATTGACGCTCGTAGAATAATGGGCGCGATAAATCCCGCAAAAGATATAGACGGACAAACTCCCGACAACATTTCTATGCTGTACTCAAATATAAAAGGTTGTTTTTGTCCGAGTACGCCGCTCGGCGCAATGCGGCTTATGCAAAAATATAAAATTGACCTTGACGGAAAGCACGCCGTTATAGTCGGTCGCAGTCCCGTTGTGGGCAAGCCTTTGGCTTTGATGTTGCTAAACGCCAACGCTACCGTTACGGTGTGTCATACGCATACTCAAAACCTTACCGATATTTGTCGACGCGCGGATATTCTCATCGCTTGCGCAGGGGTACCCAAAATGATAAAGGGTAATATGGTAAAAAAGGACGCAGTAGTCATAGATATAGGCACAAATTTTGTTGACGGCAAACTTTGCGGTGATGTCGATTTTGACTCTGTAAACGGTATAGCGGGGGCAATTTCTCCCGTGCCCGGCGGATGCGGTCCTATGACTGTCGCCGCTATGATGGAAAACGTAATTTCCGCCACAAAAAAACAAAAACATATCAGATAAAAAATGGTAATCAGCGTAACTCAATACAACAACTTTATCAAAGCTTTGCTGGATAACGAGCCGATTTTGGCAAAAGTATCGGTCACCGGAGAAGTTTCTAATTATCACGACAACGGCGAGAGCATCTTTTTTACTTTAAAAGATGCTTTTTCTCAAATGGAATGTTTTGCTTACAAAAATTGCGCAAAACCGCTCTACAACGGTTGTCTTGTTGTTGTTGAAGGCAGGCCCGCATACTTAAAAAGCGGAAAAATTAGTTTCACCGTTACTGCGATGAATATGTGCAATGCCGACGGCGAACAGTACTTAAAGTTTATTCAATTAAAAAATAAATTAGATAAACTCGGATACTTCGATATTTCTATAAAAAAATCTTTACCGAAGTATATTTTTAATATCGGAGTTGTTTCCTCAAACACGGGAGCGGTTATCCATGACATTTGCAACGTTTTAAAAAGACGAAACAAGTATGCCGCCGTCAATTTGTTTAGCGTTAAAGTTCAGGGAGAAAACGCGGCGGAACAAATAGCGGCAGGGATAAAGTATTTTGATTCGAGCGACGTTGACGTGATAATTGTCGCAAGAGGCGGCGGTAGCGCAGAAGATTTATCCGCTTTTAATGCCGAAATCGTAGCGACGGCTGTGTATACTTGCAAAAAACCCGTCGTGTCTGCAGTGGGACACGAAACGGATTTTACTATTTGCGATTATTGCGCAGATTTGAGAGCAAGCACGCCTTCGGTTGCGGCAGAAATCATTTCTGCAAACAATCCGACGAATGATTTTAAATCCACGCTCGACGATTTGATTTTTGCATTAAACTTTAAATTCTCGCGGTGCAAAAACAAGTTGGGAAGCATAACGGATCGTCTTTATATTTTATCCAAAAACAAACTGCAAGACGCAAAATCCGCAATAAAGTTCGGTGTTAAAAACGCTGAATTTAGTATGTCAAAAAAAATTTATTGCGCAGACAATTCTTTGCGAGTTTTAGCGCAAAAATTAGAATTTTGCTCACCGCAAAAAGCATTTAAGGGCGGCAAATCACTGATTTATAAGGGCGGCAAAAAGGTTGTGGACAGAGCGCAGGTCAACAAAGGCGACGAATTGACCATATATAACGACGGATTTGTCATAGAAGCAATAGTTAAAGAGGTAAAAAATGGATTTTGAAAAATTGTTGGACAGAATAAAGGAAATTACCGTTAAGTTAGAGGACGAAAACACGGGAATCGAAGAAAGTTTCAAGTTGTTTGAGGAAGGATTAAAACTGTCGGAAGAAGGAGCAAATATGCTTTCTGCTTATTCCGCGCGTCTTGACAAACTTAAAGAAAAATGGACGGAAATTTTGAATAGAGCCGATGGTTGATATGGATTTTTTACAGTTGTTAAACGAGTTTTGCGGAGAATTTATAGACAGCAAAACCTTGTCTTCCGTTGCCGCGCTTTATGCGCTGGGTACGGGCGGCAAACGAAAAAGATTTTTGTTTTCCTTAAACGCCGCCTACTGTTTTGACAAGCAAATCTGCGATAATGCAAAAAGACTTGCTTTGGCGGTTGAACTCGTACATAATTATTCGCTGATACATGACGATTTGCCCTGTATGGACAACAGTCTTGTTCGGAGAGGGCAAGCTTCTTGTTTTGCTAAGTTTGGTGCAGGACAAGCGACGCTTGCAGGCGACGCATTACTTAATCTTGCCGCTCAAATTTTGTTTGGCGGTGATAATTCGTCACAATATCTTGCCGCATGCAAGTATTTGTTTGATTGCTCAGGATTTGACGGTATGATAAAAGGTCAGTCGATAGATATATCCGCCAACGCTTTAAATTTGAAAGAATACAAAAACCTTGTTAAGGAAAAAACATCAAAATTATTTTGCGCGGCGGTCGTTCCGCAGGTTATTTTGAGTAATGCGCGACAACAAGAAATCGAATTTTGGGAGCGTTTTTGCGAGTGTTACGGTATGGCTTTTCAGTTTGCAGACGATATTGCGGATAGCAAAACGGACGTTGACTCTCCTAATATTCTAAAATATTTATCGCTAAACGAGGCAAAAGCGGAGATAAAAGAGTTGTGCAGACAAGCCGTCGATTGTCTTGTAAAAACAAACAAACAATGCGGATTTTTTATTGACGCGGCAAACGAATTATGCAATCTTTTGTAAAAATTCCTGCAAAAACGCGCAAGTATGCATTTTTGATTGCTAATTTAATAAAAATATGTTATAATAAATAAACTTGGTGGTGCAGTATTCTAGTCAAACACCAAAACATTGAAAGCGGGGATAAAATATCGCTAAAGGGCATATCGATGAAGTTTCTTGTGCTGCCCTCCGTTGCCCAAACGAGGGGTTGTGCTGGGAGTTAAGAATTTTGGGTAAGATTTAACGGCATATTTCCTATCCCATTATTCGTGGAGACTCAATTCGGTAAGTTTGTTTTTTAACAAAATTACTGATTGAGATTAAACCTGCTATGCGGTGATAATAAGCTGTGTACAGAGTAGCCTGCTTTGAGTGAAGTTTCGGGATTTGAGAACACAACGTTTTAGGTTGGCCGATTTAAAACTGCGATTGCTCAAAGAAATTGACTTTGCAAAAGAAGATAGATGTTTTTGCGTTTGCTAAGGAAATCTTCTAGACTGACACGCAATTCGGGGATTATAGTACGGACTTAGTGGCGATTCAGTTGCGCAATCGGTGACGATGCGCTCCTGCGTTTAAAAGGAAACTGCTCTGATTTTTCCGGCGACGGAGAGTATCGCAGGGGGGAAATCCTACTGAACCTTATGCCGTAAGGTTTACCCTTGTTGCTACCACCAACTAAAACACAAAAAACAGATTTTATGAATAATATAATTAAAGAATCAAAGGAAAACGGCGATTCTACCGACGTAAACCCTCCGAGTAGTACGGAGGATTTTTGCGAAAATAGCAAAAAACTTAAAAAATCGGAAGATTTGCCGCAAAAATCAAAAAAAACAACAAAAAAACCGACAAAAAAGTCAAAAAAACTTGCCTGGCCTATAGTAGCGTTTTTGTTGACGATAGTTTTGTCTTTTACGATAGGACTTGTTTCGCAATCGGTAATGGCAAATATTACGACAAAAACCGTTATTTTTGCCTACTTGTTAATATTGCTGATTATTATTATATCGATTGTTACGGATATAATTGCCGTTGCAACTACTTCTTGCGACGTTCAACCATTTTTGAGTATGTCGGCTAAAAAAATCAAAGGCGCAAAAATGGCGGTAAAACTGTGCAAAAACGCAGGCGTCGTGAGCAGTGTTTGCGGCGATATCATCGGTGATATTTGCAGCGTCGTTTCAGGCGCAGGCGGCGCGGCTATCGTTGCCGTGATGGCATTGACAAACAATACGACGCAACTGATTGTCAGCGTAGTTTGTAGCGCAATAATATCTACCATAATGGTTACCGGCAAGGCGTGCGGAAAAAATATCGCAATCAAAAATGCAAATTCTATAGTTTTTGCCGTAGCAAAAGTTTTGTCGATATTTTCTAAAAAATAATGTTGGAACAAATACACGGATTATCCGATTTAAAAAAACTCGATATTAAACAATTGCCCGATTTGTGCGAAGAAATCCGCGCAAAACTTGTTGCGACTGTAGAAGAAAACGGCGGGCATCTTGCAAGTAATCTCGGCGTAGTGGAGTTGACGGTTGCGCTTCACTACGTTTTTGATGTTTCGGATAAAATCGTATGGGACGTAGGGCATCAAAGCTATGTACACAAACTGCTTACGGGAAGGGCGCAAGAATTTGATACGTTGAGAATTGTCGACGGATTAAGCGGGTTTCCCGATACGGAAGAGAGCGAGAGCGACGCATTTAACACAGGGCATGCAGGCACGTCGATATCTGCCGCGCTCGGTTTGGCAAAAGCAAGAGATTTGTCGGGTGAAAAACATGACGTTATTGCCGTTGTCGGTGACGGCGCGCTCACGGACGGTTTGTCATACGAAGGTTTAAACAATATATGCGGAACTAAAATGTTTATCGTGCTAAACGACAACAATATGGCGATAGACAAAAACGTCGGAAGCGCGGCAAAAAATCTTTCTAAGGTAAGGGTAGGCAAGGGGTATCTCCGTTTTAAAAGAAACACAAAAAAGTTTTTAAACGCATTACCGCTTATCGGTAAACCTATGCTCAAATTATGCAAAAAAATCGTGCGAAACGTCAGACTGAGCAAACTTCATAATATATATTTTGAAAACTTTGACATCAGATATATCGGACCCGTAAACGGACACGATATAAAAGACCTTGTTTTTTATCTCTCAAAAATTAAAACCAACGTGGATAAACCGACTGTATTGCACGTCATTACGCAAAAGGGGCACGGCTATCAAGTTGCAGCCGAAAACCCACTTATGTATCACGCAGTACAATCAAAAAAATGTATTGTATCAACTAATATGTCACAAATAGTAGGTGATACGTTAGTCGATATAGCTAAATCGGACGAAAAAATCGTTGCTATTACTGCTGCTATGGCGCACGGAACGGGTTTGGCGTCGTTTTTTAACGAGTATCCTAAAAGGTCCTTTGACGTAGGTATTGCAGAAGAACATGCCGTCACTTTTGCCGCAGGACTTGCTAAAGGCGGATATAAACCGTACGTGGCTATTTACTCAACTTTTTTGCAAAGGGCATTTGACCAAATATTACACGACGTTTGCTTGCAAAAACTGCCCGTAACTTTTTTGATAGATAGAGGCGGTTTTGTAGGTGAAGACGGACAAACGCATCAAGGATTGTTTGATATTTCCTTTTTGCGTAGCGTGCCCGATATAGTTTTGCTTGCGCCGTCGGACAACGGTCAATTAAAACAAATGATAAAATGGTCGCAAAATTACAACGCGCCCGTTGCGATAAGATATCCAAAATCTTATTTGGAACATATGCCCTGTGATTTTTCTTTTGGCAAATGGAACGTATTTGGCAAAACCGATTCTATCGCCGTTATTTTTGCAGTGGGAGGAAATTGTCTTGCAGAGGCTTTTTCCGCACAAAAAATATTATCGAAAAAAGGCATCGATTGCGCTGTGGTTAATGCGTGTTGTATTAAACCTTTGGACGTATACACGTTGTTTTTAATGCTTAAAAACGCAAAAATTGCGATAACGGCAGAAGAAGGAATGCTTAACGGCGGTTTTGGTAGCGCGGTAAACGATTTTTGTTTGAAAAACGAACTCGCCGCAAAAATAATTAACGTAGGCGTGGACGACCACACGGTAAAGCACGCAGATTTTTTACGCCAACTCAAAGATAACGGTATCGATGGCAAAAAATTTGCCGATTTAATAGATAAATATTTATCTGTTTAATATTTTTTGTTTTTATCATTGCATAATTTAAATTCTTTGTGTATAATAATTCAGAGAGTATTATGAGAATTATTTTAGCAAAAAACGTCAATAAGGACATCGACGAGAGTATTTACGACTTGTTTTGTATGTATGCGAAAAAATGCGGCATACAAGTCAACGTTGCAAACGATTTAAACCATTTGGAGCAAATTATTCTGTCGCAAGGGGCTGATTGCGTTGCGGTTTTTGGCGGTGACGGCACGATGTTGGTTTATTCGCATTTGTGCACAAAATTCGATTTGCCTATACTTGCGATAAATATGGGAAAAATAGGCTTTTTGTCCCAACTCGAAATAAACGATTTGCTAAACGGTCTTACTCTTTTGGCGGGCGGCAAATATATCGTAGAAAGCCGCAGCATGCTTAAAGTGAGTTACAATAATTTTTCCGTAGACGCGCTTAACGAAGCGGTTTTTTGCAATATTCAAAGAAACGGCACCGTCGCTATCGACGTATCGGTAGGCACGGAGTTTGTGGATACTTTTGTAGGCGACGGGATAATTCTTTCGACGCCCACAGGCAGTACGGCATATTCCCTTTCTGCGGGCGGACCGATATTGTATCCCGACCTTGACGTGACGTTGCTTACGCCGTTATGCGCGCACTCATTTAGAAATCGTCCCGTTGTTTTTTCCGGCATGTCAAACGTTAAAGTTTCCTGCAAACAGCCGATAGAATGTTTGATTGACGGGGTTTTGACAGACTGGAAACTCGACGCAGGCTGTTCTGTTTGGGTGTCCAAAAGCGGCAGAAGCGCAAAATTCATCAAATTTAAATCAGCAGGATTTTTTAGTAAATTGTTTAAAAAATTGAGCAGTTGGAGCATGGGCGGTTCGGAGGTAACAAAATAATGTCAAGAGCAAAACGACAATCTAAAATATTAGAAATTATCAATAATTCTTCCATAGAAACGCAAGACGATCTCGTTAGAGAATTGTCCAACAACGGTTTTAAAGTTACGCAAGCCACGATAAGTCGCGATATAAAAGATTTGGGGCTAATAAAAGCGGCGACGGAAGGCGGCGTTTCTCGTTATGTCACGGTAAAATCGGTAGATTATATTATTTCTACAAAATTGATAAACGTTTTTAAGGAAGCGGTCGTAAGTTTTACGACGGCAAACAATCTCGTTGTCGTAAAGACGCTTTCCGGTTGCTCCACAAACGTAGGTATGGTTGTCGAGCAACTCAATATACCGGAATTAGTCGGTTGCGTCAGCGGATACGACACTATTCTTATGGTCACACAAACGTCGGAAGACGCTCTTGTCTTAAAAAGTAAGTTAGAGGCTATAGTAGGGTAATGCTTAAAAATTTGTCCATTACAAACGTTGCGCTTATCGACAAAATAGATATCGAATTTAATGACGGTCTTTGCGTCATTACGGGAGAAACGGGCGCGGGAAAAAGTATTCTCGTAGACAGCCTTGCTTTTGTTTTGGGCGAAAGGGCGGACAAGTCTTTGATTAAATCCGATTGTGATTATGCTTTTGTAGAAGCGGTTTTTGATATCGGTCAAAACGATTCCCACGTAGCAAAAATTTTGAGTGAGAACGGTTTTGAAGTTGACGATACTGTCATTCTTTCAAGAAAAATGACCGCCGTAGGCAAAAACGAATGCAGAATATGCGGTAGAATATGTACTTTAACAACACTCAAAGCCGTTTCCGCCGCTTTGGTCGATATTTTTGGTCAAACCGACCATATAAATATTTTAAATCCGCAATCTCAACTACAAATTTTGGACGATTTTAAGCCTTGCGTGCAAAGCGATATTCTCAAAAAATTAACTTTAGAATACAAAAACTTGCAAAACAGACTGAAAGATTTTGGCGGGAGCGACGCAGAAAGGTCGAGAACGCTCGATTTGCTCGAATATGAAATTAAAGAAATTGAATCGGCGGAAATCACAAACGACGAGGAGGAGCAACTACGTTCTTTTGTGACAAAGGTTGCAAACACGCAAAAAATCGTGTCGGGTTTAAAAGGCGCGCTTGTTCATTTGACAGAAAGCGGCAACGTCGGTACGGAAATATGGTTTGCCAACAATTCTCTCACGCCTATTACGCCGTATGACGGCGATTTGGAAGAAATATGCAACAAACTCGCTTCGTTTAAATACGAAATCGACGATATTGTCGCTACGTTGGAGCAAAAAACAGCCGAATGTGATTTTAATCCTGCGGAAGTGGACAGAGCGGAAGAAAGATTAGATTTGTACAAGCGTTTAAAACGCAAGTATGGCTCAACCGTAAACGACGTATTGACTTATTTTGATAATTCAATAAAAAAACGCAACGATTTGATTGACGCAGCGGCAAAAATTGAAGAAATCAATGCAGATATTGATTTAATCAAACAAAAGTGCTATGCAGTCGCAAAAAATCTTTCTCAAAACCGAAAAGACGTGTCTAAAGAGTTTTGCGATTTGATTATTAACGAATTAACGGAACTCGGTATAAAAAACGCAACTTTTGCGGTGAGTTTTAATGACGCGCCCACGCTTGAAGATTATACGCCCGACGCAAACGGATACGACAAGCCCGTATTTATGTTTTCTGCAAACGCAGGCGAGCCGCTTAAAGAACTTTCTAAGGTTATATCGGGCGGCGAAATGTCTCGGTTTTTGCTTGCGCTCAAAAACATCACTGCTGGGATAGAAAATATTCCGACTATGGTTTTTGACGAAATCGACGTCGGGCTTTCCGGCAACGTGGCGCAAATGGTTGCTAAAAAACTTGCCAACATAAGCAGAAATTATCAATGCCTTGTTATTACTCATTTGCCGCAAGTGGCGGCTATGGGGGATAGCAATTATCTTATACAAAAACAAACCGAACATCAAAAAACAAAAACTTCAGTCGAAATTGCCGATACAGCGACCAAAATCAAAGAGATTGAGCGGTTGATGGGCGGCGATAATATAGGCGAATACAGCCGTCTTCATGCTCAAGAAATGCTTGAATGGGCGGATAATTACAAAAAAAGTATTTGATTTTGCAAATATTTATAGATTAAATCCTCAAACTAATTATACGGTTTGAGGATTTTTTGTATGAAACAAAATAAAACACTTGTAATTTTGATGCTATTCTTTATGGTTGCCTGCATATTTGCGGCGGCGGTGGGGTACGGACAAACAGCGTCCGTATCGAAATTTGAATCCGTAAAAACTTCTGCATGCGGTTTTAGCAATGTCGACGTTATAAAAAGCGACTTTTTTTATGACGTTGCCGATACAAAACAAAACGACCATAAAAATAAAGTCTATCTCGGTGGTAATGCGCTCGGACTGTCTTTTGACGGAGAAGGCGTTATCGTAATAGGCGTAAACGAGTTTTTAACGGAAAACGGTTTAAAAAGTCCTGCGGCGGAAACGGGCATAAAAATCGGCGATATACTTTTGCAGATAAACGGTACCGACGTAAAAAGTTCAGGCGATTTATCAAGGATATTAAGTAAAGTCAAAGATAAAGAAACGGATATAAAAATTAAACGGGGTAATGTGGAAATTACAACCAAAATTACGCCGTTGTACGATATTGTAGGGAATAGTTTTAAATTAGGGTTGTGGGTAAAAGACTCGAGTTGCGGTATAGGAACTTTGTCTTTCGTATTGCCCGACGGAGTTTTCGGTTGTTTGGGACATCCCGTTGTCGATGACAAAACGGGAAAAATTGCCGAAATCAACGGCGGAAACTTGTATACTTGCGGTATCACGGGTATCGAAAAAGGTGAAAGAGGCAAAGCCGGCTCTGTGCGCGGAGTAATAAACAGCGACAAAAAAATAGGTAAACTTGTTGTAAACAACAAATTCGGCGTATATGGCAAAATAAACGACGTTGATTTTTTTGAGAATATGCCGCTTACAAACGTAGCCGCAATAAACGAAGTTGCCGTCGGCAAAGCAAAAATTCGTTGCGCTTTGGACGGTTTAGAACCAAAGTATTACGATATAGAAATAGTTAAAGCGTCAAAACAAAAAAATCCGGACGACAAAGGTTTGGTGATAAAAGTTACCGATAAAAAACTTATCGAATTGACGGGCGGCATCGTTCAGGGCATGAGCGGAAGTCCTATTATTCAAAAAGGTAAGTTTGTCGGCGCGGTTACTCACGTTTTTGTCAACGATCCTACGAGAGGGTACGGGATTTACGGCGAGTGGATGATTGACGCCGCTGAAAAAATCAACGCTTATCAGCGATAAAAGAGTAATAATATCGATAAAAAATTCATATTTTAACGTATGAAATTGCGTAATCTTGCAGAAAACAGCAAAGATAGATTAAAATATCTCATTAAAGGTAATCGCATAGCTTTAATCGTTTATTTTGCGGTATTTTTAGTCGGCGTTGTTTTGGGGTTTATATTTAGCGATAGTCTTACAAAAACAGAATGGTTGTTTTATGCCGACGAAAGCAATATTTTGATTATCGCTACGGAAACGGCGTTTTTTGGCTGTTTGTTTAACGTATTTTTTAATAATGTAAAAACTTTGCTTTGTATCGTTGCTTTGAGTTTTAATAAATATACCATTTGGGGAATGCTTGTTTTTGCGTTGCTTAAGGGCGTGGGGGTTGCCGTTGCCACCGTCACGCTCGTATCGTCTTTCGGTTTGATGGGCGTTGCGTACTCGCTGGTGGTTTTGGTAGAGTGCGTTACGATGGTTTTTGTGATTTTTTTGTGCTTTGCTTGGTGTAGAAAATCTTTTTGCGAATGCGGAATTTTGGATAAGTACTATATCAAAAGCATGGGGAAATTCTATTTGATAATGCTCGTTGTGGTTTTGGGCGTTTGCCTTGCTGTGACTTTAATAAATTTTTTAATAGTAAAAACGATTTTTTGTTTGATATAGTTTAAATTTGATTACATATTTAAGCCTTATTTACAAATACTAACCTTAAAGAAAATAGTTTTTGTTATTTTTTTTGTGGCAGAGGAAAACAAAAACAAAAGAAAGGAGTATTGTATGAAAAAACCTATCATAACAACATTGATTTTGGCGATATGTACGCTTTTTTTGTCTTGCACTTCATGCGTGTTTGCAGAAACGTCACTTCAAAAAGAACCGGTAGCAGGTCTTGCGACAAACGCAAAGGCGGCAGTCATTGCGGATTTTGATACTGGAACGATTGTTTTAAACAAAAACGGAACGGAAAAACTCAAAATTGCAAGCATGACAAAAATGATGACTTTGCTTGTGGCGTACGATTGCGTCAACAGCAACAAGTGTAGCCTTGACGATAACGTTTCTATCAGTTCATACGCGGCGGGTATGGGCGGCAGTCAGGCTTTTATCGAAGCGGGGAGCGTTCATAAATTGAGCGATTTGATTAAAACCGTCGTAATTGCTTCGGCAAACGACAGTAGCGTCGCTATTGCCGAGCACACTTTCGGTAGTGTGGAAAACTTTGTTTTTGAGATGAACAAAAAGGCTTCTCAATTAAATTTGAAAGCGACGCATTTTGTAAATTGCACGGGTTTACCCGCTTTAAATCATTATAGTTGCGCCCAAGACTGTGTGACTATGCTTTCGGAGTTGATTAGGCAAAAAAATAATTATTTTGAGTACAGTAAAATATGGTTGGAAGATTACAAGCACCCGAGCGGGAGAATAACTACCTTGACAAATACAAACAAGTTGGTAAGATTTTACAACGGGTGTGACGGCGGCAAGACGGGATATACCAACGAATCGTTGCATTGTTTGTGTGCAACGGCAAAAAGAGGCAATACGAGATTGATTGCGTGCGTTTTGGGCGAGCCGGACAGCAAAACAAGGTTTGCGGAAGTTTCTGCGATGTTTAATTTCGGATTCGGTAATTTTGAAACGCGAATCTATCTCGATAAAAACAATACGATGCAGACGCAAGTCAAAAACGGAAAAATAAGCGCAGTTGAAGTTGCGGCGTTAGACAATCTTGCGTATTTCGGAAAAAAGGGCGAGGAGAACGGCGATATAAATGTCGTAACGGAATATACCAAAATTAAAGCACCTATTAAAAAGGGGGATATAGTAGGCAAAGCGTTTTTAGTAAAAGACGGTAAAACTTTGCGCGAAACGGAGCTTGTATCTTTAAACGATATTGACAAAAAAACTTATTTTGACTATTTGTCCGATATATTAAACAGTTGAGAAAATTTCATTTGAAAAAAGCGGCTTTAAACAATGGTTTTAAAGCTGCTTTTTTGTCTATGATCGTTTGTTTTGCAGGATAACGCAATTGAAAATAGCAAGCCATGTTTTAATGGTCATACTTATGGAATTTTTAATAAAATAACTTGTAAAAAACAGTAGGGTAGTGTATAATATATAATCATGATTATAAATTATGCGGTCAATATTGCCAAATATTATGAATCCTACGGTGCAAATATCTATGCTATGACGTTGCTTATCATTGCGGCGTTTGCTTTTGCGTTGATGCTTTCGCTGTCTTCTCATGAAATGGCGCACGCCTATGCCGCCAAAATAAACGGGGATATGACCGCCGTAAATGCAGGCAGATTATCGATAAATCCGTTTAGGCACTTTGACGTTTTCGGTACGTTGATGATGCTTTTGGTCGGATTTGGCTGGGCAAAACCCGTACCCGTAAATCCTGCAAATTTCAACAAATATAAAAAAGGAATGATAGACGTCGCTTTGGCGGGCGTAATCACTAATCTGATAAACGCTTTTTTGGCGTCGCTTTTTGTTGCGCTGTTTAATTTGGTAAACGTGCCGTCAATTGACAACGTACTGTTTTATTTTTATATATTAGTACGTTATTTTTTGGAATTGACGGTTTTGTTTAATTTAAACTTTTTCCTTTTCAACTTGTTGCCGCTGTATCCGTTGGACGGATTCAGAGTGCTGCAAACATTTTTGCCGCCGACAAACAGATTTTTAAATTTTTTAATAAGAAACAGCGGTTATATTCTTATCGTATTGATACTTTTAGGGTATTTTAGCGAGATGATTTTTGGCGTTGACGTATCGCCGCTGACTTTATATATAAATTATGGCAGACAAGGTATTTATTCGCTGTTTAATATGTTGTGGCGGGCGATAGGTTTGCCGGTTTTGCCGATTTGATTTGCGTTATGGAAGAAGAAGTTTTAGACACACAAAATATCGACGATACCGAAACGATAGAGTACGAAGAAAAAAACGTGCTTAATCTCAACATACACAATTTTAACGGTCCGCTCGATTTGTTGTTGCGACTTGTTAAAGACGCAAAGATAGAAATCAAAGATATTTTTGTTTCGGAAGTCACAAATCAGTTTTTGCTATACTTGTCGCAAATGGACCAACTCGACGTAGACAAAGCAAGCGAATATATGACTATTGCGGCGGAATTGATGGAAATAAAGTCCTACAAAATGTTGCCTGTTTTAGCGGATTTTGCCGATATCGACGACGATCCGGAAAAACTCTTTATCCGCAAACTCGAAGAATACAAAATGTTGCGAGAGGCGGCAGACGAGTTGAAAACGATAGAAAATCCCGACAGGCTTTTTAAAGAGCCGAGCGCGCAAGCGGGGGAATATCGTTACTGCGTAAAGGATTTGTCATTAGACAATCTACTTAACGCCTTTGCAAACATACTAAACAAGGTAGAAATTCGCGAGCAAGACAAAAACACGGTACGCGCCATAAATAAGGAAAATTTTTCGGTAAAAGACAAAATGCTTTTTATCAGAGAAAAACTTACGGAAAACGAGTCCATAAGTTTTTTGGACTTGTTTAAAAAAACTTCTACCAAAAACGAAATAGTCGTTACTTTTTTTGCCGCATTAGAATTGACAAAACTTCAAATAATCAAAACGGAGCAAAAAGTTGAGTTTGGCGACATAATACTAATAAGAAACTTTGACGAAGGGGAGGAAATTGACATTGAATACGAAGACGCTGGCTAACGTGATAGAATCTATACTTTTTGTTGCCGGCAACGAAGTAGAAAAAAAGGATATCGCAGACAAATTAGCGGTTTCTATTAAGGAAATAAATAAAGCGACGGAATTACTAAAAGAAAAATACGACAACGATTGCGGCATAAATTTGTTGACCTTTAACGATAAATTACAGTTTTCTTCAAATTCTAAGTACGTAAACGAAGTCGCGCTTGTATTAAATCCGATAAGAGAGAAAGAACTCACCAAAGCCATGCTGGAAACGTTGGCAATAATAGCGTACAAGCAACCCTTGACAAGGTTAGAAATCGAAGAAATCAGAGGAAAAGATTGCACCTATGCCATACAAAACCTTTCGCGCTTGAATATGATACAAATCGTCGGCAAAAAAGACGCAATAGGAAAACCGCTGTTGTTTGGTACTACGGACGAGTTTTTAAAACATTTTGACCTTACTTCTTTAAAAGAATTACCTAATTACGACGATTTGTTAGAGCGCATACAATCGTTGTCCGCCCCGCAGGAAGTCACGGTGGATACGGATTTTTACAATAGTAACCGCGATAAAAACTTTAACGCAAATCAAGACAATTTACCCGATTTTTTAAAGGATGAGGACGTTGTAGTTGTTTAATTAGCATACTATTTTAAACATAGTAATTAAAATATGCGATTTTCGCATATTTTTTTTATAATTAAAAACACTATAAGTATGCAATATCTTTTGATTGTAATAGGTATTTTTGTTGTATTGACTATTTTGTTGTTTTTACCTTACCGTACTAAGATAAAGATATTGTTGCAAACCGATCCGTTAAGAACAATCATAAACATATCTTTTGCCGGAATTAACATTGCCGAAATAATTATTTGCTTTAACGGCTACGATATTGATTTGTTTTTAAACGGTAAAAAAACGTTCAGCGGTAAGATTTACGATATTAAAATCAACGCTCCGACAAATTTGTATTTGTTGAAAGCGTTTGACTTTAAAGGTCTTACGACAGAGGTAAACGCCGATATGATGTTTTTATCAAAAAATAACGGATTGTTTTATTGTTCTTACGGATTAGTGTTTGCGTTATGTTATGCTCTAAAAGCGGCAAATAAAAAATCAGCGGCGGCTTTTTGGCTTACCGACGGGGATAACGCCGTCAAAATCAAAGCGGATTTTGTACTGCATCTATACAAAATTCCCGCATTATATCTTAAAAACGGAGTAAAAAATGGAAGAAGGGTTAATGCAAAACAGAATCAAACAAATAGTTGACGCATCGGTAGGAAACATACGAATGGCGGCAGATACGGAATCTATCGTGGGAAAACCGTTTGTAACGGCTACGGGAAGTACAGTTTTTCCCATAAGTCAACTGTCGTTTGCTTTTGTGGCAGGCGGCGGAGAATACGGAAATCACAAAACCAAAGATAACGCAAATCAATTTGCCGGCGGTAGCGGTGGCGGCGCAACGCTTACGCCCGTTGGGTTTCTTGTGGTAAACGCAGACGGAATAAGCTTGACCAAGTTTGACGACGAATCCGCATTGCATAAGTTTGCAGACGTTGCAGACGCTTTGATGGGAATGTTTAAAAACTGATGAGAAAAAATTTAGCGGCGTGGTTGCTGATTGTCTGCGCTTTTTTCTCTGTTGTGTTTTTATCTTTGACAAACCCCAGCGTAAGAGCAAAAACCTATGATTGCGCCGATATTACTGCTAAGGCCGCTGTATTGATGGAGCAATCTACGGGGAGGGTGTTGCTTAAAAAGAATTCCGAAAAAAAACTGCCTATGGCGAGTTGTACAAAAATTCTGACGGCTATTACCGTGATAGAAAATTGCGACGTAACCGAAAGAATAGAGGTTGACAAACGCGCCGTCGGAATCGAAGGTAGCAGTATTTATCTTAGAGCGGGCGAAAAACTGACAGTGACGGAATTATTGTACGGACTTATGTTGCAGAGCGGAAACGATTGCGCGGAGGCTCTTGCTTATTACATTTCTGGCGATAAAGAAAGTTTTTCAAATCTTTTAAACGATACCGCACGAAAAATAGGCGCAAAAAATAGTAATTTTGTTACTCCGCACGGATTGCACAACGACAATCATTATACGACGGCGTACGACCTTGCTTTGATTACTTGTTATGCGTTAAAAAACGAGTTGTTTAAAAAAATCGTTTCTACTCAAAAAATAAATATTTCTAACGACGGATACGATTTTGACAGAGTAATAATTAACAAAAACAAACTATTAAAAAATTTTGAGTTTGCTGACGGCGTAAAAACGGGATATACCAAAAAAGCGGGCAGATGCTTTGTGGGTAGCGCAACCAAAGACGGAATGCAGTTGGTTGCGGTGGTGCTTGACTGCGGTCCGATGTTTGAAGAAAGCCAAAAACTATTGCAATACGGGTTTAATAATTACCGTTTTAAAACCGTTTATCAAAAAAATAAAATATTCTGCTTACAACGCGACAAAAAGTATGTTTTTTATCGTTTTGACGAAGGGTTTAAATATCCCGTTAAATCAGACGGCTCGGAAAACGGCTTGTTTAATGAAAAATTGCACTTTAATAATGATAAAACACTAAAAATTGAAATTACCTTTGCAAATAAGTTGATTTTTTCCTCACAATTAAGTATTATAAATGATAGCGATTGATACGCTGTCATTTTTTATTTTTGAGGAATTTATGAGGATAAACAAATATCTTGCAGGGTGCGGCGTTGCAAGTCGCCGCGCTTGCGATCAACTGATTGTAGACGGTAAAGTCAAGGTAAACGGCAAAACGGTAGATAAATTAGGGATAGATATTGACGAAATCAACGACAACGTAACCGTTGACGGCAAAAGAATAAAATACAAACGCAGAGATTATTACATAATGTTGCATAAGCCTAAAGGGTACGTTTGCACGGTAAAAGACGATCTCGGCAGAAAAACCGTAATGGATTTAATCGATATCAACGCAAGGCTGTTTCCTGTTGGCAGATTAGATTACGATACGGAAGGTTTGCTTATTCTTACCACAAACGGCGACGTTGCGCAAAAATTGATGCACCCGTCTTGCCAAATTCCAAAAACGTACGCGGTCAAAATCGAAGGCGGGATATCGCAAGAGGAAATTAAAAAACTTTCCGACGGAATACTGTTGGACGGCAAAAAAACCGCTCCCGCAAAAGTTACCGTCATGGAAGAAGGGGAAAAATTTACGCGGCTGGAGTTGGTGATTTACGAAGGCAAAAATCGTCAGGTAAGACGTATGTTTGACAGCATAGGAAAAACCGTCGTATTTTTAAAACGCGTTGCAGAAGGGGAAATAAGACTCGGCGGCGTTTCTCGCGGCAAATACAGATTTTTAAACGATAAAGAAATAGAATATTTGTTATCGTTGTAGGTGTATATGAAAATTTTTGTAAGTAATGACGACGGATATCAAAGCGAAGGCTTGAAACTTTTGGTAGAATATCTCGGCAAAAACAACGAAGTTTTTGTCGTTGTTCCCGATTGTCAAAAGTCGGGATTTAGCCATAGTATGACTTTTAGACGTCCGATGTTTTTTAACAAAATCGATATTAAAGGCGCAAAAGAAGCATACGCTTTGTCCGGTTCACCCGCAGATTGCGTGAGATTCGGAATAGAATTTTTTTGTTTTAAACCCGACGCGGTAATTTCCGGACCTAATATAGGACCAAATCTTACTTTTGACGTGCATTACAGCGGAACGGTAGGAGCGGCTCGCGAGGCTGCCGTACTCGGTTTTAAATCGATTGCATTGTCATGCGCAGTGCCGCACAACGATGGAGCAACGGCGCATTTTGACGCTACTTGCCGTTATATTACGGAAAATCTCGACAAATTTATGTCGATTGACTTAAAAGGTAGTTTTTTTAACGTAAACGTACCAAACGTGCCTTTTGCTCAAATCAAAGGAACAAAAATCGTGCCTTACGGCAGAAGGTTTTTTGAGGACGTGTACGAAAAATACGTTTCTCCCGAAGACGGAAGAACGGGTTATTGTCTTGCCGGCGATTTTGCGGCTTTTGACGAGCATGAGGAAACAGACGCATATTACATTGGGCAAAATTACGTAACGGTAACGCCTTTGTTGTCCGATATATGCGATTATAAGGCGTTAAACGACCTAAAAGGTAAGTTTTAAAATGACGATTACGATTGTGGGCGGCGGCGCGGCGGGCATGCTTGCGGCGATAACGGCGGCGCAGAACAATAAGAATTGCAAAATCGTTTTAATAGACAAAAACGAAAAACTCGGTAAAAAATTGTTTATTACGGGAAAAGGCAGATGTAACGTAACAAACGCATGCGACAACGAAACTTTTTTAAAAAACGTAACGACCAACCCCAAGTTTTTGTATCCCGCAATAAACGCATTTGACACTGCAAAGGTAGAGGATTTGTTTAATTTAAACGGTTGTCCGTTAAAAACGGAACGTGGCAGCAGAGTTTTTCCCGCATCGGATAAATCGTCCGATATAATAAAATGTCTTGAAAAATTGCTTGCCAAAAACAGAGTGCAAATTGTTCTTAACAAAAAAATAACCGCAATACAACATCAAAATGACGGAAAATTTATAATAAAAAGCGATTTTGATACTACTATTTCTGACAAAGTAGTATTAGCAACGGGCGGAAACTATTACAAAGCGACGGGAAGTACGGGCGACGGCTATTGTTTTGCAAAATCGTTAGGTCATAAATTGATTTTACCCAAACCGAGTTTGATAGGTTTTGCGACTGCGCAAAAAACAGGGTTGCAAGGACTGACGTTAAAAAACATAAATCTCAAACTCTTGCAAAACGGCAAAACGATAAAAGAAGAATTCGGGGAGTTGATGTTTACGCACGAAGGAATATCCGGTCCTACGGCTTTAACGTTGTCTGCTTACGCTTGCAAATTGCCTACGGACACGCTCAAACTTTCCGTTGATTTAAAACCCGCTTTGAGTTTGCAACGTCTTGACGAGCGTATATTGCGAGATTTTGCTGAGTTTAAAAACAAAGAATTTAAAAACGGACTTAATCTGTTATTGCCTAAATCGCTTGCCGATTATGTTGTTAAGCGTTGTGGTATCGAGCCCGAAAAAGAGGTAAATTCCGTCACTAAAGCCGAGAGAAAGTCGCTTTGCGAATTGCTTAAAGCGTTGACTTTTGACGTGACGGGGTTCGATTGTCCCGATACGGCGATAATTACCAGCGGCGGCGTCGACGTTAAGGAAATAAATCCGTCGACAATGGAGAGCAAAATAGTTAAAAATCTTTATTTTTGCGGCGAGTTGATAGACGTGGACGCATTGACGGGCGGATTCAATTTGCAAATAGCCTTTTCTACGGGGTATCTTGCGGGACTTAATGCGGCAAAGGAGTAAATATGTCGGCAATACGCGGAGCAATTACTTTGGATTGCGATACAAATCGAGATATGCGCGAGGCGGTACAACTGCTTTTTGACGAAATCATATCAAAAAACAACCTTAAATTTAGGCATTTTTCGCATATTATATTTAGTTGTACGCCCGACATCAAAAGCGGCAACCCCGCAACGGAATTGAGAACAGCGTATTCAGACGCGGCATGCGTACCTCTGTTTTGCGTCAGGGAACACGTTACGGAAAGTTTTTTGCCGTTGTGCGTGCGAGTATTGATTGTATGCGAAAAAAAGATACCAAAATCAAAAATTAAACATATTTATTTAAAAAAAGCAATTAAACTACGGGAGGATTTAATATGATAAACATAGCGATAGACGGACCGAGCGGCGCAGGCAAAAGCACCGTTGCAAAAATGCTGGCTAAAAAACACAATATGATATATCTCGATACGGGCGCAATGTATCGCGCGGTAGGATTGAAAGTTAAACGTACGGGCATTGATTTGTATTATGGTACGGAATTTAAAGATTTGCTGTCGAGAATTATTCTCGATATAAAGTATATTGACGGAGAACAACACATATATCTCGATTCCATAGACGTTTCTAAGGAAATAAGAGAACCCGACATCAGCAAGTACGCTAGCGACGTATCGGCAGTGCCTGCTTGCAGATTCCGCCTTGTCGATTGGCAAAGAGAAATCGCTTCTAAAAACAATTGCGTAATCGACGGAAGGGATATAGGAACTTATGTTTTACCAAACGCCGACCTTAAAATATTTTTGACGGCAAAGCCGGAAGTAAGGGCAGAAAGAAGATACAAGGAATTAGTAGCAAGGGGCAAAACGGTTGACCTTAAAACGATTCTTGCGGACATGATAGAACGCGACACGCAAGACTCAACGCGCGCGCTTGCTCCGCTTCGCAAGGCGATAGACGCTGTAGAAATAGATTCTTCCGATATGACGGCGGAAGAAGTCGTGGCAAAAATCGACAGAATGCTCAAAAGAGATAAAATTATATAATGTTGTATATAGATAAATTACGCTTTTGGGGCGGCTGGTGGATAAAATTAACGCACAAAACCGTGATAGTCAACAAAAACAAATTACCCGTCGACAAAGTAATATTTTGCGCCAACCATACTTCCAACTGGGACGCCGTGACTTTTTTGGCTAATACAAAATACGCGCCTATCTTTGTTTACAAAAAGGAATTTGTCAAAAAACCCGTTTTTAAAAAAATGCTTGACAAATTAGGTTATATTGCGGTAGACAGAGGCGAAGCAGATATAGGCGCGATTAAAAAATCACTAACTGCGCTTAAAAACGGCAACAGTATGTTTATTTTTCCCGAAGGGACGCGCAATTTTGACTCGTCGGAGTTTTTGCCCTTTAAAGAAGGCGCGGTTATGTTGAGTATAATGACAAAGACGCCTATTTGCCCTATGTATTTTTGGCATAAAAAAAATAAAAAAGGCAAAGTAAAGGGGTTGACTTATATCGTCGTGGGAGATTTGATAAGTTTTGATAAATATTACGGCCAAAAGCCCACGCATGAATCGCTTTGCGACGCCACCGAAACCATAAAGAAAGCTATAACGGAATTAAAAGAATATTTTGAAAGGGATTTTCTGCCTAAAATAAAATGAAAATAATCGTAAGCAAAAATAAAGGGTTTTGCAACGGCGTAAAAAGAGCGATAAATATGGCTTTGTCCGCTAAACCAAATATAGGCAAAAAAGTTTACTGTTTGGGCGAAATAGTGCACAATGCTAAGGTTGTCGACGCAATACAAAAAGCGGGGATAACGGTCATTGACGATTTGTCCGTATTGCAGAAAGGCGACAAACTGATAATTCGCAGTCACGGCGCACCGCCGCAGGTTTACGATTTTTGCCGCCAAACGGGAGTCGAAATCATTGACGCTACCTGCGCTTTTGTCAAAAACATACAAAACAAGGCGCAAGAATACTTTCAAAAAGGTTTCAAAATAGTATTAGTGGGAGACGCTTTGCACCCCGAAATTATAGGCATAAACGGCTGGTGTGATAATACTGCGATTATATATGACGGCAACGGAAAACTATCGTTAAATACCGATAAAAATATTCTCGTTTTGTTTCAAACCACCTTTGATAACGACAAGGTAAATGAAACTTTGAAAAATATTGTGTCTTATCACTCTCAAATACTTGAATTTTTTAATACAATTTGCTATACTACAAAAGATCGACAGCAATTTGCCGAGTACTGTTCCAAAAACAGTGATTTTGTAGTCGTTGTAGGCGGCAAAAACAGCAGCAATACGTCAAAGTTGTTTAATATTGCCTCAGCAAACAACAAAAATACTATATGGATACAGGACGCAACGCAATTGCCGGACGTATCAAATAAAAAATGTATCGGTCTCATAGCAGGCGCGTCAACTCCGGAAGAGTTGACGGAGGAGGTTTTGTCAAAGATGATGAATGACGCAAAAGACAACGTAGAGGTTAAAGAACAACCCGAACAAACAGTAGAGCAACAAGAAGTTGCGGCGGAAGTAAAGCAGCCGGAAACGGAGCAGGAGTTGTTCACCAGAGCGGTAGAAAAGTTAGAGAAATCACCGCGTCAATTCAGGAAAGGTCAAAAAGTAAGAGGTACAATAGTACAAAAAGGCGACGAAGGTATTTTTGTTTCTCTTTACACCAAAAAAGAAGGCTTTATGCCCAACGATCAAATCACGGCAAGTGAAGATATGCAGGCTGCAAAAGACGCTTTGCAACCGGGCGATAAAATAGATTGCATTGTTGTATCAACGGATAAAGGCATCACTCTTTCCAAAAAAGAGTTGGAAATTCTTTATAAAGACGACGAACAGTTGGACGGCATCAAAGCGGGCAACAAGTTTGAAGTTACTATAAAGCAAGACGTAAAAGGCGGTTTGCTTGCAAAACTCGGCAGTTATACCGTTTTTGTACCCGCAAGCCATATTAAACTCGGTTTTGCCAAAGATTTAAAACAATACGTCGGTAAGCCGCTCACTCTCGTAGCGTTGGACGACGGCATTGACGAAAGCAAACATAAGATTGTGGCAAGTCACAAGATTATTTTGGAAAGAGAAAAGAAGGAAAAAGAGGACAACTTCTGGAACAACATAGAAGTTGGTGAAATCGTAGAAGGCAAGGTCATGAGATTTGCTTCTTTCGGCGCTTTTGTAAGCGTAAGAGGAGTTGATTGCCTTGCACATCTCAGCGATTTGTCTTGGAATCCCGTCAAAACTCCCGACGAAGTTTTGCAAATAGGCAATACTTATGAGTTTGTCGTCCTTAAACTTGACAGAGAAGGCAACAGAATTTCTGTCGGATACAAACAACTTCAACCGCATCCGTGGCAGTTGGCGGCAGAAAAATATACTCCCGGTACAATCGTCACCGGTAAAGTCGCTCGCATTTTGCCTTATGGCGCGTTTGTCGATCTCGGAAACGGCATTGACGGATTGCTTCACATTTCCAACATCAGTTGGGATTGGCTTGCCGACATCAATCAGGTTGTAAAACCGGGCGAAGAAATCGAATTGCAGGTTATGGAATGTGATCCGGAAAACAAGCGTATCACACTTTCTCGCAAAGCGTTGATTCCTCAACCCGAAACGGTAAAAACTCAAAGCGACGTAGAGGCAGAGCAAGCACAGGAAAAACAAGCCGAGCCTAAACAGGAAGAAGCGGCAGAACAACAAAAGCAGGAAGAACCCGCTCAACCTGCAGAAGAAAAAGCCGAATAATGCTTAAAACGATACTTTGCGCAAAGTGAAAATTTTGCGCAAAGTATCCCCAAAATAATTTACAAAAAAAAATAAAAAAACTACTTCAAAATTGTTGACAAAATTTAAGTTTTGTTGTAAATTGATTAGGCTGTTTAAAACAAAGACGGTTGCCAATCGGGGTGTAGCGCAGTTTGGTAGCGCACGTGGTTTGGGACCATGGGGTCGGGAGTTCGAGTCTCTTCACCCCGACCATAATGAGGGCCTTTAGCTCAGTTGGTCAGAGCGGTCGGCTCATAACCGATTGGTCCGGGGTTCGAGTCCCTGAAGGCCCACCAGCAACCTATTAAGTTAACATCGGCAATCTTTGGCCTGGTAGTTCAGTTGGTTAGAACGCTAGCCTGTCACGCTAGAGGTCGTGGGTTCGAGTCCCATCCAGGTCGCCAACAAATGCCTCGGTAGCTCAGTAGGTAGAGCAGGGGACTGAAAATCCCCGTGTCGGTGGTTCGATTCCGCCCCGAGGCACCATTTGTTTTAACGGCATTTTTTTATGCTGGTGTAGCTCAACTGGCAGAGCAATTGATTTGTAATCAATAGGTTGATGGTTCGATTCCGTTCACCAGCTCCAAAAGTTTTTTTTATATGGGAAGATTCCCGAGCGGCCAAAGGGAGCAGACTGTAAATCTGCCGTCACAGACTTCGGTGGTTCGAATCCACCTCTTCCCACCAGAAACCCGAAAGTATTGCCTTTCGGGTTTTTTGTTTGTGAACTCAAATTAAACTTGATATTCCTTTTTTAAAATTTGTTTTTGATTTACTATCTTTATATTTTGATAAAATAGGCTTTGAAAAATTGCATTTTTTGTGTTACAATAACAAAGAAAAAGTATCATATCAAAGTATTTAATGTAAATATACCCTTTAACTAAAGCATCTTGCCTAAAAAATACTACCGCTTACCTAAAAAATGATGACAAATCGCAAAACTTAAAATACAATGTTTTTGCAAGATAAACGAGGTGATTCTTATGAAAGTCGAAATCAAACTAACACCTGACGCAAAAGAACCGCATGCGATAATATTTACCGATGAGATAACGGCAGAGGTACGTCACGTCGCAAACCTAATAGAAAACGACAACGCCGCCTTGCTTTCCGTTTTGGAAAACGGACGAATTTTTTTACTTAACAAAGAAAACGTCTATTTGATTCGTGTAGAAAACGAAAAAACCTTTGTTTATACAAAAACAAAGCATTACGTTGCAGCAAAGAGATTATACGAGTTTGAAGAAGTTCTCGGTAAAGGATTTATGCGTATTTCCAAGAGCGCAATCGTAAATTTGCACAAAATCGAATGTATCGAACCGATATTCAGCGGTATTTATTTGATAGTATTAAAAAACGGGGAAAAAGAGTATATATCTCGCAAATATTTGCCCGTTTTTAAAAAATATTTGGGGTTGTAAAACGCGTTTGTTATAAATTTTGACCTTATATTACGATTTCACGTTTTTCTTGCAAAAAATCGATACGATTAAAGGGAGGTATTTTAAAATGAAAAAATATTTCGAAGCGGCTATGAGCGGTATATTTATATCGTCGGTAGTGTTTGTGTTAATCAATGTTATTTTAGGACTTCTCAATGGGGACGCAGTGTATGCGAGTGGATACGGCATCGCCCGTCAAGGAATTGCGACAATTATGATAGGTTTAGGCTATGGAATACCGCTTCCGATATACAAAACAAAAATAAAAACTTGGCTTAAAGTTTTTGTGCATATGGGAATCGGTTGCGTCGTTATGATTGCCGCATCGTTTATCGGCCGTTGGTTGCCTATACAAAACGGGGCGTTGGCAGTAGTTGCTTATATTGCGGCGCAGGTTTTATGTGCCTTTTTGATTTGGAGTATTGGATTTATTCCTGCTACAATTCAGGCGAAAAAAATAAACAAAAAGATTAACGAATCGAGTATTTCTGAAAGAAACGAACAAGAACAACAAGATAAATAGAAGTATATATAATTTATCAAATATTTGTTTTCAAACAAAAACGTGGGTTAAAACTAATGTTGTCTAAACCCGCGTTTTTTGTTTTCTCTCAAAAAAACATTTTTCGACATTATATTTAAATTTTTTTATTCTCGTTTGTTATAAACTTAATGTAAAAGCGAGGCAAAAATGGAAATCTATTATTCTTTTAACGGCGGTTGCTTGGATTTGAGTCTTGTGGGCGAGTTGGACGAATTTTGCGCCGAAAGAGCAAAACAGCAACTTGATAAAATTATTACGGAAAACAAGCCGAATAGTATCGTGTACGATATGGCGCGATTAGCGTTTATGGACAGTACGGGTATCGGAGTTTTGATAGGAAGGTATAAACTTGCAAAATCGATGGGGTGTACTTGCGCGGTAAAAAACGTATCGAGAGTGGTTGACAAGATATTTGTTATGTCGGGATTGTATCAAATAATGCCCAAAATCAGTTAAGGAGTCAAAAAATGGAATATTCTAACAAGTTTAATATGACAGTAGACGCGCTTTCGGTAAACGAAAGTTTTGTTCGCAGTGCAGTAGCGGCGTTTTGTTTGTCGTTAAATCCGACCTTAGAAGAAGTCGGGGACGTAAAAACGGCGGTTAGTGAGGCGGTAACAAATTGCATAGTACACGGTTACAAAGGTAAAGGCGGCGTTATATCGATTTTTGCGGGTATCAACCAAAAAGAAAGTAAAATCGACATCATTATCGAGGATTTCGGCGTAGGTATATCCGACGTTGAACAGGCAATGCAGACATTTTTTACAACTTGCGATACGGGCGAACGCAGCGGTATGGGGTTCACCGTTATGGAAGCGTTTACAGACGATTTGAAAGTCACAAGCAAAGTTGACAACGGCACTGTCGTAAAGATGACAAAATATTTCGGTAAGGCGTCGGCTCAAGAGTGATGGAATATAATCACGAAGAAACTATGCGCCTCATTGACGCCGCCCAAAAGGGTGACGAACAAGCTAAAACCGCGCTTGTCACGCAAAATATGCCGCTTATTAAAAGTATAGTTAAGCGATATTTAGGGAAAGGTACGGAATATCAGGACCTTGTACAGATTGCGGCGATAGGGCTGTTAAAAGCCGTTTCTAATTTTTCTTTGTCGTATGAAGTGCGTTTTTCCACTTATGCCGTGCCGATGATAGTGGGAGAAATAAAGCGTTTTATTCGCGACGACGGATACGTAAAAGTAAGCAGAAGTATAAAGTCATTATCCGTAAAAATAATGAAGTTTACCGAAGAATTTAAAAAGAATTATCAAGCCGAACCTACGGTAAACGACATTGCTAAAAATTTTAATATTGAGCCGAGCGAAGTCGTTTTTGTAACGGATAGCATAAAAATTCCGCTGTCTTTGTACGACAAAACGGACAACGGTGACGAAAAAGGGTTGAGTCTGGCGGAAAAACTTTCAACCGACCAAAAAGAGGACGACGTAATAAACAGAGTTATTTTGAAATCGGTAATAAACAAACTTTCGCCAAAAGAAAAAAAGATAATTATTTTAAGATACTTTAGAGATTATACGCAAGGCGACATTGCAAAAATGATGGGCGTATCTCAGGTTCAGGTATCGAGGTTGGAAAACAAGATATTGTTAAATATCAGACAGGAGTTTGATGATAAACAACAAGAATAAACGTCAAAAACGTAATTTGACGTTTATTTTTTTGTTTTTGGGCAAAATTTAAGTCGATATGAAAAAACCAAAACCTAAAGAATTTGAAAGGTTGCCCACCGAACGGGAAAGTTTTGTTTGCACGCGCGGAGTGACTACGGAGAGGCTATGAAATCGGATAAAAACAAAAACAGGCAAATTGCGCAAATAGAAAAAGCGCTTGATTTAAAGCCTGAAAACAATCTTGAACAAAAAAACGTTTGTGACGATAAAAACGTAAAAGACCGCAAGGAAAAACAAGAAATTATTAGACAAAAATTCGATAAAATCGACAAAAGCAATTATAAAGAATACGTGTTTAATCGTTCGCCTAAATCAAGCCACTTTAAAAATATGTTTTGGGCGTTTTTGGTAGGCGGACTTATTTGCGTTATCGGGCAAGGGTTGATAGAACTTTATAAATTAGCGGGGTTACCGCAAGATGAAGCGTCGGTTTTAGCGTCGTCTACTTTGGTTGCCCTTGCCGCTTTGTGTACAGGATTAGGAATTTACGATATGTTGGGACGCTTTGCGGGAGCGGGTAGCACGATTCCCATAACGGGGTTTTCCAACGCCGTCGTTGCGCCTGCGCTTGAATTCCGATGCGAAGGAATGATATACGGACTCGGAGCAAAAATGTTTCTCGTTGCCGGACCGGTCATAGTAAACGGAGTTGCGGCAAGCGTCGTTATATCGCTTTTGACTTTGCTATTTTGCGGGGGTGGCGCGTAATGTCTGATATACTAAAGGCAATAAATCCCCGCACTATTTTTTTTGACAACGCCTATTTGTGCGAAGGTTTCAGCATTGTCGGGCCAAAAGAATTGAAAGGTAAACTCGGTGACAACTTTGATTTTGCATTGATTAACGATAGATTTAATGAAAATACTTTTGAAAAAGCAGAGCGCAAAATGTTTGAAACGGCAATAAACGGCGTTGTGACAAAATCCAAAATGCTTCCGATAGAAATTGACGCAATTTTGGGCGGTGATTTGCTCAATCAAATAATATCGGCGTCGTTTAGCGCAAGAAACGCTACTGCATCTTTTTTGGGACTTTACAATGCTTGCGGAACTTATGCAGAAAGTCTTATTTTGGGCGCGGCTCTCGTGGACAAGTTTTTTAAAAACGTGATTTGCGTAAGCGGAAGTCATTTTTCTTCCGCAGAACGTCAATATAGATATCCTTTGGAGTTGGGCGTGTTACGGTCGCCCGTTACGCAATGGACCTGCACGGGAGTGGGCGCGTCGCTTGTATGCAATCGCAAAACCGATAAAAATTCTCCCAAAATTACGGCGGCAACGGCAGGTCGCGTAATAGATTTTGGCATTAAAGACGTAAACAATATGGGCGCGGCGATGGCTCCCGCCGCTTGCGACACGCTAAAACAGTTTTTTTGCGATACGAATACCGTTCCGCAGGATTACGACTTGATTTTGACGGGGGATTTGGGTAAACTCGGCAAAGATATTTTAGGCGATTTAATGCGACAGGAAGGATACGATTTAAAAGGTAATTATGCCGATTGCGGAGCAAGCCTTTACTTTGAACGCCAAAAAACTTATCAGGGCGGTAGCGGCGCGGCGTGTAGCGCAATAGTTACAAACAGTATGATATTAGACAATTTAAAAAGCGGACAAATTAAAAAAATGCTTTTGATAGGCACGGGAGCGTTGATGAGTCCCTTGACGGCGTTTCAAGGAGAAAGCATACCTGCAATAGCGCACCTTGTAGAGTTATCGTCCGATATAAAGGAGTAAAATTATGTGGTTAATGTTTTTGAAAGCCTTTTTGGTAGGCGGAGCAATTTGTCTTGTCGGACAAGTTATAATCGATTTTACACATTTAACAAACGGTAGAATTCTTGTGATTTTTTTACTTGCAGGCGCAGCGTTGCAAGCGTTTGGACTTTATCAACCTATTATCGAGTGGGCGGGCGCGGGAGCAAGCGTTCCTATCAGCGGTTTTGGTTGCGCGTTGGTTAAAGGCGCAGTACAAGCCGCCAAAACAGACGGCGTAGTAGGCGCATTTACCGGTGGTTTAAAAGCGTGTGCTACGGGAATCACTACGGCAATAGTATTCGGTTATCTTTCTGCGTTGATATTTAAACCCCATACCAAAGAGTTTTGATATACTTATAAGCAATTTTTGAATATACTAATGTATAATGACGTTAAATTATTCAAAAAAACAAAACAGGCACGTTTCGAGATTAAAAAAAGCGATAATAATATTAGTTATTTTATTGCTTATTTGCGCTCTTGTGATTTATTTGGTAAACTCGGTCGGCCCGATAATTGTTTCTTTTAGTGAGGCTAAGATAAAATCATTGACTACGGCGGCGGTAAACAGCGCAATTTTTGAAGTTATGCTCGACCCGTTAAGTTACGATAATCTTGTCACTATACAAAAAAACGATAGCGGCGACATAACTTCTATCAGCGCAAACAGTATTATAATAAACAAGCTTGCGCGCGATATGGCGCAATCTACCGAAACTTACATTAAAAAAATGGGGGAGCAGGATATAAAAATACCCGTCGGCACGCTGTCCGGCAGTCCGTTGCTCTCGGGCAAAGGTTTTGACATAAGTATAAAAGTACTCCCGCTCGGTTCGGTCAAGTGTCAATTTGTCAGCGAGTTTGAATCGGCAGGAATAAACCAAACTCGACACAAAATATATCTTGACGTTTTGGCAAGCATATCCATTATTTTGCCTACTGCGCAAACGGTAGTAAAAATAAATACTCCCGTGCTTGTGTCCGAAAGCATTATTGTCGGTCGCGTACCCGATACATATTTGGCGACGGGCAACATTTTTGGCAGCGATTACGACCTTACGCCTTAAAATTAAAATTTTATATTGCGTTTTTGCTTGATAATTATCGTTTTTTGTGTTAAAATACAATAAATTAAACAAAAGCGATGACAAAGCACAAGAGCCTTTTTTACGGACAAAACACAGAGAAGAGTCGGTTGCTGCAAGACTCTGCCCTAAAAAGGAAGATATTCACTTTGTAGCTCATGCGATAAAGCCGTTTTTTCGGTGCGTAGTCGTATGCGGACAACTCCCGTAAGCAGTTAAAACGAGGTCGCAAGACAAAATTAGGTGGTAACACGGTCGACAACAACCGTCCTATAACGGACGGTTTGTTTTTTTACGGAGTATTTTTATGGAAAACAAAATCAAACAAATCGCGCAGCATTTTACCGAGCAACTAAAAGAATGTAAGACTCCGGAAGCGCTTCAAAACATCAAAACGTTGTTTTTTGGCAAAAACGGCGAAATGACGTCGCTTCTTAAAGGGTTGAAGGATTTACCGCAAGAACAGCGTCCAACTGCAGGCGCATTGCTTAATAGTTATAAAACAAAACTCGAAAGCAACTGGGAGCAAGCAAAAGACGCACTCAACAAAAAACTTACAGAGCAAAAACTCGCTAAAGAAAGTATCGACATAACAATCGATAAGGAACACGTTCCGACGGGGACATTGCACCCCGTTCAATTGATTCAAAATCAAATTATCGAAATTTTTAAAGGTTTGGGTTTTTCCGTAAAAGAAGGGCCGGAAGCCGAAACCGATTACTACAATTTTAAAGCGCTCAATATTCCTTCCGACCACCCCGCAAGGGATATGCAGGATACGTTTTTTTTAGGGAAAGAATTGTTGTTGCGCACGCATACTTCTCCAAATCAAGCGAGAGTAATGCAAACGCAAAAGCCGCCGCTTAAAATCGTGTGTCCCGGTAAAGTTTACAGACCGGACAGCGACGCGTCGCATTCGCCTATGTTTCACCAAATAGAAGGACTTGTCGTAGACAAAAACCTCACTCTGTGCGACCTAAAAGGTACGTTGGAAACTCTTGCGCAAAAACTCTTTGACGCGGACACAAAAGTACGTTTCAGACCGTCGTATTTTCCTTTTACCGAGCCGAGCGTAGAAGTTGATCTTACTTGCTCCGCCTGTCACGGCAAAGGTTGTTCTCTTTGCAAGGGTACTGGCTGGATAGAAGTGTTGGGCGCGGGAATGGTACACCCGTTTGTTCTTGAAAATTGCGGTATAGACAGCAACGTTTACAACGGATATGCGTTCGGATTCGGTTTAGAGCGGTTTGCAATAATTAAATACGGCATACCCGATATTCGACTCTTTTTTGAAAACGACGTAAACTTTTTAAAACAATTTGACAAGGCGGAGGACTGATATGAAAGCGCTTATTAGTTGGTTGAAAGATTTTGTGGATATCGACGTAGATATCGATACTCTTTGCGAAAAAATGGTTTCTATCGGCTTTGAAATTGAGGACAAGATTTATTTGGGCGATAAGTTTACAAACGTTGTCGTCGGCAAAATAATCAAAATGGAAAAGCACCCCGACGCCGATAAACTTCAGGTTTGCCAAGTCGACGTCGGACAAACGGAACTCATACAAATTATTACTGCGGCTACAAACGTTTTTGTGGGCGCAAAAGTTCCCGTATCGCTAAACGGCGCGCGACTTGCAGACGGCACGATAATTAAAAACGGCAAGTTGAGAGGTTTGCCCAGCAACGGTATGTTTTGCGGCGGGGCGGAATTGGGCATAAATAATGCTTTTTATCCCGACGCGGAAATCGACGGCGTTCTTATTTTAAATGATGCCGAAACAATCGGCACAAATATGATTGACGTACTCGAATTAAACGATTGGGTACTTGATTTTGCCGTGACCTTTAATCGCCCCGATTGCAACAGCATATACGGTTTGGCAAGAGAAGTCGCGGTTGCGTTGGGCAAAAAAGTCAAGCCGCTCGACGTTTCTTTTATTGCGGACGGTGCAGAAACAAACAAACTCGTCAACGTTGACGTGCTTGACAATCAACTTTGCCCCGCATATTTTATGCAGGGAGTCACCGATGTCAAAATACAAAAATCGCCTTTGTGGTTGAGTCGCAGACTTGCCGCATGCGGACTTAACAGCATAAACAATATCGTCGATATTACAAATTACGTTTTGTTGGAAGTCGGACAACCGATGCATGCATTCGATTACGCTGATATCAATGATAAGCATATTATTGTCAGATGCGCTGAAAACGGCGAAAAAATAGTTCCGTTTGACAACAAGGAATACAAACTCGATAATACTATGTTAGTAATAGCCGACAAAAACAAGCCCGTCGGTATTGCCGGAATAATGGGCGGTCAAAACAGTGGGATAAAATCCACGACAAAAGCGGTTATGTTTGAATCTGCCGAGTTTGTCAGAGAAAATATTCGCCGTACAAGCCGTGCGTTGGCTTTGCGTTCCGACAGTTCCGCTCGTTTTGAAAAAGGCGTAGACGCTTTTACGGCAGATTTGGCGCTTTCTCGCGCGTTGCACTTGATACAACAACTCGATTGCGGAACAATCACAAACGGTCGTATTGCCATAACGGAAAAAACATTTAAACCGAAATTGCTTTCTTTCGATTTTTCGCGCATAAAAAATTTGCTCGGAATCGATATTCCCAAAGAAACCGTTCTTAAAATACTTTCCAATCTCGATATCGATACGGCAATAGTAGAAGGCAAAGTTATTTGCAAAATTCCACCTTATAGAGGGGATTTGTTGCGTGATTGCGATATTATAGAGGAAATTATCCGAGTATACGGATACGATAACATACGTTCTACTTTACTTGCGTCTGCAACCGTTACCGCGCCGATGGAAAACCAACATCAAAACGCTTTGCAAACGATTCAAACTACGTTGAGCGGTATAGGATACAATCAATGTATCACTTACAGTTTTTGCGGAAAACTTTTAAATAATAAGTTTGCAGTCACTTCCGACGCTAATATGAACGACAACGTAAAAATACTCAACCCGTTAGGAGAAGAATACGCTTATTTACGCAATTCTATTGCGCCGAGTTTGTTGGAAGTTGCGGCAACAAATCAAAGCAGAAAAAACTCGGATTTGAGATTATTTGAAGTATCAAAAGTATTTTTGCCGACGGAAAACGATGTCGCGCCTATAGAAGAATATAAACTTTGCATGATAAATACTGCCGATGACTTTTATGCGCTTAAGTCCGATATCCAGCAAGTGTTTAAAAAATTTGGCGTCGAGGCAAATTTCGTCAGAGGAAAAGAGGAGTTTTTGCACACCGGAATTTCTGCGGATATTATTGTTGATGACGATTGCATAGGGTGCTTGGGAGAATTGCACCCGACAATTGCAAAAAACTTTGATTTAACGCAAAAAACTTTTCTTTGCGAATTGAATATCGAGTTGTTGCTAAAACACAAAAATATGCGTCAAAAATACAAACCGATACCAAAATTGCCTTCGGTGGACAGAGATTTGGCTTTGGTAGTTGACAAATCCGTTGCCGTCAAGGATATAATCGACTGCATAAAAGAAACTTCTAAACTTTGCGAATCGGTACAACTATTTGACGTGTACGAAGGACAACAAATTGCGGCAGATAAAAAAAGCGTTGCGCTTTCTGTAAAATTCAGAGTGTCAAACCGCACTCTTACCGATAAAGATATCGAGCCGCAAATTAAACGCATACTTAAATCTACAGAGGAAAAATTCGGTGCAAAACTCAGATAAGCCTATGATACTTGCGCCTGCGGGCAGTCCTGCCGCGCTTGAGTGCGCAGTCAAGTTTGGCGCAGACGCAGTATACTTTGGTCTTGACAAATTTAACGCCAGAATGAAAGCGGACAATTTTAATCAATCTAATCTTAAAGAATGGGTTGATTATTGTCACGTCTTTGGCGTAAAAGTTTACGTGACGATAAACACGTCGTTAAAAAACGACGAGATAGAAGACGCCTTAAAAATGGCAACGTTTTGTTATCAAGCAAACGTCGACGCTCTTATCGTCACCGATTTGGGATTGCTTGGACTTTTAAAAGCAATCGTGCCCGACATTTGCGTAACTATGAGTACGCAACAGAATATCCACAATGCGCTCGGCGCTGATATTGCAAAACAACTCGGTTGCGATACCGTCGTACTGTCGCGCGAAACTTCTCTTGCGGAAATTACCGATATTCACAAAAAGGTCGACATAAATCTCGAAGCCTTTTTGCACGGCGCATTATGTGTTTGTATATCGGGACAATGTTATTTTTCTTCGATGATTGACGCCAACAGCGGCAACAGAGGACTTTGCGCTCAACCGTGCAGACAGAAATATATCTCTGCCGACCAAAACGGCTTAAAACTAAAAAGCGGTTATTTGTTATCCGCAAAAGACCTTTGCAACATCAGAAATATAAAAAAACTTTCCGACGCGGGCGTTTCTATACTAAAAATAGAAGGAAGAAATCGCCGTCCTCAATACGTTGCGCAAGCGGTCAAGTCGTATAGAGAAGTAATTGACAACGATTTTAAGGTAGACGACAAACAAATTGAACAACTTAAAAAGATTTATAATCGCGGCGACTATACCAACGGCTATCTTAACAACAATTGCAATATAATTTATCCTTATATACAGGGACACAAAGGCTTGCGAGTAGGAGTATTGCAGAAAAAAGGCAAGGAATGGTTTATACAAAGTAATTATCTTTTGCACGACGGAGATGCTTTTAAAATAATACGCAATCAACAAGAAGTGGCAAACGCTGTCGCGCTGATATCGTCACAAAACAAATTGACAAAAATCTCAATTAGCGGGCAAGCGCAGGTCGATGACGAAGCATATTTGACCACCTCAGCCGCTCAAATTAAACAACTTGACGATTTCAGCAAAAAACTTGATATATCCGCAGAGTTTGTCGCAAACAAAGGGGATTATCCGATTTTGACGTTGAAATACGGTAATATAAGTTGTACGTTCAAAAGCGACAAAAAAGCAGAAATTGCCGAAAATCGACCTACTTCCGATGCCGATATAATTAAGCAAATATCAAAAACGGGCAATACATACTATACTATTACTAAAATAGTAGTTAAAAATGATGGAAATTTTATTCCCGTTTCCTCGCTTAACGAATTACGACGCAACTGTTTGCAAAAACTTACCGAAAAAATACTCTCAGAATACAACGCAAACAAAATACAAAAACGATTGCTTAACGCAGAATCGAGCATTACCAAAGTATCCGCAACCCAAAAGGAAAGCGAGAACAAAATATTGCTTTACGTCGATTCTCTAACCGTCGATTATGATATTAGCGATAACACAATCCTTGTATTAAAACCCGACGATTATTGTCGTGTTGATTTAACAAAAACTACTGTCGGAGCAACTTATTATCTCGATTTGCCTTCTTTTGCTACAAGCGACGATTTAAAAGTTATCGACAAACTGATAGATAGCGGCATATTTAAAGGTGTAATAGCAAACAATCTTTATGCCGTTTCGTATGCAAAACAACGTAATTTAAAGATTATTTGCGGGTTGGGACTGAATATTTTTAACGATTATGCCTTAAAAACCCTAAAAGAATTGTGCGCTGAACTTTATGACGGATTTGTTTATAGTAAGGAATTGACAATAAACGAAACGCGCAATTTTTCAGATAAAAACGGCTATCTGTTTTGCGATGGGCAAATAACACTTATGACGCTTGCAAATTGTCCCGTTCAGGTGAATTACGATTGCGATTGCACTCGTTGCAAATATAACGGCGATATTACTTATACCGATAAAACGGGGCGCTCGTTTGTTTTAAAACGCAAAAAACTTGCAAAATGTTACTGGGAAGTTTACAATTGTTTACCGTTATCGGCTGCGGATAAAATTGATTGTTGTGGAAATTTTATGCTTGCGCCAAACAAAAACATTGCCGAAAAAACTTACAAACATTATTGTTTGCTAAATAAAGGTATAAAAGACGATTACGTTTCTGCTTTGCACACGACAGGCCGACTCGTAAAAAAAGTAAACTGATGGATAAAAAATCGCTTAATAAATTAGAATATCAATCCGTATTAAAGTTGATAGAAAACTTTGCGGTAAGCGTCACGGCAAAAGAAAAAATTGCTAATCTTTTGCCCGCTTTTGACGTCGCAGAAATAAATAAATTACTCAACGAAACAAACGAAGCGTTACAATTGATAAATTACAACGTTTATCCCGTATTTAATTTTGACGACGTGACCGAATGCGCGCAAAAAGCAAAAATTCTTTCCGTTTTGTCTTTTAGAGAAGCTTTGTCGGTTATGCGATTGTTGCGCACTTCTCGTTTATCTCATAATACCTTGTTTAATGCGCCCGTCGACAATCTCGTTTATCTCGCAGATATAGCAAACGGACTGTATTTTAACAAACAATTAGAAGACAGCATCGACGCCGCAATACTAAACGATGATGAAATGGCTGATAATGCAAGCGCAGAATTATTTGATATTCGTCAAAAAATCAAGCGCGCCAACGCCGATATAAAAGAAAAACTTAACGATATAACAAAATCTTCTACAATGTCCAAATATTTACAGGATTCTATCGTGACGCTACGCAACAACAGATACGTTTTACCTGTAAAAACGGAATACAAAAACAATATACAAGGTCTTATTCACGATCAATCGGCGTCGGGTTCTACTTTGTTTATCGAGCCCGTTGGAGTTGTCAATCTCAACAACAAATTAAAAGAATTGCTACTTGCCGAGCGTGCTGAAATAAACAGAATAATGGCTGATTTTACACAAAAAATCGGATTGATAAGCGATTTATTGTTAAAAAATCAAAACATAATCGCTTACATCGATTCTGTTTATGCAAAAGCGCTTTTTGGGATAAAATACAAGTGCGTTTTGCCGCAGATAAACACTAAAGGCGTGTTGCAAATACACAACGGACGTCACCCGTTGCTTAATCAATCAAAAGCCGTTCCGCTTAATATAAAATCCGACAGACAAAACAGACAGATTATCGTAACAGGACCAAATACCGGCGGTAAAACGGTTGCGCTTAAAACTATAGGTTTGCTGTGTCTTATGTCTTATAGCGGCATTTTTATTCCCGCCGACGAAGATACAAAGATAAATCTTTATGACGACGTTTTTTGCGATATAGGCGACGAGCAAAGTATTCAGCAAAATCTCAGCACTTTTAGCAGTCATATTAAAAACATAAATGACATTATCAAAAAAGCAACCGCAAACAGCCTTGTCTTGTTGGACGAATTAGGAGCAGGCACAGAACCGATAGAAGGTAGCGCAATCGCTCTTGCGGTGTGCGAATACCTACTCAATCTCGGAGCGCAATCTATTATTACGACGCATTTTGGAAAGATTAAAGAGTATTCAATCACGACGGCGGGGGTAATGTGCGCCGGTATGGAGTTTGATCCGCAAACTTTTGAACCTACTTATCGGTTGATTATGGGCGTTCCGTGTAGTAGTAATGCCATAGAAATTGCAAAACGACTCGGATTGCCGCAATCGATTATCGATACTGCGCTGGCAAACGTATCTCAAGACAAAAAAGATTTTGACGCAGTAATAATCAACGCCGAAAAACTTCGCAGAAATTACGAAGACCAAATAGAAAATCTCAAACAAATGCGCGAGCAAACTCAAATCGAATTGCAGAAAGCAAAAAATCAAAACAAACTATTGCAACAAGAAAGAGATAAATTACTGACCAACAGCAAAACCGAAGCAAAACGTATTGTTTCAAACGCTAAAATTGAGGCGGAGGAACTCATAGGTCAACTAAAAGGAATTATCAAGGCGCAAAATTTGCAAGAAAAACCTTTGTTTGAGGCGCGCTCAATCATAAAAAAACTCGACTCGCAAAAATATGACGTCGAAAACAAAGAAGATACTTTTTTTGAAGGTCAACCGATCGATTTATCCACACTCAAAATCGGCGATAAAGTTTACGTCAAACGACTAAAAACCGTAGCGGTAGTATGCGACATCGGCAAACATGGCAAAGTTACCGTTAAATTTAACAATATAACCGCTCAAATCAAGCAAGGCGAAGCCTATAGTTTTGTTGATACCGCCGAGAATACGACGATAAAAAAACAAACCGTACCGCTTACAAAATTAAGGACGGGTACTTTTAGTTATGAAATCAATCTTATCGGACAAACAACGGACGAAGGAATTGCAAATCTCGACAAGTATTTGGACGAAGCCGTTATGCGCGGCGCAGAAGAGATAAGAGTAATACACGGACGCGGCACGGGAAAACTTAAAAACGCAGTGCACGCTTACCTAAAAACAAACAAAAACGTAAAAGAATACAGGCTCGGCGCATACAACGAAGGAGACGGCGGAGTCACAATACTAAAGTTAAAGTAAGGACATATTATAAATGGTTAAATATTTTGATAATGCGGCAACGACACGGCTCGATCCCGCGTTGTTACCGATAATAGAAAAATATAATACGGAAATGTATTACAATCCGTCAGCACTGAGCCGTTATTCTACCGACGTCGCAAAAGACATCGCATTAGCAAGAGAAAACGTTGCAAATTTACTCGGGGCAGAACCGAGCGAAATTATTTTTACTTCTTGCGGAACAGAAAGCGACAATGCGGCAATGTTTGGCGCGCTAAAAAGTTTTAAAGGAAACATTGTGACGAGCAAGGTTGAACATGCCGCCGTATACAATGTCGCAACCGCATTAAAAAGCAAAGGAATCGACGTTCGTTTTACAAAAACAAGTTCTGACGGAACAACCACACCGGAAGAACTCGCAAAACTAATTGACCAAGACACTCAATTCGTTTGTTTAATGCATTCCAACAATGAAACAGGGAGTATAAACGACATTAAAAATCTTTGTCGAGTTGCCAAAGAAATAAACCCAAAATGCATTTTTATTTGCGACGGAGTACAAGCAACAGGAAAAATCAACGTAAATTTAAAAAATCTCGGCGTTGATTTTTACACGTGTAGCGGACACAAGATAAATGCTCCCAAAGGAATAGGAGTTTTATATTGCAAACAAGGCGTTAGATTTACACCGTATATAATTGGCGGTGGTCAAGAAAGAGGATTGAGGTCAGGAACGGAAAACGTAGCTAATATAATGGCGTTTAGCGCAGCGCTATCCGACCATATAAGCAATTTAGATAACAATACAACAAAATACGCCGTTTTCAAGGATACTATTTTAAAAATAGTACAACAAAATATCGATAATTATATCGTTTCAACGCCTAAAAACGGTAATCCTGCCATCTTAACGTTGCTATTTTCGGGTATTAAAACAGAAGTTTTGTTGCATATGCTCGAGTCAAGCGGATTTGTTTTTGGTACCGGAAGCGCATGCAGTAGCAAAAACAAAGTTAACAGAATAATTTCCGCTTTAAATATTCCTGCGGAATACAGAGAAGGCATGGTTAGGATAAGTTTTGATAAATTTACCACGCAGAAGGAAGTTGACGAATTTGCATCGGCTTTAACTGATAATATCTCTAAATTAAGACAAACTATGGGGAGCACAAGATGAAGCAAGTAATAATAATCAGATACAGCGAAATATTTCTTAAAGGCGCAAACAGAGGCTTTTTTGAAAACACCTTAATAAACAATATTAAACATGCGTTACGCGGGAAAGAATATACATTTACAAAAACAAGCGGAAGATATTTGGTAAGTGATTTTGATAGTGACTCGGTTGAGTGGTTTAAAGAACAAATCAGATGCGTTTTTGGCGTTCATTCTTTAAGTCTTGCATATGAAACGGAAGCTGATTTAACGGATATTTATAACGCCGCAAAACTTATTACGGACAAAAAATCAGGCTCGTTTAAAATAGAAACTCATCGCGCAGATAAGACTTTTAAATATGACAGTTATACGATATCTTCGGAAATCGGGTATAAGTTTTTGACCGATTATCCCGCAATGACCGTCGACGTACACAATCCGGAACAAACGATTCATATCGACATAAGAGAAGGTAACAAGGCGCTTGTTTTTTGCAATACGATAAAAGCCGTCAACGGTATGCCCGTTGGCGTTGGCGGCAAAGGACTTTTACTGATTTCCGGTGGAATCGATAGTCCCGTCGCATGTTATATGATGGCAAAAAGAGGAATGTCGATAAGAGCGTTGCATTTTGCAAGTTATCCGTATACGAGCGCCGCAGCGAAAGAAAAAGTGCTTACTTTGGCAAAGATTTTAAAAAAATACTGCATACATCTTACGGTAGATATCGTTTCTTTTACCGAAATTCAGACGCAAATACACGAAAAATGTCCGGAAAACTTTATGATATCGATAATGCGTCGCTTTATGATGAGAATTGCCAACAAAATGTGCGATAGATACAGATGTAGCGCAATTATTACGGGTGAGAGTCTTGGACAAGTTGCAAGCCAAACCATTGAAAGCATCACTTCGACAAATTCCGTTGCAAAATATCCTGTTTTAAGGCCGCTTATCGGATTTGATAAGGACGAAATTATAGAAATATCGCAAAAAATCGGTACTTTTGAAACTTCAATTCTGCCTTACGAAGATTGTTGCACCATATTTTTGCCCAAAAATCCCGTTACTCGACCAAAATTATCCAGAGTTTTAGAAGTAGAATCGGCTCTCGATGTAGATACTTTGGTGCAAAACGCACTTGCAGACATTGAAACAATAATAATATAATCATAGATATATTAAAACAAAAAAATTACAACAGGAGTAGAAATGGACGTACTAAAAAGAATAAACGAAATTACAGAAGGACGCGGAATCGTAAGAAATTTGAGAGTTACTCAAATAAACGGAAATGTAGTAAACGGACAATATTCCGGAGTTATATGCACGTTTGACAGCGAAGGAAACAAAATACCTTTAGAAGTATTTGTTTTTCCCGATGGCAAAAAAGATAAATGCGTGTACGTAAAGGCAGAAACTATCGCTTGTATTGAAGTAATTGATTAAAATACAGTCGATACGTACAACTACATAACAAAATATTCGATAATGATGCGCGGCAAAAACAATATTTACTACGCATTATTATAGATTTGTATATCTTAATTTAATTTAACTACGACATTGCAAGAGCAATATTTACTACAAAAGGCAAATTAAACAACGTCGCATTATTTCGCAATCCATAAAAACAACTAAAAAGTTTAATCAAAAAAGTTGTTATAACAAAGCAAGTATAACGAGTTTTAATAATTATTAAATTAAAAATCGGAATATAATTGCTATAATTTATAACGATTTGAGCGTTATTTTAATAGAAAAAGGGGATAAAACAACTATAAAATACAAAAATTTGAGCCTCATATCACTTCGCAAAATACAGGTTTTGCGAAGTGATAGTATTAATAATTACTTTTTTTCGTATTTAAACTACAATATGCTGTTAATTTTGTTATTTTATTTGAAAAAATCGTAGTTTTAATATTTTTATGGACGTTATAAACCGATTACCGTTTAATGTTTTAATTAGGTGCAATTATTGTCTTTTGAGTGTCCGTTTGCAACGCTTTATTGTTAACTCATACCGATTATACCATATTATTTGCTAAATTAAAATCTAAAATTATAATTTAAGCCAAAAATTTTAATCATATTTAAAATCTGCATCATATGAGAATCGACAACGTTTTTGTTAAATTTTTTGGTCGGAAAACCCCGTGTTTTGAAGAAAAATTTTAAAAATATTTACATTTTATAAAATTTATGCTATTATTTTATTATGGCTAAATACTCTGATGACTATTTTGCAAAACGTGCGCACGATTGCCAAATTAAAATTAACGGCATATTAAATGACGATTTGCCGGATTTTTGTAAGGAATTTTTTGTCGGAATACAACAAAAAACGTCTCCGCTTACGCGATTGAATTACGCATATGATTTGCGTACTTTTCTTGGTTATTTAACGCAAAACGTTGCCGATTTTAAAGACATTTTGCCAAAAAATATTGCCGTAACCGACTTGGAAAAAATAACTCAATATGATATAGAATATTATTTGAGTTACGTCAGCGATTACACAAAAAACTCTCATTCCAAAGAATTGACTAATACGGAACGTGGTAAAGCAAGAAAACTTTCCGCAATAAAATCCTTGTTTAAATACTTCTACAAACGTGGCGTTATCGGATTTGACATCACAACAAAAGTAGATTCTCCAAAAATTCACGACAAAGAAATTATCAGGCTCGAACACAAGGAAGTAAACGAACTTTTGGATACGGTTGAAACAGGAAACGGTTTAAGCAACCACCAAAAATGCTATCACGACAAAACAAAAACGCGCGATATGGCGATCGTTTCCCTTCTTTTAGGGACCGGAATTCGCGTAAGCGAATTAGTCGGGATAAATATTGACGATATTGACTTTGAAAATAACAATTTTGTCGTGACTCGCAAAGGCGGAAATCGCGTTATTTTGTATATAAATCCCGAAATAAAGCAATTTGTGCAGGAATATTACGACAAACGAACGGCAGATATCAATATTCCGCAGGCGCAAAAAGCATTGTTTATTTCGCTTAAAAATCAACGCATAACTACTCGCGCGGTAGAAAATATTGTCAAAAAATACGCGAAAATCGCAACTCCGCTAAAACGCATTACGCCGCACAAACTCAGAAGCACTTTCGGTACGGAATTATATCGCAGCACAGGCGATATTTATATAGTTGCCGACGTTTTAGGGCATAAAGACGTAAATACAACAAAAAAGCATTACGCAGCCGTTTCGGAAGATACGAGAAAAAAAGCGGCTGAATATGTAAAATTGTATACTGATGACGACAAAAATTGACTACTATTTTAAACATAGTAGCATAAATTAGCCAAAAATTGGATTATAATCGCATAATATCGTCTTTATTTGCTTTAAACCGTAAGCAAAATCATATACCGATTAGTACGATTTTAGTATCTGCATCAAAGCAAGTTTTGCATGTTCGTAAGTCAATGCGCCTTGAAGATATGCGATATACGGCGGACGAATAGGAGAATCGCAACTTAATTCTATCGAAGCGCCGCCTACAAAACAACCTGCCGCCATAATTACTTCGTCATTGTAACCCGGCATTGCCCACGGTAGCGGCGTCAAATAACTATCTACGGGCGAGCAAAACTGAATATCTTTGCAAAATTGCAGAAGTTTTTCCTTATCGTTAAACTTTATCGAGCAAATTATGTCGTTGGGATTGCGGTGTATTTGCGGTAATACATCATACCCTAATTTTTGAAATACTCCACCAAAAAGCATTGCGGATTTTTTTGCTTGCAATACAACGTGCGGCGCAACAAACAATCCTTGATAAAACAAGCGGTAACCGTATGCATAACTACCTACTTCCGTACCTATTGATGGCGACGTCATTCTATTCGCTATCAAATCGATAAACTTTTTTTTGCCGGCAATGTATCCGCCGGTAGGCGCAAGTCCTCCGCCGATATTTTTAATAAGCGAACCCACGCACAAATCTGCGCCTACTGACGTCGGCTCTTGCTCATAAATAAACTCTCCGTAACAGTTATCCACCATAATAATTGTGTCGGACGAGATTTTTTTTACGGTATCGCATACTGTCTTAATATTTTCAATACTCAAAGCATCGCGCCAGTCATAACCACGACTACGCTGAACGTATATCAGTTTGGGTTTTTCGGCAGAAAGATATTTTGTCAAAGAATCAAAATCAATACAGCCGTTTTTTAATTCGATTTGGTCGTATCCGATATCGAAATCTTTTAACGACCCGATACCTTTTCCTAAAATTGTATCGTGTAACGTATCGTACGGCTGCGAACATATACTCAACATTTTGTCGCGAGGACGCAATACGCCAAACAACGCAAGAGTCAAAGCGTGAGTGCCCGAAACGATATTTGGGCTAAAAATAGCGGCTTCTGTTTCAAAAATTTCCGCATAAATTTTGCTTAACGTGTCCCTTCCTATATCGTCGTAACCATATCCTTCCGAAGGCGCGAAGTGCCTTAATGCAACTTTATTGTTAAAAAAGGCATTCATAACCTTTTTTTGATTGATTAAAGCAATTTTTTCTTGAAAATAAAAATCATTTTCAAGTTCCTTCTCTACGGATAAAATCAAATCTTCTATTTGTTTGTCGTTCATAAATTTATTGCCTCTAAAATTTTGTCAACGGTCCGTTGAGGAAAGTCATAATCAACGTCAATCCATATTGCGTCTTTAAACCGTTTAAAATAAGATATTTGTCTTTTTGCATAGTGTCGAGAGTTTAGTTTGATTGCGGCAGAAGATTCTTCTTTGGTTGTTTTTCCGTCAAAATAATCTAAAATTTCTTTGTATCCGATTGCCGAAAAGCATAAACAATCTCTACCGAATTTTTGATACAAATCTTTTACTTCGTCAAAAAGTCCGTCGTTTACCATTTTGTCTACCCTATCGTCAATTCTGTCGTAAAGAGTATTTCTATCTGTAGTCAAAACGATGATATCGGCATCGAATTTTTTGTTTGTCGGTAAGGGCAGTTCTGATTTTTTTTTGCCTGTCGAATAATATATTTCTAATGCGCGCACGACTCTGACAATATTGTTTTTGTGTATTTTTTCCGCAGATTCTTTATCGACGCTTTTTAGCAAATCATAAACGTAATCCGCTCCATATTCTTCCGCCTGAACCAAAAGTTTTGCTCTAATACTATCTTTATTCGTATCGGTATAGGTCGGCGGGTACAATAGGCTGTCAAAATAAAATCCCGTACCGCCAACGACTATCGGATAAACGTTTTTTGAAAACAACTGTTTTATTATATCTGATGCGGTTTCGGCAAACTCAAATCCGCTGAATTTGTCGTCGGGCGAGAGAATATCGAGCATATAGTGTTTTATTCCGTTTGTTTCTTCTTGTGTAATTTTTGCAGTGCCGATATCCAACCCTTTATAAATCTGCATAGAATCAGCGGAAATAATCTCTCCGCCGATTGCTTTTGCCGTTTCTATTGCTATTTTGCTTTTGCCGACGCCCGTTGCGCCTGCTATACAAAGAATCTTGCCGTTCATAAAAGACTTTTGCGAGCGAAAATCACGCAATCAAACCTCTCTTTTAAACAACCTGTCAAACGCCGATTTTTTTATCGCAAAAACGATAGGTCTGCCGTGCGGACATTTGAGATTTCGATTTTCGTCGAGTCTTTCAAACAAATACTTTATATCGAGCAAGTTAAGCGTTTGACCGCCTCTTATTGCGGCGCGGCAAGCCTTTTTTGCGATATAATATTTGTTGATATTTTCGATGTCAAAACTGTACTCGTTTTCTGACATCAGACTGTTGAAAAAGAAGTTAAGGTCATATTTATAAAAGCCTGCAGGCCAACCTTTAACTACGAGTTTATCTTTTTGGTCGATTTCTATATCAAACCCGAAAGTCATAAGCTTATCTTTGATGGATTCGATAAAATCGATTTGTTCCGGCGTGAGATTAAATTCCGTAGGAAAAACGCAAGTCTGAACCGCGACAGGACCATGCTCTAACGCATACATATATCTGTCGTACAAAATTCTTTCGTGCGCGGCGTGCTTGTCGATAATAAGAATTGCTTTTTTGTTTTCCGTTTGCGCTATTATGTAACAATCGAATATCGTTCCCAGTGTGGTACAGGAAGAAAAAGAAGTGACTTTTTCTGTTTCCGCATCGAGAATAATATCTTTTTCTTCTTCGGTGAGAGTATTTCCGCCGTCAAATTCATTTACGACGTTTATCGGGACGGAAGTGTATCTTTCCGGACGGCACTCGACGCCGCAAGTATGATTTTCCTTTGCGTACTCAGACTCTTGTCGACCTTCTATAATATCGGTATCTTCTGCGCGCTTATAAAACTTTTCGTCCATGTTGGCAAGCTTTTTTTCGCCCAAGCCAACAACGGGAGGTTTATTAAAAGGCAAATCTTGTATTTCTATCCTCTTTTTTACGTGAGGATTAGAAATTCCTTTTAGCGGCATACTCGTTAAATCGCCAAAAGTTCTGTTTGCGTCAGAAGTTTCCTCAATGTTTGAAGCTTTTTCTTTGGGAATTTTGTTGAGGTCAGGTACTTCTATATCGTTAATATCGGTTTGTATGCCTTCGGCGTATTTTGATAAATCGTCAATAGAATTGTTCACTACGTCTTGAGCAGTGAGTTTGATTTTGTTTTCCGTCAGTTCTTTTCTTATCGGGTGATAAACGCCCCTGTATACGTCCTCGCGATTTTGATACTTGACCTCCAACTTGTTAGGATGTACGTTTGCGTCTATTTGGTCGGCAGGCAAATCAATAAAAAGACAATATATAGGATACTCTCTCGTCATCGTAAAGCCCGAAAATGCATTTTTTACGGCAAAACTAATCGTATCGTCTTTTACAATTCTGCCATTTACGACGATGGTTTGACAAGTGGTGTTTGGTTTTAGTATCGACGGACGACACACTATCCCCGACACGCTTACGTCTTTATAAGATGAATCCAACTCAAAAGAATTGTCCAAAACCGCTTTGCCGTATATTGAAAAAAACGCCTCCCTTAAAGAAGTACCTCTCGTGTAGTATATATCCTGATCGTCGAGTACGTATTTAAAGGATATGTAAGGATTAGAAAGTATGAATTTTGCTATCAGATTTGTGATTTCTGCCGCTTCACTACTCGGTCTTTTTAAAAATTTAAGTTTTTGCGGCATATTGTAAAACAATTTGGTGATTTCTATTTTTGTGCCGGATTTTTCTGCCGGAAGCAATTCTTTTCTTAAACAATCCCCGCCGATAAGCAGAATTTTGCCGCCCAACTCCTCGTCTTTACATTTTGACCAAACGGTTAATTGACTGACCGCAGCAATGGACGCAAGCGCTTCCCCTCTAAATCCGAGCGTTTTGATTTCTAACAAATCGTCCGCTTTGGATAGCTTGCTCGTCGTGTGCGCGCGAAAAGCGCATTCCAACTCGTCGTTGTATATTCCGCACCCATCGTCAATAACGGCTATACTGTCGATACCGCCGCCGTTAACGTATATGCCGATATTGCGAGCGCCCGCATCTATACTGTTTTCTACTAATTCCTTGACTACGGACGCAGGTCTTTCTATGACTTCTCCCGCCGCAATTTTTGAATATATGGTTTTTGGCAATATATTTATGTGGGACATTGTTAGTTCTCCTTTGTTTCTGTAATGAGTTGAGAAAGAATATCAAACGCAACCAACGGCGTGCAATTGTTAATGTTGAGTTGGCGAATTTCGTTGTACATTTTAATTGCTTTGGCTGTCATTTTTTCCTGCTTTTTAACAAACTCCATATCGTCTTCGATTTCAAATACGTTTTTGTTGACGTCGGATTTTTCCAACTGTTTCAACACGAATTTTGCCCTATCGGTGACTTCTTCCGGAACACCCGCAAGTTTTGCAACTTCTATGCCAAAACTTTTTGCCGTACCGCCTTTTGTGATTTTGTGAAGTAAAACGATACTGCCGTTTACTTCCTTTACCGCAACCTTAAAGTTTGTAACGCCGTCAAGACGGCCTTCGAGTTCTGTAAGTTCGTGATAATGAGTGGCAAACAAAGTTTTTGCACGGATATTTTTTGTAATATACTCAATAACCGCCCAAGCAATACTGAGTCCGTCAAAAGTAGCCGTGCCGCGCCCGACTTCGTCAAGCAAAATAAGGCTGTTTTGCGTGGCGTTGTTTAATATGTAAGCGACTTCCGTCATTTCTACCATAAAAGTGCTTTGATGCATCGATATTTCGTCGCTTGCGCCGACTCGCGTAAAAATTTTGTCCGTCAAAGGAATTTCTGCAAATTTTGCCGGAACAAACGAACCTATATGCGCCATTATGACAATCAGAGCGATTTGCCTCATATATGTGCTTTTGCCCGCCATATTAGGACCGGTAATTATCATTGTGCGTTTGTCGGAAGTATTTATATCGATATCGTTAGCAATAAAAATCTCGTTTTTAAGAAATTTTTCTACTATGGGGTGTCTACCTTCTTTTATGACGAGATTTGCGGTTTGGGGCATAACGCGCGGCTTGACGTAATTGTTTTGTACTGCAACTTTAGACAAAGCGATAAGAGCGTCGATTATGGCAAGCGCATTTGCGGTAGTTTGAATTTCCTGCGTTTTTTTAAGAACTTTACCGCAAAGATTACGATATAATTCTGCCTGAATTTTGTCGCAATAATCCTCCGCATTGATTATTTTTTCTTCTGCGACTTTCAATTCTTCCGTTACAAATCTTTCTCCGTTAGCCAACGACTGCCTACGAATATATGAGGGCGGAATAATATCTTTATATTGATTTGTCGTTTCAAAATAATAACCAAAAACTCTGTTGTTGCCTAATTTGAGATTTTTTATGCCCGTATTGAGTATTTCTCTTTGGGTCAACTCTCTTAAATATGCGGTCGTATTACGTTTTATGTTGCGATATTCGTCGAGTTTGGCGTCATAACCGTCCTTGATGTAATCATTTGAAGTTTTGGTTTTTTCGTAATCGGTCATTTTGTCCGTTATTGCGTTTAAAATTTCGTCTGCAAGGTCGTTTAATACTACTATATTAGACATAGTATTACGTAATAACGCACATTTTGACTTATTAAGGTAGTCATATATGGTTGGCAATCGTTTTAATGTTTCACCTATCGCAAGCAAATCACGAGGAACGGCTGTTTTGTATGCTACTTTTGTTACGAGTCTTTCCAAATCCTTTATGCCGCTAAGCGTGTCAAAAATACACTCGCGCAAAACATAATCTTTGGTCAATTCCTCCACCGCATCCAACCTAAGTTTGATTTCTTTAGAGTTTTGCAAAGGTCTGTTTACCCAAGAGTTTAGTTTTCTCGCGCCCATGCTCGTGCGCGTTTTGTCCAACAACCAAAGCAAACTGCCGTATTTTGAGTTGTCGCGAGTGTTTGCCGTCAACTCCAAACTTCTGCGGGTGCTTAAGTCTATGGACATATATTCGTTGTCTTCTACTATTTTTATCGGTTTGAGATGAGGTAAAGCGCGTTTTTGTGTTTCCTTTAGATATAAGATAAGCGCGCCGCAAGCGTTTACTGCACAAGAATATTTTTCCAAACCAAAACCTTTGAGTGTTTTTACGCCGTATTGCGTGCAGATTGTTTCCGTCGCTTTATAATTTGCAAACGTCCAGTCATAATATTCTGTCATGGCGGGTATCGTGCGAGAAGCAACTAATCTGCTTGATTTGTTGAAAGGCAGAGCAAAAGCATTGCATATTATTTCCGACGGTTTAAATGCAAGAATAAACTCCTCTATCTTGTCCATATTTTTTGTTGCAATTTCCGTCGTAAAAAAATCTCCGGTCGATATATCGCAAACGCCTATCCCCGACGTATTTTTATCGGCAAAAAAACTCATCAGATAGTTGTTTTTTGTTTCTTGAATTATATCGTTTTCTATCGCTGTGCCGGCAGTAATAACTCTCACTACATCACGACGTACAAGGTCTTTTGCAGTTGCGGAATCTTCCATTTGCTCGCAAATAGCAACTTTTTTGCCTTCGTTTACTAATTTTGCGACATACGTATCAACGGCGTGATACGGCACGCCGCACATAGGTGCGCGTTCTCCGTTGCCGCAACTGCGCCCCGTCAAAGTGATGCCGAGAATTTTGCTCGCTTCTATCGCGTCGTCAAAAAACATTTCGTAAAAATCGCCTAATCGGTACATTAAAATACAATCGCGGTAGTTGTTTTTTGTCGCGCTATATTTTTCCATCATGGGAGATAACGCACTGTTTTTTTCTGCCATAAATTTTTACTCCTCTACCAAATCTCCCCAAAGAGTAGCCGATTTGCTCGATTTGACTTTTACTAATACTTTTTTGCCCGTCAAATCAGTGTTGGTTTTAAAATTGAGAAGTCTGCCGTCGTCGGTACGTCCGCAATAAACTCCGTCGGCATACTTTGTGTTTCTTCCTTCTACAATTATTTCAAAAGTTTTGCCTTCATGCTCCTTGCTGATTTCCTTTACGATAAGGTTTTGCGCCGCAATAAGACGCTTTATGCGGTCTTTTTTTACTGCTTGCGGTACTTGCTCGGGCATAGAATATCCGACAGTACCCTTTCTTCTTGAGTAAATAAAGGTAAATATGCCGGAAAATCTCACTTTTTGCACGAGATCCATCGTATCCAAAAAGTCCTCCTCCGTTTCTCCTGCAAATCCTACCATTATATCGGTGGTCAATCCTACGTCGGGTATTTTAGTTCTGATTTTTTGCACGAGATCGAGATATTGTTGCCTTGTATAATGACGATTCATCACCTTAAGCATGTGGTCGCTTCCGCTTTGAACGGGTAAATGTATCGTGTGGCAGACGTGCGGATTTGCGGCGATAGCGTCAATTACGTCGTCGGTAAAATCGCGCGGATGGCTTGTCATAAATCTCAATTTAAAATCGCCGTCAAGTTTTGCGATTTCATTCAAAAGTCCCGCAAAACTCGTGCCGTCTTTAAAATCTTTGCCATAACTGTTGACGTTTTGACCAAGCAAGGTTATTTCCGCATATCCTTGCCGTATTAAGGAACGTATTTCCGCCAAAATATCTTCTTGTTTTCTGCTACGTTCGCGACCTCTTACGTGAGGAACGATACAGTACGTGCAAAAATTGTTGCAACCGTATATAATGTTCACCCATGCGTTTGCGCCGCTCGTCCTGAATATCGGCGTCGTTTCGTCAATGGGAAACTCTTGCGTATCAATCAACGCTCTTCTTTTTTGCTCCGATTTGATTTCGAGAATTTTTTGCTTTAACAGACAAAGGTTTGCCGTACCCAAAATAATATCCAAAAAAGGAAACTTTTTTTTGAGCGCGTCGGCAACCCCTTCTTGTTGCGACATACAACCGCATACGCCTACTATAAGCGACGGCTTTCTTTCCTTAAGGCGTTTTACCTCTCCTATATGACCGTTGATTTTTGCTTCTGCCGTTTCTCTTATGCAACAAGTGTTAAAAATAATAATATCCGCTTGTTTTTCGTCCTCTGTTTCTTCGTAACCGATGTCGTGCAAAATTCCGGCGATTTTTTCCGATTCATGCACGTTCATTTGGCAACCGTAAGTTTTTATCAGATAGTACATTAAAATACCCCGCATAATAATATCGTATTTATTATACATTTTTTTGCCGAAAAACTCAACTTAATTTTCTATAAAAATATCAAAATAACAAATAATATTATTATGAAGCGCAATAAAAAAACCATAAAAACAGTATGTCGATTGATTTTGGCGGCGATTATAATAGCGCCGATTTTAACTGCTATTGCATTTAGTATAGCGGTTGTGTCGGCAGACGATTACGTTGCGTTTGATAAAGAAAAAATCAGCGCGGCTTGTCAAACCGCTCAAATTTTTGATAACGACGAAAATCTAATAAAAGACGCCGACAACTACGCCCGATTAAACGATTTGCCAAAATACGTTTCGGACGCTTTTGTATCGACGGAAGATAAGCGATTTTATTCGCATAACGGCGTTGATTTTAAAAGAGTAGCCTCTGCCGCAATAAAAAACGTTTTAAGCGGTTCTTTAAAGGAAGGCGCTTCTACCATCACTCAACAACTCGTAAAAAATTTGTTTTTATCAAACAAAAAAACTTTCAAAAGAAAAGTAAACGAAGTTTTTTTGGCGTTGCGTACCGAAAAAGAATTTAGCAAAAATAAAATTTTGGAAGCGTATCTAAATACGGTATATTTCGGTCAAGGCGCATACGGAATTTCTTCCGCCGCAAAAAAGTATTTTAATACGGACGCAGACAAACTAACGTTAAAACAAGCGGCGGGACTCGCAGGAATACTAAAAGCGCCTAATACTTATTCGCCTTTAGTCAATTTAAAAAAGTTTGAGATGCGACAAAGTATGGTATTAAATCTTATGTTAAAAAACGGCTTTATAACAGAAAGTCAATTTAATGCCGCAGAAAAAGAAGTAAATTTTTTAAAAACCAACCGTTTTAATCCGATATTACAGGATTATGCCGCGCAAGCGTATGCAACTGCCGCAAAAATAATCGGAATATCGGTTGAAAAATTAAAAAGTCAAAACTACAAAATATATACTTATCTCGATATAAAAACACAAAAAATTCTTGCTGACGCACTATCTCGAAACGCACCATTACAAAACGCCTATACGCCGATATATTGTTGCGGTTTGGTAAGAGAAAACGCAAGCGGAAAAATAACTGCCGTATGCGGATATTCTGACGTTCTTACTATTGACAAAAAAATAAATTGCGGTAGTACGATTAAACCGATAGGCATATATGCCCCCGCCATAGAAACAAACAAAATTACAATCGCAACGCCCGTTCACGACGTAAAAACAAATTTTGCGGCGAGTTTTTGTCCGTCAAATTCTAACGGTAAATATTACGGTTGGACAACCGTAAAAAACAGCATCGTTAACAGCTTGAACGTTCCCGCTGTAAAAACTTTAAACGTTTTGGGATTGAAAAACAGCGTCAAATATCTGAAAAAAAACGGTTTTGCAATCGACGATACGCAAGATTTAACTTTGGCTTTAGGCAACATAAAAGGCGGCGTTCACGCAAAAACATTGCTCGACGCTTACTCCACTCTTGCTAACGACGGATATTATATCGAGAGTAGCCTAATTAAAAAAATAGTTTACAACGATAAAATCGTTTACAACAATAAAACTTTAAGCCAAAAAACTAAAGTTTTTTCCGACGCAACTTCGTTTATCGTGACAGACGCGCTTGTCGATACCACAAAAATCGGTACGGCAAAAGTTTTGAAAAATATCGATTTTGACGTTGCGGGAAAAACGGGTACTGTGAGTTTAAACGGAAAAATAACCGACGTTTTGTTTTGCGGATATACGACTTCTCATACGGTGTTGTTTTGGTACGGTCAAGGCGCAATCGGAAATTATTTACCAAATACCTCTACCGGAGGAAAAGAACCTACCGCCGCCGCAAAAATGTTTTTTGAAAACTTTTACGCAAAAAACAAACCCGACGATTTTAAAAAACCGCAGTCGGTAGTTGAAGTACAAATAGAAAAAACGCCGCTATTGACAGAGCAAAAAATCATTATCGCGTCCAACGCAAAAAAAGTCAGGCAAGTTTTTAAGGAATACTTTACCGCAGACAACGTTAAACTTGCGGATAATTATTGTGCGTCAAAGAGTGATTAAAAAGTCGTATTCGGACAACTTTTTGCGTAAATTTAAATAATCGGGCAGATAATACTTTACACTGTCCCAAAAGGCTTTGGAATGATTCAGGTTTTTAAGATGGCATAATTCATGCACGACCACATAGTGTATGATATTTTCGGGTACTTGTATAAGTTTTGCGTTTAAAACAATTTCTCCGTTTCCGTTGCAACTACCCCACTTTGATTTAAGATTTTTGACGTTAATCGCAGTCGGACAAAGAGACATTTTTGTGCCCCATGCGGCAACGTATTTTGGCAAAACGGATTTTGCAATCGAAAGCATATATTTTGCAAGTTCTTTACCCAAAACAACGTCGTCGATACATTTTTGTTGAGGAACGATTATTTTGCCGTCAACGGTACAAATATTAGGTACGTTACCTGAAACGACTTTATATTCACGCCCGTTTATCAAGACGGCGCGTTTTAAAAACAGGTCAATATTATTTTGTTTAACTTGTCGTTTTTGCTCAATTTTAGAACTAATCCAAGCGGATTTTTTATCCAAAAAACCTTTAATTACTTCAACAGACATATTCACGGGCGCGACAACGAATACGTTTTGGTCGTCCGCTATCTTTATCGTAAGGTTTTTTACATGTTTGCGCGTCACTTGAACTTTCATAATCATACTTAGAATACCACTTTAAATAGTTTATTTCAAGAAAAATATTGACAAATAATAAAAGATTATAAGTTATGTTACAAATAGTATTATAAAATTTGACAAAATATGCCTTTATTGCTATACTAAAACCAAAGAGGATTGCAAAAATGTCGGATTTTGATTTTTTAAAGGGTAATATCGAAACAATTATTCTAAACGCCCTATTTAACGGCGACAAGTACGGGTACGAAATTGCCCGTGAAATTAAAGAAAAAACCGCAAACAAATATGAAATCAAACAACCAACGCTGTACTCTTACTTAAAACGCCTTGCGGACAGAGAACTCATCGTCAGTTACTGGGGTGGAGATGACAGCAACGGCGGCAGACGCAAGTATTACAAACTCACCGACAGCGGCAAAAAAATCTGTATCGATTATATGTCCGAGTGGAATTTTCATCGCGAAGTAATGGATAGTCTTGTCGGAGATACTACTGACGTTGCCCCCCTTTCCGAAGTCACTCGCGAGCAAACCGCTACGATGCTGGGCAGTAAAACCAAACGCCAAAAAAAGCGTACCGAAACTACTCAAGACGAGTTGGATGAAATAAACAAAAAATTAAGTTTGCTCAACGCAGAAGAAAAACCTCCGCAAGAAACGACCGAACAACAGCAAACCCCGCGAGAAATCGATCCTCTGCAACACCAACGTTTTGAAGAATTGATTAAACCGCTTAAAGAGGAGGCAGCAAACGGCAATATTCCCGTTTCGCAACAACCTTTAAAGGAAAAAATCACAATTGACCAACCAAAAAACCAACAAGACGTTGCCCCCGCTCCCGTATTTACCCACACAAAACAACAAGATGATTCTTTGATAAATACCTCGCCCATTCAACGAGAAGAAACGGAAGAAGAACAACAATACAAAAGAATTTTGGAAGGTGTGTTGGGCAATCAACTCGACAACGTAAATCAAGACGCGGCGCCTACTGCAAAATACGACGATTCTTTGGCTTTGGCGGCGCAACAAGCGGCTAAAAAACAAATAATGCCACTTGTAGAAACTGCCGAAACGTTAAAAAAAGAGGGTATTCCCATAAAAATATACAGCAATACCGCAAAATATACTCCGGTAAAAATGATTTTTACAAACAAAATCAATATGTTTACCGCTTGTATAATGGCGTTGTTGCTTGCCGTAGAATTGACCGTTATGTACTTTGCTTTTAAAAGTTTTGCAAAGATAAAATTCACGGCGTACGGTACTCTTATCGGTGTATTTGCTCTTATTGCGGGATATTTTGCGGTAATGTACTTTGCAAATCCGAGCAAAAAATCAAAACTTAAATTTAGTTTTAAATACACCTTTACAAATTCGATAATATTTTTTGCAGTAGCCATTGTAATAATCGCAATCGTTTATTTTGTGATTATCGGCACGGGCAACACGGCGCAACTTGCAAACATATTTTTGATGCCGTCAATAATATGCCTTAACGCGCCTCTTGCCGTTTGGATATACTCACTCATCGTAAAACACACGATTTAAAACAAATTTTGATTTATATGTGGCTCAACCCCGATAGTTTCAATCTATCGGGGTTGTATCGTTTAAATAAATATTAAATTTTGACAATTAAATCATTTGTATTTGCGCCCTTTAATAAAATACGGTCACAATGATTCTTTTTTTTCGGCGGCAACCGAGTTTATCAACTCGACGTAATCGCTTATCGCCCCCGTCGCAAGCGCGTCGCAACGATTGTTGTATTCGTTGTCGGCATGCCCCTTGACTTTTACAAATTGAATTTTGTGTTTTTTTGTTTCGTAATAGAGCGCTTTCCAGAGTTCGGAATTTTTTACTTCCTTTTTGTCGGCGGTTTTCCATTTGTTTGCAAGCCAGTTGTATATCCACCCGTTTATAAAAGCGTTAGCCACGTAAGCAGAATCGGTGTACACGGTAACGTCGCATGATTCTTTTAAGGCGCGCAAACCCATAACGACGGCAAACAACTCCATTCGATTGTTTGTCGTGTGTTTATCGTAACCGAATATTTCCTTTTTTGCGCCGTTGTAAAGCAATATTGCCGCCCAACCGCCTATACCCGGATTGCCGGAACATGCTCCGTCCGTGTATACGTCTACTTTTTTCATATTGCGTCGTTAAAATCGAGTGTTTTGTTTGATTTGGCAAATCGAGAAGATTTTTTGGCGGTTTTTCTCAATGATTTGTTTGACCACCAAATGTAAAGCGTAAAAAACCCGCAAAATTTGCGGGTGATTTTTGGCAGGGGAGACGCGATTCGAACACGCAACCGGCGGTTTTGGAGACCGCTGCTCTACCGTTGAGCCACTCCCCTACAGCCTTGACATTGTAGCACATTATCGCTTAATTAGTCAAACGATTATACCTCAAAAAATAATTATTTTTTTAAAATAATTGCCCAAATCAAAAATAGCCCGACAAAAAAATCGCCGAACTATTTTTGATATCAGTATAAGAAGCAATTACTATTTTGCAAATTCTACGCTGCGGGTTTCTCTTATCACGTTGACTTTGATTTGTCCGGGATACTCCAACTCGCCTTCTATCTTTTTTGCGATGTCTTTTGCAAGAACGAGAGCGTCGGCATCGGATATAACTTCCGGCTTTACCATAACGCGAATTTCTCTGCCTGCTTGTATCGCAAACGTTTTTTGTACTCCGTTGAAAGAGTTGCCGATTTCTTCAAGTTTTTCAAGGCGTTTTACATAGTTTTCTATCGTTTCGCGCCTTGCGCCGGGCCTTGCTCCGCTGACTGCGTCGGCAGCCGCAACTAATACCGCTTCTACCGTCGTAGGTTCTACGTCGCCGTGATGCGCCATAATAGCATTTACGACTTCCGGACTTTCCTTGTAACGTTTGGCTACTTCTGCGCCGATTTCGATATGCGTACCTTCCACTTCCTGATCTACCGCTTTGCCGATATCATGAAGTAATCCCGCGCGCTTTGCCAACGCTACGTCGCAACCGAGTTCGCTTGCCATCATTCCCGCAATGTAAGAAACTTCCATCGAGTGTTTAAGTACGTTTTGTCCGTAACTCGTGCGGAACTTTAACCTACCAAGCATAGAGATAATTTCCGGATGAAGATTGAATACACCAGTATCGAAACTTGCGGCTTCGCCTGCTTCTTTTATGGTGATATCCATATCTTTTTTTACTTTGTTGACAATTTCTTCTATGCGAGCGGGGTGAATACGCCCGTCAACAATAAGTTTTTCTATAGCGATACGAGCAATTTGACGTCTTACCGGGTCAAAACCGCTCAAAATGACAACTTCCGGAGTATCGTCGATAATAAGGTCAACACCCGTCGCCGTTTCGATTGCGCGAATGTTGCGACCTTCTCTGCCTATCAAACGACCTTTCATATCGTCGTTGGGCAACGCGATAGTAGTAACCGTCGCTTCCGAAACTTGATCTGCGGCGCAACGCTGAATGCAACTGCTGATAATTTCGCGCGCCTTTTTTTCGCCGTTTTCTTTTGCGTTCGCTTCGATTTCTTTGACGATAAGAGCGGCATCGCGTTTAGCGTCTGCTTCTATCATATTGATAAGCGATTGCTTTGCTTCCTCTTTTGTGAGTCCCGCAACACGCTCTAATTCGCCTGTGATTTTCTCTGCCGAGCGCTGAACTTCCGCTTGCTTTTTTGCAAGTTCTGACTGTTGCGTCGACAAAGACTTTTGTTGCGCGTCTAATGCGTCAATTTTTTTAGATAAAGTATCTTCTTTTTGAGTCAACCTGTTTTCTTGACGTGAAATTTCCGCACGACGTTCTTTTTGTTCTTTTTCAAAGTCCGTTCTGAGTTTTAAAACTTCTTCCTTAGCCTCGATGACTGCCTCTTTTTTGATATTTTTGGCATCGAGAGTCGCTTCATCGACAATTTGCTTTGCTGCGTCTTTTGCTTTGCCGATTTTTTTTGATTGTATAGAATTAAATATCAACACGCCCGCGACTGCGCCTATAGATAGGCAAGCAATAGCGACAACGATATATATCCACCAACCCGAGTTTGCGCTAAAGAAGAAATTTAATAATGAAACCATAATTAAATTCCTCCGATAAAATATTATTGCGTAAACAGTACACCTGTATACAACTATTAAATAATATAACTTTAAAACTAAATTGTCAAGGGGGTTTAGAAAATTTTCCTTCAAAATTCAAAAAAATATTCGCACCGCATTAAGTCGGTACGAATAAATTTTTGTTTTATATTGCAAAATTTGCTTTAAATCGTTTTATTTTGCTTTTTCCTCTGCTTTTTCTTTAACTTTTTCTTTTATGCGCTGTTCTAACGATTGCATCAACTCGGGATTCGCTTCTATGTGCTTTTTAGCGTTTTCCTTCCCCTGCCCGATTTTTTCTCCGTCAATACTAAACCACGTGCCGCTTTTAGAAATAAATTCATTTTCTAACGCGAGGTCAAAAATACAGCCGGCGCGGCTTATTCCTTTGCCGTACATTATATCGAATTCCGCCGTCTTGAAAGGAGGCGCAAGTTTGTTTTTAACGACTTTGACTTTCGTTCTGTTGCCTACGATGTCTGCGCCTTCTTTAATTTGGTCTGTTTTGCGAACGTCAAGCCGTACGCTTGCATAAAATTTTAACGCCTTGCCGCCCGTCGTCGTTTCCGGATTGCCAAACATAACGCCTATTTTTTCTCTCAATTGATTTATGAAAATGATGCACGTCCCTGTTTTGTTTGCTATTCCCGCAAGTTTTCTTAATGCCTGCGACATAAGGCGCGCCTGAAGTCCCATATGAGAATCGCCCATATCTCCTTCTATTTCCGCTTTTGGCGTGAGCGCCGCAACAGAGTCGACAACTACGAGGTCGACGCCGCCGCTCGCTACGAGATAATTTGCAATATCGAGAGCCTGTTCTCCGTTGTCGGGTTGACTTACGTACAGATTGTCGAGATCTACGCCGAGATTTGCGGCATAAACGGGGTCGAGAGCGTGTTCGGCATCAATAAACGCCGCCGTACCGCCTGCTTTTTGAGCCTCCGATATGACGTGAAGAGATACGGTGGTTTTTCCCGACGATTCCGGCCCGTAAATTTCTATAATTCTGCCTTTTGCAAGTCCTCCGACGCCTAAAGCAAGGTCAAGGGTAAGACAACCGGTAGGAATGACCTCGATATTTTTTGCGGAAGCCTCCTCCCCGAGTTTCATAATTGCGCCTTTACCAAAGGCTTTTTCTATCTGTAACAATGCTTGTTCGAGATTTTTGTTTTTATCGACTTTGTCTGCCATAGTACTTCTCCGAAAATATTATATTTTTTTAATGTTTTTTATCAACAAAAATAATGCCGTGTTTGCCGTTTGTTTTCTTACGTTTGTCCTATCGCCGTTAAATACACGACGAATTACTTCCGTGTGCGCCGCCGTAGAAACGGCTATATATACCAAACCGACGGGTTTTTTAAGCGTCGCGCCGCTCGGACCGGCTATCCCAGTGACAGCGACCGCAATATCTGCTTGCGATTTTTTTAAAGCGCCTTGCGACATTTCTTGCGCGACTTGACTACTGACAGCGCCGTATTTTTCAAGATTTTGTTGCGAAACGTCAATAAAAGTATGCTTTGCGTCGTTTGAGTATGTTACAAAAGAACAATCGAATACTTTGCTCGCGTCGGGTACGTCGACAATCATAGACGCAATCATACCGCCCGTCAAAGATTCTGCGCAAGTTGCTTTAAAAGCGCCCAACTTTGCCAAATGCACAAATACTTCCTGCAAAGTAGCATCGAAATCGGCGTATAAATTGTCCGCAAATAAAGAATACACGCTTTTTAGCACGTTGTCAACGGCAACGTCGCTTGCTTCGTCAAAAAGAACAAATAACGCAATATCGCCATACCCGTCGTCGCAAACGTAAACTTTGCTTTCTTTAGTTGCAAAACGTTGTATTTTTTCCTTTGCCGCAGCCGCAGACAGACCGAATATTTTAAAGCAAAAAGATTTTTGCGGCTCTTTGACGATGCCGCACTCTACGGCAACTTTAAAAAATGATTCGATATCGGTTTTTCTGTTTTGTAAACAAGCGACAAAACCCGTTTCTGTTTTACCGTAAAAAGATTTGTAATCTTGACAATTTTTTAAGGTCGCAAACCCTTGCGGCAAAGTGTAATCGTCAAAATTATATTGAATTTCGCAACTACTATTTGAGAAATAGTTGTCTGCTTTTGCCTTTGCGGAAGCATTTATTACCGACGGCAAACCGTAAACCGATTTTATTGCGGCTTTTGCGTCCGAAGTATCGGCGTCAAAAATCACAACGTTGTTTTGTTTAACTTCGCCAAGCAAGTCTGTCAAACCGTCCCTTTCGCAACAATATACAACAAAATCAACACCTTTTGAAAAAAGCGCGTGCCTAATTTGTCTTAAATCCGATTGCGGTTGGACAACTATTAAAATCAACTTGTTTTTTTCTGCGTCGTTCATATCATGATTTAAAAACCGATTTGTTTTGCACAAGGTAGACGATAGCGGACAAAATTGTCAAAATCGTTGCGACGGCAAAAGCGCCGAAGGCAAACCAGTACAAAACCGCATACAGCGTCCCGCTTATCGAAGTAATTGCGTCGTTTAAAACGAGCAACATCATTGCGGGTATCGCAACGTATTGAACCATTGTTTTAATTTTTCCGTATACGTTGGCATGAATTATTATGCCTTTTGACGCTCCTATTTGCCTTACGACGCTGATAAGCAACTCGCGGCAAATAATGATTGCGGCGCAAAAACTCGCCACTCCTTGCGGAATAACGCCGTAATTAAAGCAATTTGCTTCAACTACGAGAAAAAGCCCAAAACACACGAGCATTTTGTCTGCAATAGGATCGAGTAATTTGCCGAGATCGGTCACCATATTGTATTTTCTTGCTATGTGACCGTCCAAAAAATCCGTAAAGCACGCAATAACAAACACGCACACTGCCGTAATGACCGACCAATTGTATTTTAGCAAAAACAGTATCGCCATGACAGGCACAAGAATTATTCTTAACAGTGATAATCTGTTAGGCAGATTCATCGCTTAACACCCCCATCAAATCATAATCGTTGTAATCAGTCACTAATACGTCGACGTTTTGTCCGACTTTGAGATTTTTTGTCGTAGTCAGATAAACTTTGCCGTCAATTTGCGGCGCCATAAAATATGCTCTTGACTCATACAGATTTTTGCCGTCGTCCTGTACGCCCAAAAAACCGTCGATAATGACGTTGAGCGGCTGTCCGAGCAGTTTTTGATTAAACTCTCTCGAAATTTTGTTTTGCGTTTCTGCAAGGTCTTGTACCCATTCGGCTTTTTTAGCGTCATCTATTTGTTGATGCATCGAGAATGCGGCTGTCCCTTCTTCTTTAGAATAAGCAAAAAAACCAACGTTGGTAAACTTGTAAGTTTTTAAAAATTCTTTAACTTTGTCGTGCGCTTGTTGCGTTTCGGCGGGAAAACCGCATATAAAAGTGGTTCTCAACGCTATATTTTTGACGTTGTTACGCAATTTTTGTATCACGTCGACTATTTGATTGTATGTCGATTTTCTGTTCATACGCTTTAAAACGTCGTCGTCAACGTGTTGAAGCGGCATATCTATGTACTTGACAACTTTTGGGTTGTTTGCAATCTCCGCAATAAGCTGGTCGGTAATTCTTTCGGGATAACAATACAAAAGTCTGATGCTTTGCAATGCGTCGATTTGGGACAAAATCCTAATCAAATCTACTATTTCCGATTTGCCATAAATATCAACGCCATAATTTGTTACGTCTTGCGCAACGAGAATTATCTCTTTGACGCCGTTTTCAACGAGCGAAACCGCTTCTTTTTTAAGTTCCTCCTTTGCACGAGAACGATACCGACCTCTAATGAAAGGAATGGAACAATAAGTACAAAAGTTGTCGCAACCGTCGGCAATACGCAAATAAGCATAGTCAGACGGAGTTGTCAGTAGGCGTGAGCCGTGTTCAACGCCTCTGAGTTGCCCGTTTACTTCTACAAAACGTTCTCCCGATAATACTTTGTCACACATAGTAGCAAAATCAGAGTAAAAACTTGCTCCTACTACCGCGTCGATTTCGGGAATTTCTTCAAATAGCTGTTGCGGATACCTTTGTGCCAAACAACCCGTCACTATTATTTTTGACCCCGTCGCGTTTTTGACATTTACCATATCAAAAATTGCTTCGATTGCTTCCTGTCGCGCAGACTCGATGAATGCGCAAGTATTTATAATTAACACGTCTGCATCCATCGGGTTGTTTACGACTTTAAATTTGTTGCATACGGCGTTGCCCAGCAATATTTCGCTGTCAACGCGGTTTTTGTCGCACCCTAAAGAAATCAAACCGATTTTTTTCATTCGCCTTCTCCAAACAGAGTATTAAATTCTTCCATAGTAATCAGCACTTCTCGCGGTTTTGCGCCGTCTTGCGGCGTGACGAATCCCTTAATCTCCATATCGCATATTATTTTGCCTGCGCGAGCGTATCCCATTTTAAATCTGCGTTGAATCATACTGATTGACGCCGATTTGTTTTGTATACAAAACTTTAATGCGGGATAAAACAATTCGTCGAGTTTTTCTTCTGCGTCAGCCAAATCGCCAAGCGACGCAGTCGTATCTTGTTTTTTTGCAATTTGTTTTTCTGCCGATTGCGAAAAATGACTGTCATTGTGCGCTTTTACAAAGTCCACCATCGCTTTGACTTCTTCGGTGTCGATATATGCGCCTTGCAATCTTACGGGGTCGGGCGCTATGTCGGTTTTAAACAGCATATCGCCGCGCCCGATAAGTTTTTCCGCTCCCGCCATATCAAGGATGGTCTTTGAGTCAACTTGCGAAGCAACTTTGAGCGCCATTCTCCAAGGAAAGTTGTTTTTGATATTGCCGTTTATTACTTGAACGGTAGGACGTTGCGTAGCAAGCACGAGATGTATACCCGCTGCTCTCGATTTTGCGGCAAGGCGGTTTATATACGGCTCTAACTCGTTTTTTGCAACCGTCATAAGGTCAGCGAGTTCGTCCACCACGATAACGATACGCGGCAAACGTTGAACTTTGCGCGGATCGACGTTTTTGTTGTAAGAAGCAATATCTCTTACGCCGATGTTGCGCATAAGTTTAAGTCTGCGCTCCATTTCGTCCACCGCCCACTTAAACGCCTTTATTACCTTATCAATATCGCTTAACACTTCGTTGATAAGAAGATGTGGCAATCCTTCGTACAAAGTAAATTCGACGAGTTTGGGGTCAACAAGAATCAATCTTACTTGTTCCGGAGAATATTTTGCAATAAAACTTGCAAGCATCATATTGAGCGCAACGGATTTACCGCTACCGGTAGTACCTGCAACCAACATATGCGGCATTTTTGCAAGGTCAACTATTATTTTTTCTGTATTTATATCTATACCGACGCAAAAGTTAAGTTCTCCGTCCGCATTTTTAAACTCTGCGCTGTCGATAAGAAGTTTTGCCGGTACTTTGGAAGATTTTTTGTTTGGTACTTCTATGCCCGCCAAATCCTTACCCGGTATGGGCAACTCCAACCTAACTTTTTCTGCCGCAAGCCGCATGGCAAGGTCGTCTGCGTAAGGCTGCATTTTTTTAACCGATACGCCCATACCCAACGCTATTTCATAACGCGTCACGGTCGGTCCCGTCACTACGTGAGCGACTTTTGCGTCGATTTTAAACTCTTGCAACGCAGTATCGATAATATTTTTGTTTCGCTCGATTTCTTCAGGAGAACTCGAAAGCACCATAGGACTCGAATCGAGCAAGTTTGTACTTGGAGCAACGTAAGGAGAATAAATAATGAGTTCGTCTTCCGCCTCTTTTTTTGCTTCGTCTAATTCCTCTTTGGTTTTTATGCCGAATTTTTGCTGTAATGTCCGCAAATCTTCTCCTACGGGTTCTTCTTCGATTTCTATTTCCCTTGAGTCGTCTTCCACAACCGTGTCAATCGGCTCTACCTCTCGGATGATTTCAAAATCGTCCGATTCTACGGTTGATTTCTCTGTTTGTAAAAAATCATGCGAGGAATAAATTTCCTCCTCTTTTTGTTCCGTATCCTGCGTAGTAGCGTTGTGTTGCGCGGTCGGCATAGAGTTTTTGTCGTCGATTTCGTATAAGAAGTCATCCGACTTTTTGTCATCGCGGTAATTGTGGGAAGAATATCCGTCGTCAGAAACCGGCTCTACTTCCATTATAATTTCCTCGCCATCGGAAACGGTGTTTAAATAATCGTCCGAATCCCTTTCGCTTTTGTTTTGAGCGGGAGAAGTCACGTCAACGACAAATTTTTGTTCCTCGTCGTTTTTATAACTGCCATCTCTTATCTTTGCGCTCGCTTCGTCCGCATTGACTATCGGGCTGGTATTTACTCCGCCAAAAGAATTTGCTTTGAGATTGTAAAAATCTTGTATAAGTCGCTCGTTTCTGCGCTGTTTTTCAATTTCTTCCGGCGTGAGCGGCTTGTTGAGTTCATTTATAAGAGTATCTGCAGGCACGGTAGTATAGTTGCCGGAAGAATTGATTTCTTGCGGCTTGTCCTGTGTGCTGTCGTGATAAACGTTGTTGATTTTAGAGCCGTACAACTCGTCGATTGCGCTTTGTTTTTTGGATTCTTCGGGAGAAACAACCGTCGGTTGCGCCGTTTCCGACGTATCAATAGACTCGTCGGTTTGCGGTTCTTCTTTCAAAGTAACTTTTTCTTCTTTCAAACGTTGTTTTGCCGTCGGTTTTTTAGTTTTAAAAAACGATTTTACAGATTCGCCCGAATTGTATTTGACAAAAAATTGCGTGGCAAAATACAACGTCACTAATAAACCGATTACCAAAACGAGATAAGTCCCCCACGCCGTCAAAAACGTGTAGAGCGGATAAACGACTACGCCGCACAAAACGCCGCCGAAAGTTATTGCGGAAAAATCTTTTTCCGTATAGTAGAAACATTTGCTTATATAATCGCTAAAATCGGCGCTTTCCTTTATCATAGACGCGGAAGTAATTGCATGCACAAGCAATACCGCGCAAAAATACAAAAATATAAAGTCAATAATATAGCCTGCTTTTATTGTGATTTTTTTGCCGCAAATCAAAAATATACCCGTCAACAATCCCGCAACGAGTATCGCAACGGCAGAAATTCCAAAAGCGCCGTACAAAAAGCGTGAAACGGGTTTAACAACACCGAATAATGCGCTTATAAGTAAAAAAGTAAAAATTGCAACAAGACAAAATCCGACTATTTTTGCGGTTTTGCTTGCGGGTTTTGTCATATCTTGTTGTTCGTTTTGATTATTGTTAGTAACCAACACAATAGTCCTCCGATACAAATTTTATCGTCGACTTGACCTTGCGTCGTCATGCGGTTTAAGCAAAACGAGCCAAAATCGCTGTGTTTTTAAAAAAAACAAAGACTTTTAAACCGTCAAAAAAAAGCAATAACGGCAAAACGCGTCTTACGACAGATCAAGACGATATATCCGACTATAAATATTATACATTATTGACGGCACAAAAGCAAATTTAAAACGAAATTTTTTTAATTTTTGTATCCGACAAAAATTGACGGATATTGCGCGTCATCGCACTTTCTGCCAACGTAGACGGCAGCCGCAGTGTCAAAATCAAAAAACTTGGGGATAACTTTATTTACGTCGTCTATTGTGATGCCGTCCAGAATTTTAAGCCTTTTTTCTGCGGCAAACGATTTGTCAAACAACAACATATACGTACCGTAGGCTATCATCATACTTAACGAACTTTCAAAAGAAAAGGCGTAGTTTGTTTTAGCCTGAATTTTGGCGCGTTGTAATTCTTTTTGCGTCAAGCCGTCTTTTTTGAGTTTTAATACTTCATCAAGGAGCAAATCGACGGCTTTTTTTATGTTTTTGGGACTTGTCCCCAAATACAATTCCAAATAACCGTTGTTTACATATGATGATATGCCGGAAAAAACGGAATATGCCAATCCGTTTTGCTCACGTATCGTTTGAAAAAGTCGCGAGGACATTCCGCCGCCAAAAGCGGTAGAAATCGCACGCACAAGGTATCCGTCGTCATCGTCAAAGGCGCATGAGTTGAACGCTATTGATATGTGAGATTGCTCGGAATCCTTAAAAGCCGTCAAAAAACTTTTTTTGAGAGGCAATACTTCAAGTTTGGGTACTACGATATCGGTTTGTTTAAAATTGTCTGCAAAATATTTGTCGGTAAGCGCTTCTGCAACTTCAAAGTCTATATTGCCCGCAAAGCATATGCATGTGTTTGACGGAACGTAATGCTTTTGCATAAAGTTGAGCAATTCCTCTCTCGTTGCGTTTTTAATATTTTCTTTTGTGCCTATTACTTTTTGTCCTAAAGCAATATCGCCGTAAAATGCTTTTGCGATAAGGTCATGACACACGTCGTCGGGCATATCTTCGTCCATCAATAGTTCTTCCGCAATTACCGTTTTTTCCTTTTCGAGGTCGTTTTTATCAAAAACCGCATTAAAATAAAGATCGCTTAAAAAATCGACGGATTTTTCGAGATTTTCAGGTACGACTTTAGTATAAAAGCAAGTCGTTTCCTTGCCGGTGAAAGCGTTGAGATTGCCGCCCAGCTCGTCCATTTCTTCGCTTATCTGTTTGGCGGAGCGAGTTTTTGTACCTTTAAACACCATGTGCTCTATGATGTGAGAATATCCGTTGGTTTTTTCGTCTTCTTTGCTACTGCCTACTCCGACAAATACGCCGCAAGCAACGCTCAAAAGACCGCTTGATTTTTTTACTATAAGTTTGAGTCCGTTTTTATAACGTTTGATTTTTTCCATAATATTAAGTAATCCCTTTGATATTGTTGCCAACCATTCCCACGCTAAACCCGTTAACGCGATAAAAACTAATTATTTTATCTAATGCGGCGGCAGTATGTTTTGTCGGGTGCATAAGCACAAAATCGCCGTTTTTAACGTTTTTTGTCGCGCGAGAATAAATTTTGTTTACGTCGTGGTCGCGCCAGTCTATCGTATCTTTGCTCCACATTACCGTAGTATAGTTTAGTTTGTCGGCAACTTTGAGAGTAAGACTGTCAAAACTACCTGACGGCGGCGCAAAAAGATTCATTTCTATACCGGCAAGTTCTTTGACCAACTTGTGAGTAACAAAAATTTCGTTGTAATTGCCTTCGTAATCGAGTTTGGCATGGTCTTTGTGAAAATAACCGTGACTGCCTATTTCGTGTCCGTCGGCAATGATTTTTAAAAAAACGTCTTCGTTTTTTGCAACCCAACACCCGCCCACAAAAAAAGTAACCTTAACATCGTGTTTTTTTAGCGTGGCGAGAATATCGGGTATGTATTCCGTACCGCCGTATACGTTAAACATTATACAGACTTCCGCCTTGTTTTTATCTCCCGAATATATTGCGCCGCGCCCTGTTTTGTCAAAAACACTACCTGATTTGTTAAATGCAAACCCGACGCAAAATACGGATACGAGCAAACAAACGATAACGGAATTTATTATTAAGCCGTGTAAAATATTAGATTTGGTTTTCATACTTGCCTCGTATTATGGTATGAAAACCGTTTGTCTCTTATGATTTTTTTAAAGCCCCGTTTTGACGCGGGGCTTATCTTTAAAGTTTTTTGACGAGTTTGAGGTCTACTCTGCCTTTTTCGTCAATTTTTATTACTTTTACTACTACCGTATCGCCGATATTAACGACGTCGGTGACTTTTTCTACTCTGTTTTTAGCAAGTTTGCTGATATGAATCATACCGTCTTTGCCGGGTGCGAGTTCTACAAACGCGCCAAACTCAAGAATACGTACGACTTCTCCCGTGTATTCGTCGCCGACTTCGGGATCTTTGACTATAGCCATAACCATATCTTTGGCTTTCTTTTGCATTTGCTCGTCGCTTGTCGCGATAAACACTAAGCCATCGTCGGTAATATCGATTTTTACGCCTGTCTGCTCGATAATCTTGTTGATTGTCTTGCCGCCGCTGCCGATTACTTCCCTGATTTTGTCGGGATCGATGTTAAAGGATATTATTTTGGGCGCATATTTGGAAAGTTGAGGTCTTGGCTTGTCGATAACTTCCTGCATTTTGTCAAGGATAAACATTCTGCCTTCTTTTGCCTGTTGCAATGCGGTAGTAAGAATTTGTTTGTCGATACCCTTGATTTTTATGTCCATTTGAATGGCTGTTATGCCGCTTCTCGTACCCGCAACCTTAAAGTCCATATCGCCGAAAAAGTCTTCCAACCCTTGTATGTCGCTCAAAACCACGACTTTGGATTGATCTTCGCTTTTCATAAGTCCCATTGCAATACCCGCTACGGGCGCTTTGATAGGCACGCCTGCATCCATCAAGGCAAGCGTGCTGCCGCAAATACTCGCTTGGCTCGTGCTACCGTTGCTGCTTAAAATCTCGCTGACGGTGCGGATAGCGTAAGGAAAATCTTCTTCCGACGGCAAAACAGGCTCTAAAGCCCTTTCGGACAATGCGCCGTGACCGATTTCACGCCTACCCGGACTACGCAACGGTTTTGCTTCTCCCGTAGAATACGGCGGCATATTGTAGTGATGCATATATCTCTTGAAAGTCATATCATCGTCAAGACCTTCGAGTTTTTGTACGTCGCTGATTGTGCCGAGCGTTGCGATTGTCATAGCCTGCGTCATACCTCTGGTAAACACGCCGCTACCATGCGCGCGGGGTAATACGCCTACATCACACCAAATAGGACGAATTTCCTTTGTAGAACGACCGTCGGGACGCACTCCGTCATTGAGAATACGAGCGCGCACCTTTTCTTTTGTCATTTTATACAAAACGTCGCCCACCCACGCTACTGCGTCGGGATTAACTTCCTCAAAATGAGCCTTGACTTTTTCCTTAACTTCGTCCTCTCTTGCCTGCCTCTCGTGACGGTCAAAAGTGTCGACGGAATACGCTACCATATCGACGGCATATTCTCTGATTTGCTTGTCAATTTCTTCAGGCGCGACGTGCAAAACGGGCGTGATTTTAGGTTTGCCTACTTCTTTAACGATAAATTCGATAAATTCGCATTGCTTTTTAATTTCTTCATGGCCAAAAAGAATCGCCTCAAGCATTTCGCTTTCGGAAATTTCCTTACTGCCTGCTTCTACCATCATTACGGCGTCTTTCGTGCCGCTCAAGTTGAGCGACAAAAGACTTTTTTCTCTTTGTTCGGCGTTGGGATTGATAACGTATTTGCCGTCAACGTATCCGACGACCACGCTTCCCGTAGGACCCGCAAAAGGTATGTCGCTTATAGAAAGAGCAATGCTGCTGCCTATCATGGCAAACGCTTCCGGCTGAATATCGGGCTCAACCGACAACGGAGTCGCAACAACGGCAACGTCGTTTAAAAACCCTTTGGGAAACAACGGGCGCAACGGCCTATCGATAAGACGCGATACGAGTATCGCTTTGTCGCTGGGACGTCCTTCTCTTTTTTTAAATCCGCCCGGTATTTTGCCGACGGAATACATTTTTTCCTCAAAATCAACTCCGAGAGGGAAAAAGTCTATACCGTCTCTCGGCGCTGCCGCCAACGTGGCATTGACAAGTACGGCGGTTTCTCCGCAACGCACTACGCAACTGCCGTTTGCTTGTTCGCAATACTTGCCGATTTCTACAATCATAGGCTTGTCACCCATACTGCCTTCAAAAGTGTAGTAGGTGCGATTGCCTATCGTATGCGTTTCCTTTTTAAACTCACTCATTTTTAAAATTCTCCTAAATATATTCTCTTTTCTTATTAAATCCGTTTTTGAAAAAAAGGGTGAGCAAAAAATCCCACCCTTTTTTGTTTTACTTTCTCAAGTCAAGGTCTACAAGTATTTGTCTGTATTTTTCCAAATCGGTTGCTTTGAGATACTCAAGCAAACCCTTGCGGTGACCGACCATCTGAAGAAGTCCGCGACGGGAGTGGTGATCGTTTTTGTGGGTTTTAAGATGCTCGTTGAGGTGGTTGATGCGCTCTGTCAATAAAGCGATTTGCACTTCGGGGCTACCCGTATCTCCTTCTTTACGTCCGAACTTTGCGATGATTTCTTGTTTGGTTTTCATTTTTTTATCCTCCGATATATTATTTACGCCGTAATCGAAGTATACCGTTGGAGAATCGGTAAACTCAGAACACGGACATCAAGTATAATATCACAATGCGTAGATTTTGTAAAGCAAAACTTAATAATTTTTTGCCTTAAATTTGCAAAGAAATTATTCGATTATTGCTACTACTTAAACAATTCCGCTTTCTTTTTTATCAAAACGTCAATATTGTTTAAATAAGTAGGCAAATCTTTTGCCGCAGCAAGCCGCTCTATTCTGTTTTGCTTACCAAATACGCGTTTGCTTATCGAATTGCTGCCGCATGCGATTATGCTTGTCGTTTCCTCCATAATATCGATATTATACAAACTTTGTTTGCCTTGTTTGCAATATCCTATATTTTCTAAATTATCCGCCATATACTTTTGTCTGTACAAATAATACGGTTGATAACCCGCCGCAACAAGATTTTTGTAAGCATAGTCAACCATATCCGACACTCGCCCGTCGTCGCTTGCTTCAGCGGTTTGCCCTTTTAAAATACTGCCCTTTTTTAATGCGAGAGTATGTATGGTAACGTTGTCGGGCGACAACTCCGCAACTTTGTCAACGTCGGCAAAAAATTCCTCTTTTGTTTCCGTCGGCAATCCTGCGATAAAATCCATATTTATGACAAAATCGTATTTACGAGCCTTTTGATAGCGGTCTATTATATCTTCTACGGTGTGTTTTCTGCCAACAAGATTTAATACTCGTTGACAAAAGGTTTGCGGATTTATGCTTATCCTGTTGACGCCGTGATTTTTGAACACTTTAAAAGTGTCGTCATTTATGGTGTCCGGTCTGCCCGCCTCTACTGTAAACTCGCTTGTAGACAGTTTATCAAATCTATTAAGAAGTTTATCCAACAATTCAAGCGGCAACGCCGTCGGCGTTCCTCCGCCAAAATATACGTTTTTAATCTCTAAACCGTACTCTTTTACAAAAAAAAGCGCGGCGGCAATTTCCTTATCAACCGCATTAAAATATGGCTCGACGTATTGTTTAAGACGTGATATTTCACCTCCTGTAAAACTGCAATAGCTGCAACGAGAAGTACAAAAAGGTGTTCCGACGTAAATATCCACTTTGCCGTCGTCCGAGATTCTAAGACCTTTTTGCGCGTCGAGAATTTTTGCGGCAACCTCGATTTTTGCGTCGGAAACGTCAAAAAGTCTTTTAAACGTATCTTTAAAATCTCCTTCGCTGTCGGTAATCTCCCAAGCGAGTTTTGTCGGACGAATACCCGTCAGTGCGCCCCACGGCAACCGCCTGTCAAATACTTTTTTAAGACAATAGTAAACGGAAAGTTTTGCATACCTTTTTTTGTAACGTTTTGCCTCCAACGGGGTGTAGTCGGGCTTTAAAACAAACACGTCGGAATACGTTTGATTGCAAAAACTACAAGTGTTTTTTATTGCGTTGCCGTTTGTTTCCGTTTTGTGAACGATACCGTCTTCATACTCTTGCGTCAAAACAAAATTTTTGTCATGCATAAACAGTTTTGCGACGTCTATCAATTCCGAGCCGTATTCCGGCGTATCGGTATAAAAATTAACAACGTTGTTTTCAGTCAAAATCTATAGCCTCCGCCTTTAAATACGGGTTTGTACGTTTTTGAGTGTCCAAGTCGGTTGTTTCCATATGCCCCGCCAACACGGTATAATTTTTTTTGATATTTGCAATCTTTTTTAGGGATTCAGCGAGTTTTGCACTGTCCCCGCCTTGCAAATCGGTACGACCTACAGAGTCACAAAACAAAGTATCGCCGCTAAACATCAAGTCGTCGATAAAATAACAAACGCCGCCTTCCGTGTGGCCGGGTGTATTCATGACGGAAAACTTGAAATTTCCTATCGAAAAATCTTTTTCGTTATCTACAAATTTGGTCATCGTACAGTCTTGCGCCCTTGCGCGCCATTGATTTTTTGATGCGCTTGCCGCCAACTCCGCGTCTAAACTGTTGCCGTATACGTCAACGTTTTTGTATTCGAGCAACGTTTTTACGCCGCCGCAATGGTCAAAATGCCCGTGCGTCAACAAAATGCCTTTTAAGTTGAATTTTTTATCCTTTAAAATAGACAAAACTTTACCGCCGTCAAAAGCGGGGTCTATGACAACGCAATCGTTTGTGGTGTCGTCGTAAAGGATATAAGTATTTGTGGGCAACATGCCCGTAGTGATTAGTTTGTATTTTAACATATTTAAACCGTCGTTCTGAATACTTTTATTGTGTTAGGCATATTTTGAAGCCTGTTTATAAGTTGATTGAGTTGGTTGTGGTTTGATATTTCTACGGTAACAACTGCGACCGCATTATGCTGTTTGTCTTTTCGGGCATTGATAGCTATTATCGGCAGTCCTTCGTTGGCAATAAGTTTTGTAATTTCTGCAAAAACGCCCACTTTGTCCTCTAAAATAATCTGTAAAGTTGCGGCAAAACTGTTGGAAGTCGGGTTTGGATTTATCCATTTTGCTTCTATTAAACGCTCGACTTCGAGATTTTTTAAAGTGTGACAATCTTTGCGATGTATACACACGCCGCGACCGCGACTTATATATCCGATTATTTCGTCACCTGGCACGGGAGAACAACAACGGCTGAATCTAACAAGCAAATCGTCGTGTCCTTTTATCTCAACGTTGCTTTTTTCTCTTATTCTGCTTTGTTTGTTGGCATTTTGCGTGTCAACAACCATTTTTGCAAGCGGACTTGCGTTTGCCACAAGTTTTGTCATAACTTGATTGATAGACAACGCGCCATAACCTACCGCAGCATAAACTTCGTCGATATTTTCAAGTTTGTATCTGACGCAAACTTCTTCCGTCGCGGCGGGAGTAATGAGTTGAGCAAGAGTAAGCCCTCTCCTTTTTGCCTCCCTATCCAACATCGATTTGCCCGTGCGTATGTTTTCGTCTTTGAGTTCGCGTTTAAAGTATTGCCTTATCTTTGCTTTTGCGCCCGAAGTTTTGACTATATTTAACCAGTCCCTTGACGGTCCTTTGCTGTTTTGGCTGATAAGCACCTCAACCACGTCGCCGTTTTGCAATACTTTATCAAGCGGAACAATCTTGCTGTTTACCTTTATGCCTACGCACTTGTTGCCTATTTCACTGTGTATAGCGTATGCGAAGTCAAGTGCGGTTGCGCCGGCGGTGAGATTTCTTACGTCGCCCTTTGGCGTGAAACAATAAACTTCGTTGCTTATAGAAATATCTCGTTTTATCAAATCGAGAAATTCGGCGCTGTCTTTAAGGTCGGTCTCATAAGCTAAAACTTCTTTTATCCAGTTAAGTTTGTCTTCAAATTGACTTCTAGCGGTTATCCCCTCTTTGTACTTCCAGTGCGCCGCAATACCGTATTCTGCGATTTTGTGCATCTCCTCCGTGCGTATCTGTATTTCAAACGGTACGCCCATGTTTGTCATGACGGTCGTATGCAACGATTGATAAAGGTTGGGTTTGGGCACGGCTATATAATCTTTGAATCGACCGGGTATAGGTTTCCATCGTGCGTGTATCGCGCCCAAAACGCTATAACAGTCTTTTACCGTTTTTACGATAACCCTTAACGCTGTCAAATCGTAAATCTCGCTAAGAGATTTGCCTTGATTTTTCATTTTTTTGTAAATGCTGTAAAAATGCTTGGTTCTGCCAAAAACTTCGCCTTCTACGTTTACTTCCGCCAAAACGCTTTTAAGTTCAACAAGCATTTTGTCGATAAAAATCTGTCTTTCTTCCTTTTTTTGAGCAATGTTTTCTACGAGATAATCATACGCTTCTCTGTCAAGGTATTTTAAACACAAGTCTTCCAACTCACACTTAATTTGACTGATACCGAGCCTGCCCGCAATCGGAGCAAATATATCCAAAGTTTCGCGCGCCATTTTTTGTTGGCGGTCTTCGGAAAGATATTGCAAACTACGCATATTATGAAGTCGGTCGGCAAGTTTAATAATAATTACCCTTATATCCTTCGCCATAGCAAAAAACATTTTTCTGATGTTTTCCGCTTGCTCCTCCTCGACGCTGTTAAAGTGTAGATTGGATAATTTAGTAACACCCTGCACCAAGTTTGCGATTTCTTCGCCAAAATTTTCTCGCAAATCTGCGTCTGTGACTTTTGTATCTTCTACCGTATCGTGAAGTAAAGCCGCACAAACCGCAGGAGCGTCCATGCCGAGATCCATTAGCAAATCGGCAACTATTATCGGATGTATTATATATGGTTGTCCGCTCGCGCGTTTTTGGTCGCCGTGCGCATTACGAGAATACTCCAACGCTTTGAGAATAATGTCGGAGTCATGCGGATAATAATATTTTGCCTTTGACTCAAGGTTTTTTATGTTGTTTGATAAAGATTCGTCGTATTTCATTGCTTTTTAAACATATTGTACAAGACACTGTTTTCCAGATTGTTTTTGCAAGACGTGTCTACAAAAAATTTTCCGTTTTCCTTTTTGATTATGCCCAACTGCTCAAATACTTTAATACAGAGCGCAATTTGTTGCTTTGTGGCGTCGATAAATACTCCGTTGAAACTGTCAAGACCGCTAAAACCGTTAGAAAACCCTTTTATGGCTTTAAATACTTCAACGCAGACCTTTCTGTCAAGTTCTATTGTATCCAAAAACGAAGGTTTTGGCAATCTTAAAGCGGCATATTTTTCTTCCGAAAAATATCTTTGAACGTACCCGTCGCCATAATTGCCAAAAACTATAGCGTTTTTACAGCCCGCAAAAGAAGTTTCGTCTTTAGGCGAAATAAGCACATATTTGTCATAAGGCTTATCGACGGCGCAAAAACCGAGATAATAATCGTCAAAATCAAAGGTTTTTGCGGTAAAATCAAAGTCGAGATAACTATTAAATATTGCAACGGTATCGGGCTTTTTGAGCAATTCACGCACTTCGTCGACGCAACAAAAATCGTCGTAATCGATACGATACATATTATTGATATAGTTTAACGCATACAATCCGTCGAGATTTAGACTGTTTCGCAATTCCATATCCACCACCGTACCGCACACTTTTTTTAAGTAGCGGTCATACTCCAAAGTAAACAACACGGTACACTCTGCGCCGTCTTTAAGCGCAGGATAGTAAAAGGTGTAATTGTTAAACGCTTTCAACTCTAATCCGCAACCGAGCGTAAACTTTAAATGACTTGTCGCAAAGACAGACGCGCTTACGCAATAGTCGTTTACGCAAAACACTAATTTATCGTTTGGATACTGCGGCTCTAAACAATAGAGTTTGTCGTAATAATCTTTGTTTGCATAAAGCGGTATAAAATCGACGTCGTAAGCGACTATATTTTGCTCTGCCGTGACTTGCGGCAATACGGAGTAAATTTTTTGTTTTAACGTTTTAAAATTTTGTTTTGCAACGGTAAATCCTACGCTGTTTTTGTGTCCGCCGAATCTAACCAACAAATCAGAACAAGCGGCAAAAGCGTCAAAAATATTTGTATCTCCGCTACTTCTCGCGCTACCGACGTAGTTGTCACCGTCCGCAGTCAAAAATGCGCAAGGCTTTTTGCAAATATCTTTAAATCTGTTTGCCGCAATACCGAGTATGCCGTGTTGCCAATCTTCTCCGACAAAAAAAAGCATTTTTTCTTGCGGGGAAACAAAATCGAGTTGTTTTTTTGCCTGAATAAGCACCTCGTCAAAAATTTTTTGCCGCAAAACATTACATTCTATGAGTTGTCCTACCGCATCGGCCGTTGCGCGTCCCTGCATAAGCAATAAATCCAACGCCTTATAGGGCGAACCAACTCTGCCTGCCGAATTTATTTTCGGGCAAATTTTCATGGCAAGACAAGTTGCCGTGAGCGGAAATTCACACTTTGTCGTTTCGGCTAATTTTATCAATCCTTTATGGTTAAAATTTGCTATACCCTGTTTTACTATACTGCGATTTTCGTCCGACAATGGCATCATATCAGCAATAGTTCCGACCGACGCAATGTCCGCATAAAGTAAGGCGGTTTGTCTGTCAGACAATGCTTCAACAAGTTTAAGCGCAACGCCCGCGCCTGACAGATAAGCGAAAGGATAACCTATTTTGCAGTTTATGCAAGGACAATCGGGCAAAACTTGCGGTAATTCGTGGTGGTCGGTGACAAGAATTTGTATGTCGATTTTTTCTTTTATCTGTTGCACTTCCTCTCGATTTGAAATGCCGCAATCGACGGTAATAAGCAAATCGAAAGGTTGTTTTTGATATTCTTGCATAACAAGGTCAACATGCAAGCCGTATCCGTCTTCTCGGGTTGGAATGATAATGCGGCAATCGATACCGTTATGCTCAAAAAACAATTTCAAAATAGCCGACGCAGTAAGTCCGTCGGCATCATAATCTCCATAAACGAGTATTTTGCCGCCATTTTTTATCGTTTTGCTGACTATATCGACGATTTTGTCCATTCCCGTCATTAAAAACGGGTCATGATATATAAAAAAATCATTGTCAAAATACTCGCGATGGTTTTCGCGGGTAATTCCTCTGCCCGCAAGCGCAACGCTACATTCACGGTCAAAGCCCAAACTTTCGATAAATTCCACATCCTTAAAATCGACGTCGAATGTTTTTTTGGCATATCTTTTTATCATCGTAACACCATATAACCAAACAGCCTCCCTTGCGGAAGGCTGTATCTGCGTTTATTGTTTATTTTAGTTATTGACGGATTGCTCCGTGTTGCTCAACAAAAGTTTGAACATATAAGGAGCAACAAACAGGTAAGAAACGTAGCATACTGCCGTAGCCAAAGCAAACGGCAAACATACTATTGTAAACATTGCGCCGCCCGCAATAGCCGCAACGACAAAACCTACAAACAACACCACCGCCGCAAGCGTAACGGAAGCAAAAGCGGTTTTTTGCGCATATTCTATCGCTTCTATCACATTTAGTTTTTTCTCTGTTTGACCTACGCGCACCAAAGCGGTAAACACGACGTAAAGAGCAACGGTCAACAAAACAACGTAGGAACAAGCAGTCATTATATTTGCGTCGTATTGATATCCGAACAAACCGCAAATTTGAACAAGACCGTAGGTCGCAAATATATTAAGAAGCACAACGACCACATACCCGAGAGAATTTGCCAACCAGTTATTTTTCAAAAATCTGAGAGCAAGGTAACCGAAAATAACGACGATAGCGCTTGCGCACGCCACCGCTCCGAGTTTGACTACTTTGACGGTGTTTTGATTGTCGATATTAGATACGGCGCATTGTTTGCCCGCTACCGTTACCATAGAATCGATTGCGTTTTTGGCTTTAAAATTAAAAACCAAAGAATACACTTCGTCATTGTAATCTGTCTTACAAGTTTGAACGGTAATTGTTTTTGCGCCTTTTTCCTTGAGAAAACTCTTGACGTCGGCGATAACGTTGTCGTAATTGTCGGCTTGTTCCGTCACGTTGTAGACGAGTTGTTGTCCCTTACCGAGCGTTGCAAAAGTATTTGCGCCAAACACGCAAGTAAGAAGTACGCCCAAAAGGCACAATGCCAGCAAAACAATCAAGGTTGTTTTAAATGATTTTGTGAGGTTTGTCATATTATTTTACCTCCTTAAAACCAAAGTGTTTGTCACCCGCAACGTTATGCAGATTTTTGAAACTTGCTTTGGTAAGTATCAAAGTGCAAAATACCGTTATCACCAAAGCGAAAACCATAGCCATAGCGATGACTTCTGCCACGCCCGACGCGATTATCCAAACGAGGATAGCGGCAATAAGCAAAGGTATGCAAACGTCGAGAACGAGTTTGACCACCACGCGGAATGCTTCAGCAACGGCAGTATCAAAAGTCTTTTTATCGCTTGACTCAAAGCGGCGAGTCACAAACTCGGCGAAAACAAGGTTGAGCAACACAAACGTTGCAACCGCAAACGCAAAACCCGCAAGAGCCGCAATAGAAACGACTTGTCCCAACGGCAAGTAAGCGTAAGCAAACGCCAAAATTATCAGACAGCAAAGCAAAGACAGCGTCATTGCCACGCCAAACAGACGATATTTGACGATAGAATACACTACAAATGCAAAAATCATTGCCGCGAGCGCAACGCCAAACACAACAAAAGCATTTTTGCCGGCAACGGCGCTTATCGTGAGGATATTGCTCGTGTTTGTAATTTTGAGCGGATATTTTCCGGTAATAAATTGTATGGAAAATCTTTGGGCTTCTGCAGGAGTTTCCAAACCCGTAATCTGATTTGTTTTGTTTGTGATTTGCGAAGATATGGAAGGTTTGCCGATAGGTTTTCCGTCGAGGATAAAATAAATCGTGCTATTGCTGGTCACTTCCGCAGTGCCGGCTTTAAGCGCTTCCAAACCGAAATCGTTTACGGTCATACTGATGCCGTAAGACGCTTTAGAAGAAGAATTGTCATAGATAGCGATACATTTTGTGATGCAGTCCGCCCAAGACAACTCGTTTTTTTCGTTGTCGTACGGTATCATGGGGTTGCTGCCGTCCTCTTTGAGAGAAATGACCAACTCGCCCTGTTTACCGAGAATACCAAAAATAGTGTCTATAGAAATATTTTTGTCCGCAGGCATATCGATACTGATAGCGTTGTCGGACACGGACAGCACGGCGTTAGAAAAGCCGCCGACGCCGAGTCTTTCTTCTATAAGGCGCATTCTTTTTTGAAGAACGTCGAGGGTTTTGTCGAGTTTTTCCTTATCGGACGCGCCTTCTATTTTATAAGTGACGTAATTGCCGTTTGACAACTCGTAGGCATAAGCCAACTGATTGACCGGCGAGTGATAATCGTAGTTGCCTGCTTTGAGCGTGGTCGGCATAAAAGTGAACACTGCCACAAACAAAATCACAGCAACCGCAATGCACAAAAGTACGATGGACTTAGATTTGTTCATCTAAAAAAGCCTCCTTGCGATAACTAACTTTATCATTATATAATTATTTATCAAATAAGTCAATAATTTGGTAAAAATTTTGAATTATTTTTAGTGTTTTTCCTGTTGGGGGTGTTCTCGGTCATAAACGTACAAAGAACATTCCAAACGTTTTTTGATTAGAGCGCAGGCAATTTCGTAAGGTTTGTTTATATCGCCGTTAAAATGCAACGCATTTGCCGCGCAACCGCCGCTACAATGGTATTTTGCCCAACAGTCTTTGCAAAGCGGTTTTGAGAGCATATTTGACTGCATAAAAGTTTTGCGCAAATCGTTATTTAGTTTGCCGTCAAAGACGTTGCCCAACAAAAACTCATTTTCTCCCGCAAACTGATGGCATGGATAAACGTCGCCGTTTGGCGTGACCGCAACGTACGAACAACCCGCGCCGCACCCCATCATGCGTTTTTTTAGACAAGGACCGTTTAACAAATCTACGTTAAAGTGGAAAAATCCAAACCATTTGTCTGCGTCTTTTCTTCTTTCGACGTATTCTTTTGCGAGTTTTTGGTACTGCTCGAACAAAACGGGCAAATCTTCCTGTTTTAGCGCCATTTTGTGGCTATCGGGCAAAACCACCGGTTCGACCGAAACTTGGTCAAAGTTGTCCGCCATAAACAAAACGTCGTCGCAAAAATCAAGGTTGTCGTGTGTAAAAGTCCCTCTGATAAAGTAACTTTTGTCCCCTCTCAAAGCGCGAAAATGTTTAAACTTGTCCATCACGAGGTCAAAACTGCCCTTTCCGTTTGGGGTAGGTCTTGCGGCGTCGTGAACTTCCTTTCTCCCGTCAAGGCTCAATACAACGTTGTCCATTTCGCGATTAAGATAATCGCTGATTTCGTCGTTTAGCAAAATTCCGTTTGTCGTGGTGGTAAATTTGATTTCCTTCCCTGCTTGCGCAACCTTTTGTTTCGCGTACTCTACCGTCTTTTTAAGAACGTCAAAATTCATGAGCGGCTCGCCGCCAAAAAAGTCAACTTCGAGATTTTTAATGTGTCCGCTGTTGGCAATCAAAAAATCTATAGCTTTTTTTGCGACTCTTAAAGGCATATTTTCCCTTGCGCCGTGATATGCTCCTTCGTCCGCAAAACAATACTTGCAACGCAAATTGCAATCGTGGCTCAAGTGCAAGCACATACTTTTTATGACGTCGGATTTGTCGGCGGACGCTTCCTGCCCCTTACAAAACAACAAATCGTGCGTTTTGAGATAGTCCAGCTCCTCCTGCACCTCTTTTACGTCGGCGGCGGCGTACCCGTCGGTTTTGCCGTTGAATACGTCAAAAGTCAACTTGTCCACGTTGTACAAGTTGCCGCTTTCTACGTCATAAAGATAATATCGATTGTCAATACAAAAACTGTGTACCATTTTTTAAAATCGTAAAAAAAGCAGTCATATAGACTGCCTTTTTTGCAAGTCGTATTTATTTTTGCGTTTTGATAAGTACTTTTACTTTTTGTTCGCAAACTTGATTGCCTACCGTGCAACTTGTTTTGCAAGCGGATTGACAACTACTGCGGCACTCACCGCAACCGGTAGAGTTTTTGACCTGATTAAGTTTTGGCTCTGCCACTGTTTTAATGTGTTTCATATTACACCTCCGATAGGATTTTTTATCTACCGAGTTATTATAATATGAAACGCAATATTTTTCAAGCATTTTGCGGTCAAAAATCAAAATAATATCTATTTTTTTCCTGCCGCCAAAAGAGCCGCCAAAATTCCCACTGCGCCGCTGACGCCTATATCGATAAACAAATTGCTCCAGTTAAACTGTCCGCCCACAAAAGAAAACACAAAAAACGCAATCACGGCATACAAAACGCCGCCGCACAACCCGTTTAAAAACCAACCGCCGCGTTCCTTTACGCTAAACAACACGCCCAAAAAAACGCTTACGATTTTTATCGCCTGATTTACAATGCCTATCGCGCCCTCGCCGATATTAGTAAGTTTTACTATCAAAGCAAAAACCAAAACAAACACGAGAGAAAACACAAAGGAAAGCAAAGCCGATTTCAATATCGTTTTTATTTTGTTTTGACCGCTTGTTGCCGTCGCCGTTACGCCGTTACTCATACAAAATACCTCCGTATCACGATATAATATATTGCTATGGCTTTGTTTTTAGTACAGGATAGTTTTTTTGTATCGATAAAAATTTAAATTTGATATAGGCGTTTAACTATCTACATACTATTACAAACATAGCATTACCCTTTCCGTCTTATTCGGAAAGGGTAATGCAAGGAGAAAAAAATCAAATAGATAACAGAAAATCTTTTTGATAGGTTTGGTAAGGCCAACAACGATATTGCCGTTGTTTAAAGACGGTTATTCTTCGTCTTTTTTGGTCGGAGCAAGTTTTGCGACTTCTTGCGTCATGTCGTTGCCGTCCATGTCAAAGACTTTTACGCTGACAAAAAGGTCAACGTCGCCTTTTTCCTCGTCATCGTTGACACAATAGAAGTATACGCTCTCGCCTGCCTTTAAAGTCACTCTACCTGCCGAATCGAATTCACGATTATGATCCCACCAGCCTTCTTGTTTGAGGTCTACGTCGGGTGCGTCTAAAAAGAAGAATTCATAACCTGTCAAACATTCCGTGCCGGTAAGTTGGACTTTGCAATCTACGGGAGCGGTAAAATACAGATAAGTGAAAGCGCCTAACTTAAAGTTGACTTTTTTGTACTCGCCCGCTTTGAGTTCTACCGACCAGATACCCATATCGCCCGTTTCTTTCGCTTGCTTTTCCCATCTTGCAAAAAGCGTAACTTCTGCGCCGTCTTTGTACATATACGGGAAGTTTACCATATCTCCCCAGTTGCCGTCCGCGCTGCCGTCGGTCAAATACCAACCCCAGAAATATGCGTTTTCCTTTGTCGGGACAGGCATTTTTTCTATTTTTACTTCATTGACCGACTCCATTGTCGCGCCGCCTTTGGTATCGAAGTTGTAAGTAACTTTGACAAGTTTTTCTTGGTCAAAACCTTGTGCGTATATCGCGCTGTATGCGGTAAACTTTTCATAGTACTCCATGATACGCGCGTCGGGGACATCGAATTTAAGGTTGCTGAACATCACTTCCGAACTTGTTTCCCAGTCTTCGTAACCGAATATAAAACGAGAAGTGCCAAAGTATTTTTCGTCGTTGTTATAAACCAACTCGGGAGCAGCGCCTACAAAAGTAACCTTTTTGAGCAATTTCATATCATTAAAGGCGCTTTGCTCTATTTTGCTAAGTTCTCCCGTGAAAACAATTTCCTCAATGCCTCTTTCGCCGATTTGTTCCCACGTTTCTTGATTGTATTCCGCCCTATAGCAGTTGTTGAAAGCGGCGACGGATATGACTTTTACGTCTGCGCCCATTACTACCTTTTTGAGGTCAAACACGCAGTTGAAAGCCGCTTGTGCAATAATTTCGCAACCGGCAGGTACGGTGTATACTCCGTCGGTCAAGTCCTTTGCTTTGCCGCTGGGAAAAGATACCAACGTTTTGCCGTCTGCGGTAAACAATACGCCGTCCACTGCTTTATAAACCGTGTTGCCTTCTTCCACTATAAATTGTTTTAAGTTGGAGTATACGACAGCATAACTTTCTATTGTCTTTACGCTTGCGGGAACGGTGAAAGTGCTTACTTTGTCGTCTTTCATCGTTTTGGCAAGGAACGTGTTTGTACAAATGCTTTCGAGTTTGCTATTTGGAGCAAAGTTGATTTGATCCAAATCCACGCCGCAAAACGCGCCGTAACCGCCCCACATAGAAACATTGTGCCAAGTGCCGAGCGGAGTGTCAAACGTGTTGGTGAAACCTTTGACGCTTGCGGGAATATTGACCACTTTGAGATTAGAGTCCATCGCAAAGTATACGGGTATTATTTCTACGCCTTCGGGTATGGTGAGAGTACGTACAAATCTTACGCTTTTGAAAGAGCCGGAAACGAGAGTGGTCACGCCTGCGGGGATAGAATACTCTTCTCCCGCTACGTTTTGCGCGTAATACAGGAAAGTATCGCCGCCGTTAATGCCCGTGCCTTTAGAAATGATTGCTTTGCCGTTGTCGATATAAATTGTGCGAGCGTTGTTCCAAGTGCGGCCGTCGCTGTCGGGAGTTGCGCCTATATAGCCAAAACTCTGTACTCCATAACTCGGTACGCCTTGCGTCGTACTCCAGTTTTCTGCTTTTTCCGTAGGGCACTCATTGCTAAATGCTTCGCGGTGAATACTTTCTACCGTAGTATCGATAGCGATTGAATTGATTTTGTAGTTCCAAGTGAAAGTGCCTGCGCCTATGTATTTGACGCCTTTGAGAGCAATATCAACGATACCTGCGTTGTGGAATACGCCGTTGATGTTGTAAGTGATACCGTCGTTTTCAAGCATTGTTTGATAGTCTTGACAATCTTCATAACGCTCGACGCTACCCTCGATGTTAAAGTTTGCCAAAGAAGCGCACTCGTTAAATGCTGCGCCGCCTATGGACTTTACGTTACCGAGAATATTGACGGTTTTAACGGTGCTTTTAAGAAACGCTTCGCCGTAAATTTTTTCTACCGTTGCGGGAACGTTAAGCACTTCCCTTATCGGACTACCGGTAACCAAAGTTTTGCCGTCTGCGGAAAGCAAAATTTTGTTTTCTTCATCCCAAACGTATGCGCCGTTTGGAGCAACGGTGATTTTGTAGTTGTTTATTGCGTTGATTTTGTCTGCGTCATACTCGGGGTCAAGCCACTGATATTCTTCCATGCCGCCAAATATAGTACCGCAAATAGAAAATTCGTGAATATTGTCAAGCGACGCGGGCAATGCAAAGGTCGTCCATACGCCGATACCTTCAAATGCGGCGGCATAAATCTCTTTGAGTCCTTCCGCTATCCTTATTTCGGCAAGACTACCGCAACCTTGAAATGCTTGCGCGTAAATGATTCTATAAGAATTTGGGATATACAGACCTTCTATACCTGCATATCTAAACCCTCCCTGCGCTACGGAAGTCACGGGCATACCCATATATATTGTCGGGAGTGCGATTTGTCCGCTCATTTCTAACGGTTTTTTTGCCGCTATAGAGTAAGACTCTCCGTCAGCGTTAAGTTTGAATTTAAACAAAGATTCTTCGGTGGGGTTGTAAGCGTATTGCGCCGAAAAAGTCGTATCTTCCGTTACGTTTGTCAAAGGCTTATCCCAACCCGTTGCTTTTTGCCAAAAACCTTCTACGGGTA